>NZ_SRSR01000026.1:12824-51820 GCF_004792275.1 Mesorhizobium sp. M4B.F.Ca.ET.143.01.1.1
GGCGCACCGCAGGCTCACCAGGTGGCCGACCGGTTTCATCTGGTCCAGAATCTTCGTACGGCAATCGAGGAACAGATCAGCCTTAGTGGACGTGCTTCAGGAAGATCCATCCTGTCCGAGGACGCTCTTGTCGACGCTGCGACACATCGCCGGCGTGCCCGTCTCGCGCATAGGCAGTCTCGCCAGGAGATATTCGAGATGCTCCACGCCTTACGCCAGGAGGGTCTATCCTACAGCGCGATCGCCCGACGGACCGGCTACGAGCGTCGCAGCGTAGCGAAGTGGCTCAAGTTCAAGGCTCCGCCAGATAGGCGGCGAGCAGCATTGAACCCCACATCACCATGGTGCTTTGAAACGTTCCTTGCCCAATGCTGGAAGGAAGGGAACCGCTGCGGACGGCATCTTTTATGTCAAGCAGCGCGGCTACACCGGCAGCTTCTCCAATCTGGAGCGACTGCTGGGAGCTTGGCGGCGGGCCGAAAAGAGTGCGCGCCGATGATGTTCCTTCGATGGCGATCAGCTTGGGACCCGTTCGAGATCCGGATACCGGCCACGCGATTTCGCCAGTTGTTGCCGCGGCGCTGTGCATAAAGCCAAGAGGCCTGCTGACGCCTCGACAAGCAAGGAAAGTCGATGCCCTGAAGCAGGGATCTGACGCATTCGCCGAGATGCGACGCCTGGCAATGCGCTTCAACGGTATCCTTCGGAGCAAGAGGTCGGAAACACTGGACCCCTGGATCGACGATGCAATCGACTCCGACATCATTCCGATCATGCGATTCGCCCGTGTTTTGCGCAGAGACATCGATGCCGTCAACAACGCCATCGAGCTGTCCTGGAGCAACGGACAGGCCGAAGGTCAATCAACCGCCTCAAGACCCGTAAGCGCGCAATGTACGGCAGGGCAGGCCCCGAACTGCTGAGAGCACGAATGCTGCCACCGCGCCACACAAATTGAGGAAGAACCCAATTAACTGCCAAGCGACAATAGGACGCGTGCTAAGATCGCGGCCTGCCTGCAAGCCAGGCGGGATAACTTTTTAAGGATGAACGACCGAAATCAGGCGGCTCTCTTGCTGACATCGATGCCGCCACGGCCCTTAGTTGTTCGCAGACTTGATCCAGTTCACCAAAGGCCTCGAAGCCAAACGTCCAGGCAACGACATCTTCAATTTTGACCATTGTCAGTTCTACATTGCAGCCACGGGCTGGTAACTGTTCGCGAACCGGTTTGCCCTTCGCGTTCAACTCGATCTCCCGCGGCGCTCCCTCTCCAGTATCAAATTTTCGCAACCACCTTGTTTTAGAAGTGGCTATCGTCGCGGCAGGTAACGTCAATGCTCGTGACGTCCATTTGGTCCAGATTTCAATTTCACCACAAAAGGCACCTTCTGAAAGTGACCCGGTGCGGCCGACCAGACCCTTTACCTCCAGCCCTGGTTTTTCTCCTCGGGCTTTCACTCCCAGTTCGACCTGTTCGGGATCATGTAGATACACGTCCTCTCGCAGCTCTTTCCCTCCAGCCGCAAACGGGTGCATGGGGGAGTTGACGAACCAATCATAGAGATTGGGAGGTACGGTGTCCCAAAACCAGCGAAGTTCTGCGGAAACTTCCATTTCGACAGCTCCTCTTCACTTGCTAGACTGTTCCTCCACGATAACAGATTCAGATGGATCTCGCGCAATTTTCCAGAACATGGTATGATACGTCGCGTGCCTGGGCGGGCTGCCATTTTCATCTGCAGGCAGCAGTTCAAGGATTGAGTACTTAGTTCCTCGTAGCCTCATGCGTCGTGGGTAGCCTCCGGCCCCGGTCATAAAATCTCTCTAGGCACGTCCCGATCTCAAGGAGATGGCGATGGCGATTGTATCAGCACAAGGCACTGCAGAGCCTTTCGATGCGGACGGTGAGCCTTATGCAGTGTTCGGGAGTCGAGTGCCGGCACTCCGCAGCTTCCGGCTTACCTACCCTGCCGGGCGGGACCGTGAATTAGTCCTTATTCAGGTGTTGGCTGGCGGCAGAGCAGAGGATCTATCGCCCAACGCACAAAATCAACCGTCCAGCATTCCAGACGGGAGGCTGCAAGTTCGCCTGCAGGATGCCGACCCTTCTGGAGAAGAGTTTGGCTACAATATCTCCCATTCGCTCCTGCGGATTCCAGGTGCTCGCCGTTTTCAGATCAGGGATGTGGGATGCGTCGGTGCGTGTCAACGCGAGCTTCCACCGGAGGTCATGGACAGCGCGGACAATGGAGATGCGTTGCGCCGCCCCTTGATAGCATTGGTGGGGTTCAGAGTCTTCTTCATCGGCAACAGGGAGCAGGAATTGGACCGCGTCGGAGTCTGGTTCACCGGCAATGAGCTGAATGTTGCCCTGCGCGATGGAAACAGCGGAGACACCTTCGGCTATCTTGTCGACTTCGTTGTCATTCCCACCGTCGGTTTGAATGTCACAACCGGAATAGAGAGAGGCACTGCCGACGGACTGCAAAGGGTACCCTTCCCGACGCCGTCGCGCGCCCATTTCATGCTGACGGGCTGGGCATTCAATTTCCAGCCGGGCGACCGCCAGATCCTCGACATTGGCGTCCTCCGGGATGACGACTCCTTCACTGTCTTTTACGCTGACAATGGCGGTGGCGAGAGGTTCGACTGGCGTATCGAATGGGCTCATGTCGCGCCGATTGTTGTGGCGCCAACGTCGTAGGGTAAGCTTCCGGTGACGGCCGCGTCGCCGCTTACAGCGTCGACAGTATAATTCACGGGCTGCCCAAGCTCACCTTCAATAGCTGTTTTGCTCGGGCGGGCCTGCCTTGATGGTCGAGCAAACAAAAATTCCGGCATGGGACCCTAGAAACGCATCAGAGCCGTTAGCGCCGATACCACCGCGACTACTAGGGCCCAAACACCAGCCAGCGTAGCGGCACCGACGTCGATCATCGGCTGGGTGCCTGGGTCCTTAGCCATCATTGTTTTATTATTCAAAGCCGTCGCTAGTAGGTGTATTCTGAAGACTTCGCACTCGGCCATTCCGCAATGGGGAGATGCTATGACACGACTGTTGCTTTCGCCGCTTTCTGTTTTTTCTGGATTGATGCCGCGACGGCCCAGCCCATCGATCAGGCGCTGGTGGACTGTCGTGAGGCTCGAATTCTGGTGCGGGAGGCCTCCGATCTCGGGCCGTCTCTTGTCGGGCTTGGGATGGAGGCGGGGCTGCAGCAAGCTATCTTAGCAATCTGCAAAGTGCGGTTGACGACTGTGAGACCAATTCAGCATATGCGATTTCGGGGCTTCCTGCTTTTCCGAATCAGTCATTGGCGGAGCGGGGATGTCAGGTTGTCTGCATATACACGCGTTGAGACCTGCAGCCGCTGATGTCAGCTGACCACGGCCACGGCTTTCCATTCCGCCATGGCCTGCAGGCGGTGAATATGTGTAGCGAGAGCGGAGCGTTTTGAGCGTGGCGGGACGAAGAGATTGCGCAGAGCCGAGAAGATCGAAACGAAGCGTTGCAGTGCTCCTGGTGATCGGAAGCCTTGCATAATCCGCTCCCGTTTTCGCAGCGGCACATGCGAATTCTCGGCACGGTTGTTCAATCCCTTATGCGACCGATGCTCGACGTCCGGCATCACCTGTCGCCTGGCTGCTCCATAGGAGCGCAGCTTGTCGGTGATCATGCGCTTCGGCGCGACGCCTTGCTTCTTCAGCAGCCGCGTCAGCAAGCGCTTGGCCGCTTTGGTGTTGCGGCGGTTCTGGACGATCTCGTCGAGCACATAGCCATCCTGGTCGACGGCGCGCCACAACCAGTGTTTCCTGCCGGCGATGGTGATGACGATCTCGTCCAGGTGCCAGACATCGTTTCGGCTGTGCTGCTTGCGGCGCAAGCGGCGAGCGTAATGCGGACCGAACTTGATGCCCCACCGGCGGATTATCTCATACGAAACCACGATCCCGCGCTCCAGCAGCATTTCCTCGACCAGACGCAGGCTCAAGGGGAACCTGTAGTAGAGCCAGACTGCATTGGCGATGATCTGCGGCGGGAAACGATGGCGCTTGTAGCTGACGGTTGCGGTGTTCATGACATCGGGTCTATGCCGCAAATCCCTGAACGCGAGTTAAGTTGATAACGCCCCTCGAGCCTCTTGAACTCGTTTTGCACCGCCTCGGGTGTCAGCCAACTGTCTGGCTGGAACCAGCCCTGCGTCGCGAAGAGGCTCAAGAAAGGCAGAGCCACGCGACGAAGCGCCCCGAAGTAATCGTCCCGAAGTTCGGTCCATTGGAGCGTGATTGTCCTGGCAAATCGATCATCGGCGAGCTTGTTGGAGACGACTACCTGGAAGCTGTCCCACATGAGCACGCGGTCAGCGAGCCCGCGCCAATCCATCCTGACGATGACCTGCGCTACCCGAGACGCTGGATCGTGTCGTGAAGGAGGCGATGGACCAGCTCGGCTTGGAGCGCGACGATGAGCCCGATGAAGCCGTCGTCTTTCTCGAAGGGAGGCGCCATGCAGTTCGACGTCGCGCCCGGTCTCGCTTTCACGAAACCGTTGTCGGCGACCATCAACGGAAAAGCGATCCCGAGCCCTAGATGGTCGTCGATCCTGCTCACGATGATTGCGCAACTAAAGTCAAAGGGCCTCGACGGTGACAAGCTTGTCCGTGAACTGGGGATCCCGGCCAAAGCCGCCAAGGTCGACGACGAGGAGTTTAAGTACCACCCTGACCTGGGTATTTCGGTGCAGGGCCAGTCCGGTTCCGACGCATGGAAAGAGGTCGACCGCCTTGCCAAAAAGTGGCGCATCCCTGTCACGGTTGAGTTTTGGTGGCGCCAGAATCCAAAGGCCCAGCATCCCGGCCGCACGGGCGTACTGAAGTCAGCCGTCGTATAGTAGCCGGCCCGCGCATGCCCCTGTTCGGAGGCCTGTCCGCATATGGGGGCAGGCGAACGCGCCTAGTCGGCGGCGTCTAACCGACACCGCCGACTAGGCGCGTTCGTTTATGTTCTGCTCGATCTGACGTGCCGATGCTAGAATATCGTCGAAGTTGGGGCGATGTGCCGAAGATCATGGCGGTCGTATTGGCATAGTCGCGCGCGAGCGCGGGCTCCATCTCGGAGACCGGCGCGATCGCGAAGCTGCCCGGAACTGCTGAGGCGAGATCATCGAAAAACATCCGCGCATGCCGCGCACAATCGGCGCCGAGGTTGTCGCTTGGCAGATGGGGTGGTTGCCGTCCTCCCCTAACGGCATCGCGATGTGCCAAGCGACAGTGGGAGTCGCTAAAAGTTGCGCACCCGGCCCCCGTCATGCATGGTGGCGTCGGCAAAGGGGGGAGTGCTGCTAATGTTCAAGCACTTTGGTTCAATCGGTTTGTTGCTACTTGCAACAACGCCAGCATTGAGCGAGGACGACGCTAGCCTTCTGGTTGATATGCATACTCGCGCGCTCTCATGCTCGGCGTTGGCATTCCTCGGAGCCAGGCGCTCGGTGACGAGCCACCTCACTGCCCGCCGCAGTCGTTCAGGCGTCCAGTCGAGGCCGCGCTGCTTCAGGACCCGAGCGATGTCGTCCCAGTTATGGTCTGGTCGCATCCGGCGGACCGTCGGAAGCCACTGGTTCATCGTTGATTGTAGCCGTCGGCCATAAGCCGCCTTTTGTATCGCGGTCATTTTCGCCAGGGCTTCGGGCTTGCGCTCCCGGATACCTGGATAGCCTAGCAGTCGCCCCTTCGATCTTGCAG
The DNA here is from genome assembly GCF_004792275.1 of Mesorhizobium sp. M4B.F.Ca.ET.143.01.1.1. Classification (NCBI taxonomy): domain Bacteria; kingdom Pseudomonadati; phylum Pseudomonadota; class Alphaproteobacteria; order Hyphomicrobiales; family Phyllobacteriaceae; genus Mesorhizobium; species Mesorhizobium sp. M4B.F.Ca.ET.143.01.1.1. The sequence continues at coordinate 18,566 of NZ_SRSR01000026.1, forward strand.
CGATGATGCCGGCCTTGGTCCGTTCCGAGATCAGCGCACGCTCGAGCTGGGCAACGGCACCGAGTACCTGTAGCGAAAACATGCCCTGTGGCGTCGACGTGTCGATTGGATCTCGGAGAGATCGGAAATGCGCGCCCTTCTCTGATAGCTTAGAAAGTTCGGGGAATACGCCCGATAGCGCAGAAGGCGGACAGTGGCCGTGCCGTGCGTGGTGGCGATGAGAAGCCTCCACGAGCTCGGGCCTGGCCAGGGTCTGGAACTGGCGGTTCGCATGCCCGACCAGGAGGGGCTGTTGTCAGCCTCGATGATCTTCGAGGGACAAAGCCGGCAGTGCTGGCGACGCTGCACTCCGTCGGAGCCTCGCTACGGCGGGAGAAGTCGACCGGGTTCGTCGTGACGTCGCCCCCGCCATACACAATGCGTCGGGCATTGTGAAATAGAGCTTGCCGTGGATGATCTGTTCTTCGATTACTGGCGGAGAACACCATTGTCTTGTAAATAAAGCATACTGTCAGCCGTTGGCGTCGGGGATGTGTCAGACGCGGCGATGTCAATTGCCTTGGGGGATGGATCAATGCTGAAGCGATATGTTGTTCTTCCTGCACATGGTTTTAAGTCTCAGACGCTGGCCCAGGCCGCGTCCCTTCGGTCGACGATTTCGCTGGCAGCGGCCGTCGGGGGCCAAGCTCCTGCGGCGCGGGTTGCAACTAGCCAGGTCGATGTCATCGATTCCGTCAGTGTCGATGGACCGAAGCTCGTTGAGATGACGCCTGAAACGGAGCTTGAGCTGAGGCTCGAGGAACCGTCGCTCAAAATCGTTCCTGTCGTCATCTACGAGAAAATGCGGGTGATATACGAGATAAAGCGCGAAGCTGCGGCGGCCGTGTTTGCCACCGCCGCTCAAGGGAGCGTCCTGAGGATCGAAGATTTGGGAGGCAATCCACTCGCCGATGCGCGCGTTATCGCCTTCACGAATTTCCGCACGAGAGCGGGCGATGAGGGCAGGACCGACGCTCGTGGCGACGTTCGACTCCGAATTGCGCTCGGCACGACCTTGGAACGGGTCTATGTCTATGGGCCGCCTCGCTACTGGGGTCGCTTCGAGCGGAATTTCACGCTTTCGGCCGGAGCCAGCCTGCAACTGGAGCAGATCGACCTCACACAGAGCCTTCTGGCACTGCGCCGGTTCAGAGGCAGCCTGCCGTTGACAGCTGGCGAGGGCATTGTGGTCGGCATTGTCGACAGCGGCATCGATCCAAACCATCCGCTATTACCTAATGTGTCTGGCGGAGCCAACATGGTCCTCGATGAAACAAAGGACGATCCAGGGCAGATCGCCGATTGGGGACCTGCCGCTCTCGACGGTGAACATGGGACCCACGTCGCGGGCATTGTCGGGGCACGACCGGCCGGCGGCATCGATCTTGCGGGGGTCGCGCCAGGTGTAACTTTAAGAAGCTACCGGGTGTTTCCCCACAAAGGAGGTGGAGCCACCAACTATGACATCATGAACGCGATCGATAGAGCTGTTCAGGATGGCTGCCATGTCGTTAATCTAAGCCTCGGCGGCGGAGCCGAGGATGAAGCGGTGCGGGCTGCGATCGGGTCGGCATTGGATAATGGAGTTCTGGTCGTCGCCGCAGCCGGCAATGACGGCCGCAAGCCCGTGAGCTACCCAGCTGCATTGCCTTTTTGCGTGGCGGTATCGGCCGCGGGTTGGACGGGTTCCTTTCCAACGCCTTCATCGGAAAGCAGCGATATCGCCAAGCCGCATGGGTCCAACCAGACCTTCCTGGGTGCGTTCTCTAATTTCGGGCCGCAGATAGATCTAACCGGTCCTGGCGTCGGGGTCGTTTCTACCCTGCCCGGCGCCACGTTCGGTGCAATGAGCGGAACCTCGATGGCGAGTCCCGCGTTGGCTGGGTTCGCAGCCTATCTTTTGGCCGCGGACGCTACTATATTAGGTTTGATCGGTGCGAGCAAAAGTACCGCTCTGAGAGACAAGCTGTTCGGATCGGCGACGCCCCTTGGCTTTGGCCGGGACTACGAAGGCTTCGGGCTTCCAGGTTAGGATGATCATGAGCGATATAGTGATGCAGCAGGTAATTTTGCGGAAGGAACACGCGGCTGCGCCATCTTCAAGCGAGACCGCCAAGAGAGTCGGTCGTGCTGGTGCCGTCGTTGTTGACGAAAAGGCTTCCTCGTTACTAGTCGAAGGTGACGAAGAAACCATACGTTCCGCCACGCAAGGATTGACCGGATGGAAGGCGATCCCGATGAAGCGGTATTCCGTCCCTGATACCAGAAAGAAAATCGGCTGGTAACCTGCCGGCTTCTCTTCTGCTAGTTGGTCCCCGCGACAACTAGTTGCGGGATTAGGTCTTTTTTTGACGATTGTACTAGGCAAAACGCCAGAATTCCTTTGACGAATACTTTCGAGCATTGACTCGCACTTGCGCCAACTCCAACTTCAAGTATATTGGCGTGCAGCCTTTGGCTTTTGCCTGAGCGATGGTGTTGATCGAGGGGGAGATCATGTCATTCGTTCGCCGAAACGTCTGGAAACTGCCGCCAAATGACGAAACCTTGCTGTGGTACAGCAGGGCCATAGGCAAACTTCAGGAGCGAGACCTTTCTGACCCCACCAGTTGGTGGTCACTCGCGGCCATGCACGGTATCGACGAAGAAGTCTGGCGAAAGTTTGGATACATACCTCAGGGAACGCCGTTGCCGAACAGTCAGCAACTGCGGAAACTTTGGAATCAATGCCAGCATCTCACATGGTTTTTTCTACCGTGGCATCGTGGTTATCTGGCAGCGTTCGAGGCCCTTCTCCGTGATGAAATCGTCAAGTTGCATGGACCGTCCGATTGGGCGCTGCCTTACTGGGATTACTCAAGCGACAGGCAAAGTCTGGAACTGCCTCGGGCGTTCGCACAGCCTCAGTGGCCGGACGGCAGTCGAAACTTCCTCCATGTGACCCGCAGGTATGGATCGGCCCAGGTTCCTATCGTTCAGACGCCGCTGATCCTCGATCGAAGGGTGGTGCCGATTGGTCCAGCGCTCGGCGAGAAGTTCTTTGAAGGTACGCCTGGAGAGGGGCCCGCCGGTTTTGGCGGCGTCAAGACCACCTTCTGGCATGGCGATGAAGGTGAAAGTAAGTTCGGTGGCCTGGAACAACAACCGCATGGACCGGTGCATGTCTGGGTCGGTGGAGGTTTCAAGGGCAATGGGCTCAGCCAGGATCGGTTCGACCTCGGTCTCATGACCAATCCGGATACAGCAGCGTTGGACCCGATTTTCTGGTTGCACCATGCGAATATCGACCGCTTGTGGAAGGTGTGGTTGAGGCAGGTACGCCGACCGAATGATGGGCCTGACGTTTTTGCCGATCCGACCGATCCCGATTGGCTGAACGGGCCGAGAGACCGGCATTTCACAATGCCGGCAGTTGATGGTACGCTTTATACGTTCACGCCGCGTGACGTTTTGGATACCGAAGCGCCGAAACTCGGATATCTCTACGATGATGACACGCAGATTGCGGAGGCGACAGACCGGGTAGCGGTCCGTTTCGAACGACTAGGTGTTTCGCCTCGAGTCGCATCCCAGCTTTCAGGGGGCCTTCAAATGGCACCGCCAAAATCGCCGTCCCTTGTGGGAGCAAATAGCTCGGTTGTACGTCTTAACAGCGATGTCGTTGAGACCACGATCAAACTGGACAGCGGCGAAAAGCAGAGGCTTTCGCAAGCACTGTCCGTCGGCCCTGGCATCGCGCGCGAGCCGGACCGGGTCTTTCTTAACCTAGAAAACGTGAAAAGTCCGAGTGACGCGGCGATATTCTACGTTTATGTTGGTCTCCCCGATGACGTCGATCCTGAGGACGACACTGAGCATCTGGCCGGTTCGTTCTCCATGTTCGGTGTAAGCAAAGTCAGTCACCCAACCGCCTCCTCCGGAAATGGCGTCACTGCCTCGTTTGACATCACGAGTATCATCGACGCCAAGCACGCCACCTCGGGCTTGGAAGACGAGCTATCGGTAAAGCTGGTGGCTGCTGTGCCAGGAGCCACGAGTAATGATATCTCCATAGGGCGCGTCAGCATCTATCGGCAGGAACAGTGAGATGCGGGCGGCCACCGTCGCCTGGATCGCACTATCGCGAGTGCCACGACCAATTCTTTTTCTGACGGTGGCCGGATGGGTTCTCCTGGCCAGTTCGGCGGATGTTCCTGCAATGCCTGACCTCTGCCTGTCGGTTACGAATTTTGGACAACAGATCGCCGTAAGAGCGGAAGCGACTTTTGCATCCGCGGACCTTGTCCTTGCGGCAGGCTCCTGGCTGGCAATGCTTGTCGCCATGATGCCGCCCCTGCTATCGGCCCCGTTGCTGCACCTTTGGCGACAAAGCCTGAGCCGTCGTCGATGGCGCGCGATAGGGTTGTTTCTGTGCGCCTACATGTTCGTTTGGATCGCGGCAGGCGCGTTACTGATGTCGACCGCGATCCTGATACAGGTGCTGCTGTTTGCGACCGGCGTCGATCCGATCGTGGCCGCGGCTTTCATAGCACTGTCGTGGCAAGCCACCCCTTGGAAGCAACTTTCCCTCAACCGCTGCCACAGGCGGCCAACCCTAGCTGCTTTCGGGTTTAAGGCCGTAAGGGATGATCTTATGTTTGGTTTCGTACGGGCCTTCTGGTGTGTCGGCACGTGCTGGGCATTCATGCTCTGTGCACTTCTCAGCAGCGGCTTGCTTCAATGGGGCGTCATGGCAGCTGCCATGTCCGTATCTTTATTTGAGCGTACCCGTGAACCACGACAACCTAGCTGGTTCTCCGCCCTAGGGCTTTCGCTCAGCATTCCTCGAGGTCACCAGCCAGTCAGTCGAGGCGCGTCATGATTGTCAGCATTCCCGTTTATGATGAAGTAGACCTTCTGGGTGTTTCCGGCCCTCAAGAAGTGCTGAAGTTGGTGCCAGACCTCGAAGTCAGGCTGGTAGGCGGATCAGTGGATACGTCGGTCGTTACACGTGACGGTTTTAGATTTTTGGCCACACACTCCTACGACGATAATACGCAAGTTGATGTGCTTTGGGTGCCTGGCGGCAATCCGAACGCCATGGCACCTATCATGAACCGTGGCGGAGACGGGCACTACCTGGATTACATCGTCCGCACTGCTGAAAATGCACGATGGGTCTGCTCGGTGTGCGAAGGGGCGCTTCTGCTTGCCGCAGCCGGTCTCCTAGCCGCCTTCATGCACGGCGATGAGGTTTTGGCGGCCTGAAGCGGCGATGTGGCCGCTGTTGGGCGCTTTTCCGCGAGCCGTGCATCAAGGCGGTTAGGAGGGTAACGTCGAACCCTTCACCTGTCAGCCAGTCTGCGACCGCTTTGGCTCCCGTGGCACACCCTTCTAGAACCGGCAGCCCGCCGGTCTTGTTGACGCCGATAATGACGCTTGCCCGCTTTTTCGGCATTTCCCCGGGGGAACACGATTATCTTCTAACATCGAAAGCAACGCATCTGGCCGTTGATTTTTGGAGATTTTTGCCACTGCGTGGCTGCGAGAAGTCCGACGTTACAAAGCGAAGCTATTCGTGAGTAATGCTCCGCGAGTCGTCAACGTTGGGACATGGCGCAAGAAAAGGGATGGGTGAGGTCATCTACCGTCACTTTTCTGGACGGTAAGCTGAACAATCCACCGCTTCGTTAAGGGGCTCGCACGGACTGACTTCTAGGCTCGGCTACTTGCGGTGGCTGTCATAAGGCCGCTAATCTATATGCTTGCATCGTCGCAGGGCCGGAGCGATCTTGATCTGGCAAGTTCTGCTTTTTTAGCCTGCGGGTCGCCGAGTGGATTAGTCTAGCGTTGATGATGAATGCGGTATGATCGAGGCCGCTAGCGCACCCGCCTTCGCCTTGGCGGAAACGATACTGTCGCTGCCGGCACGGAGCGAAAACGAAATTCGGATCAAAGCTACGGCGACGGCCTGGATCGAGGGGACTTATTGGACGGATGCAAATTTTAGAGCTTTGAACTGAAAAGCGAACAACCCGTTTCTCATTCTTGGGGCAACAACGGTGAGGGCCCCGGCCTGACCGTCCCGTCCCGGAATTGAATTAGCGGGTTCGACGTTGCGAACCCCATGGCGCGCTGTTGCGTTTTCAGCAACTCTTGCGGAGGCGGTCGAAAGCACGGCAAAAGCTCAAGCTTGGTCGGACGGAACCGGAGCTAGGCTTGATATGAACACGGCATTTCTGTTGCTCGCGCAATACAATGGTGCAGCGATTATCCCCATTGACGTTGTGTGCCGCGACTATTTCCAGCACCTCACGCCGCAGGTGCTCATCCGCAAAACGACAGACGGCGAGATCGATTTGCCCGTGGTCAGGATCGAGAGCAGCCAGAAGGCGGCGAAGGGGGTATATTTGCTCGACCTCGCCACCTGGATTGACAAGCGGCGCGAGGCCGCGAAGAAAGAGAACGACCAGCTGAATGGAAGACGATGAGAGGCACTCTGACTGAGCTACTCCCTGGCGTCTCCAGGCAATACCCATCCGTCCATTTCCTCTGTTAGGCAAAATCGTAGGTCTTCGTCCGACATACTTCTAACAACTGCTGGCAACCAATGATATTTCTGCATCAGATAGAAGTGCACGGCTTGGATGCCATCTATAGACCGATACTTCTCGCGTTTGGCTATGTGATCGCCAAATACATGTAGGCCGTAGCTCAACCCAGCCTCAGCGTTTTTGAGTTGCTGTAAGACTTGGTATTTTCTGTCCATATTAGCCCCTTCTTCCAACGCCCGCCACGGCGGCTATGATTGCTATGCTTGTCTCACGTTTCCACCGATTCGGAAACGACGTTGCGGTATCGCCCGCTTTCATGCCGGACCGTTAATTGTCACATCGCGAACCCTCGCCTGCAACCTGGGTAAGTTGACAGGTGTCGGCCTAGCCGTCGTGATGGCAGAGACATCGGGGCGTTTGTCACATGGGACTTAAACGGGGTCTTCCTCAATTTGTGTGGTTCATCCGCTGTTAGCGACGCGCACCGCAGGCTCACCAGGTGGCCGACCGGTTTCATCTGGTCCAGAATCTTCGTACGGCAATCGAGGAACAGATCAGCCTTAGTGGACGTGCTTCAGGAAGATCCATCCTGTCCGAGGACGCTCTTGTCGACGCTGCGACACATCGCCGGCGTGCCCGTCTCGCGCATAGGCAGTCTCGCCAGGAGATATTCGAGATGCTCCACGCCTTACGCCAGGAGGGTCTATCCTACAGCGCGATCGCCCGACGGACCGGCTACGAGCGTCGCAGCGTAGCGAAGTGGCTCAAGTTCAAGGCTCCGCCAGATAGGCGGCGAGCAGCATTGAACCCCACATCACCATGGTGCTTTGAAACGTTCCTTGCCCAATGCTGGAAGGAAGGGAACCGCTGCGGACGGCATCTTTTATGTCAAGCAGCGCGGCTACACCGGCAGCTTCTCCAATCTGGAGCGACTGCTGGGAGCTTGGCGGCGGGCCGAAAAGAGTGCGCGCCGATGATGTTCCTTCGATGGCGATCAGCTTGGGACCCGTTCGAGATCCGGATACCGGCCACGCGATTTCGCCAGTTGTTGCCGCGGCGCTGTGCATAAAGCCAAGAGGCCTGCTGACGCCTCGACAAGCAAGGAAAGTCGATGCCCTGAAGCAGGGATCTGACGCATTCGCCGAGATGCGACGCCTGGCAATGCGCTTCAACGGTATCCTTCGGAGCAAGAGGTCGGAAACACTGGACCCCTGGATCGACGATGCAATCGACTCCGACATCATTCCGATCATGCGATTCGCCCGTGTTTTGCGCAGAGACATCGATGCCGTCAACAACGCCATCGAGCTGTCCTGGAGCAACGGACAGGCCGAAGGTCAGATCAACCGCCTCAAGACCCTCAAGCGCGCAATGTACGGCAGGGCAGGCCCCGAACTGCTGAGAGCACGAATGCTGCCACCGCGCCACACAAATTGAGGAAGATCCCGTTTAAGTGCCAAGCGACAAAACATTTTTGCCAGCGATGATCGCAAGCTACGCGGGCGATCTCACCCGATTGGTCCTGGAGCTTCGTCATCTGCTCCGTTGAGATCTTGGGTGTGCGCCGTTCAAGACGAGCGTCTACCGCGCGCGCCTAAAACCGGGCTGAGGCATGTGCGACGAGTGTGCCTGGAGAGCATCAGGAACTGTGGGGCGGTTAGTTACGGAGGCTCTCTGAGCGGGCCGGAACCGCGCCACAGAAATTGCCCGTTTGGTCGGCCGCAACGTGACTGCCCCACAAATCCTCATGGTCCCCAATTTGGACCGATATCCCGCAACGATCAGGGTGTTGACTGGACACCCGTTCGAGGGAGCGCGGGGTGGGCGTCAGGCGACTTAGGTGGGGCAACAAAGCTGAGGGCCATAGCGACAGCAAAGAAAATGATGCCGTTTCGGATAAGGTCGATCGCGGCAGACGCTTCGTTTGCTCGTATCATATTGAGAACTTCGAAGCTGGCGGCAGCCTCATTTAATGTTTTTCGAGCGTCCTCCCCGCCCGCTTCGACAGCATTCATGAATTTCGCGCCATAACCGAATCGAGGCTTGGGTCGTAGGCCTCTGAATCCAAGAATGGCTCCGTATAGGAAGAACACCATCGACAGGAATAAAAGCGTAAGCACGGCGATCTTGATTGGCGATGCAGCCAAGCCGTCGACAATCGTTTTCGCCACTGCTCCACCCACAGTCAGCGCAATAGACAACGACGCTGTAAGTTTCGATAGTTTGTCATCCAGTTCTTTTGCGCGCGTCCATTCGGAATCAACATACTTCTTAATATCACCGTCACTGAGCGACCTAATATCACTGAACGATTCGTGTGAATCGAGTGATTGAAGTCGCTTCGCTATACGACGATTGACCAAAGGCGTCCGAAACGCATCGAAGAGAAACGACCACAGTGCCTTGATCACGTCCGGACCTCCGAAGCCAGTTCCTGTGCTATGGCCCCCGAGATTCCGCGACCATCGCGATCAAGCCAGCCCCACTCACCTGTCGGGTTGATTTCTATAAACCAATATCGCCCTGCGGAGAGAGCCAAATCGATCGCACCATATCTTAGCCCCAATACGCTCATCATCGCCCGACAACGTCGTTCGACTTCGGCTGGAAGTTGGTGCTCTTTGTAAACGAGTTCTGTCTTTGGGCGTAGACGCCAGTCCCCCTCAACTCCACCTTCATCAGTTTCTACCGTGCTGCACCAAAGGCGTTCACCGATCAACGTGACCCGGAGATCCAACTTCGGTGACAGGAGCGCCTGGCAGGTAACAGGAACCGTGTGAAAGTCCACGTCGACGCAATCGGACCAATCGGTAAGAATGGTATATCCGAAATGTTGACTGCTCCCCTCCGATAGAAGAACCGTATCGACGCTCTTGATCGCCAATTTCTGCCCCAAGAGACAAGGAACGTCGGCGGCCTTGTCATTTGTAACAAGCGTTTCAGGCACATCGAAACCGAGCTTGCAGGCCACCCGTAACTGATACGGTTTTGATTCTGCGCGATACGTCGCCGCAGGATCATTGAACCAACGGGCTTCATCGAAAAGCATCAGCCCACGCATCGCTGCAGACCATTGAGAGCGATCGAGTTGTTCCTCGACCGTCAGCGCTCTACCTGGCGTGTTTCTGAGAAACGTTGGCTGTCGCCACCACACAGACTTAAGATTGGACGCAATGTTCCATACATGGTCGGCATAACTGCAGGTCAGGCGTGCCCTCAAGGGATCTATTTGAAGACGGAGGTCCGGCAATTGTTCTCTGTTCAACCGCAGAAATTGAACTCCCATCGCCGAAAGATGATAGCAGATGCGGTCGGTGGAAAGATCAGCCAAGCTCGATAGGAGCAGTACATCCACCTCAATCGGCAAAGTTATTCCCCTTTTTGGTCCTCTCCGGTTTCAAGGTCATTTTTCTTGGTCGCGGGGTCGTTCCCCTGCTGGAAAGCTACCAAGCCCTCATGATTACGCCAAACGCCCGCCACAAAATCATAGGTGGCGTCCTTTGGCTGCCCATTTCCGTTCGCTTGGTATTTCTTCGCCCTGGTTTGCAAAATATGCATCAGGATCGCCCCCTATCTTGGAATAAGATTTTAGACGCGGCAAAAAATCAAGTGCCGTTTACGATAAAGAAAACCGATGAACACACAAGTTCTTGGGATCATTCATTCAGAGGTGCCGACAGCGAACTTCCAATCTGTCCAAGAGGGCCGCCGACGAGGCCGAATCAAGGCATTTCCCACCGAGCTTCGCCACGACCGATCCTGAAAATGCGGCAGCTTTGTCCGTCAGGCGCGTATTCGACATGCAACAGACTTGGAGCGAGTTGCCGCAAACGATGCTGGACCCCAGTGGCCCGCCTGAATTCCGGAGTGGTCACTGTGACCGCGCCATTGGCCGGATCGATGCTGATCCGACCAGGAATCGCAGGGCTGGCGAATGCGGGAACAGCGCCCTGCATGGTCCACTCCTGCGCGATCCACTTCAAGATAGGTCCAGACAGTGCCTCAGTCCGGAATTGCCTCCAGATCGCGGCGGTATCGACGGTCGGCCAATGCGCCTGGTCGCTAAGCGCCGTGACCTCATTGGAGCCCAGCCATTGATTCATCTCACCGCGAGTCACGAAAGTTGGTTGCGTCTCACGGATCACCGTAATGGCCGCGACACGCGAAGGCAGCCCTGCTCGCACAAGCATCGCCATCATCGTCTGCGGAACGCCGGCCTCAATCGTAGCGGCGGCGCTTCCTTCGATAACCTCAGACTCGCCGCCGCGAGCGCGGCGGCGCATCCGGACGGCTTCGATCGCCCAGACGAGCCGATAGACAAAGGCGTCCTCAACAACTCGCATGTTGTCCAGTCCAAGGGCGACGACATCGGTACCGGCCAACCATGAGCTGAGCAGATTGCGCCAGTTGCCAGGCAGATCGACATCCGGAACGAACGGCCGGATCGCGAACAGCCGTTCGGCCATGCTAATGAGCGCGCTGCTGAGGCCAGGATGGTCTCCGGCCAAAGCGGCAGTATCAGCCTGGTCGAGCAAGGCTGTGACATCTTCTGCTATCGCGTCGATTGCCAACCAGCCTCCAGCCCGACACCCATGGCGAATGTCGCGCGACGCTGCATTGCGCTCGACTTGTTCCATATCAGGTTCGCACGCGCCCAAAGTACCCAGAGCTGGTTCGATCGGGCCCGGTCGCCAAGGCGCCCGATCTGGCGTGCCCAGAGGGACCCGGTCAGCGCGTCGTTCAGCAGGCGCGGCAATTCTGCGCTATCGGCGTCGAGAGCTTCAATCAATCCGAAAACGGTAGCATCCAGCCGTTCGATCAAGCTTTCGATGGAGTCCGTATCCCCCGCTTGATCCTGCGGAAACCACGCTTCCTGCGCGTTGGCGAGGTATTCCATGGCATCCGCTCGCAGGAAGACGTTTGTCCGCGCGAGACGGGCCATGACTTCAGCAACGACCGATATGATCCCACTGGTTAGAGATCGCGCCTTTGCGGACCCGACGAGATCGCGCCAAGCTCGGAGGCGCCAGTTTTCGGGTTGGTACATCACGTGGAGAACGAGGCCCTCCAGATCGACGAAGGCGCGGCCGGCGCGGCCGGCCACGTTGGCGAACTCTTCGCCCGAAAGTGGCACGCCCGCTCGATAGAGCGTTGGAATAAGCAGCACCGCAGCATTCAGATTGAGCCCCTGCGCGAGAGTGGGCGAGGCGATGGTTACGCGGAGGATCCCGGCAGCGAGCAACGCCTCGACCTCACGGAGGAACGGGCCAGGCAAACGACCATGATGTATTGCGACGCCGATGGGTAGGCATCGCACTGCCGGATGGTCCTGCCCCAGCCATTCGCGACCAACAGCCAAAGCGCGTTCGACTTGCGCAGCGTTCTCGAGTAGGGACGGCAAGTAGCCGCGCCGGATCGACAATCGTCTCGGCGTAGCCCTCGACGTGATCACGTTGCGTGCAGAAAATCAGCGCTCGTTTTCCCTGTGCCGAAAACGTCCATGCCGCAGCGAGCGTGAACTCCTTGTTGTCCCTCGGGAACGGCGTTCGGCGTGGTCGGATTGCAGGCTGCTCAGGAATGAAGTGCCTGATATAGGGGCCGCCTGCTTCAAGGTCGAAACTCAGCCGGCCAGAATTGCCCTGCCAAGCGAGTGTTCCAAACCGTTGCCGAGTCGGGCGCCAGCCCGACTGTATTGGAGTGCCGGCCGCGTCACTGCGTATCCAGGCGGTGAGATCGTTGAGTTGGTCTCCCTCGGGGAGACTCGCAGAGAGGCATACGATGCGACGGCCCGCATTGTCTGGGCGGCGGAGCAGTCGTTGCACCAAACTCTCATAGCGAATCTCGCGTTCGCTCGGTCCTATGAGATGGCCCTCATCGAGAACGACAAGCCCAACATCATCGATAATGGTTGGATCGTTGCGCAGCGCAAAGTCGAGTTTTTCTGGTGTCGCAATCACGATGTCCTGCGATCGCAGGGCGTCCTCATCGCCGATCGCCAGACCGCTGGCGCCATAGAGCGATGAAACCGTGAAGCCGAGACTGGAGAACGTCTTCCGAAAGGAGCGCTCCGTCTGCGCAGAAAGGGCGCGCAACGGTGTCACGATCAGAACGCGGCGACCCGATGCGAGCGCCATCAGCGCAGCAATCTCGGCTATGCGCGTTTTGCCAGCGCTCGTCGGGAGCGCAACAACAAGATCATCGGTGAGGTCTGTCGCTCTGTGAGCCGCCTCGAGTTGCGACGGCCATAGCTCGACCTCGGCAACGCGCCGGGAATAGAGTTCTCCCACGAAGAGTTTCCGCAGGGCCCGGTATCCTTCGGCGCCAGCCGGACCTTCGACAGGAAGGACCTGATGCAAGCTGCTGGCCCAGGTCATCGATCAAGTTCAGCGCGATCCGTGCAGTCCACCAAAGGCTCACCGCACTAGAATGCGTTGCTAGGGAAATTGCCCTGCGCAGCAACAATCTCGCCTCATCAGCAAGGGCTACGACTCCAGTTTGAAGTGCGAACTCAAAAAACGCGAACGCGCGAAAGATTGTCGTCGTGACAATGACCGTCACCACCTCATCCGGGTCGAGCTCGCCATCCGCGGCTGAACGCGCGATGCCATCGTCTCCGTGTGCGGGGTCGAGAAGCCAAGCCCTTGCTCGCGTACCAAGTGTGTCCAGATCGCGCAGGATAAGAAACGCCAATGCCTCCTCCGCCGGTGCAAAGTTCGGCCGGTCAGACCGCTGTGCGATCAGCGAGAAGGCCAAGGCTGAATAGCTTGCAAGGTGATAGGCAGCAGCGCCCGCTATTCGATAGAAGCCACGATTGACGTCTTCTGGCGCGCCATTCTGGACCAGCGCCTCAAACGCGTTCCCCGCGCGTGCAAAGCCTTTCCGCCAAACATCGGCGTCGCCTTGCGACTCGCGAAGAGCCATCGATGCGCGCAAAAGCGATAACGCGTATTCCGCAAGATCCGTGTCTATGGTGTTGCCAAAGGCGGGCGCGTCCTCGGGAAGCGTCCCCTCCCGGCAAATAATTGCATGCGCTTCGCCGCGTGCCTGCAGTCGGCCCCTGGCGCCGTCCGCTGCCGTCTGGGTCAGAAAGACGGTCAGCTCCTCAATCGTTTCCAAGGGCGAGCGCTCCTTCGTAGGAGAGCCTTATAAACTCCTGATGGTCAGCGATCCGAAGATGAACGACGGTATGGGTCCGCTCTGTACCGGCTGCCTGAAGATCATCCAGCAGAGCTGTGGCGCGGCGTTTCCCGACATTGTGAAGAGGGCGTGGTCAATGCGCGCGGCCGGCACTGCACGATTGGCCACTTCATTGCGGATCGCGCGGCCCAGGACTGCGCCACCATCCTCGTGCTCCATCAACCGGTCGGCGATAAAGAGCAGTGATGTCGCGGTCGGACGCCCGTTGTCGCGGGACAGAGCCGCTCGCGCTTCGGATATCGTTGCGCCGGCAAGATTGGCTCGGCTCTTGGCCTCCCCCTTTAGCAGGAAGAGTTCCCCCGCGGCATCGACACGCACGCCGATGAAGTCGTCGCCTCGCAAGGCCATCTCTCGACCGTCCTTGTAGCGAAGTCGCCGAACCGGAACGGAGAAACCGAGTTGCTCCTCGACGAGTTCCGTTGCAAAGATTTCACCCAGCTCGCCCGATCGCGCACGCGATGATCGGGGAAGGCGCTCCGCCAGCACCGCAGCGGCGCCAGGAAAGCCCAACTCGAGAATATCGTCCGCAATGCGCGCCATGTCATCGTAGTGCGAGCGAACAAGATCAGGCAGTCGGTCCGCGATGGCAGCCCGACCATCGGCGCGTTCTGTGAGGCGGCGAAGATGCTTGCGGCCATCCTCCTGATGATCACAGTCGCACCAATCATCGAACAGCGGCATCGTGCTTCCCTATTCCAGTCGCGACTCGTCTGGTCACGTTCGGACCTTATCGGCCGTAGACAGAAACTCCTCTGACCTTCTCGAGAAAGCGCTCGACGAGATCGGGATCGTCAACCCGCTCGACCCGTGCGGGACGGGACATAGTGGCAGAGTTTGTGTTTGGAAAACCCCACGCCAGCTTTGGGTTGCGCTTCAAATTCTTCATCGCAAGCAAGACACCGAACGATCCGCGAATTTCGGAATCGTCTAGAAGCAACTGAATGTCACGGAGGTGGCGACCTAAGGCGCGGTGGAACTCGTGAATCGTAATCCGCCCGCTGGCATCCGCTGTGATGGGATGGGCGACATAGGAGTGGATCAACCAATCGTCCCCGATGAAGAACCGCGATGTCGCACGGTTCTCGTCGAAGGTAACATCTCGGACCTCGACACCATCCTCGCAACCTTTGAACACTCCGCTCCCACTATGATTGTGGTAATGGCGGATAGACTTAAGTACGCCCCGTCCCGGGTCGAAAGGGGCTCTTCCGCGCTCATAGTGCTCCTGCGGCACGATCGCGACGTGCAGCGTGGCGCCGTTGTTCTGCATTATGTCCCTGGCTTCGACCGCGGCATTCTCCCGCTCCATGAGTTTCGCCGTATCCGCTTCGAACTGCTCAATGGACGTGAACAGCGAATGGACCTGATCTCGTGGAATGGGCGTATTCTGTGCCCCGGTGCGCAGGTAGAAACCGCCTGTAATCTTGTTTTGGTACGGTCTCAGCCGGTGGGCCGGCAGCACGATGTCAACGATGTAGTTTTCGCCATCGATGTCGAGAAACTCCACCAACACCTTCATCGGCTTTGGATCGATGCTGTCCTGGATGATGGAGGTCAAACGCCGGCGAAGGACATCCTTATCCCCCTGCAGCGGTTGGAATCGCTCAAACACACCTCTTTTCTCACCGACACCAACAATGAGATGGCCTGCCCCGGCATTGAGGAAGGCCACAACGTCATCGATAAGGTTCGACTTTCCGCGCGGATCGTCCAGATTCACGAGTCTCTTGAACTCGTACGCCTGACCCTCTTGGATCATACCATCGCGGATACGCTCCATTGTGAGCGCTGCAGATTTTCTGGTATTCAATAGACTCCCCAACCCACTTTATGTTCATCACCTCTCTTATCGCGCCTTTCTTCGTCGATGGATACTCTGCCAAGTCGGCGCAATGGAGGAGATCGGTCCTCAGCCTCAGTCAGTCTACTCGACGCCCTCCTGGTCGTTTGTGGTCGAGTCTTCACTGGGACCGAACGTTCCGAGCAAATCCCCAGCGAGCAGCTTCTCCTTGCTGAGCAGCCCGGCATCCTCGAGCGCTTCGAAATCCGGCAGCTCGCGCAGTGTGTCGAGGCCGAACTCCAGCAGGAACGCTTTGGTCGTGACGTAGGTGTACGGCGCGCCGGGCGTCGGACTGCGCGGACCGGAGGCGATCAAGCCGAAACCGCGCAAATTGCCGATCAGGTCGCGACTGATTTCCTTGCCGAAGAAGGAGGACAGCTCGGCGCGGGTGATCGGCTGGAAGTAGGCGATGCACATCAGCACCAGCACGTCCGACTGCGTCAGGTCTACAGCACGCCCGTTTGCGCCGACGGCTGTGCCAAATGCACTGCGGATGGCGTCGGCATAGGCCGGCCGGGTCAGGTGCCGAAAACCGCCGGCCACGGCGACCAGATCGTAGGGCCGGCCACGCAGCTCCTCCCGGATGTCGTCGATCAAAAGGTCGATGCTGCAGCTTTTTCCGACAATGCGGGACAGCGTCTCGCGGCTGACCGGTTCGCTCGCAGCAAAAATCGTCGCTTCGACGCGGTTCATCCACTCCCGCCAGCGAACCTCCGCCGGCAGGTGGTCGAGATCGCGATCGAACAGGCGGTCGCCTGATCGATGGTCATCTGACCGGCCCTGCCCTCGCCTCTTGCGCGCCGCCTCCGCCATCGGCCTAAAGCCCGTAGATGCGAAAAGTGGTGCGGCCGGACAGCTCGCGAACCGCGCCGAGATCGACCAGTCGGTCGAACAAGCGGCGCAGGCCGCGGTCGCTCATCCCGGTTTTTTTGTCCCCGCGCGACGCCACGAGCGCGTCGTCGGACAGCAGCTGTTCGACGACAGCGTGCGCGCCCTTCGCGCGCAGTTTCGGCGCGACGGCAATGAGCCGTTCGGCGCGGCGCCCGAGCTCGGTCGAGAGGTCGATCGCCCGCAGCGCTGCGCGCGCCTGAGCCACGAGCAGGCCCTGCACCCTCTCCCCGCCTGGCGCCTGATCCCTCTGCGTCAGACCGGTTGTTCTCGCTCGCACGCCACGCGTGCTTCCGCCCCATCCCGGCTGCGCTCGCAGAAGTGGCACCGCATGCGGCCATCCCAGTCTTTGCGCGAGCAGGGCGTCGGCGAGCCACGAACCCAAATTGCGTCCGAAGCCATCGCGTTCCGCACTCGCAAATGCGCCGGTCAGCATCTCGACAACGCCGGCTGCCGTAGACAGCTGGCGGAGATCCTCGAGGAGATCGCCGACCGCCGCGCCGTCGCGGGCGAAAAAACCGAATTCTTCTAAGACCGCGGTGAGGTTTTTCTCCGTCAGCAGCTCTTCCGCCGGCCGAGATGCCGACCGACGCCAGGCGAGGAGCAAAAGACCGGCGGGACCGACGGACGAAAAATCGCCCGGGCGGGTGAGCAGCACGGCGTCGCGCAGCGCGGCCTCGTCCTCGGTGCGCCCCGCCTGGCGCGCCGTCGCCGCGGCCGCCGCCAGCGCGAGGCGCTGCCGCCAGGCGCCCGCCCATTTTTCGTCCCGGCGCACGACAGCATCGAGCGCGGTCAGCGCCGCGCCGGCGGCAAGCGCAGCATCCTCAAGGGTTTGCGCCGTCTCGACTGCCCTGCGCAGCCAGGATGGCACGGTCGCCATGGGCAGGCTCGGCGCGGCGTCGAGCGGCTGGACTGCGTGTCGCGAAGGCGGTTTGGCGTGGAGAATCATCGTCGACAGCATGAATCATCGCGGCGCTTTTAACAACGACAATACGAACAAACCGCCGCGCCTGTCGCAACACCTTTATGTCCGATAAGCTTGCCTTATCGGACGTATCCGAAATCCGCTTAGCCAAGCGCCGCCAGCCCGTGCTTCTTGACCACGGACAGCAGTTTCAACGCCATCCCGCTCGGCCGCTTGGCGCCAGTCTCCCACTTTTGCACCGTCGATTCCGACGTGTTGAGATAACGCGCGAACACCGGCTGGCTGACATGGTTCTTCTCGCGCAGCGCCTTGATCTCGTCGGGCCCGATCGCCGCCGGCGCCGTCAGGCAGCTCGCGTCAAAGCTGCGCATCGTCGTCTTGTCGATTGCCCCGACCTTGTAGAGTGCGCGCGCCGAGCTATGGATCGCCTCAAAGGCGTCGGACTTGTAAGTTCTAGTCTTGCTCATGGCATATCTCCACGAAGTCTCCGTCTGTAAGCAATTCGGCGATCTGCCGATCCGTCAAACCTGCATAGGCCTTGGCCAACTTGCGGAACTGCGCGAGTTCATGGTCATCGATGTTGGCCCGGTCCTGCTTGGCGAACAGATATTCATAGACCCAGAACTGGTCGAAACCAGCCAGGATGATCGAGCGGTGCCTGTTATCGTTCAGGCGCTTCTTGAACACGCCGCCGCCGAGATCATCCGCCTGTCCCACCGCCACCTGTTCGATCGCCTTGCATAGGGCAGTGTCGCTGATCCGCGCCTTGCGCGCCGCCTTGGCGAACCAGGCCGTCTTGAATGTCCGTCGTGTCATGGGTTTAGATAGCACCTGGTGCTATCTATTTCAAGATCGACGATAGCACTTCGACCACGTCCCCCGAGGCGTGAAAGGTCCCTGGAAATCCATGCAATCGCCAAGTGGACAGCCTCGTCGTTTGGCGGCAAGCTGGCGCCATCACGCGTGATTCACATTGTGGCCTGCATCATCGGTCTCACATTCTTCAATCGTCCAACCGCGCCGTCGAACGCAACTGCGGCAATCGTCAACCCGGAAATGCCGTTTGTGACAAAGAGCGCATCCCAAGTCCCAGCCGATCCTTATCGCAAGGCAAAATTTCGCGAGATCGCCCGCAGCATCGTCGCCAAGGATCGCTACAACCGAAAATATGGCCTGGCTGTCGATACAGCGGGCGCCATCGCCGGCGCCCTGGAACGGGCCTACCGACAAGGCGTTGCCGGCTCCCGGCCGGATCGGCAGCCGCAAAGCCGGAATTCAGAACTGGCCCGCTCGATTGGGCGCTCATTCCGCCGCGGCCGCGCAAGGCCTTCTGGAGCGTTTGCCTGGCAAGCTTTGGCCGCGATGGCATGCGCCAAGACGAGGGCTATCTCGTGCCGACAGTGACGCAACGCGGGACCGCGGGATGGCAGCTCATCGTGGCCGGCAAAAGATATGACGACAGACCGATTGCCGAACGGACAATGGTCCCCCTTGCGCGTCTTGGGTTGATCGAAGCGGCGCCGGACGGCACAAGACGTCTCATCGTTTCGAAGCATGGCCAGGAAACATGGCGGCTATTCAACAAACGTGGAGGACGGTTCCCCGATGACCTCACCGATTGGTGACGCAACAGGCCACGACGACAGCGACCTGCCCGACATCGTCGATCTCGTCCTTGAGATGGGCCGCGTGCCGGCCGAGCCGCAGAAGTCCCCTCCCCTGCCGGTCGGGCTGGAAAGCCTCGTCGAAACGGCCAGGGACTACGCCAAACGCGCTAGCGCGCAAAACACACAGACCGCCTACGCCAAGGATTGGCGGCATTTTACGTCCTGGTGCCGCCGCAGCGGCTTTGAGCCGCTTCCGCCCGAGCCGCAAACGATTGGGCTCTATATCAGCGCCTGTGCTGCCGGCGACGTCAAGCGCGGCGTGAAACCGCTCTCCGTCGCCACCATCGAGCGGCGCCTCTCCGGATTGGGATGGAATTTTACCCAGCGCGGTTTTTCTCTCGACCGCGCCGATCGTCACATCGCGACAGTGCTCGCCGGCATCCGCCGCAAGCACGCCAAGCCGCCGCGGCAGAAAGAGGCCGTGCTCGGCGACGACATCAAGGCGATGGTCAACACCCTCGGCCACGATCTGAGGGGCTTGCGCGACCGGGCGATCCTACTGCTCGGCTTCGCCGGCGGCCTGCGGCGCTCCGAAATCGTCGGCCTCGACGTCGTGCGCGACGACCACAGTGACGGCGCCGGCTGGATCGAGATTTTTGCCGGCAAAGGCGTGCTGGTCACGCTGCGCGGCAAGACCGGCTGGCGTGAGGTCGAGGTCGGCCGCGGCTCCAGCGATTTTTCTTGCCCCGTGGCCGCGCTCGAGACCTGGATCCGCTTCGGCCGCATCGCGCGAGGCCCTCTCTTCCGCCGCATTTTTCGGGACAACAAGACTGTCGACGTCGAGCGGCTTTCCGACAAGCATGTCGCGCGCCTGGTCAAGCAGACCGCGCTCGCCGCCGGCGTCCGCGCCGATCTTCCGGAGGGAGAACGCGTGCTCCTGTTCGCCGGGCACTCGCTGCGCTCAGGCCTCGCATCGTCGGCCGAGATCGAGGAGCGCTATGTGCAGAAGCAGCTCGGCCATGCCTCGGCCGAGATGACCCGCAAATATCAGCGTCGGCGCGATCGGTTCCGGACCAACCTCACCAAGGCGAGCGGTCTGTAGGAGTCCCCTCCCCTGCTGCTCGGTGATCACGGTTCTGCCGCGCTTGTATCGCGTTATCAAATTTGATAATACCCGGCCATGAGGGAAATCGCCTGGGTCAAGGCCGCGCAGAAGGATTTTCGGAAGTTTCCGAAGGCCGTTCAGGACACCATGCTGGACGCGCTGACGATCGCAAGCTTCGGGCAGAAGGCCATCTGGCAAAACCGATGAAGCACCTGGGTTCGGGCGTGATGGAAATCGCCCTGCCCTATCGCTCCGACGCTTACCGGGTGGTCTACGCGGTCCAGATCGGCGATGCCATTTGGGTTGTGCATGCCTTTCAGAAGAAGTCGACCAAGGGCATCGCGACGCCGAGGAAGGAGATCGACCTCGTCAAGACGCGGCTAAAGCAAATACGGGAGATGGAGTCATGAGCGAGGACAAGATCGAGATCGTCAGAGGCAGCGGCAACGCCTACGCGGACATGGGCGATCCCGACGCCGATACCAAGCAGATGAAAGCGTTCCTGGCCGCCGAGATCATCGCTGTCCTGAACAGGCGGCACCTCACCGTCAGAGCCGCGGCGGAGCTGACCGGCGTGACACCGTCGGACATTTCGAACATCCGCAACGCCCATCTCGGCAAGTTTACGATCGACCGGCTTGTGCGGGTTCTGAACCGGCTTGACCGAAAGGTGACCGTCACCGTCGAGAAGACCGGACGCGGCACTGTCGCCGCCTGATGGCGCAAGCTTGCTCCGTCGGTGACGGCGGTGCCCTGCGGCGGTTGGATGTGTGAACGAGGAAGGAACCAGATGAACAAAGACGAGCAAGAAGCGCTTGAGCGGCTGATCGCGATCGCCAAGGGAGAATCCGGCCAGTGCGGGCGCGTCGCAGACTTCCTGCTCGCCTGGTGGAATGCCCATGACTGTGGTGGTTTCGACCTGACGCATTTATGGAATGTCGATACTGAAATCGCCAGGGACATGCAAATTGTGTTCGGGCTCATTGCACGTCGGCAGAGCTATCCGGACGCTCTTGGCTACAAGGCGGATTTTGAGGAGATCGTCCGGGAATGGCGGGACTTTTCAGAGTCCTGAAAGCTCCCCCCGGATCGCTTGACAAGATGCCGGGCGCGAAGAAACACAGCTCTGGCAGACTTATGGTTGCGCTCGCGTATCGACGACCGAACGGGACATGTCGGCTTCGAGCCCTCGCGCGGAACGAGCACGCTTGTCGCGCGAAATCCGCGCTGGCGAGGTTCTCGTCATCGTCCGCCTGGACCGTCTCGCTCGCTCCGTGAGCCATCTGCTTCAGGTGATCGGGCATTTGGAAGAGAAGGGGGCTTCCCTCCCCGGTTGAAGCCGCCAAAGGACGGGATTTTCACCTTAGCGTTTCAATTGAAATCGGGAAGTAAAAGCGACATCGCCGCGGGTGAGCGGCCCCAGCAGGGTGTGTTCAAGGCCAATTTCGAAAGATCGTAAGCCATTGACTCTGTTGTAGCCGATTCGCGTAACGGAAACTATCCTACTACTCACTTCCGTCACAGGCGATGATGCTGGTGAGAAAGCTCACTATCGATAATCACCTCTTATCGATAGTGATTGTTTTTGCGGCGCAAATCAGCCAGAATCGTCCTCCAGAGCCCGCCGGCGACGTCGCTCGCGAGCAAGAATGACGCAAGGCGCGGCTATTCCGCCGCGAAAAAGGCCGTCTGGCATGAGCGAAGAAAAACCCGTCCGCCTGCCTGACCCCGCTTCCGTCGAAACCGTCCTCGCATCTCTGGAGCCGCAGTCGGCCGACGCCGAGCTCGCCCCTGCCCTCAACAAGGCCTTTCCAGGCTTTGCCTTCACCGTCGTGACGATTGACGATTTTTATTGGTGCAACCCTCACGCTGTTGTCGCCGCCGACGGCACGCGCTGCGGCGACCACCGCGCCTGGATCGAGAGGGGGCTGGCCGAACTGGGCGGCGATCTGGCCGCGTTCTGGAACCGGCATCGCGAGGACGGAAAAAAATTCGCCGAATGGCGCGGCGCCAGCGTCTACGCCTTTGCGCCGACCGGGCCGGGCGTCGCCGATTTTTTGCAGATCTCGCTCGGCCGCGAGATCGAGGTTTTGGCCGGACCCGTGGTCGATCCCGATTATCGCCCCGACAGCGTCGACCATCTCTTCGAGCCGACCTGGGTTTTGCGCGATTCCGCTGCCGAGGCGCAGCCGCTCGCAGGACCAGTCTACCGGCTGCGCGGCCGCGCCGGCGGCGGCATCGTCCACATGCGGAGTTTCTTGGCGCGCCGGGACCGCGTCGAGCGCGAGCAGCGGGCGGCGGGGCGGCCAGAGCTCGAGAACCGCGTCATCCGCGAGGTCGGGCCCGACGGCACGCGCGACACCGCGTTTTTGGACGCCAATCCGGACTGGTTCGATTTTGTGCCGCGCGAGAACCGTTTTTTTGCCGACTGGGAGCGGTCGAGCGCTTGCGCCCACCGCATTTTTGACCATTGGGCCTTCGACATCCACGATCTTGAAGATCGTGGCCGGCGCGAGATCGGTTTTATCCCGCGGCCGCTCAAAATGCCCGCCGGGAAGCTGGCGTTGGGAGTCAATATCTCGGTGCACCGGCTGATGGAGCGCACCGAGGCGATCGACGCCGAGATGGGCCTGCCCTTCGCCTGGTTCTTTTTTATGACGCACGGGCACTGGGTCGATCCGGACGTCGGCGATGCGATCGCTGAGGGCCTGCGCCAAGGACGGGTGCGTTTGCCAGACCGCGACGCCGCCGTGCTGCTCGCCTGGGCAGACAAAAAATATCTGTTCTGAGCGCCGACATGGATCTTCGCCTGCCGCCAAAACCCGCATCCGACCAAAAGCTGCGCCGCGCGGAGGCGCTCGATGCCCTCGATTCGGTGCTGCCATTCGACCGCCGCGATTTTCTGGCCGAACTTTTGACCGCCGACGACGTCGCCACGCTGCGCCATCTCGCCAAAGAAGGCATCGGCGAGAATTCTTTGCGCGCCCTGGCCTCGGATCTCGGTTACCTCGAGGCCTGGTCGCTGGCCGCGACCGGTTTTTCACTGCCCTGGCCGGGCGCCGGAGGCGCTGCTGATAAAATTCGTCGCCCATCACCTGTGGGATCCTGCAAAACGCGATCTTTTGTCCACGCACGGCATGCCCGAAGAGGTGGCTGCAGCGCTCAGGACCCAAGGCCTGTTGCGCGTCGACGGACCGCACGCGCCGAACACCGTGCGCCGGCGTCTGTCCAGCTGGTCGACGCTGACCAAATGGCGCGGTCTTAGGGGAAAATTCAACGCGCCAGGCCTGCGCAGCGCCATAAAACTCGCCGTGCGCGCCAGCGCCCGCCCCCGGGGCCGCAAGAGCAAAAAGGCGGTGACCGCGGATGTTTTGGCCACCCTGCTCAACACCTGCGCTGGCAACCGTCTCGTCGACGTGCGCGACCGCGCCCTTCTCATCACCGCCTTTGCCTCCGGCGGCCGCCGCCGCAGCGAGATTGCTTCACTCAGGTTCGAGCAGATCGTCGAAGAAGAGCCGGTGCCGGCCGATCCTAAGAATCCCGGCGGCGAAAAACTGCCCTGTCTGTCGATCCGGCTCGGCCGGACAAAAACGACACAGGCCGACAGCGACGCCTTCGTGCTGCTCGTCGGCCGGCCTGTTCTGACCCTGAAAGGCTGGCTCGAGCGCGCCGGGATCAGGGAAGGCGCCGTGTTTCGCGGCATCGACCGCTGGGGCAATCTCAAAAAACGCGCTCTGACGCCGCAGGCCGTCAACCTGATCCTGAAGCGCCGCGTCGCCGAGGCCGGGCTTGATCAGATGGCATTTTCCGCCCATGGCCTGCGCTCCGGCTATCTCACCGAAACCGCCCGCCGCGGCATTCCGCTGCCGGAAGCCATGCAGCAGTCGCAGCATCGTTCGGTGCAGCAGGCGTCGAACTACTACAACGATGCCGAACGCACGCTCGGCCGGGCGGCGCGGGTGATCATATAGATCCGGATGATGGTGCCGGTCGCTCGCGGCGCGCGCATGCCGTTTCGCGCGGAACGCACCGTGCAACAAGCTCCCGCCCTTACGCTGCAGGGAGATGTCGAGACCAAAGGCAGTGCCCGGCACAAAGTGCACAATGATCCCAAGGCAACTGACCGCGGCAAAACGAACCTCGGATCGCGACTCGGTCGAGGCGCGGGATCGAATTGACCAGGACCGCCTTTGGAAAATGTCCGGACAAGCGGAGTTCCGCCAGTGCCGTTCGCGCCGCGATGCAGGTCCTTCAGCTTCATACCGACACCCTTGAGACCGTCCCCGTGCTCACCCCGCCATCCTCGCCGTGGCGCCGTTCGCCTTCAGCGCCGCCATCAGCATCGGTCCGACCGAAAACGCCCCTGCCCTGGCCTTGTCAGTCAGCACGCGCAGGTATCCGCCGGCGGAATTGATGTGCTGAGCGCGTTGCAGGATGCAGGCAATCACGATCGCGGCGGTTTCCTGGCCCATCGCATGGCAGGCCTCCTCATACGCCGACGGCGAGACGCCAAGGTAGCCCCGCACCTGGGCGGCGGTAATCATGAAATCGCGCCAATTGTCGATCCCATCGACGGCGTAGTCCGCAATTTCGGGGCAGGCTTTCAGCACCAGCCCCAGCGGATACCTTTTTGGGCGCTCTGCGGTTCTCGTGCTGGGCTCGGCCGTCGCCCCGCTTTTCTCTAAAGCAGGTTCAAATTCAAAAAGAGAGTCGGTATTTGAATCAGATTGCTGCCGCTCGTTTTGAGAGTCATTGCCGCTCGGATTCGTGGATTTCATATGAGTTTCCAGCAGCTTACCCACATCATCACGCAAGGCGGCCAGATCGGCAACGATAGGCTCGAGCTCGGCATTGCAGGCTCGGCGCGGAATAGCCTCCACAACCTGGCGGAAACGCTTCCAAAGGCCTCCCCAGTCGCCCGGGACATCTTCGTTGACGGCCGCCTCGATCAGCTTGTGGATGTCACGGCGGTGCAAGGTGATCCGCTCGCGCATAAGCTTGAGCGCCCTGTTGTCGGCGCGAACACGCTCGGCGGCGGCCTCGAACTCGTAAGCACGGGCCAGCAGCGGCGCCAGGGAGAAGCCGAAGGCTTCCTCGATCTCCCCTCCCCTGCCCTTGCGGGCGTAACGCTTGCCGTTCGGGCTATCCCGACGGGTGATCAGTCCGCAGTCCACAAGAGCCGCCAGGTGCCGCCTGACCGTGGGCTCGGGCATTCCGTGCGCCCTGAGCGACAGCTGTGCGTTCGAGGGAAAGACGATGAGGTCGTTTTCCTCACTCAACTCACTGTCAGGATAGAAAGATAGCAACGCATTCAGGACGGCCAGAGCACGATCGCCGATGCCGACGATGCTCTTGCCCTCGCAGAGGTTGCGGTAGATCTGCCACTTGTCGACGACCCTGCCCTTGGGGATCTCACGTGACTCGTTTTGCGCTGCCAGCAGGGCAAGCGACATCGGCCGCCGCCCAAAGGGCGTCGTTGCAATACCCGTCTCCATTTCTTCCTTCACCTTCAATTAGGCAAAAGAAATCTGCTCGCCAAAACGACGCCAAAGACTCTTGACAGTGATTCGCGAAAATGTGATTCTCAGCTTGCTTATGGTTGAGAAGGGCTTCCGCGACGGTGACGTTCGGGGGCCTTTTTCTTTTGCGGTTTAGTCTCCTGTTGCCTCTTTCTTCGATGTCCTGAATGCCTCGTAAAGGCTGTCCAGGTTCTCCGAAATGTATTCGCCGAACTCGGCCGCGTCTTTCGCTTTCAGCGCCAGACTGAAGGCCTTTCCATTGTTTTTAATCGTCGCGGCGACTGATTTGTCGGCCGGTGCCCAGGTTCTGTTGATCCGCGGAGCGAGCCCTTTCCTGATCGCCTTGTTGGACTTTGCTCCGTTCAGAAAATCAAAGAGCAAGTTGAAACGCTCGTCAGAATCCGCGGCCGCGAACTCTTCGCTGGCCACATAGCTGTTGGCAATTGGCGTGTTCTTCGGGTTCTCGACGAGCTTCCGAAGATCCAACCACCGGTCGCGTCCAATCCCTTTGGCCGGCCCAATCGCATCAATGATGACCGCAGGGATAGCTTTCGGAATCGTCAGCATCTTAGAGAGCGTCTGGTAGTCGACCGACAGAGCAGATTGGATGGTTTCGCGGCTGAACCCAAGCCCGCCCAGCTGCTGGGCGAACATAACACGCTCAATGAACGTAAGGTTGGCGCGTGCGGAGTTCTCCTGCCCTTGTGCGACAACGTGGTCGATGTCTGCCAGCGTCTTCACCACTGCGCGGACAGGCCTGCCGAGTTGTTTGGCAACTCTCACCCGTCGGTGTCCGAAAACGGCCATGTAGCGGCCTTCGGCGCTGGGATGGGGTCTTAGAAGGATTGGGGTATCCTGTCCCCTCTCCCTGACGGCCTCCAGCAGTTCTTGGTATGCGTCGTCCTCATCAACGCTCATGCGATCAGGCACAAATGACCTCTCGACCAGGTCGGGATCAATTTCAATAACCGTTTCGCCTTCGGCGAGCTTGGAGGCTTGCCTGGCCAGTTCATCGATCGACGATGAGATGGACCTCGCCGCTCCGAATTTGCGAAACCCGGAAGCTGGCTCGCCATCTTCTGCCGTTTCGGGCGCGGATTCCCGCATCAAATTGTCGAAAATGTGCTTTCTTGCCATTTCAGCGTCCCAAAATTGGGGTCATTCATCTGATTTCATTGCATTAAAACCTGACTTAGACGGCCGTCTATTTCGCACGTCCCCAGGCCCCGTGGATTAGTTCTCTGATTTCCGCGTTAACCGCTTCCATCGACTCCATGGCGCGGTCGTACGTTGCCCTATTCATCCCGGATTTCTCGACCTCATAAAGCGTCTGCTTCGTCAGCCCAGCATCCGAAATAGCGGTCGATTTCAACATCGGCGTCTTGAGCATTTGCGACGCGAGCATTGACTGCATGAATCCGACCATCTGGGCTTGCGGGACGTCGGTCGGCTCGTATCGAGTGATCAAATATCTGAACCAATCTAAATCTACTTCGCCGCCCGCCTGGCGAATTGTCTTCAGGATGTCGCCGAGCATCAGAAGGAACTGCGACATCGACATCAGGTCGAGCATCTGCGGATGTACAGTGATCAGCACCGAACTCGCCGCCGACAGAGCAGTCAGTGTCAAATAGCCGAGCTGGGGCGGACAATCGATTACGACCACGTCATAACGGTCATCGACCTCCTGCAATACCTTTTCGATGCGATTCCAAAACGTCTTGCCGGCGACGGAATTCTTATCCTGCATCGCCAGTGGAGTGTCGTACTCATATTCCTGCAATTCGAGCGATGCAGGGATAAGTTCAAGGCCTGGAAAGTTTGTCGGCAAAATTACGTCGGTGATGAGCTTCCGCTCGTCGTCGTAGCGGATCGCTTCATAGATCGACGGATTCTTGTCGAGTTCGGGTTGGATGCCGTGGAGGGCCGACAGCGAAGCCTGTGGGTCAAGGTCGATGGCCAGTACACGGTGCCCGGTTAGCGCCAGATGTTGCGCAAGGTGTGCGGCCGTCGTCGTCTTTCCGCTGCCCCCCTTGAAATTAACAACAGCAACGACCTGCAGCTTCTCTCCCCTGCGGCGGTGAGGAACGTATTTCTTCACATCGGCTCGGCCGTGACGGTCGAGCCAATGACGCAGCTCCATGATCTGCTCGGCCGAATATGTCCGCCGACCCCCGGCGTGTATAGTTGGCTCGACACCTTTGCCTTCCAGGTGCAGCTTCTTGAGATTGCTAGTCGAAACCCCGAGGAAATACGCCGCTTCCCCGAGTGAGAATTGCCGCAAGGTCTTCCTTGCGTTCGGCGGGAATGTCTCGAAACGAAGCTGGTTCAGTTTCCGGGAAATCTCGCGGCCTTGTGCCAGAATGGTGTCGTCGAACAAAGGTTTCGACACGGGCGCTAATACGTTCATGTTTTCCGGAACCTCAAGTGACGGCATTTCGGCGAAATTCTTTCGAATGCCGTCATTATGTCCGATTCGTTCCTGCCGACAAGAAATTTTAAGTTAACAAAAGGTTAACGCTAACTGTGCCAGAAAGCTGTGCGGAACTGGTTGTGTGATTTTGAAACTCGGCACCCGTGTGTCCCGGGCAGGTTGGGAATGCGATCCGACGGTTTGCATGCAAGCGGGGACTGTTCCATCTGAGCGCAAGGAGGATCGAAGGGTTGTCGGCGATTCCGGCCTCAAGACATTCGAGAGTGATAACCGGCTCGCGCAGATCTGGTCTACTCTAGGCAGCGATATTGGAATCAAAATAGGCTACCGAAGCGGTCCCGGTTTGACCGAATGCGCCTTCTGCAACTTCCCCATTCACCGCATCATTGCGTCTGTCGGACCGGCGCTGTCCGCGTTCTCGAAGAATCCGGCTTCGTGAAAGAGACACATTTCCGGCAATCTGAACGGCCAAAAGACTGTTTTCACTAGCTTTTTTTGCCATTTAGACGGCAGTCTATTCGATATGCCATTGCGGTCCGCCGCGCGCATGGCCGACGGCGGACGGTCGTGCCCCCGCCCAGAGCGTGAACTCCCGCCAAGCCAAGCGTCACCATCTCGACAGCCGCCAGGGGACCTGCGGGCGCGTGCGGGCCGTCGAGACACAACAGGCCTTGCGCCTTCAGGGCCGCTGCCACGTCTTCCGGCATGTCGTGCGTGGACAAACGATCGCGCTTGGCGGGATCCCACGGACGATGCGCGACGAACTTGATCAGCAGCGCCCTCCGGCGCCGAAGTGCAGCAGCCGACCTATGACGGCCTGGCAACTACGCTTCGAGATAGCCGACGTCCGACGCAAGCGCGTTTAACGAGGTCTCGCCAGTGTCTTCCTTTCCCAGATGGCACCTAGCCAGAAACACGCGGCGATCGAACGGCAGACCTAATCGAGCGCGTCGATGACGTTGGCGCGCCGTCAGCTTTGCTTGGGATGCGAGCTTTGGCACATGAATTCATGGCAGCCACTCAGAACAGATACGGCTTGTCGGCCCAGGCTAGCAGAATGGCAGCATCTTGGTCGGGCAGCCGCACCCGTCTCGCGCGGAGGCGTTCGGCGATCGCGTGGCCGACATTCGGATCAACCCAGTGTCCGTGCGTCATCAGAAAGAACCGGGCGAAGGGCAGGCCTCGTGGATGTCGAAGGCCCAGTGGGCAAAGACGCAGTCGGTGGCCGCGCTCGATCGCTCCCAGTCGGCAAAAAAGCGGACATCGCGCGGCACGAAAATGAACCAGTCCGGATCGGCGTCTAAAACGCTCTGTCGCGCGTGCCGTCGGGGCCGACCTCACGGATGATGCGGTTTTCGAGCTCGGGCCGCCTCGCCTCGCGTTGCTCGCGTCCAAGGCGCCCACGGCGCGCCAAAAAACTCCGCATATGGACGATACCGAGCAGGCGGTAGACGGGTCCGGAAAGTAGTGGCGCGTCAATGGCAGGCTCGGCTCTAAGAGATGGTCGATGCTGTTGGGGCGGTAGTTGGGATCAAACTGCGGGGCCGGCCAGGACCTCGAACTCGCGGCCGAGCGAGAGTTGCACGAAGTCGGCGACGCCCGGTCCGGTCGGTGCAAAGGCGAAGGGGCTGGCGCCGCGCCATTCGGCGAAGTTCTTCCCGTCCTCGCGATGCCGGTTCCAGAAGGCGGTGAGATCGCCGTTGAGTTCGGCCAGCTGCCCTCTCGACCCAGGCGCGATCCTCGCCGCAGCGCGTGCCGTCAGCAGCGATAACGGCGTGAGGGTTCCACCAATAAGGATCATCGATGGTCCCGACAGTGAAGGCAAAACCTGGAAAGTCCTTGTTGAGGGCAGGGGCGAGCTCGGCATCGTCCGACTACCCCTCCAGAGATGCGAGCTCGGCCTCGACGGTGGCGGGCATCGGGCAAGCGGATCGGCTCTATTGTCGTTCCGGCGCTCCTCACATCCAGGTGGTCCACTCAAGCAGGGCGAGCGATTCCATTAAACCAGATCAAGGAAAAGGCCACAAAGCCCTGCGTTTCCAGGGCCGCCCAACGATCCAAGGTCAGAATTTTCGCGGATCTGGGCGGCGAGACCAATCAGTGTCGACAAGAGTGATTGTGATAAACGCTGTAGTCTTTAGTTTCCGATCTCAGTTGAAGCGTAAGCTGAAATTCTAGCCCAAATTTCGGTCCTTGCGGGGTGCATTTACGGGAGTGTGGCGCGAAAATCCTGCCTTTGACATCAGCCCCGCCTTACTCTTTTGTCGGCGGCCACCGGCGAGCTGTATGCACCAGAGCCAGCACCCACAAGTTTTCGCCTTCGACTTGGTAAACCAGACGGTAGCTCTCATGTGGAATCAGCTCGCGCGTGCCGGTGATTTTTCCGATGCGGCCGAGCTTGGGGAAATCCGCAGCCTCGCCACTGCGTCGCTGAAAAGCTGGTCCATCCGAGCGGCCGCTGACGGGCTGTCGGCCGCAATGTCGTCCCAATGTCGGCTCGGTCCTGTTCGGCCTCTGGCGTCCTTACGACCCTCACGCCTGGCTTGCCGTCTTGGCACGCCGGGCGGCGAAGTCAGCCTCGATCTCATCATTCGTCCGGCCTCGGCCGGCCCGCATCGAGGACCGCGCGACCTCGACCTTGCGGCGGAGGAACTCGTCATACTCCCGCTCTTCGCGCCGGCGCTCAATGTAATCACGCATCAGCTCGCGAACCACCTGCGATGCCGGCCGATGGTCGGCTTCGGTTTCGGCTATGAAGGCGTCGCGCAGCTCCGGTTCGAGCTTCAACGTGAAAACCGCCTCTTTCGGCATGCTCGGCTCCTGCGGGCTAGATACTCATGAAGTATATACGTTGTCATCACCAGCCGGCAAGCCGGCAAAGTCGACCGCCCTCATGGGGGGATGGGGCTTGCTCAAAGGACACCTTGGTGAGGAGGGCAAAGCGCGGCCGCCTTACCGGGCGAGTGACATGCTTGTCGGATAGCCGCTCGACGTCGACGGTGTTGTTGCCCGAGCGAGGCTCTCGCGATGCCGCCGAGGCGGATTCAGCGAAGTTTGAAATCATGATGGCTGGATGGATTTGGGAGCGCGCGTACCGGCCGTCGTTTCCGTTGGCGCAGCCAGTCGTGTCGGCTAGCGGTGGCTCATTCGTCGCCGGCGAGACCATCGAACGCCTCGATCAGTGCATCGACGATCGCCTGGCCGAGCGCCTGTGCTGTCTCAGTGATCTGGGCTTCGTTTCCCTTGCGGGCCGCGGTGGCGAGTTCCGAACCCTGATCCGTCAGGATCGCATTGGACCTATCGATTGCCCATTGCGCAAAATCGTTACGGCTGTCGATGATCCTGGTTTCCATCGATGCGCGCTCCTGCGTTAACGATTTGTTGGCCAATTCGGGCTAGGGTCAGGAGCGCGATGGGTATTGCGTTCGCGCCAAAACACTCCTCGAGTGTTTGCACCGTCAAGCTCGCTGGGCAAGCCGTTTCTCCTGGCGCAGTCCGCGATATCGTCCGATACGGACCTATTTTCCGTCGTTGAGACTGATCATGCCGGGCTTTTGACGGAAAAGCACTCGTTTTTCGATTCAAACAGGAAGGGGAGGGGACTTTCCCGACCTCCTACAGGCCACTCGCCTTGGTGAGATTGACCCGGAATCGGTCGCGGCGCCGCTGATACTTTCGGGTCATCTCGGCCGAGGCATGCCAGAGCTGCTTTTGCACGTAGCGTTCGTCGACCTCGGCCGAGGAGGCGAGGCCCGCGCGCAGCGAGTGCCCGGAAAATTTCATCTCCCGCTCGCCCTCCGGAAGATCGCTGCGCACGCCGGCGGCCAAGGCCGCCCGCTTGACCAACCGGGCCACCTCCTGGTCGTGCAGCCGCTCCGAGCCAACAGCCTTGCCTTGGCCGGTGACGCGGCGGAACAGCGGTCCGTGCGCGATGCGAGCGAGCTTCAGCCAGGTCTGCAGGGCGACGACGGGGCAGGTGGCGTCGGACGAGCCGCGGCCGATCTCGACCTCGCGCCAGCCGGTCTTGCCGCGCAGCGTCACCAATAGGCCTTTGTCGAGAACCTCGACCCAGCCGCGGCCGTCCTCCGTCTGATCCCTGGCAGCGTCGAGACCGACGATTTCGGAGCGGCGCAAGCCGCCGGCAAAGCCGAGCAGCAGCATGGCGCGGTCGCGCAGCCCGCGCAGGGTGCCGCGGTCGAGCGTTTCCAGCATGGCAATCAGATTCTCCGGCAGGATCGCATCCTTTTGCCGGGGCGGCGCGGCGTGCGTATTGCGTATGCCGGCCATGACAGTCACGATGTGGCGGTCTTTTCTATCCAACGGCTGGCCACGCTGCGTATAATTCCAGGACAAGGAAGAAAGACGACGCTCGATCGTCGCCACCGTTTTTTTGGCCCCTCCAGCGCCTGAAGCCTGCGCGGTGATATAGAGACCGACGGTCTGTGGATCTGGCGGCAGCGGGTCAAAAGACTGCCGCCGCGCCCAGGCGCAAAAATGCTTCCAGTCGGCGGCATAGGCGCGGCGGGTGTTGGCGGAGCTTGCCGCTTCGACATAGTCCCGCGCTCGATCGGCGAGCTTCTCGAGATGCGCCGGCAGGCGCGGACCATCATCCGCCTGAGCTGCGGCCGCCGGAAGGGCAGGGGAGGGAGGGTCCGTGTCCTCGCCCACCTCAGGGAGTCCCATGGCACGGACGATCTCGATGACGTCCGGCAGATCGTCGTGCTGCCTGGGGCCTTTGGATTTGTCGGCGGCCGTCATGATCAAAGCCTCCCGCCACGACGAAGCGCGGCCTCGAAAGACGCCAACGGCAGGAAGAGCGACAAAGGCCGATCCTCCAGACCGAGCGCGCCGTAGGATCGATACCATGCCGCCACACGCTCATTCTTGGCATCGATGAACATCAGGGTGCCGCCAACCTCGGCCGCGGCCCGAATGCAGCGCAACGCCGCCGCAAGCAGCAACTGGCAGCCCAGCCCCTCACCATGGACCGACCGGGCCACGGCGAGGCGCGCCAACCTGAAGCCGCCGACCTCATAGCGGCCTAGTACTACTGCGTCATAAATTGCGAGCCTGACGCGGACTGTCCATGGCCCTTGTGCAGCACGGACATCGTTGCAGACGGTTGGCCAGGGCCACGGTCAGGCGTCGCCTGATGGTCGGGATCGAGG
>NZ_SRSR01000269.1:0-310 GCF_004792275.1 Mesorhizobium sp. M4B.F.Ca.ET.143.01.1.1
CTCGGCGTTGATGCGGCATTCGATGGCATGGCCGTTGAACTTGATGTCTTCCTGCCTGACCGAAAGACCGCCGCCCGAGGCCACGCGGATTTGCTCGTGCACGAGATCGATGCCGGTGATCGCTTCCGTCACCGGATGCTCGACCTGCAGGCGCGTGTTCATCTCGATGAAATAGAACTCGCCATTCTCGTAGAGGAACTCGATCGTGCCGGCGCCGGAATAGCCGAGATCGGCGATCGCCTTGGCGCAGATGCCGCCGATGCGCGAACGCTCCTCGGCGTTGAGCGCCGGCGAATTGGCCTCTTCCCAG
>NZ_SRSR01000270.1:0-309 GCF_004792275.1 Mesorhizobium sp. M4B.F.Ca.ET.143.01.1.1
CGGATGAATTCGTCGTGGCGCAGCTGATCCGCCACGTCGACGGTCAGCAGATAGTTCTCATAGTGCTGCGCGACATAGCGCTTGCGCTCCTTGGCCGGCCAGGCCGAGAGCGCCTCGGCCAGCCGCTCGCGCGCGGCGGCGGTGCGTTGCGCACGCGACACTTCCGAGAAGCCGCCAGTCAGCAGCAGCTCGGTCTCGTAATAGAGCGTGCGCAGCAGCTGCCCTTTCCAACCGTTCCACACACCCGGCCCGACGCCGCGTATGTCGCAGACGGTGAGGACCAAAAGCAGCTTCAGCCGCTCGACCGAC
>NZ_SRSR01000271.1:0-309 GCF_004792275.1 Mesorhizobium sp. M4B.F.Ca.ET.143.01.1.1
CTTGATCATGGGTTTAACCCTTTCCCCTGTTTCTTATGGTTGATGAATGTGTTTTCAGTTGACGAAAGTCCGTGGAGTTCTCCTGTCCCGGCCATCAACGATGTCAGTCGACCGGGACTGTAGCATGCGGTTTTTCTGGGTCCATCCGATCCTTCCGGCGTGCGGGTCAGATTTTCTTGAGGCAATGCTTCCATCCGTCCGGTCCTGCCGTCGCCATCCGCGCGCGGCGGCGGACTCTTATTCCGTCTCCTTTCCCGTCTCGTACTCCTAGTTCAGCGGCAAACGGCGATATGTCCCGGGCTTGGCCGG
>NZ_SRSR01000272.1:0-309 GCF_004792275.1 Mesorhizobium sp. M4B.F.Ca.ET.143.01.1.1
CGAACACCGCCACTTTGCCGAGATCGACGACGATGACCAAAAGCATGTTGAAGCGACCGGTGCCGATCAAAACCTGATCGAACCGGCTTAACGCGTCCCGATAAACATAGTGGACCTCGTTCAAATAGGGCAGACGGATTTCATCCAAGTCCAGCGCCTCGACATATGGCCAAATGTCGACAGCTGCCTCCGCGATGGAAGTAACGTCC
The DNA here is from genome assembly GCF_004792275.1 of Mesorhizobium sp. M4B.F.Ca.ET.143.01.1.1. Classification (NCBI taxonomy): domain Bacteria; kingdom Pseudomonadati; phylum Pseudomonadota; class Alphaproteobacteria; order Hyphomicrobiales; family Phyllobacteriaceae; genus Mesorhizobium; species Mesorhizobium sp. M4B.F.Ca.ET.143.01.1.1. The sequence continues at coordinate 210 of NZ_SRSR01000272.1, forward strand.
TGGATAGGCTCTGCGAAACAGGCTTTGAATTCGTATTCCTGAAGTCTGCGAACAACGACCATCTTGCCAGTCTAGATGCCGTTCGAATATGTCTGCCGAC
>NZ_SRSR01000273.1:0-308 GCF_004792275.1 Mesorhizobium sp. M4B.F.Ca.ET.143.01.1.1
GACGGCACTGCTCTTGCGGCAGCGCGGCTATCACGGCACATCGCTGAACGACATTCTGAGTACCAGCGCCGCACCCCGAGGCTCGCTTTATTTCCATTTCCCGGGCGGAAAGGACCAACTGGTTATCGAGGTGACGCGTGCCAGCGTGGCCGAGGTGACCGAGCGGCTGGGCGCGGCGCTGGCGGCGGAAAGCGATCCGGCGGTTGCCGTCCACCACATCTACCAGTCGGTCGCCCGCATGCTGGAGGAGAACGAGTTTTCGCTTGGCTGCCCGGTCGCACCGGTCGTGCTCGACGCGCCCAGCGATG
>NZ_SRSR01000274.1:0-308 GCF_004792275.1 Mesorhizobium sp. M4B.F.Ca.ET.143.01.1.1
CCGGATGGTCGGAGCGGATACGGTCGGCAAGGCTCGGGCGCAGCGTGTCGATGCGCACCAGGTCGCGCTTGCGGAATTTGCGGCCCGAGATCGCCGACGGTTTCTTCCTGGGCTTTATCCGCGACGCGTCGGGCGGCGTCGGTTCGGAGTCCGGCACTTCGGGTGTGTCGAAATGCTCGTCCGAAACCTCCTGCAGATTGGCCTCGGTGGTCGGCGCCTCGAAATACTCGCCGCCGCTGTCGTTCTGGTTGTCGGCGCCCTGCTGCTCGGATGCCTTGGGAACGGTGCTCATGATGGGCTCCTGCTGT
>NZ_SRSR01000275.1:0-308 GCF_004792275.1 Mesorhizobium sp. M4B.F.Ca.ET.143.01.1.1
GTGACCAGCCAGTCAAGATACATCGGAATGTCCGGCAACCGGACGGGATGGTTCTCGCCGGTAATGCAGAAGCGAATGAAATGGAACAACTCGTCATACCGCGCGATGCGATGGCCGCCGCGCTCCTCGGTTTCCCGCGTCACCATCCGACGGATCGAGACGACATTCGCGAGATATTGCTCTACCTCGCGGATCGACGTCCGGAACCTATCGAGGATCGTATCGGCGTAGGTGGCGGAGCGGCTCGCAGTGTCCGAATAGACGTAGAGAGTCAGAGCTGATCGACGGGGTTCAGGCGGGCGCCAGGT
>NZ_SRSR01000276.1:0-307 GCF_004792275.1 Mesorhizobium sp. M4B.F.Ca.ET.143.01.1.1
CGCCGCTCACCGGCGTCCTCCTGCTGCCCGATCGCATCAAGGGTCATGGCGGCAGCCATCAGCCGTCGCGCATCGCCCGTGGCTTCCGGGTGCTGCTTGAAGCCGCAATGCGGGCGAAGTGGCTGGTGCTGTCGGCGACGGCCGGCGTGTTCGCGCTCTCGGTCGTGGCCATGGGCTTCGTCGGCCAGGAGTTCTTCCCGAAGTCCGACCGGCCCGAAGTGATGCTCGACCTCACGCTGCCGCGCACCGCCTCGATCAAGGCGACGGATGCAGTTGTCGAGCGCGTCGAGAAGCTGCTCGCTTCCGA
>NZ_SRSR01000277.1:0-307 GCF_004792275.1 Mesorhizobium sp. M4B.F.Ca.ET.143.01.1.1
GGTCGTCGCGGCGATCGAGGCTGGCGATGGCGAGCGGGCGCGGGCGGCGATCGTGCGCGACATAGACGAGGGCGCCAAGCACATCCTCGGCCAGGTGAAGTTTCCGGAATTGCGCCCCTGACGGGCTGGAGCGAAGCGTGCCGATTCCAGCTTGGCTTTCGTCGGTCGGGCCGCTATGTTGCGATCGCAGATCGCAGAAAACGGACCAGAAATGCCGCCCGATATCCCAGCTAGTGACTTGAAAAAATGAAGGAAAGCCATTCGGCGCGAGCCGGAGCAGCCTTCATGAACTCATAAGCTGAAAATT
>NZ_SRSR01000278.1:0-307 GCF_004792275.1 Mesorhizobium sp. M4B.F.Ca.ET.143.01.1.1
AGCTGAGCCGCCTGCATCACACCCTTCTGCGCCCGCCCTTGCCACGGGAAACTCAGGACCACGCCGAAGACGCCTCGCCTGCACCGCCGCTGCATTCATTTCAGATACTCGGAGTTGACGCAGTTGGTGAGCCGGCCCTCGGCAAGATAGGCGTGCACGACTTCGATCGATTTCAGCCTGAGGTCGCGCATCGATGCCGGGCTGTAGAAGGCGGCATGCGGGGTGACGATCAGGCGATTGGCGATCCACGGCTCGCGATTGCGCCACGCCGCCAGCAGCGGATGGTCGAGATCGCCCGGTTCGTTCG
>NZ_SRSR01000027.1:0-47100 GCF_004792275.1 Mesorhizobium sp. M4B.F.Ca.ET.143.01.1.1
AAATTTACTCAACGTCAGCTCCTCGCGGAGGCCGGCATTCCAATACCTGCTTATCGCTTAGCAGCGAATGCAGCGGAGGTTGAAATCTCTGCCGCCGAGATCGGCCTGCCGGTGATTCTGAAGCCAGTCATAGGCAGCGGCAGCATCGGTGTGCGATTATGCAGCACCGTCGATGAGTTAGCCGAACATACCACCTACCTATTGGGTGGGAAGCATATTTGGCGATCTTCACCGAGGATACTTGTTGAAGAATACGCGAATGGTCCAGACTACGGCGCTTACGCAATGGGAAATGAAATCGTTGGGATAGAGGCTGCTGTATATGGCGGCCAGCCGCATTTCGTCTGTAGTGAAGGAACCTTCCCAGCCCCGCTCATTGATGACGAGTACAAACTTATGGCCGATGTTTCGCTGAGTTGCTTGCGATCTCTCGGCCTTGGCTGGGGGCCAACCAGTATCCAATTCCGATGGACGACACGTGGTCCAGTCGTTATTGAAGTCAACCCGCGGCTTGGTGGTGGTCCTCAACCGGTTCATCTGGCTTACGGAGTCGACCTCGTCACCGAACACATCAAGCTTGTCATCGGTCGCGAATGTAACCTGCGCAAAAGCCATTCACATATCGCGGCCTGGCGCTCATTGTTTCCTGATCGCGATGGCATCCTCGATTGGATCCATGGCGGCAGTCAGGCTGCTGCTGTACCGGGTGTCGCCGAAGTCAAATTTTATGTTGAGCCCAAGACGCCGATCATCAGGAAGGGCGATTACCGAGACTCCATGGGGTACATTATCGCCGTTTCATCCAACCGTTCTCGGACAAAGTCGATACTCCAGCAAGCCATCGACCTAATCGACTGGTCGATCACACCATTTCCGACTGAACAGGAACAATAATCGGTTCCTCGTCTCTCCGCACCAGCGCAGATGTCCCAGCCAAAGAGTGATCGTTGCCGAACATTGGTGCGATTGAGAGCACGAAAGAGATGCGGAGCCATAGCTATACTTTGCGATCCGTGGCGAATCGCGATCGGTTGATTTTTGCTGATTCACAGAAGCCTCGTGCTTTGCTTTCCGCGACACGATCGTGAGTGGCGACTGATTACCTGCGCTCCAAAGGGGCTTTGCGCGAGCTAGGCTTCGCTTGATCAGGCGGCCGCCACCTGCTGAACAAGTCTCTCGGAGACATCTTGCAGCCAGATGACGTCGATATGGAAACTGCATTTGACCATGGCCGCTGGGCGTTCAATCGTCTGACTTCTCTAGCCGCGAGTTGAACAACAAGCACAGGACGATCAAGCCTCAGCGACCGGATTGTGCTGGCCAGTCTTAGCGGAGGCTGTGTCATTGTTGCGCGAATGCAAACCTCAAAAATCAATGGAGTAGACTCATGACGATCCCAAAGGGTGTACAGGCATTTCCACGCACTGAATACCTGCGCCGGCTGTCCGCCGTGAAGGCTGAAATGGAGGGACGCGACGTGGACGTACTGCTCGTTTTGGACGCTTCCAATATCACTTATCTTTCAGGCTATACCACGCCGTCCGGATATGTTCCTCAGGCGCTTGTGATTGACGGGGTGGCTGAGGAGCCGACATTCATCCTTCGTCGTTGCGATGCGCCGGCGGCCATGTACGAATGTTTCATGGAACAGGATAAGATCATCGGCTACCCGGAAGCGCTCATTGGCAATCTAGCCAACGACGGATACGATGCCGTCATCGACTTCCTGAATGAAGCTGGTCTCGCGAAACGGGGGCTGGGTATCGAGATGTCGAGCCTGCCTGCAGCGACATCGGAAAAGTTCAAGTCACGGCTGCCTGAGGCTCGCGTTGTAGACTGCACCAAGCTTGTCAGCTGGCTCCGCCTAGTCAAATCCGATCTCGAAATAGAAGTCATGCGGGAAGCCGCCGCCATTTCCGACGCCGCGATGAAGCGCGCCAGCGAAGTCATACGTGCCGGTGTAGCGGAAGCCGACGCGGCGGCAGAGATCGCGGCGGCGTTAATCCGGGGAGCGAATGGAAAGCCGGGAACGGCGCTGAAGGCCTTCTATCTCTGCGCCTCGCCTCGGATAGGTACCTGTCACATTCCGTGGACGGGGGACGTGTTCCGCGACGGGTCCCAGATCAATCTCGAACTCGGCGGCACTCGCCATGGATATTCCGCGGGCCTCATGCGTACTTTCTCGATCGGCGCCCCGTCCGAACGCCTGCGCCGCATTCATGAGGCCCAGGTCGAAGGCCTTGAGGCGGCACTCGCCGCAGTCCGGCCGGGATCAACGTGCAGCGAAGTGGCCAACGCGTTCTACAAGACGCTCCGCAAACACGGTTTCGAAAAGGAAACGCGCTGCGGCTACGCGCACGGCATTGGCTGGCTCGAACCGACTGCAAGCCTCCGGGATGGCGACACGACTGAGCTGAAGCCGAACATGACCTTTCATTTGATGCTGGGCAACTGGATTGAGGACGACTTCGGTTACGTGATCAGCGAGACATTCCGGGTCGCCGGCACCGGCGCTGAGGTAATCACAAACACGCCGCGGAAGATCTTCGAAATCTGAACGGGCAATCGTGTCCGGTCGCCTATCTATTCGATCGTGTTGATGTCAGGCGCTTCTAAGTTGTCCGAATCGCCGGCGTTTTGATGTCCTCCGGAGGGTCTTGCTTCTCTCCGGATTGGCTCTTGGGATTAGAAGAATGGCGGAAAGATCTGTTCGGCGTCTGATTCAATGATGCGATCAGCACGTGGACCGTAGCGAACTCCCTCCGAAGGACTTCTGTCCGCCAGTTGGCGGATTTGAGGTGACACTAGTTGCGATGGCTTCTGGAGCGATTGCGGTCAAGCTTGTTAGTGCTTCATGTCCTATTCGATTGTTCGATCGGTTGGCGACCATCTCCTCGTCCTGACTTGGCTTCGGCTGTGCCGCGGGGGACTGGCCGGTCGTGTTGGCCGGCAGGTCATCGCGTGCGCGACGTGGCTTTGATGGAGCTACGAGCCCGATGGCTGCGATCGCGGCTGGTCTCGCGGCGCACCGCGACGATTTCCAGATCCGTGCCTTCCTCATCGAACAGGCGCATGGCTTGGCCTCGTGCCACGGCAATACAGTACCGGAGGGAAGCCGACTGTCCGCCGCATCTCAAAACCAGGAAGCCGCTTATCTGCGAATTCTGTTAATCCAGGCGGCCAGCTTCGGCGCATGGCTGCAGAATGCCGCGCCGCGGCTTCATCGCAGCAAGCTCGCCACGGCACTGGCTATCGCTGAAGCGCCAAAGTCCCGACAGCGATCGAAGGCTTCGCTGTGCCGATCGCCGCGACCAGGAGATCATCGGCGCGACGCCGGCACGCTCATCAGGCGACGGCAGTTCGCCTCGTTCTGGCTGATCTCCTCGATCTCCTGGCTGACCGTTTCGATGAGCTCGTCGAGCCACAGCCAGTCCTCGTAGAGTCCAACGATCGGATCGCTCATGCGCGGCGATATCTCGTCGGCACGGTTCTCCAGGATTGCGAACTGCGAGTTGCGAAGTGCTCTCGCGCCGGGCAGCACGGCAATACCGTGCTGCGCAATGGCTGGACATTCGGCAGCACCGAAACGAGGTGACGGCCATCTAAACCGCCACCCCCCAGTGCGCGAGAAGCATGGAGCGAATATGAACGCACCCGGAATCTGTTTGACCCAAATGGTTGCCTGGCAACCTATCCGCTAATGAGATTAACGGTGCGTGCGAATTCCCCATCAAGGCCATGACACGCGAGCCGACCAAAAGGGCCGGATACATATGAGCGACTTCCGCTATCCTCCACGCCTCACTTGCGATCAGCAGCCGGTCCATACAATTGGGTCAGGTGGCCGCAAGCATGGTGTCTTGCCGTTTCCAGCGAAGTTCGGTGGCGTCCAGCCACGTGCGAGGCATGATCACCGCCAGTCTTCTGGCAAGCGCGACAATGGCTTTTTGCGTCCCTCGCCGATTGGCGACGTTCTTCGCCCCGGCCTTAAACCACGACCAATTTGCCAACGCGTCAGCGGGACTGGGCGGCCTCGAAGGCAACGACCTCTTCATGCCTAGGCCCGCAGGGGGACATGCATTCAACGCGCTCCCTTTCTCCCTGCTGAAATTACCCGGTCATGGCCGACTTCATTATCTCCGGAGGGACAACCCCGGTCGCCTACGAAACAAGATCGATCACGACCAAACAATTGCCCTAGCCACCTGACGGCGATCATCGATGCTGTGATTTGCGACAATGACGCTGCTTCCCGGACCCTTTTTCGATCGCAGCCTGATTATGCTCGATGTCGGAGGGAAATCCTAGCTTCCGCCGCCCCGTGACTAGTGCCATCGCCGAGGCCGCGGTCCACGCTGTCATGGATGATCTGGTCAGAGAGGGCCTCACGATCTTAATTCGGTGGGCCGGGCCGACGCGCGAGGACGCAGACATCCAAGGGTCAGTTCCGTAACCGACTTGCCCCACGGCGACCTAGCATGTGCTGGCCGGGACCGACCTCTGTGCTGAAAAGCGAGCCTCGGGTCCATCTCGTTACTAGATGTCGATGATACACAAAAGGCATTTGACGAAATCGTGCTGCGGAATGATGCTCGCTTAAATAAGGCACTAGGACAGAAAAAGCTGGGAACTAATAGATGTACAGCGTCGACACTTTCCGACATCTCCAGGAAGAAGCCACGCAATGGCGCCGCTACCTGCACCAGAATCCGGAACTGGGATACGAGGTGCACAATACGGCGAAGTTCGTTGCTGAGAAGCTGGCCTCCTTCGGTATCAATCACATCGAGACGGGCATCGCCGAGACCGGCGTGGTTGCCCTGATCCAGGGTGAGGGCGGGGAGGGGCCGACGATCGGACTGCGCGCCGATATGGATGCCCTGCCGATCCTGGAAGCGTCGAACAAGGCCTGGTCCTCGCGGATACCCGGCAAGATGCACGCGTGCGGCCATGACGGCCACACCGCGATGCTATTGGCGGCTGCAAAACACCTCGCCGCGACGCGCAACTTCAAAGGCTCAGCGGCTTTGATCTTCCAGCCCGCCGAGGAAGATGGACGAGGTGCTTTGAAGATGGTCCAGGAAGGAATCATGGAGCGCTTCAACATCTCCCAGGTCTACGGCCTGCACAACTCACCCGGCACTGACATTGGCCAGTTCGCCATCCGGGAGGGCGGTATGATGGCGGCGCTTGACGAGTTTGACATCATCGTCAAGGGGAGGGGCGGGCATGCAGCTTCGCCCCACAGGACTGTCGACCCTGTGGTCACCGCCGCACAAATCATCGTTGCCCTCCAGACCGTGGTGTCCCGCAACACCGACCCCACTGACGCCCTCGTCGTTTCTGTCACGAAGTTCACGGCGAGCCAAGCCTACAACGTCATCGCGGACCAGGTCGAAATGGGTGGGACTGTCAGGAGTCTGACCTCCGCCGTGCGCGATCTGGCGCAGCGGCAGATCAGGTTATGCGCCGAGGGCGTGGCCCACGGGATGGGCGCGGAAATTGAGTTCAGGCATCGGCGGCTCGAACCCCTTACATTCAATCACACGGCCGGAACACATTTCGCGATCACCGCAGCCCGCGGCCTCGTGGGCCATGACGCCGTAAACGACAACGTCAAGCCTTCGATGGGATCCGAAGACTTTGCCTACATGCTGGAAGCGCGGCCGGGCGCGATCATCCTCTTGGGGAACGGCTCGACGCCGGGCTTGCACAATCCCGCTTACGATTTCGACGACGAGGCGATCCCGTATGGCGTGGGCTATTGGGTAACCCTCGTCGAGAAGATTCTGGCGGCCTGACTTGTCGGGTTACGGCTCGTGAACCGGGCTGAACGGCGAGAGATGCTTCAGTTGACCGTGAAACGCGCAGGACAGGACCGCGTCGGCACCGCCACGTAGATCACTTCGCGAAGTCTCGATTGCGGCCGTCCGCTGGGTCGGCGAAAATTGCATATTCAATTATGCTCAACATTAAAAAAGGGGAATGGCCATGAGCTTCTCTATTATCATTAACCGCAGGCGTTTCCTGCAGGCAGCATCAACCGCCTTGGCTGCCGGCGCACTTCCTTCCATTGCCAGTAACAAGGCATCGGCGCAGACTCCTGGCGAACTGCGCGTCCTTGTCTACGGTGGCGATACCGGAAAGGCGATGATTGAGGCCTATGTAAAACCATTTGAAGCCGAAACAGGCATTAAGATGACCCCGATTACCGATCAGGGCGACCGGGCATCGATCGAGATGATGGTTGCGCAGAATAACGTCACCGTCGATGTTGTCACCGCTAACCAGGGATCTTCGTTCGAGTTGTCCCAAAAGGGTCTTTTTGAGCCGATCGATTATTCTATTTACAGGAATGAAGACCTAGACGGGCTCGCCGACTTCGCAAAGCAGCCGTTTGGCGTAGCTAACGTAGTTTATGCGTTCGTCATGGTCTACAATACCGAAAAATTCCCAGCGGGTAAGCTGCGGCCGACCACATGGGCGGAATTCTGGGACGTGAACAGTTTCCCGGGTGTCCGCAGTCTTGTCAGCGGCCAATATGGTTCAGAAGGCCCTTGGGAGGAAGCCCTTCTCGCCGATGGCGTAAATCCAAAGGATATATATCCTATGGACCTAGATCGTGTTTTCAAAAGTTTGGACAGAATAAAGCCCGATATTCGCAAATGGTGGGGAACAGGGTCCGAAATCCAGCAGATGATGCATGACAAGGCAGTAGATCTTGTAAATGCCTATGATGGTAGGGCCGGCACGTTGATCAAGCAGGGAGCACCGCTTGAAATTAATCGTAACCAGGCGAAAATAACTTGGGACTACTGGCAGATTGTGAAGGGGTCTCCTAACGCGCACGCTGCGCAACAGTTTGTCGCATTTACCGCGCGCGCCGACCGTCAGGCAGCATTTTCACAACTCATGCCGTTCGGCCCGAGCAACCTCAACGCGTTCAAGGTTCTACCGGAAGATATTGGGCGCTCGCTGGCCAGCCACCCCGACTACCTGAGGTCAAGTGTGCTAATCGACTCGAAATGGTACGCCGAGAAGGGATCGGACGGGCTCACGAACACCGAAAAGCTGGTCCAGCGCTGGAACGAGTGGATCCTGCTTTAAGCCCCTGTCGGCCTTTTGCGACGGCATTTACCGATGACGTGCCGCACCGAACCAGCACGTCATCGTTCGGCTTGGAGTGACGAACATGAATGCACCAGTCAGAACGCTGCATCCGCTAGCTAAGGATAGACCATTGGAGAAACTCGCTCTTTCCGAGCAAATCGAATTTCGGAACGTCACCAAATTATACGGTCAGGTCATTGCGGTCAGGAGCCTGTCGTTGACCGTTGGGCGCGGCGAGTTCCTCACGATCCTTGGTCCGAGCGGTTCTGGCAAGACGACGACACTCATGCTGCTGGCGGGGTTCGAGGCGCCTACCGAAGGTGATATCCGCATCGCTGGGAAGTCCGTCGCCTCGGTACCTTCCTATCGGCGCGATCAGGGCGTCGTCTTCCAAAGCTATGCGCTCTTCCCGCACCTCACCGTTCGCCGCAACCTTGAATTTCCGCTCGAGATGCGCGGCATCAGGTCGGCTGAGCGGGCCGCGAGAGCCGAACGCATCCTGTCACGTGTCCATTTGGACGGCTTGGGTGACCGCATGCCATCACAGCTCAGCGGTGGGCAGCAGCAGCGCGTGGCGCTCGCCCGGGCCCTCATAGCCGACCCTCCAATCTTGTTGCTAGACGAGCCGTTGGGAGCACTAGACCGTAACTTGCGTGAGCAAATGCAGGGTGAGATCAAGGGGCTTCACAAAGAGTTCGGAATCACTACGGTGTGTGTCACACACGACCAGGAGGAGGCGCTCACGCTTTCCGATCGGATCGTGGTGATGAACGCTGGACGAATTGAGCAAACTGACACGCCTGAGGCGCTATATGACCGTCCTGTCTCCCGGTTTGTCGCGAATTTCCTTGGGGACGCCAACATCCTCGATGATCCGTCATTCGCTGTTGAGTCGGATACGCCGCAACCGGACGGCACCGTCGCGATGATCCGGCCGGAACGTATACGGATCTCCGCCCCTGGCGCCACGAAGAGTGCCGACGCCGATCAGCGCCAGCATGTCGCCGGCACCGTGACCGATATGATCTATGCCGGCCCGCTGCGAAGATACCATGTGGCTGTCGGCGATAACGACGTGGTCATACGCGAACACGTCGCCGCGGGGCGTCAGATCTTCCAGATCGGGGACACCATTCAGCTCGACTGGTTGAGATCGGACATCCGCTTCGTCACGACGTGATCTCAGGGGACTCGCAGATGTTGACTTTACAAAAGCTTACGCGGGCCTCTGTTGTGCTGACCTTTCCGGCGCTCTGCCTCCTGCTACTCGTCTTTGCCATACCGATCGTCCAGCTCTTCTTAAACAGCATCAACGCCCCCGCGCTCTCCCTCGTCAATTACGTGACGTTCTTCGTGCATCCTGCGAACGTTCGCGTCCTCATCCAGACCATCGAGGTAAGCATCGTAGCCACGGTCATCTGCGCTATCATCGGCTACCCGACGGCCTACCTGATCACGGCTGCTTCGAAGCAGGTCCGGTCTGTCTTGGTCATCCTCGTCCTGATCCCGTATCTCACGAGTTCGCTGGCCCGAACCTACGCCTGGGTCATGATCCTAGGTGACCGCGGCCTTATCAATAACCTGCTGCTCGATCTGCGCGTCATCACCAGTCCTCTGCCTCTGATTTACAACCGTATGGCCATGTATATCGGCATGGTCCACATCATGTTGCCGATCATGATCCTGCCGCTAGTGAGCGTGATGCTCGGCATCGATAAGTCGCAAGTGGCAGCCGCGCGCAGCATGGGCGCGCGTCCGTTCTCGGCCTTCTGGCGCGTGTTCTTACCGCTCAGTCTGCCCGGCTTACGCAGTGGTGCGTTGCTCGTCTTCATCCTGAGCCTCGGATTCTACATCACGCCCGCAGCCCTTGGTGGCCTGCGCGATGCCATGCTCTCGACTTTCATCGCGGCTGAGGTGCAAAGCTCATTCAATCTCGGCCGGATAGGGGCAGCGTCATTTATTCTCCTCGCGATCGCGATGACGGTGCTCGCCGTCCTCAGACTCAATCCGGCCGGCCCCAAAGGCAATGCTGCGTCGGATCGGCGAAACCGTTTTCCCGCAGCGGGGGCCTTGGTGCGACATCTCACTGAGCTCGGCACGCTTCGGCGGGCGCGTCGCTGGAACATGCATCTTTACCGCGCTGGCGACGCCACCCATGTGTGGAGGTTCATAGGGATCACGGTAGTCATATTCACCCTACTCTTTCTCCTCTTCCCGGGCGTGGTGGTGATCATCGTGTCTTTTAGCGCCGGAACGCAGTTGGAATTCCCTCCATCCGGCTTTTCCGTGCAATGGTATCGTTCGTTTTTTGCCGATCCGTCGTGGAACGGGGCCGCGCTGAGCAGTTTCGAAATTGCAATCTCGGTAACCATAATCTCGACCATACTCGGCACGCTGGCCGCCTATGGACTCAGTCGCAGCGCGCCAATGCTGCGCAACGTGCTCACGTTGGTCCTCCTAGCACCGATCACCTTTCCGGTGATCGTGGTCGGCATCGCAGCCTACCTTGGTCTGGTATCCTTCGGCCTAGTCGGATCGAAGACAGGCATCGTCTTGGCGCACAGCATTGGCGCTATGAGCTATGTCGTAGTTGTCGTCGCGGCAACGCTGGCCAACTTTGACATTAGTCTTGAGCAAGCCGCTAAGAGCATGCGGGCCGGGCCGTTCCGGACATTCATGAGGGTGACTCTGCCTTTGATCCGGCCAGGCATCCTCGGCGGGGCGGTTTTTGCGTTCCTCCATTCGTTCGACGAAGTGGTCATATCCTTGCTCGTCAGCGGTCTATCCATACGCACGCTTCCCTTAAAGATGTGGGAAAACATCCGGCATGAAATCGACCCCACCGTCGCCGCGGTGGCGTCGCTGCTGATGCTTCTGCCCGTGCTCTGGCTCGTCGCCATGTACTTCATCTGGTGGCGGTCAAGATCCAGAATGCAAGCTGCCTCAGCCCGCATGCTCGCCGCGGTCTGAATCCGCACTACTCGTTAGGGCTCCCGGGCAGTGCCAGCGTGTCAACCGCACGGCATGTTACGCGCCTTGGGGCCGCGGTCACTCTGCGCCTGACCATTCAGAACTCTATAGGAAGAAACACGATGACAGAAATCGAACCTACCGTTGCCGTAACAATCGCTCGTGCGTTGTCGCGCCACGGCGTGAAGTTCATATTCGGTCAGAGCCTTCCTTCCGCCGTGATCCTCGCTGCGGAGGAAATCGGAATCCGTCAAATCGCCTACCGCCAGGAGAATATGGGTGGTGCGATGGCCGATGGTTTCGCGAGGGCCTCGGGACAGGTCGCGGTGGTCACCGCCCAGAACGGTCCAGCAGCGGCACTGCTCGTTGCACCGCTGGCCGAGGCCCTGAAGGCCAGCATCCCCGTGGTGGCTCTCATTCAGGAGGTAGAGCGACTGCAGGTGGATAAGAATGCCTTTCAGGAACTCGATCACCTGGCGCTTTTCGCATCCTGCGCCAAGTGGACGCGCCGTATTGGCACCGCGGATCGGGTTGACGACTACGTGGACGCCGCGTTCGTGGCTGCGGCGAGTGGCCGGCCGGGGCCTGCCGTCCTTTTACTGCCGGCTGACCTGCTCCGCGAGACAGCCCAGCCCAGCGCCCACAAGCGCGAGGCATGCCTCAGCGCCTGGCCCCTCGACCGGACCCGGCCGTCGGATGCCAGCATTGCCGAAGCGGCTTTCCTAATCGCGAAAGCCCATTGCCCGGTGGTCATGGCGGGTGGGGGCGCCCTTTCCACCGGCGCGCCATCGGCTCTGGCGAACCTTCAGGAATTTGCCTCGCTCCCTGTATTCACGACGAACATGGGGAAGGGTGCCGTCAATGAATTCCACCCCCTTTCATTCGGCGTGCTCGGATCCCTCGTAGGGCCAACATCGCTTGGCCGCTTCACGCGGAGCTTGGTCGAGGATGCCGACCTGATCCTGCAAGTTGGAACACGAAACAACCAGAACGGCACCGACAGCTGGCGCCTCATTCGTCCGGGTACAAGGATCATCCAGATCGACCTTGACCCGCAGGAGATCGGGCGCAACTACGAGGCAGTCCGCCTCGTCGGGGATGCAGCAGAAACCCTCAAAGCACTCACGCAGGCCCTCAAGACCCAAGATCTCAAGGCAAGGTCACAGGCGCGCCCCGGTCTGGCCGAGCGGATTGCCGATGCCTGGCGCCAGTTCGAGACGGTCAGGGCACCCCTTCTAAAGCAGGCAACCGCAGGGATCAGGCCAGAACGCGTGATGGCGGAACTGCAGAATCTGCTCCAGCCAGAGATGATCATCACTGCTGATGCAAGCTACTCATCGATGTGGGTCGTCGGTCATCTGCGAGCGCCACGGGAAGGGACGCGCTTCCTCACACCCCGTGGGCTCGCCGGGCTCGGATGGGGCCTTCCGCTCGCCATTGGAGCAAAAGTCGCGCGGCCTTCGGCACCTGTTGTGGCGCTTGTCGGGGACGGCGGCTTTGCCCATTCCTGGGCCGAATTGGAGACGATGGTCCGCATGGGAATTCCGGTGACGGTCGTCGTCCTGAACAACGGCATCCTCGGCTTCCAGAAGGACGCAGAAACCGTGAAGTTTGGGGCCTATACCACAGCCTGCCATTTTGCAGCGGTTGATCACGCGGCGATTGCGCGCGCCTGTGGCTGCGAAGGGATAAGAGTCGAGGACGCTGCGGCTCTGCCGGAGGTCCTCAAGCGAGCCCTCGTCGCCGAGCGGCCGACACTCATCGAGGTGATGACGGATCCCGATGCGCATCCTCCGATTTCGCTGTTTGCCGGGACCCTGGATCACTGAGCGGAATGGCGTTACGTGGGCAACCGATGGAACAATAAGCCGGAAGGCGCAAACCGGGGCCTGTTCGGCGCCGACGACGAAGTCGGGCGCCTCAACCTGATCACGGATGACATCCGACTGAAAGCGGCCGCCGAGATCAGGACCGGCCGGGCTTTCTGCCTCAGCTTGCCACTGGATCTCCCCGGCGGGACTGCGCTCAATCCGAACCGCAAGCCGCCGCGTCGTCATGTGGCGATACGCAAGCAGGGACTGCCGGCGGTGAACTATCCCCTATATCTGGAGAACACTCATTACATTGACGCGTCCTGCGATGACAGCGTGACACTATTCACACAATATTCGACGCAGTGGGACGCCCTTAGCCACATCGGGCAGCATTTCAACACCGACGATGACGGCACCGCTGAGATCGTCTATTATAATGGCTTCAGGGGCGGCACGGATGTTCTTGGACCCGATGCCGAAGGCGGAGCTCGCGCGCGCCGATTAGGCATCGACAAGTTCGCCGAGACCTGCGTCCAAGGTTGGGGCGTGCTGCTTGACCTAGGCAGGATCTATGGACGGGACCGAACCCTGGTCGGCTACGATGCCCTAGTGCGTGCTATGCAGACTCAGTCCGTTAAAGTCGAGGCGGGCGACATACTGTGCGTTCACACCGGATTCGCCAAACTTGTTGTCGACATGGACGGCAGCCCGGATCCGCGTGTTCTGCACAATGCCTGCGCCGTACTAGAGGGGCGGGACGACAGGCTGCTCCGGTGGATCGACGACTGCGGTATCGCCGCGCTGGTTGCCGACAACTTCGCGGTGGAGGCGTATCCGAATCGCGTACCGGACGGCTGCGACCACTGCGCCGGCCTGCCGCTGCACCAGCATTGTCTATTCAAGCTTGGCCTTGACGAGCTCTGGTATCTATCGGACTTGGCTGCGTGGCTAAGAGATCATAACCTTAGCCGGTTTTTCCTTACCGCTCCGCCTCTGCGCCTGCCCGGCTCGTTCGGCTTGCCGCTGACACCCGTCGCCACAGTGTAGGAGAAGTAGGTCGTGGACCAGGTTTCGCACGCGACCGCATTCGCCGGCAAGGTGGCTCTGGTGACAGGCGCCGCGCGGGGCATCGGACTTTCGATCGCCACCCGGTTTCTCAACGCCGGCGCCAATGTTGTGCTGGCGGACCTCTCCGAGAGTGACCTGAACGCCAGCATTTCGACCCTGTCTTCGGACTGTACTGGGCGGGCCTTGGCGGTGCGCGTTGATGTGTCCACAGACGCTGATGTCACGCGAATGGTCCAGGCTACATCGGCTCGATTCGGGCGGGTCGACATCCTGGTCAACAACGCGGGAATCTCTCCGAAACACGGCGGACGGAAGGCAACGGTTGAGGAGATGCTCGCCGTGGAGTGGCGTCAGGTTCTCGAAGTAAATCTGACAGGCGCCTTCCTCTGCTGCCGGGCTTGTCTTCCCCACATGCGGGCGGCGAAATGGGGCCGGATCATCAACATCGCATCGGTGGCCGGCCGAACGAAAACCGAGATTGCAGGAGCACACTATGCCGCGTCAAAGGCCGGCATGATGGCCCTTGCCCGCACCCTTGCGGTTGAAGTCGGCTCAGCGAACATCACGGTGAATTCCATTGCGCCGGGTCGCATCGAAACTCCGATGGCTGCCGCGGCTGGTGCCGAACTTAACCAGGCCTACGTCGCCAGCATTCCTGTCGGCCGACTGGGCACCGGTGACGACATCGCCGCTGCGGTCGCCTACCTGGCATCTGAAGACGCTGCCTTCCTCACGGGTGTCACGCTCGACGTTAACGGCGGCTCATTCATGATCTGATCCGCCTGGCGGCTGAATACTTACAAGACTTGAAAGTGGAGCTCTGGGTATGGGTGTACTTACCATGATGCCGGAGGGACTGGCCGTTCCTTCTCTTCTGATCGAACGCGCCTATGTCGCCGGCGAATGGATTTCGGGCGGACGTCGCTTTGACATGACCAATCCCCTCGACCGGCGCGGTCGTTTCGTCGGTCCCCGATGTCGGAAGGGATACGGTGGAGCAGGCCATCGACCCCGCGCACCGCGCGTAACGGGAATGGACCCGACGCACAGGCAAGGAGAGAGCTGGGGTCCTGCGCGCCCTCCATGACCTCATGGTCGCGAATGCCAACGATCTCGCGGCCGTCCTCACCGCCGAGATGGGCAAACCGTTCGCCGAAGCGCGCAGCGAGATCCTGTACGGCGCGTCCTACGTCGAGTGGTTCGCCGAGGAAGCAAGCGTCCTACGGCGACGTCATTCCCGGACATCAGGACGACAAGCGCATTATGGTAATACGCCAGCCGGTCGGCGTGGTCGGTGCGATCACCCCGTGGAACTCCCCGGATGAGATGCTAGCGAGGAAGGTGGCGCCAGCGCTTGCTGCGGCTGCGCCATCGTCTCCAAGCCCGCCGCCCAGACACCGCTCTCGGCGCTGGCACTGGCGCTGCTCGCCGAGCGCGCGGGACTGCCGGGCGGACTGTTCTCGGTGATCACTTCGAAGGACGCGGTCATGGTGGGCAAGGCGTTCTGCGAGAACACCAAGGTTCGCAAGATCACGTTCACAGGCTCTATGCAGGTTGGCCGCACGCTGATGCGGCAGGCTTCCGGCCGGATCAAGAACCTTGGCCTCGAACTCGGCGGCAACGCCCCTTTCATCGTCTTCAACGACGCGGACCTGGATGCTGCCGTCGAAGGCGCGATCCTGTCGAAACTCCGCAATGCCGGGCAGACCTGTGTGTGCGCCAACCGCCTCTACGTGCAGTCCGGGATCAATGATGCCGCCGCGGCGGCGTTGACGAAGCGCGTCAGGAGCCTCAAGGTCGGCGACGGCTTCGAGAAAGGCGTGGCGATCGGACCGCTCATCGAGGAGAAGGCCGCCGCCAAGTGAAGGAGCACATTGCCGACGCATGTGCAATGGGTGCTCAAGTCGTCGCCGGCGGCGAACCGCACGAAAGAGGTGGGCTGTTCTTCACGCCGACGATCCTGACCGATGTAACGCAGGAGATGAAGGTCGCGCGCGAAGAGACATTTGGGCCGGTCGCGCCTCTCTTCCGATTTGATACGGAAGAAGAGGTCATCAAGCGCGCAAACGCTACCGAGTTCGGTCTCGCGTCCTACATCTACACCCGCGATGCATCCCGGATCTTCCGTGTCTCCGAGGCGCTGGAATAGGGCATGGTCGTCATCAACACGGGGCTCATCTCCACCGAGGTTGCGCCGTTCGGTGGCATCAAGCAGTCCGGCATCGGCCGCGAAGGTTCGAGTACGGCCTCGAGGACTACACCGAGTTGAAGTATCTATGCCTGTCCCTCCAGGATCCCGGGCAGAGAGTTATCTCCTGCACTAAGCCGGGTAGGGACCGCGTTGCTGCAGGTCATGAGCGGTCTGGATGATCCCAAGCTGTCGACCTCGAGCGCGGGACGCTTGTTGCCGGTCCGGCCGGATTGCGTCTCCTCGAAGATCTACTCGCAGCCGGCGCGCATCAGAGCATCAGAGCATTGCAGGTCCAAGTTCTGGCCGTCGAAACGTGCGCGTAGCCGATCTGCATGTCCGGATTGAATCACAGAATTACAGAATCGATTCCGTAAGAGCTCACGTCCGGACATACAGACGTTATTTCGGCCGGATGCCGCCAACGCGCATGACGCTCCGCAGATGCCGGGAAACGGTCGCTATGCAGATATGCGGCTGGTTTGCTGCGGGGAGACAGCCGCGACGTCGCCGGGAAAGCCATCTGGCCTCACGATGGTGCCGCCTGCATTCGATATTTGACCGGCCGGCACAAGTGCGATCACATGGGCACGTGACCACCCGCAAGGGCGGCGCTGCCTCCGATGATGATGATATAGAATACTGCTCGAGGTTCCCCGCGTGACATCACATAGACCTCCTGCCTCCTTAGGCTTTCTCGAGCTTGAGCGCGGGCTCGCGCCGGGCGAGAAACCTCCGCAAACGTATCCCGGTTCCCTGCTCAATCCAGATACTTACGACTTTCCGATCATCATCGAGACAGTGGAGGGTGCTTGGGCGGATCGCGTCATCCGAGGCGATCCGTCGCTTGAACCGGCCTACGTCACGTCAGCGCAACGCTTGGTCGAACGGGGCGCCGTTGCCGTGATCGCCAACTGTGGGTTCGCCATCCGACATCAGGCAGCGGTGGCCGCGTCGGTGAACGTACCCGTGGCGCTGTCAAGTCTCCTGCTTATACCGACCCTGCTACGTCAGCTTCCACCCGGCGCCAAGCTCGCGGTACTGACTGCCGATTCCACGCATTGCAGCGAAGGCCTATTCGGGATCGACGACCCGGCCGAGCGTGCGCGGATAGTGGTCGGCGGTATCGAAGGTGGAAAGCTCCTGGATAACGAAATGCAGCGCCCGCCGCGGCGCACGCTAGTGTCTGAAATCGAGGACGATGTCACGGCGTGCGTCACGCGACTGAGAAGGAGATATCCGCACATCGCGGCTTTTCTGTGTGAATGTACCGCATTCCCTCTGGTGTCCCCGATCATACGCCGGTTGACTGGGCTGCCTGTTTTCGACACGGTGATGCTGAGCCGAATGTTATTCACCAGCGCGGCGTGGACCGAATCATTCGAAACCAATCAGCGGACCCTCGCAGAAATAGTGAAGGACCGGGATGAAGGCGCTTATCTGGATAGGCGAGTGAAAGTCTTCACGGCGTCGCGATGGGCACCAGCGGCCGGGTCGCCAGCTCCCTCAAGCGACGCCTGTCAGTCGACGTCGACCATGAGCGATGGCAAGACATCGTAGTTATAGCGTCACCTTTAAGCGTTGGCCGTGCAGGAAAATCTGTCGGGCGAGACGCTGCACATTTGGGGGAACGGCATGACATCACCCGCACCCTGATCCTTGTCTGGATTGGCAGAGGCAGGTGGAGTGGTTCGATGAACATACGGCTTCGGCCGCTCTGATCACGGAAATGAGGCGCGAATCGCCGCAGCTGATCGGCAAGCAGGCTCAGGAGCTGGAATTTCTAGGGCGATCACGGCCTGCAACCGAAGGTCAGACGCCGGTTCGTCGCCGCGACCGACAGCATTCATAGCAGTCCGATCTACTCCAATCTGGCAAAAGGACATTGTCCCGACCTGCCAACCAACTCTAGGTCGGCGATATCACCTATGCCGCGCTACCGGCCCGCTTCGTCTACGTCGCCGTCATTCTCGACGTCTGGTCGCGCATGATCGTCGGCTACGCCATCGCCCGCGCGATCGATGCCCCCCGACGGTCGCCGTTGCGCCGCAATCGAGCGCAGAAAGCCGCCGCCAGGCCGCGTCCAGCGGCTCCCGGCCCGCAACGATCGAGGATTAACACATCCGGCAGACGAGCAAAACCGCAGCCCGATCGGTGTAACCCTAGAGCGCACTCCAGATCGCGGTCAGTTTCTGCAGTCGAGCATTGCGACCAACATCTCATGTCGACCGCCGTCATCACCGCCGCCTCGCACTCGGCGCAGCACCGAAATCGGTTGGCGACGTCTCGGCTGCCACGCTGATGGGGCACCGAGTGGGCGCCGACTCGACGCGTGACCGGCTACGGGATGCCGATCCCGAAATACCGCTTGTGGGCCACATCAAGGATGCGATTGATCAAGCTCGAATAGCTGTGCCCAGCGGCGATTGCGGCTAGGACATATTCGGATTGCATACTGAGCCCAGGCATCGTGTTGATCTCCAGCACAAAGGGTTGGCCGGAGCGGTCGATCCGGACGTCGAGGCGTGCATAGTCCCGGCACTCGCAGGCACGGAAGGTTGCAATCGAAATATCCCGCAGCAAAGTCGCAAGACTGCTCCCGACTCGCGCCGGGCAAATCGTCGACGCCTGCTCGGCAGGCAGGTACTTCGCTTCCCAAGTCAAAAGGCCAATTTCGCGTTCGCCGAAGTCGATCTCTGCGAAGGGCAACACCTCGGGTTTTCCGTTTCCCAGCAGCGCGACATGGATTTCCCGCCCATCGATGTATTCTTCCACTAGCGCATCCTGCCCATATTGCCCAATGATCATTTCGACGGCTTGCGCCAGCTGAGAGGGCTCATGCACGAGTTGCAAACCGAAGCTGTTGTCTTCACGGCGCGGCTTCACCACAAGTGGGAATCGCAAATCGCCGGTGCTGTCGGTGCCGCAGCGCATGATGCGAAAGTTCGGCGTCGGCACGCCGCAACTGCGCATGAGCGTCTTGCTGATAACTTTGTCGTCCGTCAGTCCATGCCCGAGTGGGCTCGATCCGGTGTATGGAACGCCGGCCATCTCAAGCATGCCCGGAACGTGCGTGAAACGGTAATCTCCTTGAATCCCCTCCGCCAGGTTGAAAACAAATCCTGAAGGGCGGGCTTGCGGATCGGGTGGCATGAAGCGCTCGAGCGTATTGAGCAGTCCTTTGTCGCCTTCACACAAAAGCGTTTCATGGCCGCCATCTTGCAGTGCCGCCACCGCCCTTTCGACTGTCTCGCCGGGCGGCCAAGGCTGCGGGGGCTGTGGATAAGGCTGACCGAATCGGTTGATCACGCCTGTAAAATCACGATTCCGGACGACGGCTACTCGCATGACGTACTCCTTGATGGTTCGGTTCTGCACTTCATTCGCTCGGATTTGTTTTCTCGAGGGAACAGCCCGCTTTATCCGCGCTCGCCTTCACGGAGTCCTATGCAATCCGCGTGCCACCAAGAGACGGTGCGAATAAAGGGGCAAGCGCTATGTGTCTCGCGGCGCGCCCGCGCGGGACACTTGTGCCTATGCCGCCGCTTGACTTCTGCCGAGGGACCCAGCCCGAGCCAGGCGGCGAAATCGCGACCGCACTTGAAGGGTTCCATCGGTGGCGAAAATGCCAAGGGCAGCAATAGGGCCGACACCGGGCATGGTTTGCAAGCGCCGAGATGTTGCAGCTTGCTTGGACAGCATGTCGATCGTCTTCTTCAATGCCGCGAAACGGCTGCTCAACTGTTTGATTTGGTCAAGAGCGCTGCAGATGTCGCGGACCAGATCCGGCAGGTCTGCACTCTCGTCCTCGACGATCTCTGCCAGACGTGGCAGGTGGCCGATGCCTTGCGGAACAACATAACCGAACTCCTAGAGGTGCGCGCGCAACGCATTCACCCATTCGGTTCTCTGATTCACGAACTGCTCTCTGGTGCGAAACACGATAGCCCGGGACTGCTACTCCTTGGTCTTCGGTTCGACAAAGCGCGTTGTCGGTCGTTGCGCTGCTTCGACGATCGCCTCCGCTTCGGCGACGTCGTTCTTCTGCCGCTTGACGGACGGTTTGGGACATAGGCCGGGACAATCAGTCTTGGCTCATGGCCAAGCCGAGCCATCTGACAGGTCTGTAGTGGGAGCTGCCGCACGCTTCCATTGCCACGACACATGCCGGTTGACTCGCCATGAACTTGCAAAACTGCAGGCGCGACAGCTTCTTGCGGAATACAACCGATCCATCAGCTGCCGCCCCCTGCAGCTGAATGCCGTTCTTTCCCAGATCGACCCCAATGATAGTAACTTTTCCATCGATGCCTGCCTCTCCTTTGCGTGGCGCTAACACCACCAACTTGGCACATTGCGATGCCGTCGGAGAAGGCTGGCATCCACCCCATCAGTAAAATGGGACAGCCATGGTGCTGGTCGCGCGGCTTGGCGCAGAGCATGTTTCTTGTGCTCACGCAGATCGTCCATGTTGATCTAGCGGTTGGCGCCATCCGTTTTCGTTGGTTTCGACAGCCAATGTCCTGACGGGGGCGGCATCTCTATGTTTTGGAAAGATGAGCACGACACAGGTGCGCCGGCGGATTTCCTCGTTGAGGCCGCCCTCGTCCATCTCGGCCTCGAGCACCTCCTGCATCCGCACGGATCACTTCGTGCGGACCTGCGGGGCTGGAAGCAGAATGTCTTTGGCGGCAGCGCTGGTCGATTACCGGGGAATCAACAGGTGCGATTTTCAGAGCTGCACCGTCGACAGAAAGCGTCCATCTGGGCGGGGAGAGTCGTTAGCCATCTACTTATTAGATGGCGATTATATCGAGTCTCTATTTGCCAATTCAGCAGCTGTCGAAGAAATCTAACTTAAGACTATAAAGGGGAACCGCCACACCAATTACCTTGTGCACGCGCTGGCCATCAGTTCCAAATGGGCGCGACGAGGTGCGGGAATGCGGCGTGGCGAGGCTTAAAGGAGGACCAGAATGATGTGGTCTATGAATCGCCGTGCGGTCGTCAAAGCAATGCTGGTGGGATCGGTTGCCCCGTGGGTCATTAACTCAAGGGCGTTCGCTTCGTCTTGTAGCGACCATATTGTGCGTGTCGGCTCGATGGGTGCTCCCGATTCCATGAATCCATTCGCCACCTGGAGTTCGTTCTGGCCGCTTGTCTTGTCCTACGATTCGCTGGTCGGCGTTGACGCCCAGCGACACCCTGACCGGAGGGGGTTTGCGAAGGCGTGGGCCGTTGCTGATGACGGGCTCACTTGGACAATCAAGGTATGGCCCGGCATGAAGTGGTCGGACGGCCAACCCGCCACCGCCAGAGACGCCGCGTTCACCTATAATTATCTGCTTGGCTCCGTGGGCAAGCCAGACGAGCTGAATATTGGCCAAAACAGCACAGACGGCATGGAACAAGTCGCATCCGTTACGGCCATTGATGACGAAACTCTGCGGATCGTGACCAAGGCTCCTACGCGCTGGCCAATTGACAACTTCGTTCTAATGGTCCCTGAGCACGTTTGGAAGGACATCGGCTACGCGGATGCGCGCAGCACTTTTCGCAACGACCCGCCGCTGGTGGGAACTGGGCCTATGATCGTTGCGGAGTTTCAGCAAGGCCAATTTGTGCGCCTTACGCCAAACGCGTATTTTCGCACTGAGCAGCCGAAGACGGCCGGGATGATTATCCACTTCTTCACCACGCAGGATCCAATTGCCCAGGGTCTGAAGAGTGGGAGCTTCGATTGTGGGGGCGTGACAACCGCACAGTGGGCTGCCTTCTCGAAGGAGAGCGATATCGGGGTCTATGAATCTCGCGTGGAGCAGCGGGACTATCTGGCATTTAATACGGCCTCCGGGAAGGGGGCGGGCAGCACCAAGGCCCTGCAGGATCCAGCGTTTCGCGACGCGATCGGCTATGCGATCGATCAGAAAGCGATCGTGGATCGCGCCTACCGCGGGCACGCAGACCCTGGTGTCGGAATTGTGATGCCGGTAGCCGCCGACTATTACTCAGACCTAAGCGACATCAGGCGCCGCTTCGATCTAGCCGAGGCGGGTCGTCGGCTAGACGCGGCCGGATATCGGGACACGAACGGCGATGGTGTCCGGGAGGACAAGGAGGGAAAGAGCTTACAGCTTGAGCTAATCACAGGAAAGGCTTCGGGTGTGAGCGAGATTCCGATTGCAGCCGTGCAGCTTGTTGCGGGCTGGCTGGGACAAATTGGCATTCCCGTGTCGGTGACCCAGCTCGATTCCGGTGCGCTCACAGCCCGCACGACAGCGCCGACGGACGGCGGCGGAAGCTGGGATCTGCTAATCGCCAGCAACTGGCTGTCTTCCTCGCCTCACGACCTGCTCGTCTTGGGCAGTAGCAAGTCCATCGGCCTCACTAACAGATCGTACTGGACAAATGAGAAGTTCGACGCGCTCCTGACTGAGGTCGACCGTACCGTCGACCTGAAGAGGAGCCAGGAGCTGGTCGATCAGGCAGCGCGCCTCATCTATGCTGAGGCGCCGTATATCATTCTGAGTCACCCCTTAACGCTCGGTGCCTATCGTAAGGACTGCTTCCAGGGCTGGGGACCGGAGGACGCGATATCGGATTGGAGCTATTTCCCGTTCGATCGGTTGAGGCCGATCTAACGTGGCTGGCAACGCACAGGAAGGGCGAACAAGCCGCATTGGGAATGTCCTGATCAGGGCGGCCATAACTCTTTCGATGGTGGCCACACTGAACTTCGTCCTGTTCAGGGTCATTCCCGGTGACCCTGCAGCGCTTCTGCTTGGCGGTGCTCGGATGAGCGTGTCCGCTGAACGGATCGAGGCGCAGCGCCAGAACTGGGGACTCGACCGGCCGCTTTTCCCGGACCAGATACTTGACTACCTGTCGGCAACTCTACATGGCGATCTCGGCTACAGCTTCAAGTTCAGGGGTAGACTTGTCTCTGACCTTATTTGGGAGCGCTTGCCGGCCACCATCGCCCTGGTTGGCTTGGCCCAATTAATCGCCATGCTATGCGGTGTCATGCTTGGGCTCTATGCGGGTTGGCGCAGAGGAGGAGCTGTCGACCGTATCGCCATGGGAGCATCTCTAGCGCTCTATTCTACGCCGTCTTTCTGGCTTGCTATGGTACTAGTAGTCATTTTTAGCACGGCATTGGGGTGGTTTCCGGGTTATGGCATCTATTCACCCGGCGCTAGCATAGGTTCAACTGATAAGATCCTAGACTACTTGCGACATCTCGCACTTCCGGTCGCCGCGGTAGCCCTTGGGCTGATCGGGCAATACGTTGTGGTCGCGCGTGCAGCGATGAGTGACGTCGTTACTGAGGACTACATGGTGACCGCACGCGCCAAGGGACTTACCAACGGTCAGATGCTGATGCGCCATGCATTTCGTAACGCAATGCTGCCGCTCGTGACCTTGATTACTCTCAATCTTGGCTACGTGGTCGCTGGTGCGATCACCGTCGAAGCCGTCTTCGCCTGGCCGGGAATTGGTGGTCTCACGGTCGAAGCGCTCAACGCGCGGGACTACCCAGTTCTTCAAGGGATATTCCTGTTGCTTGGTGTATCGATCGTTGTCGCGAACCTCCTAGCCGATCTTGCCTACGGCATTCTTGATCCGCGAATCCGGCAATGAGTGAAAGTATCGTGCGATATTCCTCGCGTAGCCGGGCGAGAGCGATCAAGAGCTTTCTATCCAATCTTCTTGGTCACGCCGGGGCTCAGCTCGGCCTGTTGTGTCTGGTGTTTTTCCTTGTCCTCTCTGCTGTGCCCAATATCCTCGTAGGTCCACTTGAGACCGTAGCCACCGCAACTGGTGATTTCCTCGTTCCACCATCAAGCCAGCATCTGCTGGGGACCGATGAGGTGGGGCGTGACGTGCTCAATCTGGTCGTCCATGGTGCCCGGATATCGCTCACGATCGCGCTGCTGGCGACCGTCATCAGCCTCGTCGTCGGCACTACGGTTGGTATCATTGCTGGCTACTACGGTGGCAGAGTTGACGTCTGGCTGATGCGGCTGACGGATTTCTTTTTCGTCATGCCGTCCTTCGTCCTTGCGCTGGTCATCACACCCGTGGTGCTCGAAGTAATGGGGCGGGGCAGAGAAATCCTCGGCTTCCGTCCTTCCCTCTTCGTGATCCTTGTCGTCATCGGCATAACAAGCTGGGCGTTTGTCGCCCGTATCGTTCGCAGTCAGACACTATCGCTTAAGGAGCGAACATTCATTGATCGCGCACGAGTTGTGGGCAGCAGCAATTTGAGCATCATGGTGCGGCATATCCTCCCCAATCTCGTTCCGCAAATCGCAGCGAATGGTGCGCTGGTCGTCGCTGGCGCAATCTATGTCGAGACGTCGCTCTCGTTCCTCGGGCTTGGCGACCCATTGCAGCCTTCATGGGGCACTTTGCTTTCGCTCGCTCAGCGCGCCGGTGCGGCCAGTACCGGAGCTTGGTGGTACCTCGGCGCCCCCGGGCTGTGCGCCCTCGCGGTTTCCCTTAGCTTCGTCCTGGTCGGCAATGCCCTCGACGACACGTTCAATCCACGGCAGAGGGTGATCCCATGACAAACCTCTCCCAAGACAAGGCATCGCTTTTGGAAGTCGACGGGCTTTCTGTTGAGTATCGGCTCAAGGGCGTTTCATTGCGAGCGATCGACCGCGTGAGCTTCGCGCTCCAGGCTGGAGAGGCCGTTGGCCTCGTCGGTGAATCGGGCAGTGGCAAGACTACCACCGCCATGGCGATCGCTGGTCTACTATCGCCCAATGCACGGGTCAGCGGCGGCCAAGTGCGCTATCGTGGTAACCTGCTGTCGATCGACAATGATGCGGCGATGCGGCCACATCGCTGGACCGAGACGTCCGTCGTTTTCCAGGGCGCGATGAATGCGCTCAATCCCGTTCACCGCATTATCAAGCAAATCGCCGAGCCATGCATCCTGAAGCTCGGCATGTCGCGTGCCGAGGCGACCGCGCGGGCACGGGAGGTTCTAGAACTCGTCGGCATTCCGACGGATCGCGGCACTGCCTATCCCCACGAGTTGTCGGGCGGTATGCGTCAAAGAGTGATGATTGCCATGGCGCTCGCATGTCGCCCCTCGATCATCATCGGTGACGAGCCGACCACGGCGCTCGACGTCATCACACAGGCTCAGATCCTCAAGCTGTTGGGGAAGTTGCGATCGCAGCTTAACCTAGCGCTCATTTTAATCACCCACGACCTGTCTGTCGTCGCTGAGTCGTGTGATCGCGTGATGATCATGTACGCCGGCCGGATAGTCGAGGATGGAACCGTCGCGGAGATCTTCGCTAAGCCCAAACATCCCTACACTCGCCTGCTGATCGAATCGATCCCCAACCCGGCGAGCGGCATACGGATAATTCGCCCTATCCCCGGTGATCCTCCCAACTTAATGAATCGACCGTCAGGCTGCGCCTTCCATCCACGTTGCCCGTCAGCAACGGGGGTCTGCACGACCGAAGTTCCCAGCCTCGAAAAGTTCGGGTGGGGACGCGTCGCCTGTCACCTTCACCGTTCCTCGCAAGAAGGCAGGGTTGCAGTTCATGCCTGACACCTCCGACATCCTGAGTCTCGAGAGCCTGAAGGTCCATTTTCCTATCCAGGGCGGACTGTTCGACCGGGTCCTGGGGCGATCTGCCGGGGCGGTGCGTGCGGCGGATGGAGTCGACCTCAACATTGGACGAGGTGAAATCGTCGCCCTGGTTGGAGAATCCGGAAGCGGCAAGACGACAGTGGGCCGCGTCATCACCAAGCTAGCCCAGCCCACAGGAGGCAGGTTGCTGTTTGAGGGCCGCGATATGACGTCTGCAAAGGGCTTCTCGGCTCTGCGTCCCTACCGGCGACGCGTGCAAATGATCTTTCAGGATGCTTATCAGGCGCTCAACCCGCGACACACCGTGTTCGACAGTGTGGCAGAGCCGTTGCGCTCCCTGCGGCTGGTCAAGAACCATGCTCAACTCACAGAAAGGGTCAGCGAAGCGCTTTCGGCGGCCGGGCTCAATCCTCCCGGTGATTTCTTCGCCCGCTTCCCACACGAACTCTCCGGCGGCCAGCGCCAGCGCGTCGTGATTGCCGGAGCGCTTGCCGTGAAGCCGGAGCTCATCGTTGCCGACGAGCCCGTGTCGATGCTCGATGTATCGATACGCGCACAAATTCTTCAGGTCCTGGTTGACCTGCGCGCCAAGCACAACATGGCGCTACTGTTCATCACCCACGACCTGCCGCTCGCCTGGCTGATCGCCGACCGGATTGCAGTCTTATATCTTGGGAGATTGGTCGAGATCGGCAGCGCCGATGACATCACATTCAACCCCCGGCATCCCTATACGGTCGCGTTGCGCAACGCCACGCCGCAGATTCGCAGCGACGCAAGTCGCTTCGAGCTGCCGGCGTTGCAAGGAGAGGTTCCAAGCGCCGCACGCGTGCCGAAGGGCTGTCGTTTCCATCCTCGCTGCCCGCTTGCTTTCGACCGGTGCAAGGAGGAGGAGCCGCCGGCCATCGAAGTCGGGCCGCAGCATATGTCCGCATGCTGGCTGCCGACGTCAGGTGCGAAAGCAGAATTGTCGACACCCAACCTGAAAAGTGCCGACCATGGTTCCGTCTGACAGTAAGTAATAATAGGGCACTCGAAGCGCTATTCTGCCAGAACGGAATTAACGGATGTTGGTAATAACGCACCGTGGCTCGTTAAACGGTTTACACTATATCGCCTAGGAGCAACATTGATGCACAAACTGTCTGCTCGCGGACTGCCGCGCCAATTCCTTGCTCTTTTTTCCTGAGGGCCTTGTGATGGTAGACAAGCACCTGCAGCCACCGCTTCCTCGTTCCGAGGCACGGATCCGGGTCCTTCATGGCGACGTCACGATAGACTCGTATGGCTGGCTCAGGGACTGGGAGAATCCCGACGTCCGCGCGTATCTTGAAGCCGAGAACAGCTACGCGCAGCAAGCGACAGCCCACCTGGAAGGGCTCAAGGCGGAACTTATCGCCGAGATCGAAGGGCGTCACACCTGCGAGGGCGCCCCACCAACCTTCCAGGTTGGGCCTTTCGAGTACTTCGAAAGACACGGGCGGGGCCTGTCTCATCCTGCGTGGTGGCGCCGGCCGGTGACCGGAGGCTCGGCCGAGCTTGTTCTCGACCCGAACGCGATCCCGGGGGCCGAGATCTTCTATTCGCTCGGTGTCTTCGAGCCGAGTGACGACGGGCGTTACGTGGCGTTCAGCTTCGATGTCATCGGGGACGAGAACTTCGAGCTTAGGGTGCGGGACATAGAGACCGGCCATGACGTCTGGACGGGCTCGAGGCGGGCTGGGATGGTTACTTGGACCGCGGACGGCAACACGCTCTTTTTCACGCGGGAGCGGGCGGACCGGCGGCGGCAACGCCATGAGCTTATACGCCTGGACGTCAACGATTCGCACTCTGAGGTAGTGTTCGAGGAGGCGGACGAGCGACTGAACTTGCGGATTTGGCGCTCTGATAGCGGCGCCTGGCTGCTTTTGGACGTTATGGACAACGCCGGGGCGGTGGAGGTGTGGTGCCTTCCTGCCGACCAGCCGGGCGTTGGGTGGCGCCGGATTGTGGCGCGTGATCTTGGCCACCATGTCTTTGCCGAGCACTGGGGCGACAGGTTCTTGTTTCGGGTAAACGACGCTGGACCCTACTGGCGGCTCGTGTGTGCGCCGATAGGTGACCCGTCACCATCGTGCTGGGAGGAGGTCATCCCGCATCGAGCGGGCGTGACGCTTGAGGAGGTCCACGTGCTCGACCAGCACCTGGTTGTCCTGGAACGAGAGGGCCTTCGTCCTCGCCTCGTCTCGCATAACCGAAGCGGGGGGGTCGCCGCCACGATCGTTCCCGACGAGCCGAGCTGCACTCTTAAGGTCGGCTTGTCTGCAGGGGGTAGCTATTCGGTCGCACGGCATCCGTTCCGAAGCTCGAAGTTGGTCTACTCGGTTAGCTCATTCGTGACGCCCGACACGTTTGTAGAGCATGATCTCGCCGACGACCGATCGGCAGTCCTGTACCAGGCCCGCGTTCCCGGATATGACCCGGCTCAATACGTGGCGACGGTCGTCATGGCGCAGGCGGAAGACGGGGTGGATATACCAATTTCGCTCGTCGCGCGGCGCGATCGAACCACCCCAGGGCCGGTGTTATTGAATGTCTACGGCTGTTATGGAAAACCGAGATGGCCCTCGTTTTTCACTTGGCCCTCATCCATGACCAAACGTTTGAGCCTGCTCGATCGCGGAGTTGCTTTCGGCATCGTGCACGTACGGGGAGGCGGGGAGCTTGGACGTCCGTGGCACGAGGCGGCTACCCGCGATCGAAAACGTATCACCCACACAGATCTGATCGTCGCTGTCGAGGCGCTTGTTAGGCAGGGGGTCGCCACCGGCGACGGCATCGTCATTGAGGGAGCGAGCGCTGGCGGGGGTACCGTGCTTGCCACGGCCGACTTGCGGCCCGACTTGTTCCGCGCCGTACTCGCCGAGGTTCCGCTCGCCGACATCATAGATACCGAGCTGGACTTCACGATGCCGTACGCGCTGCCGGAAATAGCGGAGTACGGCGATCCCCACATAGCCGACGAATATCGGCACCTGCGCAGCTACGATCCTTACTACAACCTCAGTGCCGATCGCCCGCGCCCGCCAACTTACGTCGACGCCGCGCTCGACGACAGCCAGGTGCTCTACTACCAGCCTGCTCGGTACGTTGCCCAGCGACGTTCCTTTACGGCCGGTCGAGACCCAGGTCTTGTTTTCCACATGCGTATGGTCGGTGGCCACGGCGGCGCTTCACATGGGCCTAGTGTAGCCGAAGAAGCAGCACTTCGTATGGCTTGGATTCTAGACCAGGTCCGATGCTCGGGCAATTAGGCATTTCTATGTTACAATCGGAATCAAAGCTAGGGTCAGGACCCATAATCTATTGAGTTGATATCTGTTTGGTGATTCAGGGTGGCAGGAGGTGCTGCCTTGAGTGATTTGCTGATGTTGACGCCGGAGCAGATGCGCCGGATCGAGTCCTATTTTCCTTTGTCGCATGGTGTTCCGCGTGTGGATGACCGCCGGGTGCTGAGCGGCATCCTGTTCGTGATCCGAAATGGCCTTCGCTGGCGAGATGTCCCTTCCGACTACGGTCCGTACAAGACCATCTACAACCGCTTCATCCGCTGGAGTCGGCTGGGTGTGTTCAACCGCATCCTAGCGGAACTGGCCGCGCAGGGCGGCGAAACGGACAATCTGATGATCGATGCCACCCATCTCAAAGCGCACCGCACTGCCGCCAGCCTCCTTAAAAAACTCTATCCCGATGTATCGGACGCAGCCGAGGCGGACTGACCACCAAGGGACGTCCGCGGCTGCTGCATCTGAGCGAAGGGCAGACCAATGATCACAAGACTGCTGCGGCCGTGATCGAGGATTTGCCCGCCGCCAACGCCCTGCTGGCCGATCGGGCCTACAGTTCAGCGGCCTTCCGCCAGGCGCTCGTCGAGCGCGGTATCAGGCCATGCATCCCACCCCATGCCAAGCATCGTGTTCAGCACAGCTATGATCCTGTCCGATACCGGCAACGTCACAGGATCGAGAACATGTTCGCACGCCTCAAAGACTGGCGACGCATCCACACCAGATACGACCGATGTGCTCACACCTTCCTGTCGGCTATCGCCTTCGCTGCAGCCTTCATCTTCTGGATCAATGAGTCCTGACCTAGCTACATGTTTGATCCGGGGCTTTGATGGGGCATCCTTATCTTTCGAATCAAAGGATGCCCTATGGACCAAGTTCTCCATGGGAGCGCCATAACGAAATCAAAGGCGTGCCTTGCCATCATTCATCTCGCTGCTGCCATCAAAGTCTAACGCCTTATTCCTAGGGGTCGTAGGTAACAAGGAAGAATTCAGATACCGTCTTGTGCAACCAGCACCTAGGCGGGTTAAGACTTCGTGTGGGCTGAGGCCCACAGCTTCTGCAAGGTCATCTAAGGTAAAATCATTTCCCAGTAATTCCACAAAGTTACCTGGCCCACAAAGCGCTTCTGGAACATCTGTTATATCAATTGTCATGTTCTCCATGCATATTGTTCCGATTAGAGGGGCCGAATAACCTGCGAACCGAGCTGATATCTTGTTCGCGCAGGCCCATGGAAGGCCATGTGTGTAGCCGATCCCGACGGTCGCTACGCGGGTAGCTCGACCCGTACGAAATGTCGCACCGTAGCCAACAGCCTCCCGCCTAGCGACATTGCGCACGTCGAGTATTTTCGCTCGGAGCCTTGCAACCGCTTGCAGCGGATTTGGTCGAATGCCAGCATCGTTGAGCCCGTACAGGGCTGAGCCCACCCGTACCATGTCGAAATGATAGGATTTACCTAGCCAGATACCGGCGGACGCTGCGAGACTGCCGCAGGTGGGCTTAATCAGATCGTAGATCGCCCGGAAGCGGTTCCGTTGCAACACATTAGTTGGGTCCGCAACGGTTTCGCTGCACGCTAGATGGCTGAGTACGACCGAAGGGGGATACATGTCGAACGTACCAGAAAAATACGCGCGACGCACGTCCGCAATGGCGAGCCCAAAGCGGGAAAATCCCGTTTCCACGTTAAGAAAATATGTCTTCGTTCCTGTTGCAATAACGGCTTCCAATTCGGCGCAATTGTTCACAACCGGTATGAGGTTATTGGATTGGTAGAATCTACCAAATTTCGCGAAATCATCGCAAAAAACCGCGATTGCCTCGTCTACATGGGACGATCTTAGAAGCAGCGCTTCCTCAAGATTGCCGACGAAGAGCAGATCGCAGCCGACATGAATAAGCGCCCTTGCAATCTCTACAACACCAAGTCCATAGGCGTCGCTCTTGACGACAGCGGCGACCCTTACGCCTAACCCAACGAGGGCCGTGATGGCCCGGAAGTTCGCCTGAATAGCCCCAAGATTGATTTCAAATATAGCATTTCTGGGGCGAACTAACGGCAACATCTTTTGCTCTCCAACAGTCCCGTTTTTTATAAACCTCGCCGCCCCGCGATGCAGCCTACTATCCTAGGTAGGCGCGCGAGCTGAGATTGCCGTTTAAAAAGGGGCGCCGTCGAAGCACGGATTAGACACTGGTTAAAGCGGACTGAGACGCAAGCAGTCGCTTCGGCAGGGCACTTGCACGCAGATGACAAAGCATAGTCGTTCAACTGACTAGTAAGCTGTGTTCTGGATAGGGCAGTTGCTGCGCAGCTCTTCGTGCCAAAATCCGCCACAAGCTACTGCTGGTTTCACGCAGTCAGGGCGAAAATCTCGGCACCGGCTGCGAATACAAGGTATTGCGTAAGCTTAGATCAATCAATTTTTGTTAAGGGGTTGGCATGAGCGAACAATCTGAGATCCTTTACGTTAGTGAGCCGAACCTTGACCCGGCCGAATTCTGCCGCGTGTTGGCCGAATCCGGCTTCGGGGCGACCCATGGCGAGCTTCGGCTGCATGCGATGCTCCGCCAAGCCGACTTGGTGCTGACGGCCCGGCTCCATCGGCCGGGGCGGAAGCTGGTCGGAGTACTTCGATGCGTTACTGACTTTTCCTGGATCTGCTACGTCTCCGAGCTTGCCGTATCGGCGTCGGCGCAAGGCCTCGGCATCGGCAAGGGCCTCCTGTATGAAGCCCGCCGGCAACTCGGGCCTGCTGTGGCCATAGCTTTGATCTCTACACCCAACTCTGTCGGCTTCTATGAAGGGATTGGATTGACGCGCATTTCAGACGCATTCTGGTTAATGCGCGAATGCTAACCCAAATGAGGTGAGTACGACGTTGCAATGTCCACCTATACAATAATTCGACGTTCGTCGAATGCTTGCCGGAATACGGGGTGCATGTGTCTGACGCCGGCCATCTGAAAACGCGATGGGACCGTCCGGGACATTATGTTGGCGAACTCAAGATCAAGTGGTGCATAGTCGGCGCAGCAAATCCAACTGCCATCAACGATGTCCGAAAATCGAGCGAAGTGAAATGCAGATCAAAGACGTCCTCCTTGCGCCTGGCAATGGCGCTTTTTTCTATGACGATCAGGGTGCCATCAGGGCCGGCGCGCCCCAGGACGGTTTCGTCTATAGCGGCGAGGCGACAGCGATTGGGTTCACGTCCATCCGCGTTCCGGCATCTTCGCTCAGCATCGGGCTTGCTCTCACCGACGGGGCCGTGGTTTGGGGTGACATGATGAGCGTTCAATATTCTGGTGCTGGAGGACGAGATCCTTTGTTTGAGAGTGCTCAAATCTCGGAGTTAACCTCGCGTATAGTCGTGCCCCGGCTTCTCAATGTCGACGTATCTCGTTATCTCGATGCCTGTGCAAAGGTTTTTGAGCCTCTCCAGCACCAGCGGTTACCTCTCGCGATTGAGTATGGCGTTAGCCAGGCGCTCCTTCGCGCCTCGGCCCATCTTCAAAGTACCACGATGGCGGAAGTCGTTTGCAGTGAATTTAACCTGCCGCTGCCAATTCGCAGGGTTCCGATCTACTGCCAAAGCGGCGATGCTCGCGAAATCAACGTCGACAAAATGATCTTGAAAGCGGTAGATATACTTCCCCACGGCCTGATCAACTCACGGCAGAAATTCGGCGTCGAGGGCCAGGCCTTCATGGAGTTCGTGAAGTGGGTTGCGGCGCGGACGCGCGAAATTGGCCGCCCGGGGTATCATCCGGTGCTGCATTTCGATGTGTATGGCTGGATCGGCCAGGAAATCAGCCTGGAGCCGCAACTCATCGCCGACTTTATCTGCAGGGTCGCCGACGCTGTTCCGGGTTTCACCCTCAATGTCGAGTCCCCGGCGGATTTTGGTTCGACGCAAGCTCAAATTGAGAACTACGCCAAGATCGTATCAATTTTGGACAACCGGGGTTCCACCGCTCGCATTGTCGTGGACGAAAGGTGCAACACGCTCGAGGATATTCGGCTCTTTGCCGAAGCGAAGGCCGCGCATCTCATTCAAATCAAGACGCCTGATGTCGGCTCATTGGCTGACACGGCACGTGCAGTGCTCCTGTGTAAGGAGAACAAGGTAGGCGCGTACGTTGGAGGAAGCTGTACCGAGACAGATCTCTCTGCCCAGGCTTCCGTCCACATATCGATGGCGACCCAGGCAGACATGATGCTTGCGAAGCCTGGAATGGGAGTCGACGAGGCATTCTCGATCGTGGGCAATGAACAGAATCGGTTGCTTGCGATGCTGAATCGTCGTCGGGCTCAAAACGAAAATGTTGGATGAAGAGCGCGGTGTTGCATGCAGAACTCTCTTGAGGGGATCACTGTCGTAGCTGTGGAGCAGGCCGTTGCTGCACCGTATGCATCGTCTCGTCTTGCCGATGCAGGCGCCCGGGTGATCAAGGTTGAGAGGCCTGAGGGAGACTTTGCCCGGAAATACGATAAGTTGGTGCGGGGGCAAAGCGCCTATTTCGTTTGGCTCAACCGGGGTAAGGAGTCAGTATGCTTGGATTTGAGGTTGGAGGCGGACCGTGCTGTGCTGGACACGCTTGTTGCTGCTGCTGACGTCTTTATCCAGAATCTGAAGCCAGGCAGCATCGAAAAACTCGGCTTCGGATCTGCGGATCTGCGTCGCCGTTTTCCGCGGCTAATCACCTGCGACATTTCGGGATTTGGGGAGGGGGGGCCATTTTCTCACCTCAAGGCCTATGATCTCATCGTCCAAGCCGAAACCGGTCTGTGTGCGATCACCGGGACGCAACAGGGACCCGCCCGTGTGGGTGTGTCGGTTTGCGACATCTCGGCAGGCATGACGGCACATAGCGCCATACTTCAGGCGCTGTATCATCGCGAGGTCACTGGCGAAGGGGCTAGCATTCAGGTGTCCCTGTTCGATGCCGTCGCCGATTGGATGAACGTGCCGGTCCTGCAACACGACTACAGCAGCTACCACACGGTACGCGCGGGCGTGAAACACCCCTCGCTGGCGCCTTATGGCGCCTATCGCTGCGCCGATGGCAAGGACGTCATCTTTTCCGTGCAGAATGACCGGGAATGGGTGAATTTCTGCGAGAAATTCCTGAAGCGGCCTGAGCTCACGCGTGCACTTGGTTTCGCCGACAACATGGAGCGCCTCGGCCACCGTCCTCAACTTGATGAGATAATTGAGCTGCGGTTTTCCGAGCTGTCCTGCCACGAAGCGATGCAGGAGCTTGAGGCGGCCGGTTTGGCATATGGGCGACTGAACGAAGTGGCGGACATTTCAAAGCATCCACACGTTCGCAGGGTTGAGATTGGCACACCTGAAGGAACAGTAGAGACGATCGCCCCGGCGGCGATCTTCAACTCTGAGCGCCCCTCGCTGCGCCCAGTTCCGGGCCTTGGTGCGCATACGGAGGCTGTCCGCGAGGAGGTTCGAGCAGGTTTGCGCGCAAGAGCCGCGTCAGCATGAGCGTGCCTGTTGTCGGGAAGGAAGCGCGATCGCGATTCACAGAGTGCATGCCTAGTCCTGGCCCCTCTGGGTGCCACGGCCGCCCAGCAAACTCACTGACAGCGCCCACGCTAGAATCGACCGCAGAGGCGACTTCATGAATGACGCCGTTCAGGCCGTTGAAAGCCCGATGTCTGTTCCCCGCTGGAGATCTCTGCTCTTTGTTCCCGCTCATGTTCCGCGCTTTGTGGAGGCGGCTCATGAGCGCGGGGCAGATGGCGTCATACTCGACCTTGAGGACTCCGTTCCCCAGGATCAAAAAGGTGAGTCACGGCGCCAGCTTTCTGCATCCGTGGCAAAGGTGGGCCGCAGGGGCGCTTATGTTTTAGTTCGCGTGAATCGCGGTTTGCGTGCCTTGGCGGCCGATCTCGATGCAGCCGTAGTAGCGGGTGTTGATGCACTTGTCCTTCCGAAGACGGATTCGGCAGCGTGGGTAATAGAGATCGCAAATGCGGTATCGGAACTTGAACGAGAAAGAAATCTTGCGGTGGGTCGAATCCGGTTCCTTGCCTTGATCGAGACCCCGGCAGCATTACAAAGTCTCTCAGCCATTGCGTCGGCCCATCCCAGGATGGTTGCAATGGCGCTGGGTCCTGAAGACTTCAGTGCCTCCGTTGGCGGTGCCCCGGAACTCGACCTTCTTTTGACACCGAACCTTTCTGTTCTGTTTGCCGCTCGCGCCGCTGGCTTGCTACCGCTTGGTTTCATAGGAAGTATCAGCGAGTTCTCAGACAATGATAGACTTCGTGAGGCCGCGGCCCATGCGCGGCGGCTTGGCTTTACCGGGGCTTTGGCGATCCATCCAAATCAGGTTGCCATATTCAATGAGGCTTTCTCACCAAGCCCACAGGAACTCGAGTGGGCCCGTCGTGTCCTCGCGGCGGAAAAAGATGCGACGGCGCAAGGCAGAGGCGCGTTCGCATTGGACGGAAAGATGGTCGATCCACCGGTTATTCGAAGGGCCCGAGAAATCATCGCGACGGATCCGGGCGCCGAGTTGGCCGTTTGAGTCCTCAGCGGGTTGATCAACAAGACTGGGACGACGACAGCAAGCGTCAGCAGCTCGGCACAATTATTGCTGTCGTGCCATCACATTTTAAGATAGATTGCGTCAATTGCAGTCCGCCCTCGGAAGAGTACCCGTGGAAATCAGGCAGTTAAGATACTTCGTCGGCGTGGTCGAAGCAGGCAGTTTCACGAAGGCCGCTGGCTTTCTGAATGTCGCCCAGAGTGCGCTGAGTCTGCATGTACGCCAATTGGAGGAAGGCTTCGGCACTCAGCTGCTGATACGCGACAGAACCGGCGTGAGCGTGACGGCGTCAGGAGCCAAACTGCTCGAGCGGGCGCGGGCAATTCTCAAAGAAATTCGACTTACCGAGGTGGAATTGACCAACACAGCCGCTTCCCCTGCCGGGGAGGTGACTATTGGGATTCCGTCTGGAGCTGCTCGCGTCCTGAGCGGTCCGCTGCTTGAGGCGGTGAGACACGAACTGCCCAAGGTGTCCCTCAAGATGGTCGAGGGTATGACGGGACCGCTAGAGGAATGGATGGCGGCTGGACGCTTCAATCTGGCGGTTCTGTACCGCACAGCAGACAGTGTGGGGCGAATGACGGTGCTAGCGCGCGAAGACCTTTGTCTGGTGGTTCCGTCCGGCGAGCCACCGTTTGAAGATGCGATATCGCTGGTCGACCTGCATGAATTCCCCCTGGCGGTTCCCATGCGCAACAACAATGTCAGGCGTTCGGTGGCTGATGTCGTCGCACAACACGGTTGCGCGCTGGACGTCAGGTTTGAAGTGGACTCCCTCTCAACGATCATCAACATGGTCGTAGAGGGAAAAGCGCATTCTATTCTCGCCCCGTCTGCGGTTCAGAAAGAAGCCTCCCAAGGGCTGGTCCGGACTGTCAAGATCGTCGATCCGGTGATTACTCGGTCCGTGGTGCTCGCTGTAAATCCCAAAGATGAGCGTTCTGCGGCCGTTTCTGCGGTCTGCAAGCTCATTCCGAAGGTCGCCAGAAAATTGATTGAAATCCGGGACTGGGCGGCGGTGGCGCCTGAGGCGACCTGACAAACTAACCTGTAAAGCTGGGCATGATCTTTTGCGGCCATAAGGACCAGCCCGATCTGGATTCCAGATGGATTTCGGCAATATTCGATATTTGACCCGCCGCGACCATCGCGATGAAACTGGCTCAAGCGAGTTCAGCAGTTTCGATATCGAAACTGCGCTCGTATGCAAGAATTCAGTCAAGTGGAGCCCGTGATGTCCGACGCCAAGAGCTACGAGCTCTTCATTAATGGCAAATGGCGAGCCGGTGGTAGCCGAGCCACTTTGCCGGTGATCAACCCGGCGACGGAGAAGGTATTTGCCTCAGTGGCCTCGGCTACGGTTTCAGACTTGGATGAAGCTCTTGCCTCGGCAGAACGCAGCCGCAAGGCGTGGTCCTCACGACCCGCCAAAGAGCGTGGCGAGATCCTCGTCTCTGCCGCCAGCATTCTGGCAGAGAAAGCTGGCGCCGCAGCCAGGGACCTGTCGTCCGAACAGGGAAAGACGATTGCCGAAGCGACAGGAGAATACGCGCGCGCAGTCGAAACGCTGGAATGGAATGGCCGGCATGCCGATGAGTTGTCGGCCCCGATTCCGTTGGGCTCGAACAGGATGATAGCCCCCGAGCCGCTCGGTGTCGTCGCTGCATTTACGCCATGGAACTATCCGGCCGTTCTTATCGCCCGCAAGCTCGCCCCCGCGCTGGCGGCAGGCTGCCCGGTGATCCTCAAAGGGGCCGAGGAGACGCCAAGTGTGGCTGTCCATATCGTGGAATCTTTGCGTCAAGCAGGGATACCAGAAGGCGTGGTCAACCTGGTGTTCGGTGTTCCTGTGCATATATCGCGGCATCTGCTCAGTTCGCCAATTGTGAAAGTCTTGACGTTCACGGGGTCGACGGCTGTTGGAAAACAGCTAGCCACGCTGGCCGCGAATAATCTGCAGCGTTGCATCCTTGAGCTCGGTGGACATTCCCCGGTTATTGTGTGCGAAGATGCGGATCTGGCAAGGGCGATACCGGCTATTTCGGAATACAAATTCGAGTGCGCGGGCCAGAGCTGTAATGCGCCCAGCAGGATTCTTGTCGCCCGGTCCCGCTATGAGGAACTCCTGTTCCGGATGACGGAGGCGGTCCGAAGAATCAGGATCGGACCACCGGATGACCCTGCAACGCAAATGGGGCCAATGGCAAACGCGCGGCGAATAGAGGCCATGCAGCGCCTGACCAAGGATGCGGTAGAAGGCGGCGCCCGCATCGAGACCGGTGGCATCCCCCTTGACCGACCGGGGTTTTACTGGCCGCCAACCATCCTGACGGGCGTACCGAAGCAAGCGAGAGTGCTTCATGAAGAGCCGTTCGGACCGATTCTCACCGTGGCGCCTTTCGATACGATCGAAGAGGCGATCGAGGAAGCCAACGCCACCGAGTACGGTCTGGCCGCCTACTTGTTTACTGGCGCGGCCGATACGCAACAGAAGCTTATCAATCGTCTCTCTGCGGGCGCAGTTAGTGTGAATTACCTGAAAGGGGTTTCCGCGGATGCGCCTTATGGGGGCGTCAAGCAAAGCGGCTATGGATATGAAGGCGGCGAGCAGGGGGTGCGAAGCTTCCAGATTTTGAAAATGGTCAATGGCCTCGGTTCGTTTGGATAAAATCCGGTGGGAAACAGAACACGGACCATCGCAGGTCGCGACATCACAAGGAGCGTCGCCGACGCCCTTCAGTACATCTCGTACTATCATCCTCCAGATTATATCCGGTCTCTTTCTCACGCATACACGCGAGAACAGAGCCCGTCGGCGAAGAATGCCATAGGTCAGATTCTGCTGAACTCCCGCATGGCGGCCTTTGGGCGGCGCCCGATCTGTCAGGACACCGGACTTGTGGTTGTCTTCGCAAAGGTCGGCATGGATGCCCGCATTAAGTCAACAGCCAGTTTCGCTGATCTTGTGAATGAGGGCGTACGTCAAGCCTATCTCGATCCGGACAATCCCCTTCGGGCATCGATCGTTGCGGATCCCCTCGCTAGACGGGTCAACACCCGCGACAACACGCCGGCAGTTGTCCATGTCAACTTGGTGCAAGGTGACCAGATTGAGATCACTATCGCCGCAAAAGGCGGCGGGTCCGAGAACAAGGCACGTTTTACCACCCTTAATCCCAGCGCCTCCGTTTCCGACTGGGTGGTCAATACCGTTTCGACCCTGGGCAGCGGATGGTGTCCGCCTGGGCTGATCTCTGTTGGTATCGGTGGTAGCGCTGAAAAGGCGATGCTGCTGGCCAAGGAAGCCATGAACGAGCCCATCGATATGGCGGAACTAATCGCAAGGGGGGCGTCAAGCCCGGAAGAGGGACTGCGGATTGAGCTTTATGAGCGGATCAACGCGCTTGGCATCGGCGCCCAAGGGCTTGGTGGTCTGACGACAGTCGTTGACGTCAAGGTTGCGACCTATCCTACTCATGCGGCGTCCAAGCCTGTGGCGCTCATCCCGCAATGCGCCGCCAACCGGCACCTGAAGTTTACTTTGGACGGCTCTGGACCCATCAGGCTCCAGCCGCCCGATTTGCGCGAATGGCCCGACATCGGAGCCGACGAATTGAACCCAGCCGGCGTCCGGCGGGTCAATTTAGATACGCTGACGAAGGAAGAGACGGCATCGTGGCGCTGCGGTGAAACGCTCCTGCTGTCTGGAAAGATGCTGACGGGCCGTGACGCTGCCCACAAACGAATGGTCGAGCTGATCGATGCCGGCAAGCCGCTTCCGGTCGATCTGACGGGACGCGTGATCTACTATGTCGGTCCCGTCCGGGCAGTGAGGAATGAGGTCGTTGGACCCGCCGGTCCAACAACCTCCAGCCGCTTGGACGATTTTACGGACAAGGTGCTCGCCGAAACCGGCCTTTTTGCGATGATCGGCAAAGCGGAAAGGGGACCGGCGGCCATCG
Organism: Mesorhizobium sp. M4B.F.Ca.ET.143.01.1.1; assembly: GCF_004792275.1. NCBI lineage: Bacteria > Pseudomonadati > Pseudomonadota > Alphaproteobacteria > Hyphomicrobiales > Phyllobacteriaceae > Mesorhizobium > Mesorhizobium sp. M4B.F.Ca.ET.143.01.1.1. Next base: position 38,640 of record NZ_SRSR01000027.1, read on the forward strand.
AGTCGATTATAAGACACAAAACGCCCTATCTTGCTGCAGTGGGTGGCGCTGCGTACCTGATTTCAAAATCGATTAAGAAGGCGCGGATCGTTGCCTTTGAAGACCTGGGCATGGAAGCCATCTATGAATTCGATGTGCAGGACATGCCTGTTATCATGGCCGTCGATGTTGAGGGAAACTCCATTCACAATTCCGGGCCTCTCGAGTGGCGTAGGCGTATGGCGGCCGACAGCATCGCACGCAACATCGGCGTTTGAATCTTCCCAGTTAGGCGATTTCGGCCAGACACCAGCGTCAAATTGTTGGGCACGCCGTACGACGAGCGGCATTTGCGGTGCCTTGCGCCTCGGCGAGCCGGACGAGCAAGGCCTTCAATTCACCCCAATAGCTGAATGTGCCACTGAATACTGCATTGAGTATGCCGTCCACGCGATCGAGGCTCGAATGCAGTCGCGCGTCTATCAAGTACGGTAGCGGGGATTCAAGAAAATGGGTTATCTATTTTATTTATCAGAAGGTCTCTGCCGCCGCCGACTTCCTCTCCAGCTGCACCATTGCCCGTTAGGCGCTGGGGCGATAGCCAAATTACTTCTGCAGCTTTTCTCAGCGGATCGCTCTCCTTAGCTGATTTTCATACCCATTCTAGCACATCTCGGGCCTGGAACGGATGCCTTCCACTGCTACATTCGGTCGTTTCAATGATAATAGAATTGATCGGCACACGGCGCGCTGTCGATCGCTGCTTGAGAGCAACAGGTTATGAAGTCGAAACCCGATCCCGTGCAACTCGACAGTTGGGACGTCCGGATTCTCTCCGAGATTCAGGCAGACGGTCGGATTTCAAAAAGTGAGCTTGCAAAACGAGTTCATCTTTCGGCGTCGGCCTGTTCGGAGCGGCTCCGAGCACTCAAGGCCGCAGGAATTATTGAGGGATTTTATGCGCGACTGAGTCCTGCACTCGTCGGCGGCATGATCTTTGTGATGGTAGAAGTCGTGCTGGATCGCCATCGTCTTGAGGACCAACGAGTCTTCGAAACTGCAATCCAAGAGATTCCGGAAATCCTGGACTGCTGGGCAATTGGGGGGCGCGTGGATTATTTGATGCGGGTCGCATCTCGTTCTATGGCCGCCTATCAGGATTTCATGGAGGGACTGCTGCAGGCAGGCTTGGGGATTGATCAATACTATAGCCTTGTCGTCACGAAACCAGTGAAGTCCAATTCACCGATACCTTTGTCCGCCCTGAGGCAACGGTGAAAGCGAAAGTTTAAGTTTCAACGGCGTTTGGCACGGATCCCGTAGATTCGTCGGCAAAAGGCGCCCATTCCGACGAAACTCAAGGGACATTTGCGGTATACTAATTGCTGGAAAAAGGTGGCCGAGCGCTATCCGCCAGTTGATGGCGAGGAAGGACGATGCGCTTGAGCAATCTGGAACCGATCATTCCAGGAGACGGATCGAAGCAGCCATCGGACGCACTTGGCCAGCACGGTTACGGCGAGAAGCCAAACCGGATCGTGCCTGGTTGAGGAGGCGTCCATATCTAAGATGCGAAGTGCCGAAAAAATGCCTCTACCGCTACTTCAAGGGGGGAACTTTCGCCCTGGATTGGCGATCAGTGGCGATTGAGCTTAGTCGCGGTCAGCGCATCCGTGTGGGGGGGGCGAAATCTACAGCGAGGGTTTGGCAAGCCGACGGGTAGCGGGAGTGCAAGCTGGCCCGCTCGGCCCTGGCGACCAACCCGGCCCTCGACGCCTGCGGACATTCGGAGATCGCTCCATCGCGTTTTTACGTCGTAAGTTCGTTGCTGATCGAGATTAGGAGATCGTCTGTCCTGTTTGACATCGCTGGTCTCGCAGCCTTCTAAGCGAGGAGCATGGCTGTGCCGGGGTCGCGTAGGTGGGTGACAAGGCCGGTCACTCCTGCCAGCCGACGTGGTCTTTGAGAAGGTGGAGGTTGCGCTACCGGCTGGAGAGCATGGTGCCAGTTTTCACAAGACAAGGGTCGCTTAATCGAATGGGCGTCAAGTTCATAGATTGCGAACAGATCATGGGGGATTTGAATAGTGCTACTGACCGAGGCAGAGCTGAAAAGAGTTGCGAATGCCAGTCGAGGACATAGAGCCGCATCGATCGTTCTAAAGGAAGAGACGGCCGCAGCTACAGCCAGATCTTCATTCGACGTTTTTCTGTCACATTCTTTCAAGGACGCAGAGATCATTCTCGGTGTGAAGCGAATTTTCGAGGAGCTTGGGTTCACTGCTTACGTAGATTGGGTCGAAGATTCACAACTGGACCGCACAAAGGTCTCCTCGGCCACCGCCGAGTTGCTGCGGACCCGTATGAGGCAGTCAAAGACGCTAATCTATGTGCATTCAAACAATTCTCCAGAATCCAGATGGATGCCTTGGGAGCTTGGCTTTTTCGATGGGTTTCGGACCGCGGTAGCGGTTCTGCCCGTGGCAAAAAATTCTTCGGAAACATTCTCCGGGCAAGAATTTTTGGGCCTATACCCTTACATTGATGGGACAGGACCTGCATTCCTGTTTATGAACAGAGGGACCGCGCCTCGCTCAAGAATAGGCTCTGTAAGCTCGACTGCTAACCTCACGTTTGCCAAATCCTGGCTTAAAGAATTTACCGCCACAAAATAGACTGGTGTGCTTCAAAAATGAAATATCCTGGACTCTATAATAGCGCCGACGTGGCATCCAACGAGCAGCAGGCGACGTTTCTCCGCCTGATCCGGGCAGAGTACGTTCTTCTTTTTTTAGCGTCGGTGCTCTCTTTGGACTTGTCGCCATCAAAAGCCTATTTCGGTGTCTATGCTGCGGTATTTCTTTGCTCAATGGGAGTCCTCATTTTCCGGTCGGTCACAAAGCCCGAGCAGGTCTGGTATCAGGCTCGAGCTCTTGCAGAGTCGGTGAAGACATTGACTTGGCGCTTCGCGATGCGAGCACAGCCGTTCGATGACGCGCGCGCCGCTGACGCCAGAGCTGATTTTCGAAAGCTCATGGAAGGTATCCTTGATAGCAATCGTCACCTTGGTAGCGCGTTGAGCGGCACCGATTCAGCATCCCCCCAAACAACCGACCAGATGATGTCGATAAGGGACTCCCCGCTAAAAGAAAGAAAAGACATATATCTGCAGAGACGAATCTGCGACCAGCGGAAGTGGTACGAGAAGAAGGCGCGCTCGAACAAGAGGTCCGCGAAAGTCTGGATGGGCCTTGGTATTTTTGCATACGCTCTGGGATTCTCGTTCATCGTAGTACGCATCGCTGACCCCGCGATGCCTGGCTGGCCGACCGAGCCGCTAATTGTCATCGCCGCCTCGCTTATCGGGTGGACCCAGATCAAGAAATTTAACGAATTGGCATCGGCTTACACGTTGACAGCTCACGAGATCGGCTTGACTGCCGACCTTATTACGGACGCCAACTCGGATGAGGCATTCTCCGCCGCGGTGAACGAAGCCGAACTGGCTTTCTCACGGGAGCACACCCAGTGGGTTGCTCGTCAAAACAACTAAGAGACAACAATGGCATACAGCGATCCGACCTATGTAATATTTGACGGCGATGAAGACGCTTGGGCATACCGCTTTATGAAAGGGTGGAATGCCAGCGAGAATGTGAGTTTTGAATTCGCGAACGCTCACGATCTGGACAATATGACGAGCCGAGCACAGGACGAAGATTATGTTAAACGCAATCTTCGCAACAGAATGAATGGATCGAGCCAGGTACTTGTCCTGATCGGTGAGAAAACGAAAAACCTTTTTCGCTTCGTGCGCTGGGAAATGGAATTGGCCCTTGATCTAGGTCTGCCGATAATCGCAGCAAACCTTAACGGCTCGCGGCAACAAGATGCGAGCTGTCCGCCTATCATCAGGGACAAATGTGTTGTGCACGTGCCGTTCAAGATGAAGGCCATCAAGCACGCGCTAGCCAATTGGCCCAGCGAATTTCATCGGCTTTCAAACGCTCAGCGTGGCGATGGCGCCAGGAGCTATGGCGAAAGCACCTATCGCGATCTCGGCTTATAATCGCCCACCTAAAAGCACTTAGCCGCCAAAACATCCTCGCCATCCGCTGGCGGCGACTAGCCTTAGCAACGTCCCCCAGCGTGTTCCGAGCTTGCCGAGCGATGATAAGAAGAGACGTCCGATTTGCTGAGTTTGGCTGAAAGCTGCAGGTCATGTGCAACCTATTAGAGGAGCCCCGCTCGAAGCGTCGGATCGTCAGACAAGATCATGTCGCGCGAGGGCGCTGGTTTCGCGAGGAAAAGGAGCGGCTGTTCGATGTTTGAGGCTTGATCCAGCGTTTCGAGACTGCACGAGCGGCCAGCATTGATGGAGGCAGCTTTTCAGGCCGCGCAATTCTGTCGGCTCGCCCCCTCCTGCGAGCCGCAGCTCGGCTCGCCCTGCGCAGCAACCACGAATTTGCGATCGCAAGAAAGGCAACACGCTCACGATAGAACTTGGCGGCGCTGGTCGGCTGCGAATCAAGATGTCAATGGCAAGGAGCTCTCGCCGCGCGTCTTTGCCGGGCCGAACCTTCTGGCTATGCTCCTTCGAGAAGTCTGCCGAGCACCAGCCGCCGCACCGCCAAAGCGATCAATATGCGCGAGGGCACGACCTCAGCCTCTCAGCGCTGGCCAACCAGGTTGGAGCCTGTGCCGCGGCACGGAACCCGCTGCCTGCTGATCGAGGCGAATGTGCTTTGCCCCTGATCACCTGCATTACCACCCTTGGGAACGGCAAGACCGATCCGGACCGTCAGAATGTAAGGGATGACCGGCAGTTCGGCGGAACATGGCCGCCGGCGCTCTATCGTGCCTCGCGCGGCCGGCGGGAACAGCGTCCCGAGCGCTATTCATCCGTCAATATCGCCCGCTAATCGGGCACTATGCTGGGCGCATGCGCGTCGTAAGCTGTTCGTGTTTGCATGACGCGCCCCCGACCCTCGGCTAAGGCGAACGTGACGCCTTAGTTTTCACGGCAATTCGGGCCGATCCCGCGAATTTCACGGCGAATAACCTGCATTCCCGAGAAACTCAAGGGACGTTTCCGGTATGCTATTTGCTAAACAGGTGGCTGGCCGAGTGCCCTCCGCCAATTTATCGCGAGGAGAGGGACATGCGCTTGAGCAATCTGGGAACCGAGCAACTCCGGGAGAAGGATAGAAGCTTCGTCTTCCATCCTTCTACGCATTTGGCCAAGCACAGCCGAGGCGAAACGCCAAATAGGATTATGGCCGGTGCGGAAGGCGTCTATATCTGGGACACCGAAGGCCGAAGGAGCCTCGACGGTTTCGGAGGACTCTACTGCGTCAACATGGGATATGGATGCACGGAGATCGCCGAGGCCATTGCCAGGCAAGCACACGAATTGCCGTTCGCACACGTCTATGCCAGCCAAGGTACGGAGCCGGTCGCCCTGTTGGCAGAGGCCGTGGTCGAGTATTTCGGTCAGAACATGCGAAGGGTCTATTTCGGCCTCTCCGGTTCCGATGCCAACGAAACCAACATCAAGCTGGTCTGGTACTATAATAACATTCTTGGCCGGCCCGAAAAGAAAAAGATCATCTCGCGAAATCGCGGCTATCACGGGTCTGGATTGGTCACGGGTAGCCTAACTGGCCTTCCCTTCTTTCACAATTTCTTCGACCTGCCTCTGGATTTGGTGCGCCATACAACCACGCCGCACTATTACCGCCAGGCGCGTGTCGAGGAGAGCGAGGAAGCGTTCTCCCGGCGCTGTGCCGATGAGCTTGAAGCCTTGATCCTGGCCGAAGGACCGGAAACGGTTGCAGCTTTTATCGGAGAGCCGGTACTTGGGACAGGAGGTATTGTGCCGCCCCCCAAAGGGTACTGGACGTCCATTCAAGCGGTGCTCGACAAATACGATATCCTTCTAATCGCGGATGAAGTGGTCTGTGGCTTCGCGCGAACCGGCGAGAAGTTCGGTTCCCACCTGTATAACATGCGTCCGGATTTCGTGACCATCGCAAAGGGTTTGAGTTCCGCCTACCTCCCCATCTCCGGGTCAATCATTGGCGACCGTGTCTGGTCGGTTTTGGAACAAGGAACTGAGAAGCACGGCGCACTCGGCCACGGCTGGACATATTCGGGGCACACGCTTTGTGCCGCAGCCGCGCTCGCCAATATTCGACTGCTTAAAGAAAAAAATATTCTGGAGCATGTCCGCGATGTTGGACCGTATTGGCAAGACCGGATGAAGGCCGAGCTGGCGGGACATCCCATCGTTGGTGAAGTTCGCGGAGTGGGTATCCTGTCGGCCGTGGAGATGATGCGGGACCCAAAACAAAGGATACCATTCGAACCCGACCTTCAGGTCGGGGTGCGCACTGCAGCTGCTCTGTTTGAGAATGGCGTCATCGGACGGGCCATGCCGCATGGCGACATCCTCGGTTATGCCCCCCCCCTGATCATTACCCGAAAAGAGATCGACATCATTGTCGACGCGACGGTAAAGTCGGTCGATACCACCTATCGCGCGCTGAAGGCCGAGGGTGCCGTATGATTTTGCGATCGCGAAGGAGCGAGTCCGGAGGCAGGCATGTCCCTGCGCGCTACTGCGCCGAGCAGACCCAAAACTGTTGAATTCCAGATATCTGATCTTGAGCATGCTCCGGGCTATTTCAGTCACGATTTGTAACCGAATCAGTTCTGCCGCCGCTGTCCTGTTGCCCAACGACCAGGACCTCTGTGCGGCGCGCCCTGCGGGTGTACCTCCCCGCCGGCAGGGCGCCCTTTTTGACCCACGTAATCAGTATCATTATGGCCCGTGCGGGATCGAGGGTCTGGTAAAGGTCATCTGCACGTTCCGATGCAGATTGAGCTTAGACGTGCCCTTTACATCATTGCAGCGGGCCATAATCATTGCGGTGAATTTTATCACGTCAGGTATATAGAAGGACGATACTCACACGCCACCCCGTTCACAAGGAAAGGCATTTTAATATTGTTGAGACGATTTGCCTATCAAAGAAAAGAAAGCATCGCAACACTTCTTTGCGGATCACGGCGCCCCGGGTGGGGGATGAGCGGCTATCCGAATTGTTATGCTAATGCCGACCCAAATTCCTGCAAAAGCTGGGGTCAATGATGGCTTTTGGTCAGCGCAGGATGATTTCTCCTGATTTGGTCGGTGCAGGGGCGGTCATGATTTAATGCATGGAGATTCTCTGATTGAGCTGTTGAGATCATGAGGCGTCTGCCAGACGCCCATCGGGTGAGCCCAGCATGATTGGGATGACCGACGAAGATCGAAAGTGTGGCAGCATTCTGGAGCCCGGTCAGCCCAGCGACGCCCGCGAATTCAATCACGTTTGTCGGGACATACACGACGCAGCCGGAAGGCGTGCAGAAAGAGGAAGAATCGAGCGCGACGATGACGAGGCACATGCCACTTGTTTTCGAGACATTCCTTGAAAGACTGTCACAGAGTATCGATGAGGCAGATTTCCGGGATGCCATGGCTGAGGCGGCCGGACGACTTGACCTAATCTTCTTTGCCTACCTCTCCTTGCCAGCACGGCCTTCCGGCAAACCGAGGTTAATTTCAAACTATCCACCCCGCTGGACCAGACAGTATCTGGAAAATCAGTATGAGAAACTCGATCCTGTGGTCTTGCGTGCTCGAAATGGCGGCTGCCCGTTTCACTGGGGATCGAATTTGGGAGGCGATAAAATGTCGCCGGCTCAACAGCAGCTATTCGATGAGGCGGCTCAATTCAGCATCTGCTGCGGTTTGACGATCCCAATTGTCGATCTCCGCGGCCGCATCGCTGCGGTTACTTTTGCCGCCGATGAGCCTCGTCCAGTATTTCTTCGGGTCGCTGAGCGGTACGAACAAGCTCTTCAACTGATGGCGGCCTGCTTTCATCGTTGCGTTCGCCGCAAATTGCCGAGCGATCGAACAGTGGATGGGGTTTCGCTGACATCCCGCGAATATGAGTGCCTGAGGTGGGCAGCGCGGGGTAATTCAGCCTGGGTGACCGGCCGCATCTTGGGTATCAAGCCACGCACGATCGCTTTTCATTTGGACAATGCCAAGAAGAAGCTAGGCGTGCGAACCCAAAATCAGGCTATAGCCCTTTTGGGGTCCGAAGGGTCCTCAATTGTCTGAGAAGCTTTTTGATCCCCTTGTGCTCGGGCCATTCGATCGCGCGCTTTGTATCGAGCGTTGACTGGATGCCGAGATCTTCTGTTCCGCCGGCTCGGGCGATGCAGCCGTATTCTTCCAGTCCGCGCCGGTGATCATAGTCTATGGGTGCTCGAGCGGGTGTGTCGTCGCTGACGAGCTAGTTGTGGAGCCTCAACAGGTTGTCCTCGGTTAGAGCGAGGCGACTGATAGGTGTTTTGGACTTTAGGCTCCCGTGGGGACGGTGCCAATTGTATCTGTGCAGCCAGACCGGCAACTCTGCGGCGCGGTG
>NZ_SRSR01000279.1:0-307 GCF_004792275.1 Mesorhizobium sp. M4B.F.Ca.ET.143.01.1.1
CTAAGAAGGCTTCAGCCGACACGACCACGCGCCGCCCGCGCGTCATGCCCGATGTGACGAAGGCGATCGCCTCCGACATCTTTTCCGGGCGCTATCCGGCCGGCTCTTCCCTGCCCACCGAAAACGAACTCGGCGTCGAGTATGGCGTCAGCCGCACCGTCATCCGCGAAGCGCTGAAGGTGCTGGCCGCCAAGGGGCTGGTGCTGTCGCGGCCGCGTATCGGTACGGTTGTCTGCGACCAGGACAATTGGAACATCATCGACCCGCAGGTGCTGGCCTGGCATGCGCCGCATGCGCTGGACGACAG
>NZ_SRSR01000280.1:0-306 GCF_004792275.1 Mesorhizobium sp. M4B.F.Ca.ET.143.01.1.1
GCGTAGGCGAGCCTGCCTCCACCCTTCAATTGTCTGGCGACAAGCTCGGCGGCCTCGGCAATGGCCGGAATGGCGCCGTGCACGGCCCTGGCGGCCTCGATTTGCGCATTGGCGAGGAACGAAAGGATGGCGTCCGGGGCCTGGACATCCAGCCCCGCGGCGTTCTGATGAAGCGCTTCCGTGCGCGTCTCGGCCATCCGCTTTCCTCCAACTGATCGAACAATACCAAAAAAATACCACTTGTCCACATCTCTCATTGCGTTTTCATGCTCCGGAGCGCGTCGGGAACAAATTTCCATGTCCTTT
>NZ_SRSR01000281.1:0-305 GCF_004792275.1 Mesorhizobium sp. M4B.F.Ca.ET.143.01.1.1
GGAAAGATAGCCATGGTCGTGGACGTCCGGCGTCTGCCCGGTTCTAACGCCTGTCCCCAGTTCAACAGCGACAACCTGGCAAGGTCACTTGCTGAGGCTCAAATCGCCTATCAATTCGTTGCGTCCCTCGGCGGGCGCCGCGGAAAGGCGACTGATGTTTCACCCGAAACGAATGGCGCTTGGAGAAACCGAAGTTTCCACAACTATGCGGACTATGCGCTATCGGAAGAATTCCAGGCGGGATTTGATCACCTACTGGAGTTTAGGTCCCATCGCTGCGCTATAATGTGCTCGGAGGGCGTCTG
>NZ_SRSR01000282.1:0-305 GCF_004792275.1 Mesorhizobium sp. M4B.F.Ca.ET.143.01.1.1
CCTCGTGCCGCGCGGCGCTGGCGTCGGGTCGGCGATCGGCTTCCTCAAGGCGCCGTTCGGCTATGAGGCGCTGGCCTCGAAACTGACGCGCCTGTCGCGCTTCGAGTCTTCGGACGTGAATGCGCTGCTCGCCGACCTCAAAGCCTCCGCCGAGGGTTTTGTGCGCTCCGGCGCCAGCGGCGGGATCGTGTGCGAGATCACGGCATTCATGCGCTATGCTGGCCAGGGCTGGGAAATCCCGGTGCTGCTGCCCGACGAGCCGTTCGGCGACGATGCGGTCGCCAAGCTCAAGAGCCTCTTCGAGG
>NZ_SRSR01000283.1:0-305 GCF_004792275.1 Mesorhizobium sp. M4B.F.Ca.ET.143.01.1.1
GCGACGGCGTCAGCGCCAGCGCGGATGCGAATGTCGGCGACAGCGCCAAAGCGACCCTTGGCCTGGGGATCGACGACGAAGCCGGGGTCGGCGTGGGAGGGTTCTCTACACTGAGCACGCCGAACACAGTAGGAATCCCGGGGACTCCCGCCGTGAAGAATGCGGTGGCTCAGATGTCCGGCACCAAATTGACCCGGATGAAGAAGCGCTGTGCCGACGTGCTCTCCAGCGAAGCAACCTATGATGCCGATCTGAGGGCGCTCTGCCTGATGATTTCGCGTCGCTGATGCATGCCGCAAGGCAAC
>NZ_SRSR01000284.1:0-305 GCF_004792275.1 Mesorhizobium sp. M4B.F.Ca.ET.143.01.1.1
GCAGTTGTTGCCGGCAGGCGCCGCCGGCAGGCGTTCGGGTACGACTTGCGAGAAGGCCCCGAAGATGACGGACCGCAATCGCGCGCAGGTGAGCGAGCGCATGCCGACGGCGGCGGGATGGACCGGGTTCAGCACTGACCCTTGCGGCGTGATGCAGATAAACGGCCGGGCAAGGCCCGTGTTGAGCAGGATCTTCGGGTTCAGCGTGTAAAGCACGTAGTAGACGCCGACGAGCAGCATGGTGTGGCGCGGATCGCCGCCCGAAGGGACGTTGAGCGAGGAGCCGAGCTGCGGATCGGAGCCGG
>NZ_SRSR01000285.1:0-305 GCF_004792275.1 Mesorhizobium sp. M4B.F.Ca.ET.143.01.1.1
GCTATTCCGATCTGCGCCCATGCCTTTATCGGCGTGCTTGTCGGCGAGATAGAAGCAGATCGCCGCCGAATCCGTCACGATCAGCTCACCGTCGATGAGGATCGGCACCTTGCCCGACGGATTGAGCGCATAGGCTTCCGGCGAGCGCAACTTGACCTCGACGAACTCGTAGGGCTGCCCGAGCTCCTCCAGCATCCAGAGCACCCGGCTGACACGGGAGCCGCGCGATCCGACGGCCTTGTAGATGGTTGAGACCTGCATTTCGGGGACCCTAGACCATCTCGCGCACCAACCCAACGGCACTC
>NZ_SRSR01000286.1:0-305 GCF_004792275.1 Mesorhizobium sp. M4B.F.Ca.ET.143.01.1.1
CCAGACGCTATTTCCACGCAATCTCGAGTGAAGGAGAGAAGCGCCTTTTTTAGCGGAAGCCGGCCTCGCCATGCGCGTGCAGCTTTGGTCCGCGCTCCTCGATCGGCTCCAGCGCCTTCTCGACCGGCACGTGCGGTGCATTCAAAATGGCGGGCTTCGACCCTTGCGGGTTATGCGCCCACTTCACTGCGTTGCGCAGCACTTTCTGGACCGTCGCATCGTGATAGGTCGGATAGGTTTCGTGTCCGGGGCGGAAGTAGAAGACGTTGCCGGCGCCGCGCCGGTAGGTCAGCCCGGAGCGGAAC
>NZ_SRSR01000287.1:0-304 GCF_004792275.1 Mesorhizobium sp. M4B.F.Ca.ET.143.01.1.1
CGCCACTGGCCTGGAATGGGCCGCCGTGGAAAGTGCTGTGGTCACGCCCGGCCAGAACGGCGTCGACGATATCTGGCTGGTCGTCAGGCGCACCATCGGCGGCGTCACCAGACGCTACATCGAGGTGATGCAGACGCCCTTCGAATATGGCGCGCTGGAAGACGCCTTCCAGGTCGATTGCGGGCTGAGCTATTCTGGAGCGCCCGTGAACGTCGTCTCCGGCCTCGGCCATCTCAATGGCGAGACGGTCGATGTGCTCGCCGACGGCAAGGTCTTTCGCGGATTGACGGTCGCCTCCGGCCAG
>NZ_SRSR01000288.1:0-304 GCF_004792275.1 Mesorhizobium sp. M4B.F.Ca.ET.143.01.1.1
CGCGACAAGCGCTGCCAAAAGGATGAGCGAAGCGATAAAAGCGCGCTGGCTCACGGCCGCATTCTCCAATCGAACACAGCCGGAAGTATCAGTTCGGCCTTAATTGCAAGTAACGGCTGCCGCCGCCTTCTTGGCAGCGCCTACCCGTGACCGAAGAGACGGCCGAAAAGTCCCAGGCGCGCGCCGCCGTAGCGCTCGGACAGCGGGCGGGTGAGCAGGAACTGATCCAGGCCCTCGACGGTCTCCGTACCGCAATAACTGCATCGGAGCGAACGGGCCAAAAGAACGATTTCCTTCAGCACAG
>NZ_SRSR01000028.1:0-38008 GCF_004792275.1 Mesorhizobium sp. M4B.F.Ca.ET.143.01.1.1
TCACGCCCAAGTCGGGGTAACGGGCGAGATCAACGATGATGTCCGCCGACAACCCTTCCGCGATACGCGTCCAGCGTTCTTCTCCACCGAGGTTGTCAAACGGGAGAACTGCGACGACAGGCGGCCCCCACCGGTCTGTCGAAGGGCGTTCGAATGGTGACTGGTCGAGTTCTTGGAGGCGGCGATCCGCAAGCAACGCAGCGAGGGCCACTTTGCTGCGAACGTCGAGTTTCCGATAGATCGCCGACAGATGGGTCCGAACCGTGGCCGGCGCTATGAAGAACATCTCGCCGATTTCACGATATGTCATCCCCTCAGCGAACTTTGCCGCTATCATCCGCTCCCGGTTCGTCAGAACGGTCAAGGGATTGTCTACGACTCTAAGCATTGACTTCAACCTCGAACCGCAAGCCAGATCTAGCGAGGGCAAAAAGTACTACAAATGTGGGGTCGAAAACACCGCATTTGTGTGGTTCCGTCTAGCGGCCAGCGGCCCTAGCGATGCCGAAGGAGGAGCGACGCTCGTTCCCCAGGGAACAGCGAGCACAATGGCAGCAGGCCAGTTCCGTTTTGGGCTTTTGAAAATCGGCGAGACAGAAAGGTTGAAGGTACCGAGGCTCAACATCTCCACTTCTCCGCCCTGGCGCCGTGATTGGACCGGTCTAGGTTACATGCTCAACCGGACCAAGACCTGGTCTGGCGGGAACAGACGCTTAGAATCATCCTCAAGCAAATGACCGCCGAATTGTCTGACGAATTGATCATGCCCAGTAACCTCTTAGCTAGTGCGAGACGGGCCCCGGCACTTACCAGGTCAGGGCTGCGGGCCGATCTCGCCCGATGAGCCTCTTTCTTTTCGAGATATCGAACAAGTTCGATGTCGTGGCGTGTCGTCGCGCTGTTCGCCGCATCGCGCCGGCGTTCGTCATACCAGATCGGCCAATCAGTGAGGCTTCCGTCTCGCACAGCATTCTCCCGCGGTCAAAGTCCAGTGCGAGCATCTAACCTGGGCGCCGTGATTAGGGCGTGGTAGCTGGCGTGATCAGATCGTGAAAAAGACAGTGCAAGACAGTTCGCGATTGAAAATAGAGGCGATTCCGGGAAGGATTGCGGCGAGCCAATGGCAGGGGGTGCCCGATGACCGGGCCTCATCTTCATCTGCTGGGCGGTTTTGATTTTGCCGGCCCCGCCGCAACGCCGACGGTATTCAGCCGCAAGGCGCGGGCAATCGTGGCCTACCTTGCGCTGCAAGCGGGGCATCCGCAGTCGCGAGAGAAGCTTGCTGCTCTGCTCTGGGGCGCGAACGGCGAGGCGCAGGGCCGCATTAGTCTGAGGCAAGCAGTTTCGGCAATCAGGAAAGCGATAGCAGCTTCAGGCGGCGGCCGGCTCGTGACGGAAGGCGCGAATATCGCACTTAACCTCGACGAATTCGATTTTGACGTCGCAAGGTTCGAGGTGCTGGCAGGGGGTACCGCGCCGGATGACCTTGAACGGGCGATTGAAATCTACCGGGGCGACCTGCTGGATGGCCTCAGCGTTCGGGAAGAGCCTTTCGAAGACTGGTTGCGGGTCGAGCGCGAGCGCCTGCGGATGAAGGCCGTTGAAGCGCTGGATAGGCTGGTCGAACATTACGCAACATCGGACGACTCTGCCTCATGCATCCGCGCGGCGGTGCGTCTGCTGTCGATGGAGCCGCTGCGAGAGGACGCTCATCGCGCCTTAATGCATAGCTATGCCGCGCGAGGGCGAATAAGCCTCGCGCTTAAGCAGTACGAACTTTGCCGAGATGCGTTGCAGCGCGACCTGGGGCTGACGCCAGAACCGGAAACGCGAACACTGTACGAGGAATTGCGGGTGCGGCGTGCCGGATCCCGTTCGCCGCAGGCAGTTCCAAACCTGGGGCAATCGCGAAAATCCGGGTCAGAAATAGCGATCGCGGGCGAGTCCGGGAGGCCGCCAACCCGATATGTCAAATCGGCTGGCGTCAATATCGCTTACCAGGTGACTGGCGACGGACCCGTTGATGTCGTCTACGTCCCCGGCTGGGTCTCCAATTTGGATCTGGCTTGGGGATCGCCGCGGCTCGCGCATGTGTTCAAGCGGATCGGCAGCTTCTCGCGCCTGATCCGCATTGACAAGCGCGGCACCGGTTTGTCCGACCGCAATGTCGGTCTGCCGACGTTGGAGGAGCGGATGGAGGATGTCCGAGCCGTGCTTGACGCGACGGGCTCCGAGCGCACTGTTCTGTTCGCCAGTTCTGAGGGCGGCCCGATGTGCATGCTTTTCGCCGCGACATATCCTGAGCGAACCGCCGCGCTGGTGTTGACTGGCGCTATCCTTGGGCGAGAGCCGTACAGCAGGTCGACGACGACATAGCCGCAGTCGAAAGCCAATGGGGCCAGGCCGCAGATATGCGGAACGCGGCGCCGAGCCTGACCAAAAATATTCTCGAGCGCGAGTGGTTTGCAGCCTATCTACGGAACTCGGCGTCTCCTGCGGATGCCATCGCCCTCTGGCGCTGGGGCACCGAGATCGACGTGCGCGCTATCCTACCGGCGATCCACGTTCCGACTCTTATCGTGCAAAGGACCGGCGATCGTTGGGTGAGACCAGAAGAAGGACGCTATCTTGCCGCGCATATCGAAGGCGCCAAGTATGTTGAACTTGCCGGAAAGGATCATGTCATTTGGGGCGAGGACCGCCTGGTCGACGAGATCAGGACTTTTGTCGCGGGCGCCCTGCCTTGGGCACCCGGCGAGCGGCTGCTGGTGTCGGCGTTGTCGCTCGCGGTCAAGGATATCGCATATGGTCACGATCCACTTGAGCGGAATGCGGAACTGATCCGCGAGGAATTGCTGCATGCTGCGGGTCAGGAGATAGGGCGCTCACCCGGCCTACTGCTTGCGGTATTCCAGCGGCCCACCCGGTCAATCCAATGTGCGTTCGCCATCGGCAAGCGCCTGAGGAAGCTAGGCGTCGAGGTTCGCGCAGCAGTCCATGTCGGCGAGTGCGAGGTGCGCGGAAAGGAATTCTCCGGCATAGCCATTGAGGTAGCGTCACGACTGCTCGATCATGCGCGACCAAGAGAGGTCGTTGTTTCCCGAACGGTGCGCGACTTGGTCGTCGGCTCCGGCCTGGTGTTCGATGAGCGTGGAGAGATGACGGCGAGCGGCTTGCCAGGTACGCTCTCGTTTCTATCCGTCGCCCAAAAGATCTGACAATTCGGCTATCTTGAACTGCACAATCACGACGCCGACCGCGGCCGAGAAAACCGGCGAGAAGGCTCGTTTGCGCCGGCTTGCCCATTGGTTGGTATTCGCGGAACGACCGCTTTCTCCCCGCAGCTGGCCCGGAGCGGCGTGCTGCAGCAGTGGAATTGGTGAAAGCATCGCTGGTGCTCGAAAGCTGAACCGACCGAGCGGACGCAGAGCAACAGCGGGAACCGAGCCAAGGTAGGAAAGCGCCCGAAACGATTGGACTTGCGCACCGCCTTATCTGGCATTTGCAGGAACTGCGCTTTGTTGGCGGGTTCATCGGACGCGGATCTCATACTATGATGACGGAGCCGCCACGGAAACATTCCACTTCGGACGGAGCTTGATCGAAGCCTGTTTGATCGAGCAGCCGGCGCATGGTCAAAGCGTTGCCGGGCGCAAAGCCTTCATAGTCGTTGTTGAAATAAACCCAGGCTCTCCGCGCGCCGCTGTTCTTGATCCTCTCGGCCCATTCGGCTAACTCGCCTTCGGAATAGTCGTGCCTGTACCAGCGCTCCGGACCGTGCATTCGGAGGTAAATATCGTTGGCTGTGCGAACCAGAACGTCCGGAAGCCGTGGACCGCTGCAGGAACAGAATATCGTGCCGCTCTCGCGGAAGGCGGAATAGACGGTCTCGTTCCACCAGCTGGCATGACGAAATTCCACAACGTTGCGTCGCGTGTGGTCGAGCTGGCTCAGAATGGCGCGGAGCCTCTCCTCGGTGAAGCGATAGCTTGGCGGAAGCTGGAAGAGAAAGCACCCCATCCGCTTGCCAAGGATATCGCCGATCAGTCCAAAATCTTTTACCAGGGTTTCGGTATCCCCGAATCTCTTGACGTGCGTGATCAGCTCACAGACTTTTATGGTGTAAACGAACGCCCGCGTTCCGGGCTGACGAAGCCAGGTTTTCACATTCGCGACGGTCGGCCAGGAATAGAAGGATGCGTTTATTTCGACGGTGTCGAACTGCTGCGCATAATGAGTGAACCATTCGGAGGTTGGCATCTCAGCCGGATAGAACTTTCCGCGCCATTTCCAGTAGAACCATCCGGAGCAGCCGACATAGGCGGAGTTCGCCAACTCGGTCGAATGGCGGCCGGGCCCTTTGCCCGCCAGGCGTGCGAGGTGCATTTTTTCCGCGCGCCCCACGTTCTCTGCGCGCTGCTTTTCGCGGCGTAGCCTGCGGCGCTTACGTCGCTCGTCAACGCCTATGTCTTTCCTGGGAACGTTGATGTCCATTGCATAATCTCTGTCCGTCTTAACGGCGATCAGAGCCAATCGCTCCTTAGGCGAAGTGCATTGGCGCGGTCCTTTGTCCGCCCGCCATCGAGGCAGCGCAACTCGGCGATCCAGAGGAAATGGGCGGAAGCGCTCAGCGCTTACCGAAATGCTTTCCATATGTCGAAAAGCGGACCGCTGCCACCGTAGACGGGATCCTGTCGTGGTTTAGCGACCTTGAAAATGGTTTTGACGGCGTCGGCATGGTCCTCGCTCCTAGAACATTCATCGTATGTGCCGTTGGGCGGGTAGGCGCCGACCACGAGAAAGTCTTCGCTCGCCGCGAGGCACTGGTGACCAGTGCCTGCTGGCAAAATAGCGACGTCTGCCGCCTTGATGGTGAGCGTGCGGCCGCGCTTGCCTCCGAACTGCACCTTTGCCGATCCGCGAGCGACGCCAAGAACCTCATGTATGCGGGAATGGTAATGGGCATAATCGTAGATGCCGTTTCGCCAGGACCCCTTCCAGTTGTTGCGCTCGAAGAGCTCCTCGAAGATTGCGGCCGGATCGAATTCGGCAGGCAGTTTCACGACGCCGCGATAGACGACCAACGGCCAGTGGGGATGATTGGGGATGATGCCGTCGTCCTCGAAGCGGAATGCATTGGCCTTGCGCTGGCGCACCAGCCGACCGAGCTCGTCGCTTGAGGGTCGTTGCCAGCCGGTGATCTTCTCGACGAATATCTTGCCGCGCTCGAGTATGGGCATCATGTTCCTCCCGCCGGTGCGTCCACGGGGTTGAGACGACCAACGGCCGGCCCGTTGAGCACGGTGCCGTCGGGAGCAAAGTGGGAGCCATGACAGCAGCAGTCCCAGCACTGCTCGGTGGAATTCCAGGCCACTTCGCATCCAGAATGCGTGCAGACGGCGGAATTCAGATGGAGCTTTCCAGCCATATCGCGGCAGGCTGCGATCTTGCGCAGTCCGTCCCGCAGGACCCCGCCTTGGCCAGGCGCAAGCTCGGCCAGTGACTTCAAGTCACCCGGAAGCAAATAGCCGGCGAGATTTTTGACCGCGGACAGGTTTTCACGAACATAATTGATCACGCCGGAGGGCGTGTTGCGCGACGGGTCGTAGACCGCGGCCCACGGGTTCTCCTCGCCCGAAATCATATCCTTCACCAGCAAGCCGGACAGCGCGCCATGCGTTATTCCTTGGCCGGAATCGCCGGTGACGACATAGACCGACTTGCTGCCGGGATTGAGGCCGATGAAGGCGCAATAGTCGATGGTGTCCAGAACCTGCCCCGACCAGCGCGTGACCTCTTTGCCCAAGCTTGGCACGAGCGCTCTTATCCAGGCCTCTATTGCCTCGAAACGAATGTCGCCGTCGTCGGATTCGCCGGATTTGTGGTCGGCTCCGCCTGCGATCAGATAGTCAACCGAGCCGGGACCGGGATTCATTCGGACGTAGTGGTAAGGATCGCCCGTGTCCCAGAACAACGCATCGGGGAGCGCACCCTTCGGCAATGTGAAAGCAATCGCGTAGGTCCGGTAGGGCGACGTCTTGGTGTGCAGCTGAAAACGATCGTTGATCGGCGAGTTCGTGGCGACGACGGCCGATCCCGCTTCAATCACGCCGCCGTTCTCCGTGGAGACGCGCACGCCGTCCTCAGGCAGTTCCTCGACGGAGGTCGCGGCGCTGTCGGCGAAAATGAGGGAGCCGCTTTCGCGGATCGATCCAGCAAGCCCACGCAGATATCGCAACGGATGGAAAGTCGCCTGGTTGGGGTAGCACAGGACCGGCGCCTCCTCGAAACCCTTGAGCGGCAAGCCAGTTACCAGTTCGACAGCGGCCCCGACCTTTCGTGCCGCATCGAATTCTTGCTGGCGTTGATCGCGGGCGTCCTTGGGGTCGACACCCATCGCCGGAAACAGAAACGCGTCCAACCTGCGAAAATTGCAGTCGATCCTTAACTCGGAGACGTTTTCCTCGATGCGGGCGACGGCGGCCTCCTGACTTTGCTGGAACAGCCTTGCAACGTCTTCACCCCGCAGGTTGATCAACGCGCTGAGGCCATCGTCACAGATCGGCGCCAGATGCGCCGTGGTTCGCGACGTCATACCGCCGGCGATCGTTCCGCGATCGATGACGATGACCTTCTGGCCGATGTTGGCCAGTTCGTGAGCGATCGACAGTCCGGCGATGCCCGCTCCTATGATGACTGTGTCACAGCTCTTGTTGCCCAAGAATTTCGGCGCATCGGGATAGACGTCGACCTTCATCCAAAGGGATCGGGTGAGTTCAGCGCGCGCGTTCATGCAAGCGTCCCCGAGCGCATCGATCAAGTCGACGCCTTCTCGTTGACTTTCCGTTCGGCGATGGTGGTGAGTTTCTTGTCGGCCGCCTTTTCTTCGTTGAGGGTCGCAGTGAGAAGTCGGGCGACGGCTTCGTTGCCGCTCTGCTCCGCCCACGCAATCAGAGTTCCGTAGCGGGTAATCTCATAATGCTCGACGGCCTGTGCGGCGGCAATCAGGGCGGCGTCGAGCACTTTCTTCTCGGCAACCTCGCCTGCGATCCCGTTAGCTTCCTTGATGATGCCATCGATCGCCGGACAGGTCGTCCCCTTCGGGTTTTCACCGATAAGCTCGAAGGCTTGCTCCAGCCGTTGGACGTGCTTTTGCGTCTCGGCGAGGTGGGCTTTGAAAGCCGCCGTCAAATCCCGGTTGGTGGCCTTTTCAACCATATCGGGGAGCGCCTTCAGGATCTGTTTTTCGGCATAGTAGATGTCCTGCAAAACGTGCAGGAACAGATCGTCCATCGTCTTGATGTCCTTCGTAAACAGGCCCATAGCGCGCTCCCAATCTCCATTGCCGAAAGATCTTTGGAGAACGCGTGGCGTCACCGCCAGTTCCGGTCGCCAGCCGCAGGCCAGCCGTGCAGTTATGAATTTCGCCTCGGGACTCTGGCGTGGCGAAGTCGCCGGAACGAATGCCGTCTTCTGCCGTTGCGGCTTGTCGGCCAAGGTCAAACGCGGCCTTGTCCCTTCCATCCTAGCGGCGACCAGTATTTGAGCTGATCGCACCTATTGGAATTCGCTACTGAATGAAGCGAGATACCTCAAGGCGCGCCACCACGTGTTGGCCGTCGGCGGGCTGGCGATCTAATGCCCCTCATTACCAAACGCGAATGAATGTGGCAGCGCCAAACGTTAGAACTACGCTTGGGAGGGCCGCTTGAACTGATGATTGTCTTGGCCTGCTTGAGCGTCGGGCCATATTTTTTTCTGGCCCAGACCTCAGCGTCATAGCTGACAGGCCGTTTCTCTGTCGGCTTGCTCATCCATCGCTCCCGGAATTCGAAAGCGGTCACAGTAGCCACTGAGCCGCCAAACCAACGACGCATAGCGTCATGGCTACGGTCGAGAGCCACCCCAGGGAACGGAGCCACCCTCGTATGGGGAAGTCTCCCATTATGTCGGCCCGGCCAGCCATAAGCATCATTACGACCATCACCGGCACCGCGCAGATGCCGTTGATTACGGCACTCCAATAAAGCGCCTTGATCGGGTCGATTGGCGTGAACATGATGCCGGTGCCAAGAGCCGCGGCCATGGTAAGCGTCCCATAGAAGGCCACTGCCTCCTTCGGTTCACGGGCCAGGCCAACCTTCCAGTGTAGTGCCTCGCCGACTGCGAAGGCGGCCGATCCCGCGAGCACCGGAACGGCCAGTAACCCGGTACCGATGATTCCGGCCGCAAAGATGATGAAGGCGAATTTGCCGGCCACCGGTTCCAATGCCTTCGCCGCGTCCGTGGAAGAGGAGATATCGGTTACCCCTGCCTTGTTGAGCGTCGCAGCAGTGGTTAAGATGATGGCGATGGCAATAAGGTTGGACAGGGCCATCCCAACCAGTGTGTCAGCGCGAATCCGCCCGAACGCTTTTCGAGCCTGCCACGGTGCCCATTTCAGGGGCTTGGCGGAAGGATCGAGCTTTTCCTCCTCGACCTCTTGCGAAGCCTGCCAGAAAAACAGGTAGGGTGAAATTGTTGTGCCCAAGATGGCAAGCAGCGTGGTGAAGAACGTGCCGTTCCATGCGATGTGCGGAATCAACACCCCCTTTGCCGCTTCGCCCCATGGAACGTTTGCAGCGAACATCGCCACGACATAGGCGAACAGGCTAAGCGTGGTCCATTTAAGGATTTTCACGTAGCGGCTGTATTTGAGGAACACGATTGCCGCCACGCTGACCAGCGCAAACCCCAGGACATAGACCGAGCTAGGCCCTCCGATCAGAAGGTTGAGCGCATCAGCCATCGCGCTTAAGTCGGCACCAATGTTGATCACATTGGCGGAAAATAGCAGGACGACCACAAGATAAAGCAGGGGGGCAGGGTAATAGCGAGAAAGGTTGCCCGAGATGCCTTTGCCCGTGGTGCGACCTATCCGAGCCGCAATCTCCTGGATCGCCGCCATAAGAGGAAAGGTAAAGAGCATGGTCCAGCCGATGTTGAACCCGAGTTGGGCTCCGGCCTGGCTGTACGTGCCTATCCCTGAGGGGTCGTCATCGGAGGCGCCGGTGATGAAGCCGGGGCCAATAATGCGGAGGAAACGTTGAAATGGCCCTTTGGCAACCGTGTTGCTTTGCTCTCGCTCAATTTCCGAGCTGACATCGGTCATTGCTTGGGCCGTGCAATGCAAAGAGCGGCAGCTACGGCACTTGTTGCAGCCAGCACCGGCCCGATCCCTGTCGGTTCGAAAGTTGGTCCAAAAATCTCAAGCCGCACGCTTATGAATGTCGAGCTGTGAGTCACGTGCCACCATCGCTTTGGAAGTTATGGAGCCTTCGGTTCAACGATGAGGAGACACGGCGGTTCCAAATGGAGTGGGTCTTGACGACAACCGTAGTGTGGCGGTTACGCTCCCATGGTCGTAGGAGAACGACCGTGTCGTGGCGGTGGTGGAGGCGCCGGCCGTCATTGATACATGGCAGTGCGATCTGGATGATGGCGATCATGCGCCTTGACGATGACATTGTGCGTCGGCGCCAGGTGCGACCAGGCCTCTCGCCTAGCAACCTGAATGCCCCAGTCTTGTTCCGGAGCGGCCAGCGAGCCTGAGCTTCAAAGGAGTGTTATCGTCCAGTAGCGGACCACAATATTTTCCTGCCGAAAGAGGTGCTCCAGGTCGCCCTGTCGGCGCCGCCAATCTGAAACATCCATGCTTGGCGTCATCACCTCGAAGATGACGATATCGTCGCTGTCTGTTTTTCCGCGGTCCTTCCAAAGACCCTCCGCAGGCGCCTGGAGATAGGCCGTCACGCCATCGAAGCAAGCCGCCAGTTCCTCTTTCAGACGGTCGAAATCTCTTCTGGGGTACGGTTGGCCCTGGTTGTCTGAGCGAGGCAACAGGATTTGGATAAGATACATCTTAGTCACCGCTATGCTGCGGATAGGGGAAGACTGATCTGCGAGGTCAGGCCAGCCCCTCTGACCGCGTCTCTTTCCACACGCCAGGGACATCAGACAGGACGAGGTCGCTGATATCTGCAGAGCTTATGACGAACCTCGTCGGCTAATTTCAAGGCCCGCTTCTGTCACCGGATGACCAAAGCGCCCGCCGTGGACGACGAGCGCTTCGGTAGTTCTTTACTTGCTGATGATTATCCGTTGCTTATCGCGGTTTTGGGCGTAAGTGGCCTTGTCGTAGGCAGTTTGCGCCTCCAGCTGGTCCTTGGTGAAGTTCGTATAGAGGTAGCGATTGCCGTTCTTGTCGGTCAAGAACTTGAGGTTCTCCATGCCGACGGCGACCTTCTTTTCGCCAATGCCCAGGAAGCCGCCTACATCAACAATTATCGAGTCGACCTTCTTGTCGCCTGTCAGGATCACGTCGCCGATCTCGCCGACCTTCGCATCATCCGCGCCATAGACGTTGGTTCCGATCAGATTTGCCGCGCTGATTTTGTCTGACGGCATTTCGGTCAAGCTCGACTTGTCGATCGAGGCCGTGGCAGTCGTATCGGTTTTGGCAGTTGTCGCTTGAGTGTCCGCCGTGCTTTTGGTCGGCTGGGTCGTCGAGGCTGCCGCAGGATCGTAGGCCGTCGTATCGAAATTGGGCTGAGCATTAAGCTCATCCTTGGTCGTCTTTGCTACCAGCCAGCGATCGCCGTTCTTGTTGATCCATTCAAGCTTGTTGAAATCGTAGGCGACATTCTTTTCGCCCACGCCGAGGAAACCCCCGACGCCAATGACGACGAGTTTGGCGTTCCCGTTCTTGTCGAGGACGATGTCATTAACATCGCCGATCTTCGTCGCGTCATCTGCGGTGCTGTCGTAGACCGCGGCTCCCATGATCTTGGAAACGAGCCTGCCATCCGTGACCGGAGCAACGACCTCCGTCTGGGCAGCGGGTTTGGCGGTATTTGCGGCGTAAGCACCGGCGGTGCACAGCACCGTCGACATGAGAGCAGCCGTGGCCACCGTAGCCAGTATCTTGCGGACCATGTGAAATTCCTCCTGTTGCCTTGGTTGATTGACCGTCGGATCTGCCAACGTCATTTCTACCAACGAAAACAAAGGCCCTACGTTCCGGGAGTGGGTCCATGATCCTACCGGCATAGACTGAAGCCTCACGCAGAACCTGATGCTACATCGGGCGTGAGGGGCGCGGATATGTTTCCGGCAAGGAGCCCGGCCGCGGATCGCGTTCCAGGCAGCGCATCGTGCTAGACCGCCGCTCGTTACGCGGCTCTAGGGCTCTTCGCAGGCGAGTGACGGTTGCCGCCGTTGCGGGCGGACTTGCGCTTTGAAAGATGCGCAAGCACAGCCGTCAAACCCATGGCGTTCAGAACCCGATCTCTGGGGATACCTCCCTTGCGGGCCATTTCGACCCCCCAATGCACGTGGTCGAGTTCGCGGATTGAATGGGCGTCCGGATTGATGCTGAAGATGCAGCCGTAGTCGAGGGCTTTCTGATGCCAGCGCCAGTCGAGATCGAGCCGCCAGGGATGCGCGTTGATTTCGACAGCGACACCATATTTCGCGCACGCTCTGAGGACCTTGTCGACGTCGAGCTCGTAGCCGGGACGACGCAACAATTGGCGACCGGTCATGTGCCCGATAATTGTCGTCAGGGGGTTCGCGATTGCCTCAATGATACGGTCCGTCTGCTCCTTCTTCGGCAACTTGAAGCCGCTGTGCACGCTCGCGACAACGAAATCGAACTGCTTCAAGACGTGGTCCGGATAATCCAATGAGCCGTCGGCGAGGATGTCTGCCTCAATGCCCTTCAGGACACGGAATTTTCCGCCATACCTCTTGTTCAGCCGATCTGCTTCACGGTGCTGCTCGGCAATCTCCTGCAGTGTGAGGCCGCCCGCGTAGTGGGCAGACTGCGAATGGTCGGCGACACCAAAGTAGTCGAACCCGCGCGTGCGCGTCGCTTCAGCCATTGCCTCTAGCGTTTCGGTGCCATCGGATGCGGTCGTGTGAGAATGCAGGATACCATGCAGATCTTCATCCCGGACGAGGGTAGGGAGTTGCCGCCGCGCTGCCCGCTCAATCTCATCCCTGCCTTCGCGCAGTTCAGGTTCGATGAACTGCAGGTCCAACGCTCCGTAGATTTCCTCCTCTGTCGCTGATGCGATCAGCTTTCTCCCGCGGTAGAGCCCATCCGCCTTGAGGGCGAACCCTCTTTCGGCCGCGTACATCTTCAACTGCGCAAGATGGGCCGCCGAACCCGTAGTTTCGAGGAGGCTCGCGCCAAAGTGCTTCTTGTCCGTGACGACAAGCCTGAGCGTGGACTGCTCGATTGCGGTCCGCTTCTTGCCCAGCGCGACCAGCGCGAGGTCAGCAACAAGTTCGCAACCGCGCCGGAAATCACCGGCGATTTCCACACGCGATAATTCGGGATGCTCTTGCTTCACTGATAGGATTGCATGCTCAAGGAGTGCGGCGACCTTGTGCAGGTGAAGCTGTGTTTCGCCGCTTCGAGCGATAGCCAGGTTTTGCAGGATTTTTGTCTGAAGTGAAGCACCAAGGCCTTTGACAGGCCGGATGCGATCTGCCTTTGCCGCGGCTTCGAGCTCGGCCAACGAGTTCACACCGAGCGCCTGATGGAGCTTCAGGATCTTGTCAGGCCGCAGGCCAGGTATTGTAAAAAGCTCCATCACACCGGCCGGCACCTCCTCGCGCAGCGTCTCAAGGCGTGGATGCGTACCCGTTTCATGGAGCTTTCGCACAATGTCCGCGATCGCGTCCCCGATTCCCGGGATTCTGGTGAGGGCGCCCGCGGCGATGATCCGATCAAGCGGCTGCGACAACGCAGCCAGACTATCGGCCGCGCGCAAGTAAGCCTTGGTGCGATAGGGATTGTCTCCGCGCAGCGACGTGCGATGTGCGTATTCCCTAAGCAGACTGGCGACTGTCCGCGGATCGGTTTTGGCCATGGTCAAGGCAAACGGGGCCAATCTCCGCAGGTTCCAATCGGGGCAAGGCAGCGAAGCCCCCAATCCAGCCTCGCTTGCCTTTCGCGGAGTGGGGCTACAGATCCGGCAATGATTGGTCGGCTCGACCCCATCCCGCCAGAGATTTGCTAACTGCGCGTTTCTTCAATTCAGGAGCATCGCCGACGTGGAAATGCGAGGGCGCATCAATCGTCTTCATCTCCGCCCAGGCGATCGGCGCCGCGACCGGAGCGCCAGGTCGGGACCTCGCGCTATAAGGCATGATTGCGGTCGCCCCACGCTGGTTGCGCAAATAGTCGACAAAGATGCGACCCTTGCGGCGGGCCTTCGACAACGCGGCCGTGAAGTGAGAGGGATCGCTTTGAGCGACCGCTTGAGCGAGGCGATGCGCAAAGTCTTTCAGATGCGGCCACTCGGCCTGTGGGGTGAGCGGCGCGATCACATGCACTCCTTTGCCTCCCGTCAGCATCGGGAACGTCGTAAGTCCCAGCGATTTCAAAATATCACGAAACTGGAAAGCGGCGGCGCGGACGGCTTCGAAATCGAGACCCTCATCCGGGTCGAGATCGAAGACGAGGCGGTCTGCCTTTTCGACATCCTCTATCCGAGCGCCCCACCCATGCAGCTCGATCGTTCCCATCTGGACGCAGGTCATCAGCCCATCGGCGTCGTCGACATAAAGGTATGGCTCCTCGTGACCGTCCTTTTCCATGATGCCGACATGGTGGACTTTGTCGCCAAAGCTCCCGGCATCATGCTTCTGGAAAAAGCACTTCTTGGCCCGGCCCTGGGGACACCGAACAAGGCTGATCGGCCGACTGCCGACCCAAGGCAACATGATCTCCGCGACGGCCGCATAGTGGTCGGCAAGCTGGCCTTTGGTGATATTGGACTCCGGATAGATCACGCGGTCACGGTTGCTGATAGCGATGGTGTTCGCCGGCGCCGCGGTCAGCTTGGCTGTGCGACGTTCCGTCTCCAGCACGACCGCGGCCGCCTTCTTGTCTTCGCGCAGACCAAGGTAGCTCGGATGTCTCAACGTTCCTTCGTTGGTCATCTCTGTGAAGGCAATCTCCGCCACCAACTTGGGTCGAAGCCAGTGTGCTCCGCGAACTTCGGCTCGCGGCGCCTCGACGGTCGCGGCCTTCTGCTCGAGTGGTGCCATGATCTTCATGAGGCCGAAAAGCTCAGCTGTGTCGAAGCCAGTGCCGACTTTCCCCGCATAACGCAGCTTGCCGCCGTCATGCACTCCAAGGATCAATGACCGGAACGCGCGGACCTTGTCGGACGGCGTCCAGCCGACAATCACAAACTCCTGCCGCTTGATGCACTTGATCTTGAGCCAGTTTCCACCTCGGGCCGCCACATAAGGAGAATCGGAGAGCTTTGAAACCACCCCCTCGAGACCAGCTGCGCAAAAGCGCTCGAGCAACTCTTCTCCGCGACCCAGGATATGATCGGAATAACGAAGCACCGGGTTCTTCGCGGGCAAAATGGCCTGGAGCTTTTCCTTGCGATCAAGGAGAGGACGCCTGGTGAGATCTTCGCCGTCAAGTTGAAGGAGGTCGAAGGCATAAAAGTCGATGGTCGACGGCGCACCCTTCAATGCGTTTTGAAGGGCCTGGAAGTTTGATCGTCCGTTTGCATCGACAACGACGGCCTCGCCATCAATCAGGGCGGACCCGACCTTGAGCTTGCTGGCTTCCGAAAGAATGGAAGGAAAACGGTGAGACCAGTCCAGGCCAGATCGCGTGTAGGCACGCGCTTGCCCGCTGCCGACGGCGACTAGAATGCGATAGCCGTCATATTTCATTTCGTGGAGCCAGCGGTCGCCGGCAGGGACGACGTCTACGAGCGTTGCGAGCTGGACAGGCCGAAAAGTGGGCAGTTCTGTATTGGCTGGGTCACGCGTAGGCGACTTCGCTTGACGAGCGGTTGACCCCTGAATTGCTTTACGCGACGTTGGCTTGACCACACTCACCCGCCCCATCCCACGACGAAATGGTTTAATCGCGTCCAACGCACGACTGCTTCTTTAGTTTCGCTGCGAGTGGAGCTTGTCTCCGTCATTGCCGAGTCGCTTGCAGCGCCTCGGCCCGCTCTCAGCTGGATCCGTACTGGCTGCTTCCCTCCACCATCTTCCCACATGGCCATATTGGATCGTAACGAACTTTGGCATTTGCGAGATCTCCTTTTAGGGGTTTCGACGTGAAGCGTGGGCGACGGCCGCAAGCAGTCTTTCTGCAAGTGCGATCGCGCGATCGGTCTTAACCGACGTCGATCCAGGCGGGTGCGTGATCGCTCGGCTTTTCCCATCCACGGGTCTCGACATCGACACCCGCAGCCAGAATGCTCTTCGCAAGGGACGGGCTTACGAGCAGATGGTCCATCCGCAGGCCTGAGCTTCTGTCGTAGCCACCGCGATAGGAAAAGTTCCAGTAGGTGTATATGCCCTTGTCTGGATGGATACGACGCATCGCATCCACCCAACCCAAGGTTAGCATGTGGGCATAGGCTTTCCTGCTTTCGGGGAAGAAGACGGCATCGCCCAGCCAGCGCGCCGGAACAACGGCGTCTATTTCGGTGGGCACGACGTTGTAATCACCACAAAGCACCGTCCGCTCGCCCAACAGCGACTGGCTGTAGGTGACGAGACGCTCGAACCAACGGAGCTTGTAATCGAACTTTGGCCCTGGCGCGGGATTGCCATTGGGCAGATAGATGCAGCCGACGACGAGATCGTCGATTTCCGCCTCGAGGTAGCGGCTATGCGTATCATCGGGATCGCCCGGCAAGCCGCGGCGGCGCTCGATCGGATCCCTCCCACGGGCCAGGATTGCCACGCCGTTATAGGATTTCTGGCCGTGCCAGATTGCGCTAAAGCCGAGGTCCCGAATCGCCTCGATCGGAAATTTCACGTCCGATGTTTTCAGTTCCTGAAGGCAGACCACGTCATAGTCAGTCTCGCCAAGCCACTTCAGCAGCACCGGCAAGCGCCCATTGACACCATTGACGTTGAAGGTCGCGATCCGGGTCATCCCCGCTATTCCTGCGTGAGGTTGCCTTAGATGTTCCTGATGAGCAGACAATCAAAAAATTTCGGATGCCTCGTGCGCCCGGCAAGAAAAGGCCCCGTCGTGTATTCGACGGGGCCTCATTTTTTAGAGTGGTGTGGTCCGGCGAACGCGATCGCGTTCGGCCTCGATGTCATCATAGGGCTCTGCGGTCGCGTCGAAACCCGTCCACCCGCTGGCCTCGTAAGCGCTTCGCCGCTCGTCCAGGTTGGCGGCACGCTCGCCTCGCAGGATGCGTTCAGCCTCGCCGGTGAGCCGATCGTCGACTTTGGCCGTCACGAGACTGCCGCCGCGGCGAACGCCCTCGGCATAGACATGAGCATCGCGTTGAGGAACGCCGGACTCCGTCAGCGCGCCCACAATTCCGCCGGCGGCTCCGCCGACCACCGCGCCGCCCGCCGCGCCAACTGCCGTAGCAGCTAGCCAGCCGGCCGCCACCACAGGCCCAACACCGGGTATGGCCATGATTCCGAGCCCGGTAAGGAGGCCCCCCGCGCCGCCCACGAGCGCTCCCAGGCCTGCGCCGGCGGCGGCATCGTCGCCGGCTTCCGAGGTCTCATCCCGATACCAATTGTCGGAATTGTTCGCCACGATGCTGATGTCGTCTCTCGGCACGCCAATCGCTTCCAGCTCGCTTACTGCGTCGGACGCGTCCTGATAGTCATCGAAAAGTCCGGTGACAGTCGTCATGTTTCACTCCATCGTCTGAGTTCGGTTATTGAGCGCCGGCAACCACGTTGCCTTTGAAATCGAGCGCTACGGCTACCTGCTTTCCGTCTTTCTCGGCGGTGCCGCGCCAGATGCCCTGGTCGTCCTTCGTCAATGTGCTGACATTGGCGAAGCCGGCATCCTGGATCCGTGATTTCGCCTGGGCTTCCGTAAAGCTGTTCGCTCCAGCCACCGGAGCGGATGCGTTCTGGTCTGTGTCTGTCGCCGCGGGTGCGGTGCTGGTCGTTGCCGTATTGTCGGTTTTGCCGGAGGCAATCTTTTCGATCATCTCCTGATGCATCTTGAGTGTCGGCAACGTCTGCTGTGCGAAAGCCTTGAGATCCGCGTTGTCGCCGTCGGCCGCATAGTCCTGGAACAGCTTGACCGCGTCGGCGTGCGCGTCTTGCTGCATCTTCACGTAAGTCTGGTCGGGTGACCCGTTCGCGGATTTCAACGCCTCGAGGTCACTCTTGTGATTGGCGTCCGTCTCCGCCGGAACCTGCAATTTCTGCTCCCCGGCGATCGACTGCAGTTTGGCATTGGCGGCGCCGTGATCGGTAATCATTTTCAGGGCAAAGTCGTTGATGGGCTGATCTTTCGCCTTGCCCTGGACGATCTTGCTGGACTCGACTTCGAAGATCCCACCTTGCGCGGCCTTGTTGACGAAATCCTGCGCCTTTTCGGCACTGAGCGCCGGATGGGCGAAACCCAGTCCGACGGCCGTGCAGAGCGCAGCCGATAGCAAATGAAATTTCATGGATTTCCTCCAACGCACAGAATTGTGCCTGGAAGACAACAGAGGGGCGCAGCGTTTGTTCCAACATCAATTCTATTTCGGTGCTACCCCCGCACTGAAAAATTGGCGTCCCGAGCTTCGCGTCTGCACATGAAAGCGCACCGGCGTCGGGTAGTGTCTGCAACCCGGACGCCCTATCTTTCCGGCATGCCCGTGCGCCGAAAAATCGACCCGACCGCAAAATTGATCGCCGAGTGGCCGCTGTCGTCGGCCGCGACGCTGGGATCGTCCATGCGGGCGAGCGGCATCTTCCTTGAGATCCGCGCGCGTCTGCCGCCTGCGTTCAGGAACTTGCTCCACATCGAATCCCGGGTGCTGACCTTGCGACTGCCGGAGGGCTGCGACGCAGATGTCGACGCGGCAACGGCGATCGTGTCCAAAGCCATGCAGGCTATCGAAGATCTGCCCGTGATTCCCCGTGAAGTTGAGGACATCCTGACGATCTCCTCTGGCGAGCGGAACCGCTGGCTGAAGGCCGGCCGCTTGCAGAGCGCGGGGACCAGAACGGTCAAGCTTCGCGGCCGCGCCAGGAAGATCACATTCCACGTGTTCGACCCGCGCCACATCGAAGATGTGCTTGACCGTGACCTGGTCACTGTCTGGCGTGACGAAGATGCAGCGGCAGCCGCGGAGAACCGGCGACGGGCCGCCGCCAAGGCGGCAATCAAGCGTGCGCAGAAGAGGGGGCGTGAGGCTCCCCATTCAGCCGGCAGTGGGCGAGACGAAAGCTCGAAGGCCAAACTGCGCGGTTGGAAAGACTTTGAGAGCGATGGGCTGCTGCGCTGAGATGCGGCTCGGTCATCAGCCCGAGAATCTTTCAATATCGATCGTGATACCAAGGACAATTCCGGCGGGGTCCCAATCTCGGACGACTCCGCCAAGCTCACTCGCGGCGGCGCGTACCAAGCGGCTCCCGAAACCTTCGTCTTCGGTTTCGACTGGAGATGGTCCTCCTACCTCCCTCCACTGGACAGTCACCTTACCGTCGCTATTGGAGCAAGCGATCTCTATTGAGCCGGCGGCCGCCGAGAGGCTGCCATGTTTGGCAGCGTTGGTGGCGAATTCGTGTAGCAAGAGAGAAAGCGGCGTGATCATCGCTGAAGGGACCGGCATATCGATGCCACTGATCGCGAAGCGGGGATGCTCGTCAGCTCCATGGCGGTATGGCGCGAGGATTGCGGCGATCAATGCATGTAGGCTCGTCGCGACCTGAACAGAGGGGCCAGTCGAGGGGAACATCGTCAGCGCATGCGCCCGCGCGAGGGCGCCGAGCCGGTCAGAAACGGTGGAGGCCAGCGCGGCCGGCGTTTCAGCGGCTGACGCGCTCAAATTGACGATGGAGCTTGCGATGGCAAAGAGATTCTTCACGCGGTGGTCCATCTCGCGAAGCAGCAGCTCCCGCTGCTCTTGCGCGCGCAGCCGCTCGGAAATGTCACGCGCGATCTTGGAGACACCGACAATTGCGCCAGACGCGTCCGCGATTGGGGAAACGGTCAAAGAGATGGGAATGCTGCTGCCATCCTTGCGCAGGCGAACGGTCTCGAAATGCTCGACATGTTCTCCATTGCGAATGCGCGCCAGAATCTCCCGCTCCTCATTTTGGCGATCGGGCGGTATCAGCAACATGAGCGGGCGTCCGATCATTTCCTTGCGGCCGTAGCTGTAGAGACGCTCGGCGCCGCTGTTCCAGTCCGTGACGATGCCATCCGTATCGGTCGCGATGATTGCATCATCCGAGGATTCGACGAGCGCGCTCAGTCGCGCTGCCGTTGTTTCCGCCCGCTTCCGTTCAATCGCAAACCCGAGCTGACGGGCAATGGTCAACGCAAGTTCGCGTTCACGATCGGCGAAGCGATGGGGTGCTGGATAGTAGACCATGAACTTGCCGATGAGCTCGTGGGAGCTGGCAAGCGGGATAAAGGCCAGCGCTTCGATTCTCTCGCCAAGGACCCTGTCGATGAGTTGCCGAGATTCACCGCTGAGACGAATATCCTCGACAAAGATTGGCTCGGCATTGTGCTCCCCGCGCGTCCATGGCGTGTGGCCGTTAACTGCCTCGCGGTATTCTTCAGAAAGTGAGCGCCATGCGACGAAGCTCATGACGCCGTGGCTGTCAAATCTCAGAATCGAGGCGCGCGACGAACCGAGCGCGTCGCATATGGCATCAAGTGCTGCATCGTAGATCTCGCCAAGGCCGTTGGCTCGGTAAAGTCGGTCGGTGAGGCGAAAGAGGACGGCTTGCTCGCGGACAATATCGCCGTCGGCTGGCTCACGCTGGCCTTGCCCCATGGCCGCATCACTCATGGCCTTGTGCTGCATGGCTCTACCCGGACGGCTCTATAGAAGTTCGACCAAATCCTCGACCAAACCACGTAACTTAGCACCGCGTCCACGGCCCATGTCCTTGGACTGCCGATTACGACCCCGACTATGCCAAACAATATGCGCGTTGCGCAGTTTCGCAATAGGAACTTCGGGTGTGACGCTGAAGCACCGTCAAAAACATTCGTGTTATCGCTTGCTTGGGCCGTCGGGGACTGACTTCGACATCCGACGAGTTGCAGGACGCTGAGGCAAGACGGCTCAAGGTTGGCGATCGATACAGAAAACAAATCCGATTGGACCGGGTTTAAGAACATACCCGGAGATCGACCCGAGAAGCTTGCCGAATTGCTGCGCCGCCATTGCGGGTGAGGCGGTGCGGCGGCAGCTGCGTGATGCACAAGCTTGGGAGCACCGATCGCGGCGTAGCGTCCCCATGAACCCATCATGGTCGTCCTGGCGCCGGGTGATGGCTTCGGCTGTTCGAGCTTTGACATTACATCCAGTATCTTCGCGAGCTGCCTCTTCGGCCCTCACCACTCGCCATGTAGTGACCGTGCGACTCGGATTTTGCTAGCGGGGCAGACAGTGGAACCTTTGCGAGCACGAAACCTTCTCCCTGAGATCCAAGGGAGGAAACCAATGGCAAATCTGGGAAGACTGGCTGTCGCAGTGCTTGGCATTCTGGCTTATCAAAATCGCGAAAAGATCGGAGACTTGATTCGAGGAAGTCGCGATCCAAACAACCCGCAGGGAGGGCTCTTGGATCAGCTATCCAAGGGCGTGTCCGGCACGGCGCTTGGGGACATCCTCGAGCGCTTCAGAAATGCAGGAGCGGGGTCGAAGGTAGATTCGTGGGTTAGCACCGGACCCAATCAGCCGATCGAACCAAAGGACGTAGAGACCGCAATCGACGAGGACACGCTCACGTCTCTTTCGATGCAGACTGGTCTGTCACGCGATGAATTGATTGCCAGGATCACGAAAGATTTGCCCGAAGCAGTCGATAAGCTGACGCCAGACGGCGAACTGCCGGCAGCAAACCCGACACAAGAGACAGGCGAGATTACACTCCTCGATAAGGTGCCGCCACGCACCCCCGAGTAGCGGTAGGGCAGCGATTGTGCTGCCGCCCCCGGTCAGGCACCGGTCCTGTCCCGTCCAACCGGATGAACTCGACTTCTTCCTTCCCGGCGACCGTCTTCAATGGCTCACGTCGCCTTGTGCGACACCAGCGGCGTCTTCCGCCTCGGCGGCACGTGGGATTCACCAGCCTGAGCGTGTCCGCATACACCGTCACCGGACGCCAAGGTTTACCGTCACCCATTCGCAAGCGTGACGTCGCTCAGCTCGATTGGCTGGCCTTTCTTCACCGTCGACGTGTTGTCGACGATCGAGTGCGGGAAGCCGCAGGAGGGGATCGAGACGCTGACGCGGTCTTCTCTCCCGCGCCTGCGCACAGTCGCAGTTATCGACACCTCATCGCCGATTTTGATCCCATTCGCCATCCCATGAGTCTGAGGCGGCCGAGAGCTTCGTCAAGATGCTAATATTTACGAACGGACATGGAACAGACCTTCGCGGTCGCGGTTCTCTCTGGAGCGAACCATGACCGCTCCTGAGAGACGCGCGTCCAACCAGGTTTTGAAACGCGGGCGTTTTGGGTCTACGTATCGCTGACCAGCTAGCAAAGGGCGTCAGCAACTCCCGTCTGTCCATAGAGACCGGAGGCGCACCCCCCATGCGGAGACAACGCCAGCAAGCGTGCGTTCCAATCCGAGGATGACAGGATCCTGCTCATCCGAACCCGAGAATGCATCATTCGTTCCAGGCTGTGCTCATCAAGCCCCAGCCCCAGGCAAAACCCCATTTGCGCTCAGACCGCAATGCCGTTTCCATCACCGAGGTTGGTGACAGATGGCACGTCCTTATCGAGGAATTCGGCCAACGCCCAATTGCGCGATCATTTCGAGATGAGCGACGCGCGATCAACACTGAGGCCAAAGGATCAGGCTAAATCTGGACCAGCGCATGCAATCGCGATAGGTGCCGTTCGTGCAGGTCCTGCATACTTTCGAACAGATAAGCACTTCGAATGCCTTGCCGGTAGGCAATTGGAGACGTTCCAAATCAGAGATGCGCTCGCGCTGCTCGGAGATGTGTCGTCTTCCCAACCTCACGTGCCCCTGCACCATTTCGATGTCGTCAGCCAGTGCCATCAAAGCTAACGGTCGCGAGGCGGAGGCGTACCCTTTGTGACGATCGGAACCTCCACAGCGAACGGAGGCCGCAAATGGAACCTTCCCTCCCTACTCGCCGTTGTAAGCGCGTTCAGGGCAACTTCTGGAGGAAGTTATGGCCAATCCCCGGGCAACGGCGACGATCGCCGGTCATCCGCTTCATCCAATGCTCGTGCCCTTCCCAATTGCTGCGTTCGTAGGCGCCTTAGTTTGCGACTTGATCGGGACCGGAGACCCTTTCTGGTTCCAAGCGAGCGAATACCTTCTGGTCACGGGCGTGGTGATGGCGCTCCTAGCCGCTGTGATGGGTTTTACAGATTTTCTGGGTGAGCCCCAGATTCGGGCCCTGCCTATAGCCTGGGTACACTTCTTGGGAAACTTGGTCTTGGTGCTGATCGAGGCGGTTAACTGGTACCGGCGCTACAGCAGCGGCGCGGCCGATTCCACGGGGCTAGTACTCTCAATCCTTGCCGTTCTCCTGATGCTGGTTACAGGCTGGCTGGGCTGGGAAATGGTCTATCGCCGTCGCGTGGCTATCGCCGATGAAGCTGCCGCTCGTTGACATTTGCAGGCTTGCTTCAGCCTCCAGACCAACTTGCCCGTGGCCCCACGGTAGCAGGACGTGCCGCCGGTGGGTGCGAATGGAGCCACGAAATAAAATTCGATTGGCGGCGGCGAGAGCCGTTTTTTGTTGGCGTTGATTTTCCCTACTATAGACGGCTGCGACCTTGCCCGCCGAGCCGGTAGCGAAGAGATGTGCCGGCGGGCGCGGCCGCCTCGACTTTCTGTGATCATTTGCTTCGCTTCTCGCGCTCTACCAATTTACTCCCTGGGCAATCCGCAGCGTTCGAAGCCAGATTACCTGGTGAGCTTCCAGCGCCGATAAACAAAGATCGAACCACGGATTGAACATTCGGGCCTCCAGATCGCTCAAGAGAACGAGCGCATCGACTGTCGGTTCCTAAGTGGCGAGCGCATTGCCGCACAGACGCGAATGCTGACGGCCGCAACCGATCCTACGCCGAAGCTGCGCTACGCAGCGGGAAAGATGGCGCGCCAGGTCAGTTTCCTTCCTGCGCCGTTTCGTGCCCGCATCGGCTTTCGAAAAAAGCCTGCGAAAGCAACTCGGGCTGCCGGTCTGAAGTGAATCGATCCGACTGCGTGTGGCGCCGATGGAGACGCTCGACGGAGCGTGATGTCCTGCGCCTATTGCTCTTGCTCAGGAAAAGGCCCATTCCGCATCAGTGGGTGAGATCGCCTGCTCGCCCAACTGTCTGCTAAGCTCTTGCCACGACGCGTCCGAAGTAAAACTGGTCATACTGCCACAGGCTTTTGCGAAGGGAATTTTTCCGAGCCGGTCCATGATATCGCTGGACGCGGCCGTGTCTCCGTTTCGAAAAACCTCCAAGAGATCGTCATCGCACTCAATTACTCGGTGTCCCCAAGCGCCAGGTAGATCATCCGCGACGAGAGCCTCCCGCAGATCGGCATCCACATCTCCAGCCTCGAGTGCGCGGCAGACCACATAGCGCATGAGGGGGTAGTAGACCGGCTGATGACTGCCTCCGAGCGCGCGGATGCCCGGCAGGACCGACACGACCAGAAACATGAGAAGGAGATTCGGAATTAGACTGCGGTCGGCCAACCGCTCGATGATTTCGGCAGCCTCAAAGCGAACCATCTTCAACCCTGTTGCCGGATTGACGAGTTCGCCAGCGACCAGCCGCAGTGGCAGGCGCCTGCCATTTTGATAGAACCAGAAGAAGTCGGTACCGC
Source organism: Mesorhizobium sp. M4B.F.Ca.ET.143.01.1.1 (assembly GCF_004792275.1). NCBI lineage: Bacteria > Pseudomonadati > Pseudomonadota > Alphaproteobacteria > Hyphomicrobiales > Phyllobacteriaceae > Mesorhizobium > Mesorhizobium sp. M4B.F.Ca.ET.143.01.1.1. Next base: position 23,852 of record NZ_SRSR01000028.1, read on the forward strand.
GCGCGAGCCAGCCACTCCAGGGGCCGTCTGCAAGCCTGTCGATCTCTGCAAGCATATTCAACGCGAGCCTTGGGTTTTCCAGCAGCCTCGTCCGCAGCCAGGAGTTCTCGTCCGACAGATGGTCCGCCACCAGACCGGCAATATCCTCGTCGTCCACCTGCAAGAAGGTAAAGCGGCTTCCAAACAGCTTCGGCCACAGGCTGCAATTAGCTTCCTTTATGGCGTGTGCTGGCCGTTCGAATTGGCCCTTCGGCAGAAGATTGTGAAGCACCGCAAGCGCGTCTGGCTCAGCGCCTTGTTCCGCTGGCACCAGTTCGAACCGATAGGCTCCAGGCCCAGTCAGAAGGCTGTACCCGATCATGCGACTTCGGGGGAGGCCGAAGACGTTGATCGGCGTCTGATCAACTGTGAGCCAGCCCGGCCCCTTTCGAGCCCTTTCAACGAGGCTCACCGTGGAAACGGCATAGGACAGGTAGGTAGAGCAGCCATGCGCGGAGAGGCCCAGGAGGCTAAGCATGTGAGTGTAGTAAGCCTCCGGGTCCATCAGGAGCAGCAGGTGAGGACCCGTCTGCAAAACGCGACGCTCTTCAAATTCCCTGCAGATTTCTGCGACCGCGTCGAGCGGCAATCCATTTCGCTTCCCCGCGCTTTTAATCGCGTCGAGCAGCTTGGTCAGAGCGTATTGCCGAATTTCAGGCATGGCTGTCGAAACTGGTGCCTCGTACAGCCTGGCCGCGTAGTCGCGGATCGGACGGGAAAAGTAGTGTTGCATCCACGGGTAGAGTGTCGCCAGCGATCTGAGCACGGCCAGTTTCGCTCCTGCGGCTCCTGTTAGCTCATACACGTCATAGATCCCCCTCTTGCCGAGCGACGTTGATGCTCAAGGCAGCAACGCCGAAGAGAAGCAGCGAAACCGAGGAAAATTGTCGACGGAAAGGCCTGGTCTCCCAAAACGGTTGCGATGCTGAAAATGACAAACCCAAGCCCGACTGCGAGGCTGTGCATGGCACCTTTGGCCCTGCCCAAGGCCTTATCGGGTACACGCGACTGCAGTGTGACCTCGACGCTGACCCGGCCCAGATTGTAGAGAACCCCAGGCGCGGCAAACATGGTCAATGTCCAGGGCGCGCGCAGGAGTACCAGCGCCATCAGCGCGAGCGCGGTTAAGCCTAAAACCATGAGATGCAATGCATGAGGACTTATCGTTCCTGTCAGCCGACTGAGCAGTGCGGCTCCGATCAGAGAACCCGCCGACCAGGCTGCCTCGACGCGAGCGAAGTCCGCGGCGGTGCCCTTCTGTTCTACGAAAACGAAGCTTGATCCCATCACGCTGACCAACACCGCGCCTCCATATAGCAGCGCGTAGACGGCGAAGAGACGAACCAGGCGCCCGTCAATATTGAGAACAAGCCCGTTGCGTTCGCCAGACGCCGAGCCGCCACGAATGCTGGACATGCTTCCCGCCGAAACAAGAAAACATACGGCAAGAAGGACGAACACCACGGTTGCGGAATGGTCGTTTGGCAACGCACCCACGAGCAGCGCTGCCGCAAGACATCCGAACTGCGTGACGAAGAAGACAATGGAATATGAAGCTGTCAGATCGCCTCCCGCAACGAGAGGGATCATTGACTGCGAACTCGTAAGTGCAACTCGGTCACATAGCGCAAAGGGAATCGCTGAACACCAGATCGCTGGAAACAAGTCCAGATAGGGAAGCGCGCAGGCTGTGGCGAGCATGACGGCAAAGCGACTAACGTCCGCTGCGATATTCAGCAGTCGTCTGTCAAACCGATCCGCCATTGCGCCAGCCAGGGGGCTCGCGACAAATTCGACAACGCTGACGATCGCGAGCAACGTCGCGACACTCGCGCTTCCATACCCTGCTTCGACGAGGGTCCATGAGCATGCGATGTAGTAGCCGTTTCGTCCGACAGACGCGGACAACGCACTGGCAAGGAAGCCAATGAAGGCGCGGGGCTCACGGAGCGTTCCTTTGGCATAATGAAACCGAACTTCGCGTGACATCGGCGGCCCGCCCATCCATTGACCGCATGTCATGCCCACTCCGGCGATGTCGGATTTAACGGGATGCCGAGCCTTTCAATTCCTTGCTGAATAAAAGGGGTCCGGGCTAGATCCTGGATTTGCGCCGAAACTCTATCGGGTTCGTGCCAAAGGCGCGCTTGAACGCGGTCGTGAGGTGGCTTGAGCTTGCGAAGCCGCATTCCATCGCGATTTTTGTCGCCGACAAATCCGTCGACCGCAACATCTCCGCGGACTGTACCAATCGGCGCTGCGCGATGAAGGCATGCGGCGTCATTCCAGTCGACTGCTTGAACGCCCTGCCGAAATGAAAACGGCTGATACCTAGCTCTTTTGCTAGATCGGCCAGCGTGGGTTTGGCGTCTGGGGATGGCTCCATCATTCCCACGACGCGCTTGAGATCGAAAGTCGAGAGACCGCCTTTTGCCGGCTTGCGGCCGGTTCGGTTCAACCTGACCATTTGCACGAACAATTGCGTGACCTGGCTCTCCACCATCGTCGTGCTTATTGGATCAGGAAACCTGAGCTCGGCGGCTATTCTCTGCAACGCCACTTCTATGGTGTTGTCACGGAATCCGATCCACGGGGGGAGTCCCGCCCGGCGGTAGGATGCAAATCCTTCGAAGGTCTCATCTGCGAACTCCTGCGCGATGGACACGAGCAGGCATGAGGCGATTGCGTCACCCTCATCCCAACCAGTCCATTCGCTGTCGGCGGGGATGTAGATAATCGAACCGGGCCGCCTGGCCGAGAAAGAAACCCGGCGACCGTCGACGAAGTCTTCTCCGCGCCGGGCGGCACCCTTCAAGTTCATCAAGAACATATGCCGGGGGTGGGCAATTCTCGTTTCTTGCCGCTCTAAACCCGTTCTCTTAATTACGTCTGCGCGTATGTTCCCCCAGCTCTCATATTGGTGAACAAGGGTTTGGTGCCGCGAACGGCGCAATGTGGTCGGGTCGAGGCAAAAAATATCCGCCAATCGAAGCGACTCCTTCGGTGACTACTCATCCTCCTGTTTGTGCCTAACCATAGGTTGTTGGACAACTCACAAATAATTCAGAGTTGTCGGTTGATGTGGCGCGAGCGAAAAAATCGCAATTCGATGGAAGCCGCTTCTACAAGGCCATTCTATTCCTCGCCTCCGCCAATACTCGACCACCAAGAATATTACTCGGCGCTAATCTTCGCGCCGTTGTCGAGTTGAGGCATCTCACCGATCACACGGGTAGTGGGAGGCTCAATTCGATGCGAGGACTCGACGACTTTCTGGCTGAATGCGACCGCGCCCCGCGGATCAACGAACTGTCAGGCTTTTTCGCGACGACGGCAGCCGGCGAAAGCGGAGTGCCTACACGCAAGCCCGAGGTCGATTCCAGGCTTCTTCAGAACGATAACCTCATTCGCGACTTGATCGGCTTGCATGCGGCACGACAAGGCTTCTTCGATCAGCACTATCACAGCAGCATTCCCTACCGGTTGGAGGAGGAGTGCCGGATGGCTTACGGCGTGCTGAGATATGCACGAATTCGCGGTGCCCAGCTGTCGTTATATAGCCTTGGCACAGCGGAGGGCACCATGGCGAGAACACTATCGGAATTGTCCCGCGGGAAAATCCACAGCCTCTCCTGCAGTCCTAACGCGGAAAATTACAAGTGCTTCATGGCATATGGCGAACCGCCAGACGCCGAGTTCTTTGTCGGCCCGTTCCATCGACTGACCAAGGCCGTCCTCAATTCAAACGCCCGGTTGGGCAAATTCGCTTCCGGATTCGACATAATCCTCGAAGATACCACCTTTCAAATGTACTCGCCGAACAGACCCAAACAGATTGAGTTCGTGGCGCAGCATCTCAAGGAAGGAGGCATCTTCGTATTCCTCGAGAAATTTCGGGCGGTTGACGACAGCGACTATCAGCGCCGCGAGTGCCAGAAGGATTTCGGCTTCAAGGCTCGCTACTTCCAGCAAGAGCAGATCGAGGCAAAGAAGACCGCGGTGCTGACCACGATGTTCAACAACGAGGTAACGCTTGAGGAGATGTCGCGCGCTGTAGGGACGCATTTCAAACACTGCGTCATGACCTGGAACAGCGGAAATTTCTGCAGCCTTGCGGCGAGCAACAGCCGGGAAAATCTTAACCTGTACGTCTCGCAGATGGCGGGCCCGGCCATTCCACATGAGTATGTCTACGAAGCGGGCTTGTATCGAAGCCTGACGGATCATGCCGTCCCGTGAAATGTGCCTCGGCGAACTTCTTCAACCGCGCGCACGGAGGAAAACTATTGACTGCCTCCTGCACCAACGAAGAATGGGAACGCGTTGCGCCGAAACTGACACCATCCCCGTCGGCAAAGCGCCCGAGGCATGACGCCGAACGGCAACGCGTTGCGGCTACTGGCGTACGCCCTTGCAGCGGTCGATCATGGCAGCCTGAGGCGGGCGGCAAGGGCGATGAGGGTTCGAGAATCCTCCGTGAGCCGAAACATCGTCAAGCTCGAACAACACTTGGAAGTCCAATTGTTCGAACGCGATGTCCGCGGCGTTCGCTTGACGGAGCCGGGTCGAGCCTGGATCGATGTTGTGCGAGCTCACTACGAAGGATTGCTGGACGCTTTCGATGACCGTGTCGGAGACAAGGACGCAAAGACGCTCCGGATTGGATTGTGTTGTGTGAGGGGAGGAGAAATCCTAAGAGGCATCATCGCTCGCTTCAGCAGCCTCTACCCGGATGTGAGCTTTAGCATCGAGGATGTTCCCGCGGGGCGGTGGCTGTCAGCCATACGCCGCCGGCACCTCGACCTCGTGTTCACTCACGACTTTGGCGCCGTCCCTTCCTGTTGCAGCGAAGTGTTTTGGCACGAGCGCCTCTTCGTCCTCTTGCCGGCGTCTCACTCGCTCGTCGACAGGCCAGTGGTCGCATGGTCCGATCTTGCAGAAATGTGCCTGCTCGTTCCGGTCGGGCCAGAGGGGCCGCTATTCGACCTGCGACTGTTGGAGCGCATCGCAGCAACCGGCGGCCCGGCAGTGCAGACGTGCCGAGCGAACCAAGCGACGGTCGCTCTCAAGGTGCAACTTGGGGAGGGCTTTACTTTGGCCGAGGAAAGCTGTGCCAGGACGACCGCTATCGAATCCACGATGTGGAAACCGCTGGCAGGGCAAAACAGTGTCAGCTCAATCAGGGCTGTCTGGCTCGACTCGAATCCAAAGCGTTCTGTGCTCCGGTTGGTTGCTGTTGCCAGGAATAGGGCAGGGAATACGCCCGGCAATTCGGGAACAAATGCTGCTCGACCTGGGCGAAGCACATGAGCGGTGGTTCAGCCTCTGGCGAGGACGGCGGGCTGATGCGCGGCCTCAACCAAATCGGCCGCCGCCTGTTCAACCTGATCGGCTGCTTGGTCCACCTGTTCGAGCTTCTTGGCTAGCCGCTCGTGCAGCATCGAAAGCCGTGCTGCGTGGTAGATGGCGCTTCGGTTTCGGCCATCCATGTTGAGAGGTTCAAACAACATCGCGACTGCTCTCCTCAGTGTGCACTTGTCGGCGGGACGGCCTTCGGCAGTCGCCCTCTGGCTACGAGCCGTTGGCGGCTCCGCATACGAGCGCAAAGGGCGAGGCTAACCGCGAGCCCGCAGCTCTCGCCGACTATTGCCTTTGCCTGGTGGGGAGATTTTTCTGATCGCTTCATGCGTTGCCTGGCGACCGCCTGTTCCAAAACCACAAGTTCAACCATACTGCCGCATCCTCATGCCAGCGACCCCTTCCAAAAGAGAACCGCGGGGTACCCCTTTAGTTCCGGGCGCTGCAATGTGCGCCGATGCGGATGTCCTCTCCGGATTAGCGACAAGCTCATCACAACTTGAGAGCCGACACCGCTCCAAGGTTTGAACCATGATTTGCTCTCGCGCTGCCCTTTCGAAGGTCAGATAGGCTTACCTGCGTTTGCAGCCTTCCCTCCCTCGCAGCAGCAAGGAGGCTGGCTAGGCCCGTTTCGGATGCAAGCCGTTGCACGAGCGGATACGGGCAAAGTGGAACAATCCGACAGCCGGCGGGTTTCAAAGATGAAGGGCGATCTGTTTCGGAGGAAACTGGGATGAAACGCGTCCTTGCTCAAAATGCGGTACGACTGATGCTGGGCGGCGTAGCCGCCTGTCTGCTCACTATCGTCGAGATTCCCAACTCGATTACGCCATTGTCGCTCGTGTCCGAGGCACGGGCTGCCACAACGTTTCGATCAGCACATTCTACCAGGACCTTTCTTCTCATGGTGACTGGGTTTCGTACCACGGAGCGGCCGTTTTCGTGCCGGCTGATGTACCTGACGATTGGCGTCCATATACCCTTGGACACTGGGTCTATACTGAGCAGTATGGCTGGCTCTGGGTATCCGACGAGCCATTCGGCTGGGCGACGTACCATTACGGCCGGTGGGGCTATGCCGACGACATCGGCTGGTACTGGGTCCCGGGCACTCGTTGGGCGCCAGCCTGGGTGAGTTGGCGTCGTGACAGGCAGCACCTGATTTGGGCTCCGCTGCCGCCGCGTCGTGATCCGGATTTGATTTCAATCGAGGTGACCTTCGACGCGACGCCGGATTTTTACTGGGTCGTTGTCCCCACACGCGAATTCCTTGCGGCAGACATTTCTGTCGTCGTTATCCGTGATGAGCCGGAATTTGTGCGCATTGTCGAGGCAGCCGAGCCGGTTGGCGATGTGACGATCCATAACAACGTGGTGATCAACAAAGTCATAGATGTTGATGTGATCGAGAAGGAGACCAACCAGGAGGTGACTGTCGTCAAGGTCAGCAAGACCGACGCGCCCGAGCAGTCTGGCAAAATGGAAAACAATACGGTCAGGGTCTTTGAAGGCGAGGTGAAAGCCGATGCCGATGCCAAACCAGCTGAGATCAAAGATATCGAGGAGGTGAAGAAGGTTCAGGCTGGCCGGAAATCGAAGCCGACCGAAGGCGCCGCCACGACCGAACAGGTCGAGCCCGAGCAGGCGGCCAAGCCGCAGAAAAAGACCCAGGAACAGCCTGCAGCCGAGCAGCAGCAGGCCGAGCCCGAGCAGGCGGCAAAGCCGAAGAAAAAGGCCAAGGAGCAGCCCGCCGCCGAGCAGCAGCAGGGCGAGCCCGAGCAGGCGGCAAAGCCGAAGAAAAAGGCCAAGGAGCAGCCCGCCGCCGAGCAGCAGGGCGAGCCCGAGCAGGCGGCTAAGCCGCAGAAAAAGACGCAGGAACAGCCTGCGGCCGAGCAGCAGCAGGGCGAGCCCGAGCAGGCGGCAAAGCCGAAGAAAAAGGCCAAGGAGCAGCCCGCCGCCGAGCAGCAGCAGGGCGAGCCCGAGCAGGCGGCAAAGCCGAAGAAAAAGGTCAAGGAGCAGCCCGCCGCCGAGCAGCAGCAGGGTGAGCAGGCGGTAAAACCCAAGCCACAGAAGCAAGAAAAAAAGGCGTGTGATCCGCAGACTGAGGCGAACTGCTAGGTGTGGTGGTTAGACTAACCGCTCTCCGCGGTGCCCGCTGTTGGCAATGCGGGCACACCTGCGATCCTGGCTTCTATCCTTCGCGGCCACCTGTGGCTGGGCGGTGTGCATTCGTCATTGATCCGAAATGGCGATATGCGCAGGCTGAATTTGAGGGTGTGACAATTCTTTGGGTGACTGTGTGCTTCGCCGTGTTGAGTTCAATTGTTATGCATGGCGTGATGGTAACTCCGGTGATGCGACAAATGGATCGCAGCCGTTCACCACGCTCATGGTTGAGGCCTCGTGCTCGCTCCAGAGAGGATTGATGCCTGTCGGTGTAGCTGATCCAGAGAAATCGGTGAGCTCCAACGCGGTAATCGGAACGATGTACGGGCCTCGGCTGCGCGGATCAGAAGAACTGAAACCGAGAAGCCGGGGCGGCCTCGATTAGAAGGGTTGCCTTTCCGGTCTAGCTCGCCGCTCTTCCGCGGGGCGCGTCAGTTGCGCACCTCAAAACGAAAGGCGCTGCACGCGCGAGCGCCTCCCCATCGATGGCCCAACGGCAATTCTACCAATCTTGTCGGGCATACCAGTCGTCGATATCCCGACGCACACGATCCTTCTCAATCCCGTAAAGTTCCTGGATCTTGCCTTCGAGTTGGTCCCGTCTGCCGGCGATGCGGTCCAGATCATCGTCAGTGAGTTTGCCCCACTGCTCCTTGACCTTGCCTTTGACCTGCTTCCAGTTTCCCTCAACGCGGTTCCAGTCCATGGCGATAGCCTCCTTGGGTTTACACAAATCAAAACGGTTGTTCGCGCTCTATTGTTCCAGAGGAGGCGGGTCGGGACTGGCACTCCCTTCACGCCATGAACCTTAGAGGTTGTTGAGCGCTTTCGTGCGCAAACAATTAATGGCGCATGGCGGAAGGTTGGACGCGAAACCCCGTGCCGCCGAAACAGGATGCTGCAGATCATCCTGCGTCATCAGTGCTAAGCGCATTGTGGCGATATCAGCGGATCGACGATGAGGCAGGCGTTATGCCGACCCTATGATCGCTCCAATTCGAGGGCTGATAGCTGCTTGAGCTTATTGCGCCTGCCATTGCGACTCTCTTGTGAGAACGTCGCCCACTTGGGGATGCTTTCGAAAAGGAAATTGGACCGCACCCTGAAGTTCCTCCGCAAGGGCGAATACGCCGCCGGTGATCACGAAGATTGATAGCCCGCGACGCGTGCAACACGCATTCTGAGCAACCTTGTCGATGGCCTGCACCGACGTGGTGTGAGTCTGAGGGTCTTATAATTGGGCAAGGAGACTCGGCTGGCGGTTCCGCTGCTCCTTTGGATACCCATCGCGCCGGTGCGAAGCCCAGTTATCCCGGCCAGCGCATGCCGGCGCGGGAGGGCAGTGTCGTGCGTCACCGCCTTGCTCGATTCAGGTGCGGCGACCGCATTGCAATGCGGGTAAGCCGAGCAATTGAAGAGAGAGCCGGGGTCGAGGGAACGCGACAGGTTAACCCGCGAATAGTCGATTGGAATCCTCTTCCCTCTCAAGCGTTCCGACTCGGAAGTTCATCTTTCGTTGAGCCTTTGGGTCCGATGTCGAGCTTGGCGGGGCCGTGCCCTGGATCATGGGCGTGGTGGTGCCGCAAGGCCTGTCGTCATTGCCATTCGGCGTCCTGACGACCGCGTAGACGTGCCCGCGCGTTGCGTGACGTCGCCTATCAGTTCGATTGGCTGGCCCTTCTTCGCCGTCGACGTCTTGTCTACGATGGAGTGCGGGAAGCCGTAGGAGAGGACGAGACGCTCACCCGTCCTTCCGTCACCCGGCGCCGTACTGTCGCGGTGATAGCTACCTCATCGCCAATCTTGATGCCCTTCGCCATGCGAATGACTCTGGTGCGGCCGCTGGCTTCGTCAAGCAGTTGCTAATATTTCCATCTGGGGCATGGAACGGATGAAGCTGATGCTCTGTGGCGCGACTGGAAGGCCTGATGCGCGCGGGAACCTTTCATCCGCCATCCGCTTTGTTTCTGCATGTCGCGAGCCGTCGAACCACCGATATTGCCAAGGGGTAGCCCAGATCGGGACGTCAACTGTGAAGTCGCATTAGAGGCCGCCATCGCAGCGCTGATGACTACGTCCGAGGCACAAGGATGGACGAAAATCGCTACGGAGCGTGCGCAGCAACTTGGGCTTCTGCCGGCTGAGCCGCCGAGGTGGCGAATGCTAAGAGCAAGATTGATCGCGTCTGCTGCGCTCTTGCTTTTGCTGTGTGCGGTCACCGCTTGGTGGGTGCTTAGGTAAGCGATTCAATCGGGCAGCTGCCGGACATGCCGACGATGTCGCGCTGCCGTTAGCGCCAGAAAACTGCGGTGAGGGCCTAAGCCAAGCGGCGCTTAGAAAGTGCCTGCAACAGTTCCCCTTCGTCCGTGATCCCGTTCCGGTAAACGCTGACGAGTTCCGCGGCGAGGTCTTCCCTCTGTTCCTTGCTTTTTTGGGCTAAGCGGGCGTTCGATGCACACTTGATCAAACACCCGCTGGAGCACCAAGTCAGCGGGTTCGAATACTCCGCTGTAACGCGATAACGGCAGCCCTCAATTTGCCGTCCCTTACCCTATTATTCTGCCACCAACTATGACCAACCTCAAGGCGTCCAGCAGCAGCCCGACGGTCCGGGGATGGGAGCTTGTTGACCGCCTGGCCCAGCCGGCAAGGCTACCGGCTGGCGAGGTTATATAGGCCCGTCAATCTTCGCTGTTACTTGGAAAACGGTGGGTGTTGGGTTCCTCTATCCTCAAATCGAGCGACCCAAAGTAGGCCTGCTTGTTCTGACGAGCGCGAAATAAGCTCATCTTGGCAACGCGAGGCAGTTGACGCCAAGCTGTCCCATTGCTGCCGACACGATGAGCGGTGCCGTTCATCGCCGCGCGGAACGGCTATGTGTCAATTTTACGACTCGGGGGCAGTCATTGGCCGATCGAAGGAGCGCCTATGTGTGGATTCGATTCGCAGGTTGGGCCTAATCACAGTGGCGGCACGTAGGCCATGCGCGGCCCTCACGCTGGAACTCGCCAAAAGGATAAGTTGTGGAACCGTTACCTGAGTTCCAATATTCTGAAACTCCGGGTCCGTTTGTGGAGTGTGGCCCGGCCTGCTATCCTGAGTCCCAGTAGAAGCAGGCCGGGCCAGCTCTCAGCCGAAAGGCTGCCCTTCTTTTTAAGGATCCCGCGCTGGTCCGGCTAGGAACGGGCGAAGTGGCCCGCGCTACGGAGCTTCGCGAGCAAGATTATGGCCGTGCCGTGATAGTCAACGTGCGCTTGCTCGTGAAGTGGTGACGTGTACCAGGCGGTGAGCTCCTCAACCAGAAAGCGCGTGTCGCCATTCACTGACGCGCACCTAAGTTCCCCGCTCTTTTGCATCACAATTATCGCCGTGCCGGTTGCACCGTATCCGATCGCCGCCATCCGCTGAACCTCTACGTCACCATCAACGCGAACATCGAACAGAACCGACCCTCCGGTTTTCTCTGCCGCGTCAGCTACCCGATCAGGAAACGGCCGATGCAAACCGTTTGGATTGATGAACGTCTGCTCAAACAGCGCCAATTCAACATGCCCCGCGACCATGGCTGCGAATATGGGCGAGACGGCGTAATCAGCAATCCTATCGCAACCCTTTCACGCAAGTTTCCACATGAACTTGCAACGCGCGCGGCACGATCGCGTAGCCATCCCGATGATGGTCGCGAGTTACACGACCCCGGCGGCCAAGGGCAGGGGCTCGGGGTTTGACCGCCGGGCCTAACTGGAAAAAAGGGGGGCTAGGTTTTGCCGACCTATAAAAATGCCTCGGAACAAAAACTCGCCCCTTTCGTTGGAAATTGCCGGCCGGATTGTTCCCAACCCCGCTAGCCTTTCCGGTCGTTGTAATGTGGCCCGCTGCCGTCTGGCGGCGGGCTTCACATTTTAGCTAAAGCTGAAACAAGAGCCCGCCGACCGAAGCCGGCGGGAGAAGGTTGGACTTGCCAGGGTCTCTGGCAAAAAAACGGGCCGACCCGGCCTTTTTGGCAACGAAACAAAAGCTATTTCGCGGTGCCCGGCAATCGACAATGGGGATGAGCGCTTGGCCTCTTCCTCCTGATGCTAGTCTCACTCGTCAGCCGCTCTGCCAGCAGCTTTAGACGGGCTTTGCGTCTGATCGACTTGATTGGAACCGATTGGAATTCGCTGCTTCGCGAGGAAGGTTCCTGAAAGGTCGACACTAGAGGGTTGCCGGCCGGGCACTAGCGGATCGCTGGATGCGGCCCTTTTCGAGACGGCCGTCGCAGCTCTTCGGCGGGCAGCACCACCGCGTGGCCATCGGACGTGCGATCGTCAAGGAGCGGAACAACGGGCCGTCTGTTCAACGATTTGCGCTTTCGTTGAACACGACGTATGTTCAACAAGCTAATTTTTGTTGAGCATCCCATGTTCGATCGCCACTCGCCCATTGCCCACTCAGCCTATCATGATCTAGTTGCGTCCTTGCGCGATGAGGCGATCGCGGAAATCCGTGGAACGCCGACCCGCGTAGAGCGCGGGCGCCGAACCTACTGGTATGATTCCTATCGTGTCGGCTCAGACGTCAAAAAGACTTATATTGGGGAAGACAGCGAAGCACTACGCGCCCGAATGCAGCGCATCGGCGCGCTCCGAGAGGGCCGTGAAAATCGCAGGCGCAACCGCGCCCGGCTGGTCCGTTTGTTGCGCGCCGAAGGGTTTCTTGGGATCGATGCAGCTACAGGCAGCCTTCTGCACGCATTGGCCTCAGCCGGCGTATTTCGCCTTGGCGGAACCGTCGTTGGGACGCAGGCATTCCGGCTCTACGAGGGTGAACTTGGCGTTCGCTTCAGCTTCGACCAGACAGCTCAGACGAGCGATATCGACATTGCGAGCTTCGAGCGCCTTTCCATTGCGCTTGAAGATACCGTATCGAGTCCGCTCGATAATGTTCTGAGAGATTTCTCATTTGAACCGGCGCCAGCGCTGGACCCCGGCAAAGCCTGGCGCTGGAGGCAAACGCGTAACGAGACGCTAGTCGAATTTCTGACACCATCCTTTACCGAAGACGAACCCTTGCGGCCATTGCCTGCCCTGGGTGTCCATGCCCAATCGCTGCATCACCTGAACTATCTGCTTGCGGAGCCAATCCTGGCCGCGGTCACATATCGCGACGGCGTTCTCATTCAGATACCTCGACCGGAACGCTTCGCGATCCACAAGCTCATAGTCGCGGACCGGCGACTTGATGGGCCAGACAGCCTCAAGGCGCTTAAGGACCGGCTACAGGCCGAATTTCTCATCACCGTTCTGGCCTTGGACAGGCCCGACGATGTGCAGGAAGCCCTTGAGGATGCTCTGTCACGAGGAAAGCGCTGGCGCGAACGGATCAAGAAGTCGATCAACAAGTCGCCATCGCTTCAGGCTAGGCTTGGTCCGCTCACCTAATCGACAGTTGCACGTTCGGGTTCTGAAGCGCCATCAACCGAATACGAGCATTAGCCCGGGGAGGCCGTCAGCGCTTTGGCGGACGATCGCGAGGCACGGGAGGGGACGGTGAGCCTGCCGCTGTCGACGAGCAGAGAGACGACCCACGCGTCGATCAGGCGGCATCCGCGTGGTCCTACCGATGCGCATTCGCGCAAGCCGCCGGCATCGAAACCGCACTGCACAACATCGTCGACCTCTTGACCGGCAACATCGCCAAGCTGCTGGCCACCATCGCGATGATAGTGATCTGCAATGCCTGGATGTTCGGCTACATGGCTCTCAGAAGGGGAGGGTTCTCGATCATCGGCATCCGGCGCCACCGAACTCGTGAACATCATCGTCGAACTGACGCCATGGCGAATTCGCGGGCTGCACCGGCCCCTGATGGTCCGCCGCGTGACGGTGGAAGCCATCTTCGTGAACATCATGCTCACCTGCGCCGGCTCCATCGCCCTGGCACTCGTGGACGTGGGTTGCGCGCACTCGTCAAACACGCCACAACATGTTTCGCATTCTGCTGGCCTGGGTGGAGACCTTGGCGGTCCCAGAACAGCACCTATTGGGCGAACCAACCTTACACGGCTGAGACCCGACCGACGCTTCTTCTGGTGGTCGGAACGCATGGCCGTTCGGGCCTCATCAAGGTACTTCTGGGAAGTGTGACAGAAAGCGTTCTGCGTTCGGTCGCCTCGATGTCTTTGCGGTACCGCCTTATCCGAAATTGATCAGGTCTGCGTGGATGATCGTCGGAGATCGCCTTGGGAGTCCGCGGTCGCCACGAAGGGGCGGGACGCCATCGTTGCCCTCACTGCGGTCCATGCGTTTCCTCCAAACGACCCACGTTGCGGGAAGACTGACGGCTGCCCATTCTGTCCGATGACCTCGCCGACTTCAGTCCGAACCAGTTGCATAGGATGAAGTTCGCTTGTCCAGTGCATGTGGCCACCGGCGACTCCGAGCTGATGCGCACGCCTGCAGCTCAATGTGCATCCGGAGATGAAATTCCAGCTCCTCCATAGTGCGAGTGCAGGGCCCCGCGGATAACGCGGAGAAGAATGTGAGCGTCAGCCGTCTTCGAAACGCGCAGTCTACACATCTCGCGACCTTTCCTTCGCCCGGGCGCATGCTG
>NZ_SRSR01000289.1:0-304 GCF_004792275.1 Mesorhizobium sp. M4B.F.Ca.ET.143.01.1.1
GCGCCAGTCTGGCCATGTTGAGCCTTGCCCGATCGGACTTGGCGCTGAGGATCTTGTCTACATCTCCAACATTGGACGCCGTCTCGATCGCCGGGACCGGGAAGAAATCGTCGAGTCCAGGCCAGCGGTCGCTTATGATGGGAGTGCCGCAGGCAGCGGCCTCGAAAAGCCGCACGCTGGGCGACCATCCTGCCGCGATCATCGAAGCCCGCGTAAGGTTCAATGTGTAGCGCTGGCGGCTGTAGAAGGCGGCATGTTCGGAAGGTGGCAGGTGCTCGATCCGCTCCACATTGTCCGGCCAGGC
>NZ_SRSR01000290.1:0-303 GCF_004792275.1 Mesorhizobium sp. M4B.F.Ca.ET.143.01.1.1
TCGTCGTCGATGCCTTGGGCAATTCGATGAAGCTGGCGCTGGTCGCCTTCGTGCTGGTGGTGCCGATCGGCATCCTTGGCGGCGTGATCGCCGCGCTCAACTTCAACCGGCCGCTCGACCGCATCATCAGCCTCGGCGGCCTGTCGGTCACGGTGCTGCCGGAGTTCGTCACAGGCATCATCCTGATCCTGATCTTCGGGGTCTGGCTGCGCTGGCTGCCGATCGCCGCCGCCTGGCCGAAAGGCGCTGGCTTCTTCACCCAGCTCTATTACCTGATCCTGCCCTCGCTGCCGCTGTTTTTGG
>NZ_SRSR01000291.1:0-301 GCF_004792275.1 Mesorhizobium sp. M4B.F.Ca.ET.143.01.1.1
ATCGATCCCATGTTGAGCGACGCGACCTCGGGCGCGAAAACCTTCGCCGGCTTGACCCGCTCTTCCACGCTCATCGTGGCGGCGCCGCCAGTGGTGATGTTGATGACGCAGTTGGAGCGTTGCTTGATGACCTGCAGGAACGGCGCGAAGGCCTCGGTAGATTGATCGGGGCGCCCGTCGACCGGGTTGCGGGCGTGAAGGTGGACGATCGCGGCACCCGCCTCGGCCGCCTCGATCGCCGAGGACCTGGCCAAGAAGGCCGGCGACAGTTTTGTCACCGTCGAACGGCTGCTGCAGGCGC
>NZ_SRSR01000292.1:0-301 GCF_004792275.1 Mesorhizobium sp. M4B.F.Ca.ET.143.01.1.1
TCCGCGTCGAACGCCAGACGCTGCGCAAGCTACCTGTGTCGCGCGACATCCTCTTCACCATCCGCATCCACCTCGATCCGCTCAAAGCGCTTGATGCGCATCCGGACCGGGCAGCGCTGGCGGCCTCGTTCGCGCAGCAGCTCCTGGCCCTTGACCAGCAACAGCTCGACTACAAGGGCCTGACCGCCGACCGCGACCGGCTGGTCGAATTCCTCGGCGGCATGGCCGGATCGGCTTAACCACGCCACCAAGCCGGCTTGATCTGCGGTTGGCGATTTTCGCTGGTTTATGACAATGATCT
>NZ_SRSR01000293.1:0-301 GCF_004792275.1 Mesorhizobium sp. M4B.F.Ca.ET.143.01.1.1
ACGCTCTGGATCGCGGGCACTCCGGGCTGGGTTTTTGGCGTGGCCTGTGCGGGTGCGGGCGCCGCCGGGCTGGGCTGTGGCGTCGGCTGCTGCTGGGCGCCGGCAGTGCCCGCGATCATCAGGACGGCGGCTGCGGCGAAGAAAATCGTTTTGCGCATGGATGTTCCTTCCATTGGTTTGCAAACGGTCGTTTTGGGCTGACTCGCGCACCTCAACCGCCAAATGGGAGCGCAAGGTGTCGCCGAACGGGTCATTGCGTGACCATTGGATGGCGACAATGTGCAGCCCGCGCTCAAACAAC
>NZ_SRSR01000294.1:0-300 GCF_004792275.1 Mesorhizobium sp. M4B.F.Ca.ET.143.01.1.1
ACGGAGCTGCGCCTGTTCCCGAACAGCGACAACGCCTATCTCGAGGTCGCGACCGGCCGCGCCGACGCCGCCATGCATGACACGCCGAACGTGCTCTATTACATCAAGACCAACGGCCAAGGGAAAGTGAAGACGGTCGGCCCGCAGATGATGGCGCAGCAATATGGCATCGCCTTCCCGAAGGGCAGTGAACTCGTCGCCAAGGTCAATGCTTCGATCGCCAAGCTGAAGGGCGACGGCACCTACGAGGCCATCTACAAGAAGTGGTTCGGCACCGAGCCGCCGAAGAGCTGATCCACC
>NZ_SRSR01000295.1:0-300 GCF_004792275.1 Mesorhizobium sp. M4B.F.Ca.ET.143.01.1.1
GACCAGCTTGCCGGCGATCTCCTTAAGCCGGCCCTTCATCACGTCGTGATAGTCGCGGTTCTGCGCATAGACGGAGATCGCGCCGCGGTTGCGCTTTTCCAGGATATCGCGCGGGTCATGGTCAGGCCCGTAATTCATTGCCAAGACGACGATCGAGCGCACCTCCGGCCACAGCGTCGATGGTTCGGCGCGGCGTTGAAGCGTCTCGGCGATCCACTCCATCGAGCCATGAAAACCGTCGGAGACGAATTCGGCGAGCCTTGCCGGCGCCAGCGGGATCGCGTTCGGCCTGGTCACGGC
>NZ_SRSR01000296.1:0-300 GCF_004792275.1 Mesorhizobium sp. M4B.F.Ca.ET.143.01.1.1
ACCAGATGCGGCCCTCGGAGCGCAGCCTGGCGATCGCCTCGCGCACCACGTTCCGGCTGACCCCGAACGTGGTCGCCAGCGCCTGTTCGGTCGGCAGCTGATCGCCGGGCTTCAGCCGCCCCTGGGCGATCTCGCGCGAGATCGAACTCGCAACGAGCGTGGAGAGGTGCGGACCGCGATTGACCTTGTCGAGCTTCAGCGTCATCGCTCACCTATAGTCGAGCGCGGATGCGGACGCCAGAATGCGGCCGTTGCTCAATATATGGCACGGGTCGAAGGCATCCTTGATGCCCGCAGCGA
>NZ_SRSR01000297.1:0-300 GCF_004792275.1 Mesorhizobium sp. M4B.F.Ca.ET.143.01.1.1
GGGGTTCCACAGGCGCAAGCCGGTCAGGTGGTGACGTTGCGCTCCTCGATCCAGGCCGAATCGAGCCGCGGCGCGTCGCTCGATTCGGCCGATGGCGGGGAGTTCGGCCGCCCGGCCTGGCAGGATTATTTCTTCCTGGCGCCGAATGTGCGTTTCACCCGCACGCCGGACACCGATCTCGCCAGGCGAGCCCCGCCGGCTGAAAATGCCGACCAGGCAAAGGCAACCGTCCGTGAGCCCGTCCGCCCCGCGCCGCCGGCCCCGGCAGCGATCAATCCAGTCCGGCCGACGCCAGCAGGC
>NZ_SRSR01000298.1:0-299 GCF_004792275.1 Mesorhizobium sp. M4B.F.Ca.ET.143.01.1.1
GGCGCATTTTTGCACGAATACCCATCTCTTCATCTCCATGAGTTGGGGTGTCCGGAGCCGCCGGACGCGGACTACATGCCGCGCAGCGCGCGCCATATGTCGGTCCAGAAATAGGTGACCAGCGAGCCCATCGACGCGAAGGCGATGCCGGTCACGCCGAGGGCGCCCATGCCCATCAGCTTCCAGCGCGTCACCTCGGCCGTCACCGCCTTGACCTCGGTCATGTCATCGGTCAGCGTCTTGACGGCGTTTTCGGTTTCAGCAAGCCGATCGACCAGTTCGTCGGTCTTGGCGTACAT
>NZ_SRSR01000029.1:0-34140 GCF_004792275.1 Mesorhizobium sp. M4B.F.Ca.ET.143.01.1.1
GCATCGGCTTGCCGGGCGCAATGTAATGCCATTCGACGCGGTTCTGATCCGCCCAGGAGAGGATGACGTTCGAGGTGAACTCGCTGCCATTGTCGCTGACGATCATCCTCGGCCGGCCGCGCTCGGTGATGAGCCGGTCCAATTCGCGGGCAAACCGCATGTCCGAGAGAGACGCGCTTTCGTATCAATTTGACGCGAGTTCCCAGTTGGAATAGCGTTCCCCAAAATCGCCTGCGTAAGGGTTCGATGATGGCATCTTGGGATTTTGACACTGATTTTTGTGTAGTTGGGGCAGGGTCTGCCGGGAGCGTTGTGGCATCTCGATTGGCGGAGGATGATACCAGCGTCTTGCTTTTGGAGGCTGGCCCTAAAGACTCGAACCCATTGGTACACATACCAGCCGGCTACTTTTACCTTTTGAAGGATCAAAGGTATAACTGGATGTATGCCACTGAACGTGAACCTCGTACTATGGACCGTGAAATCACATGGCCCGCAGGCCGCGGTTTAGGAGGTAGCAGTTCAATCAACGGCATATTATTTGCTCGCGGCCAATCCGCAGAATATGATTGGATGGCTGAGGAGCTAGGTTGCACTGGATGGGATTATTCGTCCCTCTTACCATATTTTCGCAAAGCAGAAACCTTTCAAGGCGCGCCTTCCCCACATCGCGGTAGCAGTGGCCCCGTAAGTGTCTCGCCGTTTAGGACGGTGCACCCGCTTGCAAGGGATTTCGTAAAGGCGGCCAAGGAGGCGGGTTTTTCGGAAGTACCCGACATGAATGCTGCGAATCGCGAAGGTGCCAGCCTATTTCAACAAAACCGTCGCGGCCGCTTTCGAGATAGCACCGCATCGGCGTACTTGCGTCCAGCCATTAGGAAGGGCCGACGACTCAGAGTTGAGACCGATGCAGTTTGTTCTCGCATTGTGTTCAGCGGGAAGAAGGTCGAAGGGGTTGAATATTCTAAAAACGGTAAGCTCGTTCGCGTCCGTATCCGACGCGAACTCGTAGTTTCGTGCGGCACTTTACGATCACCTCACCTACTGCAACTGAGCGGAGTTGGAGACCCAGACCACCTCCAGCGTATTGGCGTGTCAGTCGTTCATGCTTCGCCAAACGTTGGCATGAATCTGAAAGACCAGTTCCTCGTTAGGATATCGCATCGAACCAAGGGCGTTTTGACCATAAACGAGATGAATAATTTTCTGTCAATCGCAATGGAAAGCGTTAAATATATCGGTCTAAATCGCGGATTACTTACGCTAGGGGCGAGCATGGCTGCGCTTTATTGTAAGAGCTCTGTTGACGCGCGGTTCGCAGACTTAATGATTATGTTCGCTCCGGTGAGCTTCTCTTCTACTGTTCCCGGGGTTCTGGAAAGAGAGGGAGGGATGACCACAGGAGTGCTTCTTACCTGCCCCGACAGTACCGGTAGTGTGCTCGCAAAGTCCGCGGATCCGATGGAGAGGCCGGCAATAACGCCTAACTACCTCAGCGCTGCCTCCGACTGGGCGCGCATGCTCGTCGGAATACGCACTGCCAGGAAGATTTTCGAGATGGACTCTCTAAAGCGGTGGAGCGTCGGTGAGACCAGACCGGGGCGAGATATTGAGACAGACGAGGCGCTATATGACTTTGCACGTCGTTTCGGATCCACTGCTGCTCACTATGCTGGTACGTGTCGGATAGGCGTAGATGACAGCAGTGTCACTGACACCTCCTTACGGGTGCAGGGCGTGTCAGGCTTGAGAATTGTCGACAATTCGTTGCTTCCGAGCCCAATTTCTGGAGGCATGAATGCGACCGCGATAGCGGTCGCCGAGAGAGCTGCGGACCTCATAAAAGGCCGCTTGCAGCTTTAGTTATCGGTATATGCCGCCGCTGATTTAAAAATCTCGGGCAGACCAGGCCGGAAGCGTTTTGTTCCCCATAGGGTCAGCCGGTCAGCCACTTGTTGACCTAAGAGCGCGAACCCCGACACCCGGACGATGCCAGTGTTACGCCATCCACCTCCTCGGAACCTGAAATATTGGCTGGTTTCGAGCACCCGCGTGTCCGCCCATCGTTTGTTGCGAGATCGCATTCGATGTGAAAACGCTTGGCCGGTTTTTAACTAGCCACTTCCAACACTAGCTGCTCTCCCACGGCGCCCGAGAACCATACGTCGGTGCAAACTTTCGCAAACTCTTCGACTTCGGCAGGGTTGATTGCTGTGGCAAATATGTTGCCAGTATGGGCACCGGATGGGCCTACAAGGAGGTTGGTGCCCCTGTCATAGAAGTAGGCGACGTCTATTAGCCCTTTGCTAGAATCTAGGTCCGGAGCACCTATCGGACGGCTAGGCGTAGGGTCGATTGGCAAATACATGAGATCGCCAGGCGCTGGGTATGCGGATATCCATTCTGGCGAGAACACTTCCTGATCCACTGGAAGCAACGTATAAATCTCATTGTTCGCCCATTTTGCGTGCCATACCTGCCCTGCCACCGGAAGCCTTCTGACGACAGCGCTGCAAGTACGGGGCGATCTATCCCAACGAAGTCGTAACGTGATCGAAGCTTGTCGCTTTTTCAGCGCGAGCCTGACAAAACTTGGTTCGGACACGAGTCGCTCCATCCTTATGCCGTCGCACGGCGCCGATCAAACTTAACGTCGATGGCGACGTAACGCAAGCCTAACGGAACGGTATTCTAATTGGATTACCTATCTGTTTGGATGTCTGCCGTCTCGCCACTAGGTGTCTTAGGAGCCGTGCTCGGAGATTCTTCGATCAATCCGACCCATGCGAAAGCCGCTCCACGTCGGCCGGAGATAAATGTAGTACGTCGATCTGTCCGACCTGGGTGGTCGCTCGATCAGGCTTTTTTCACGCGTGGTCCTTCAGGCTCACAGGGGAATTGCAGTGCAAACAGGAGGTCCCCGAAGGCATCGATCCTGGTACGCTCTGTCTGCATAAAGCCTCCACTCGGATTGTAGGCGGGCTAGTCCTGTGTGGGCTAGATGCCGACGCGAGCAAGGCATTGACCGGTCGCGAATACGAGACGCGGCGGCGCATGGCCTGCTCCTCCGCCTCGAGCTTTTGCACCGCCGCCTCGCGCAGACCGAGATAGCGCTCGATGTCGCGCTTCAGCGCCGGGACATTGATCTCGGCGACGCGCCGGACCTCGCGATCGGCCTTGCCGGCAAGAAGACCGGTCCTGCCCTTGAGTGGACCGAGTGCTGCCGGCTCAGCGACGAGGCGCTGCAGCGTCGCCTTCGCCGCGGCCGGATCGGACAACACCGCGTCGAAATCCATCGCGCGGAACGCGTTCTCCGGATCGGCGAAGACGTAGCGGAAGCGGGTCGACACCTCCTCCCATTGTTTCGAGACGGCGGGATCGGCGCGCAGCTTCTCCTCGACCGTGTCCTTGATCGATTTGGCGAACAGGGTGACGCCGGCGACCATCGCTGCGGCCTCTTTCGGGCTTTGTGTCTGACGGGAATTGAAAAGGCCGAGACGCTCGCCGAGGCCGCGCAGACGCAGCGCCAGATCGGCGAGCTTTTGCTTCTGCCGGATCGTCCAGGCGACGCGGTCGCGGAGAAGCGTGCGTGCGACGCGAACGATATTGAGGCCGCGGTTTTCGGCAAAGCGGAGCGCCTGGCGGTAGAGCGTCCCGCGCTCGTAATCAAGCGTGCTTTCCTTGGCGTTGCGCCGGGACAGAATTTTGATCAGCCCGCCGTGGGTGCCGAGGGCGCGGCGCCCGTAATAGAGCGCCATATCCTCGCGATGGCGGGTCATCACGACATAGGTCAGGTGCCGATCAAGTGACAGGGAAGCGAGCACCTTCACCCGATCAACGGTAGCGCCTTGGGCTTTGTGGATCGTGGTGGCATAGCCATGGTCGAGATTGCGATAGAGGTGCTGATCGACGGTGACCTGACGGCGTTGGTCGCCCTCGCCGATTTTGGCGGCGATCCGGTTTGGCGCGGCCTCCACGACCTTGCCGATCATGCCGTTCTTCACACCGAGCGCGCTGTCGTTCTTCAGGAAAACGATCTGGTCGCCGACGTCGAATTTGCGCACACCGTCCTCGGTTTGGAACACAAGTCCCTCGCCGACGAGGCCGCGTTCGACGAGCTTCTCGCGCGCCATCACATTGAGCATGCGCACGTCGCGGAGCAGATGCGCCAGGATCAGCGAGGTCTTCGCCGGATCATAGTCGCGATCCCAGTCCGCGATCAGCCGGCGATCGCCTCGGCCTTCAGGTCCGAGCCGAGCACCCTGCCCTGCTGGCGATAGGCGGAGAGCGCCTCGGCGATCCGGCCGCGCGCCAGGTCGATGGAGGCCGCGCGCATCCACTCCTCGCGCTGGCGGCAGATGGTCTCGAGCTCGGCATAGCCGATGCGCTCGACGATCGCCCGGAACGCAGCACCTGCCTCGATCGGCTGGAGCTGCTCGGGATCGCCGACCAGCACCAGCTTGGCGCCGGCCTTTACGGCGGTTTCGACGAACAGCGCCATCTGCTTCGAGGCGATCATGCCGACCTCGTCGAGGACGAAGACGGTTTTTTCGTCGAGGGTGTCCCTGCCCTCTTTCTAGCGCAGCTCCCATGACGCCAGCGTGCGGCTTGGAATGCCCGCTTCCGTCTCCAGACCCTCGGCCGCCTTGCCGGCAAGCGCGCCGCCCACCACGCGGTATCCGGCGAGTTCCCAGGCCTCGCGCGCGGCCTTCATCATCGTGGTCTTGCCGGCGCCGGCGCGACCGACCACCGCGGCGATCCCGCCAGGCTTAGCGACATGCTCGATCGCGGTTCTCTGCTCGGCCGACAGCCGCTCATGCCGCGCGAAGACGCGCTCCAGCACCTTTTCACGAACGCCATGCGAACTTCGCTCTGACAGCCACATCGCCCGCCGCGCCATCTCGGCCTCGATACGGATGAGCTCGCTCGTCGTGTAGCGCGCCGGCATCCTCTCTCCGGTCGTGAAGTCCACATTCTCGCGTTCGATGCGCAGCAGCTTCGGGCTTTGCAGGATGCGCGCCATCAGCTGCCGGAAGGTGCCGGCATCGTCGACATAGCGATGCAGAACTTTTGCGATGTCGCGGTGGGTAAAGACGCTCTTTTCCGAAGAAACTACATCGAGCACGAGCTCCGGCTTGCGCAGGATGCGTTTGCGGTTCTCGGCTTTGCGCTCCTCTAACAGTTCGATGCGTTCGAGCTTCGGAGACCAGCCGGCCTTCTCTTTCTTCCGGTCAATCGCCTTCGTCGCGACCCCGATATGCGTCGTCGGCACCAGGTCGATCCCGCGCTCCGCATAAGAGCGTCCGTCGACGCGGATTCCAACCCGCCGAGCGCCAGATGCTGGTTCTGCAGATCGAGCCAGCGATTGCGCTGATCGAGGAACTCGGCCTTCTCGCCGGACCACAGCCGATAGACGATCTTGCCGGCCTTGTTGCGCAGGGCCTTCGAGAGCGCGTCCTGGATTTCGTTCGCGGCGATCAACGATCCAGAGGCCGCCGACTACATCTCGAAGCGCTGCCGCGACACCACTGTGGGAGGTCGACCAGCTGAGCCGCTCGTCGGAGATGTCGGGTTCGTCGCGCACGCGCTCCAAGCAGCTGGCGCGCCGGCCGCTCATTCTGCCGCACGAGGTGATGCGCATGCGCGCCGACGAGCAGATCGTCTTCACCGCTGGCAATCCGCCGCTCAGATGCGGGCGGGCCATCTGGTTCCGCCGAGCCGACATGAGGGCCTGCGTCGGCGAGGGGCTAGTCGGAACCTGGAATAGCGGGCGCTAAAGCGCCAAAGCTGGCGCGACTGACGCATCGTTGATCACCGCCTCACAGTGCTGCTCGATCAGTTTGCAGTCGATCGCCCGTGTCAGGATCGGCAGAAGGTTCGGGAGCTCGCGCCATTTCGGTGTCGGGCATTCCGCGCTTCATCGACGGCGGAACGGGCGAAAGCTCCGGCCACGGTCGCCAACGATGTGGTGTTTCACCGCGGCGTTCCGGATCGCTTTTGGTAGCGAACTGAAGAGCACATGCGCCCCTGCCATGACGCGTTCATCCAGAAGGACGAGGTGAGAGGCCACGCGATCGGGTGTGATGAGAGTGGGAGGCGCATCGCGTCCGACCATCCGTAGAATCGGCAGCCTTGATCAACGTCTGCGATGTCTGACCCTGGCCAACCACGGCGGGATAGTCTCGCTGAGATTACCGGCAGCCTCTTCGGCCTCGTACCGGGTAAGCCCGGTCAGCGGCCGGCCGTATCTCTCGGCGGGGAAGTCTGTCAGGCTATCGATCACCGACCACAGCCCTGATTCCGACGGCAGAATCCTGTAGCGCCTCATCGAGCCCTCGCTCGCTACTAGAAGCAGAAAGAACTGCCGTTTTAATTGAAAGTTCCGCACTGCAACATCAAATGTTGCGACGCACTATAAGCTACCGGCCGCTTGGGATCGATGCCTAAAGTCCGGAAAATCTCCCCCCTCGGAGGGAAGTCGGAGACCAAGCAGCGTCTGTTCGGTTACCTGCATGCCGGCAAGGTAGGTTTCCTGATCGGCTCCTCCGAGACGATGGGTACCGGCGTAAGTTGAAGGCGCTACACCGTCTCGGCGTGCCCTGGCTCCCCTCGCAGATCGAGCAGCGCGAGGGCCGCATCGTCCGACAGGGCAACCAGCACGAAGAGGTCGACATCTTCGCCTAACCGATCATCGCCGCACGGTCGTGCTGGACGGCATCTATTGCAGATCATCCATCTGGGAGGCAAGTTGCCCACGAATGGAAGAATTCCGGAAGACAGGGGGAGTTTCATTGCGGCCCATTGTGATCATCCCAACGAGGCTCGGTTCCACCAGACTTCCCGGCAAGGCGCTGACCGACATCAATGGTGAGCCAATGATCGTCCATGTCTGGCGTAGGGGCGTAGAAGCGGATATCGGCCCGGTGGTCGTCGCCTGCGGGGACCAGCAAATCGCCGACATTGTCAACGACGTCGGCGGGCGGGCGGTTCTGACCGATCCGGCTCTTCCGTCAGGCTCGGACCGCGCGTACGCGGCGCTGTGCGAGGTTGATCCCGACGAGAAGCATGACGTGGTCGTAGTCCTCCAGGGAGACTTGCCGACCATCGATCCTGCGACCATCCAGGCCACCCTGACACCTCTGGCCCGTGATGCAGAATGCGAAATCGCAACTCTGGCTACTGCGATCGAGGACCCGTTGGAGCTTCACGCGCCACAGGTCGTAAAGATCGCATTGGCTGTCCGACCCGGCGACACGACTGGCCGAGCCGTCTACTTCAGCCGCATGGTCATCCCGGCCGGTAGCGGAGAGCATTATCACCACATTGGCATGTACACCTACCGGCGAGAGGCTCTTGCCAAGTACGTCAGTTTGCCTCGCGGCATTCTGGAGCGCCGAGAGAACCTTGAGCAGCTCAGAGCTATCGAGTACGGCATGCGGATCGACGCGACGGTGATCCAGACAGAACCATTGGGAGTCGATACGCTAGCGGATTTGGAACGAGCAAGAACACTTTTGGCTCGTTGATAGTGCGGAAGCGGTGAGCTGGTCGGTGGTTCAGAACGTATTTGCCCTACTTTCTCGGGTTCCCTGGCGTCGGCAGGCGCGCGATCGCCCGAGAACCGGCGCGACGAGGACAGGGATTGACAAAAACCGCGCATTGTCGCGCGGGACAACCTCTCTATCGGCGAGATGCTGACGCGCGAGGGCCTTGCCCGTCGCTAAGAAAGGTCCGCATCACTACTGGTGTTCGTTATCCGCCACTCTGCCGGCAAAGAGAGCCATCGCTCCGCCGAACGCCATGTCGGCATTCAATAGCCGGCGTTTCCTGCTTTTCTTGGCAGCCGTAAGACAGCCCCGCAAATAGCCGCCGGCGGTGCCGCGCCGCGCGAGGATCGTCACCGGGTGGCGGAGACCGTTCGCGGGCTCCGGGAGCGCCGTTCGCGGCGCGAGAGTAGCCGACCGCTCGCCGAGCGGCGCGCCCGTTCGCTTCAGGATGGGATCATCCGGCGAGGTCAACGGCCACGCTCCGCCGGTTCATGGCAGCACATCTCCCAGCTATCAATGATATAAACCGGTCCCGCTCAAGCGATTCGTGAAATGCGTTGGACGCCGCTTCCGAAGGAAGCGAAACTCATGTCCATGCAGAACGAAAACGCCGGACCGCTTCATCTCCGACGGATAGACCCGAGCAGAACATGCGGCGCTTCTATGTGCTCGCGATCCAGCCGACGCTGTTCGGCGGCGCGTCCGTAATCCGCAATTGGGGACGTATCGGCACATCGGGTCAATCGATGATGCAGACCTTTGACAGGATCGAGGAGGCCGACAATACGTTCGAACGGCTTGAACGCAGCAAGCGGCGCAAGGGCTATCGCGATATCGATTCCAGGTAGGAAGACGGCTATTTCAGGAAGAAATTCACTATAGAGGCGGATTTTCGGTGGATTGAGAACAGGCGAGCCGCTTTACGTCTTTCGTTCCACCGCACTCTTGTTGTCATGGGCACCGTCAATAACGACACAAGAGGCCAATCCGATGACCACGACGAACGAGATCGCAGACAAGATCGCAGCAGAACAGAGCCTGGCCAAGGCGATCGTGGAGAGTGTGTTCAAACAGATCGTCGACGCCGCAAAGGGCGGTGCAGAGACCAGCCTGCCCGGGTTCGGAAAGTTCAAGGTGAAGGAGACGCCGGAACGCGAGGGCCGCAATCCCTCGACCGGCGCCAGCATCAAGATCGCCGCTGCAAAGAAGCTGGCCTTCACGCCGGCGAAAGCATTCAAGGACGCGCTGAACGGCTGATATCCCGGCTCGGCGTCTGGACAAGCGAGAGGGCCCCGCCTTGCGGGCGGGGCCGTGCGATCCGGGCTTTAGAAAGGAATTTCATCCCGATCCTCGGTCTGGCTGCCGGCGCTGTCGGGCTGCTTCGGCCAGGCAAGGAAGTCGATGCCGTCGGCGATGATCTCGGAGCTGTAGCGCTCGACGCCCTCGCTGTCGGTCCACTGCGTGTAGTGGGTGCGTCCGCGGACCGCGACCTTCATGCCCTTCCGCAGTGCTTCTGCACCGTCTCGGCGAGCCCGTTGAAGCACTTGACGCGGTGCCACTCAGTGTCCTGCTCGGCGTAGCCGTTCCCACCCTTGACGACCTTGCCGTCGACGCGGCGGGAGCGGGAGGTTGCGAGCCGGAAGTCGGTGATCTTGGTGCCGCCGCGGGTGGTCGCGGTTTCGGGGTCGTTGCCGATGTTGCCGGCGAGAAGAACGATGTTGGTCATTTCCTGTCTCCATTTTGCTCGTCCGGGGGAGAAGTCCCTCCGAACGAGACCCGGCCAAGGCCGTCGGGAGCCGCCTGCAACCGGAGCGGAACGCACGAGGCTTGCCCCCAAGGCCCGGAGTGGTGCGGGCAGGCGCGAAGGGCCAACACGGTCCGGAGCCGCGGGGGTTGCGGTCGGAACCGAACGGACTTAGGGGCTCATTTCGTTTCGGAGGGATTTTATCCACCGGCAGCAGAACCGGAGACGGGATCGCCGCCGGCACCATCGGCGGCGACCCCTTCAATGCCGGGCGCCGCGGAGCGGGCCTTATCGCTTCCGGCGACCTCCCGATCCGTGCCTGATCGATGGCGGCTGTGCTCGACGGCGAACGACGGCTTCGCAGCAGACCGAAGGCAATGCGCCACGCGCTCGGCGGAATGGCGAGGTGCCGAACGCCTCCAGGTGAAGGGCGAACTGATCCCGGTACGCAGATGCAGCCGTTCGCATCGGGAAGGCGCGCCGGCGGGGTGCGGAACCGTCCGCGATCAAGCCAGGCCTCCGTCGCTCGCCGGCGGGCTCGCACCAGCCCGACACGACCTTGCGACAGCCTATCCTGCCCGTGCGCGGATTCGGTCCCGCTGCGCGATGCTGCCAAACGCTTCGATCGACCGTTTCTGGTCAGCCGTTCCATTCAGTGACCATGCGGGACAGTGACAGCTTCATCCGCATCTCAGCGTGCGCCGAGGCGGCGGCCAGGGCCAAGAGGGATCAGAGCTGCGCGATCGTGGTGGCCGTGCCGGCGCGGCCATGATGGCGCTTTACTGCAGGGTATCCCGGTCGCCAGCGAGGATTTTTCGGTAGCCGGTTGTCGTCATCCACTTTGCCCGTCTCAGATGCTCTTCCCAACATTGGCGGGTGCGCTCGGGCTCGGCCACAGGGTCACGGTGAAGGACAATCCGGGCGACTTCCTGCCAGTGCAGCCTGGTTGGTGCCGCCGGAAATGCCTATCGGAATGGCGTTCCCGTCGCAATCAGAGCTTCGATCTCGAAAGTGGACGCAAGGGAGCATCAGGCCGCCTCCCCCATCGTCTCTGACTGCGGCTGCAGTCGGTGCAGATAGGCGACGGCACGCTGTGCATGAGCTGCGGCCGTAAAGATCGCCCGCCTGTCCGACCCGAGGACGGTCAGCCAGCTTTGAAGGTAGGACGCATGATCCGGCCTCGGCTCCAGTTCCGGAACGATGCCGAGGTCAGCGCAAATGAGCGCTGATCCGATCTCCACCAACAATTCTTCGCGCGCCCGGTCCGTGCGATCCTTGTGGTAGCGGCTGAGATCCCGGTTCAATCGATGCGGGGAAGCCGTCCAATGCAGGGTTTCGTGTGCCCTGACAGCGACAAAAGACGCCATGTCCCTGAAACTTCCGGGATGGGGCAGCTGCACATGGTCGGACGATGGCGAGTAGAACGCCTTGTCCCCGCCATAGCGCACCACCGCGCCGGTGTTGTCGAAGAAGCGATCGGCATGTTCAATCCGCTCGACGGGCCTGGCCGCGGGCTCCGCCGCTGCGTAGTAATGCGACGGCAGCTCGTCGATCTGGTCCGCGCAAAAGACCGTATAGGTTTTGAGGTACGGAATGCCGCGCTCGACCTCGTCGCCATTGGCGTCGATTTCGGTGTTGCTAAAACTGCCGGCGTAGACAACCGTGGCGCCGGTTTCGCCCTTGCGGACATGGCCGCCCAGTTCGACCGATTGCTTGAATGTCATCCAGTAGGCTGAGACAAAGCCCTGCGCGACCGCTTCGGACCACAAAAGCAGCGTGTTTATGCCCTGATAGGTAACCCATTGTGGCGTAGCGGCCTGGTGACGCTGCCACTTTGATGACCCGCACGCCATGGCTTGACCCAGGGGCGCACGCCTTTTCGAGATCGGCGACGATCTTCTCGGTTATCCTCGCGTAGAGGTCTGCCCGCGATCCTTTTTCTTTCCTGCTCATTTCCTGAACCTCCATTCTGGAGGCCGCGCCCATCGCGGCCCCGTCACGGCGATCCGTCAGCCGGGGCGATCAGGAGGCGCGGGCACCCGAAAGGGCCGAAACGACAGTGGAGGACGGCGAAGCCGTTGCGCGCGGCGCCGGGCCCGGCAGGAGCGACGTCCGGGACGGGGCGCGAAGTGCGGACAGGCGCGAAAGCGCCCTGCCTGGCGGGCGTGGTGCGCGAAGGCCGGTTCAATGAACCGACCTCGCGCCCGTATAGGGATCGTACTCGAACAGTCGGGTAACGTCGGCGTCTTCGAGCTCGTCCTCGGGCAAGACGCCATACTGGTCGTCGGACTGGAAGAGGATGACGGTAGTCATCAGGGTGCGGGCGAGCTTCCAGGCGTGCTTTTGAGCGAGTTCAAGATTGTGCGACATCGGAGGGCTCCATCTGTGGAGCGGGCCAATCCCGCTCGATGGCTCCATCAGTGTCCGGCTCCGGGCGCGATCACCGCGCAGGCTTTAGCCAAGCGGCCGCACGCTCGCGTAGCGGACCCTTTATGGGTTGATCGTGGACTATCCGGAGCCGGACCAGGAAGCCATCCGGGAGAGCGGGATTGGAACGCGGCCCAATGTGAGCCCGGCGATCGCCACGATCTGTTCGCGTCGAAACCCTGGAACACGCTGGGCGCCTTGAACCGCTCGATGAAAAACCGCCGCGGCTCAGGAGTAGGGCGCATTTCGGGTACGCCGGCGAGGATTGGTGCACTCGGCTAATTGAAACTGAGATCAATCAGTTAACGGCCGCGCTCGCAACAGGAGGAGAGGCTGGAGCGCGCAGAAGAAAACCGGAGAGAACCGGGAACGTTAAGATCGAGAGGAACTCTGCCCTTCGTGTCGGTTACCGCATCGGTTTAAATTGCGGACGTTCGAGGCGTTCGTGGCACTTTGTCGTAACACCTACAATCGACCCGAGCCGGCATCGAACTATGTCGCGCCACCGTCACATCCACCCCTTAACCGCGGTGAAATGCGGGCAAAGGAAATTATTGGTAGGCAAGACGAGATGGAAATAAGGCACACGAACCCCGCTGACATCCCGCCGCTAGCGCATCTCGTGACTGAACTCGGCTATCCGACCTCGTCAGAAGAGATGATGGCACGGATGGCGCTCATACACAGCCGGACAGATCACGCCGTATTCGTGGCTGATGAAAATGGCTTCGTCGCAGGGATGATAAGTGTTTCGATTTCCCCATCGCTTTACCAAAGCGACCCGCAAGGGGCGATCGTTGCACTCGTTGTTTCTTCCGACTTTCGAGGACAAGGGATTGGCGCCTTTTTGGTAGAGCGTGGCGAAAGCTGGCTTCGTGAAAGCGGCGCTAAATACGTGACTGTGAAGCCCAGTATCCGTCGCGAGGACGCTCATCGTTTGTATGCACGGCTCGGGTACGAACATAGTGGGCTGCGGTTCTCGAAAAATTTGATCTAACCGGACCGTGTCAGCTCGCGGTTTTCCAGTCGACTGGCATTGGCAGTCCTCGAAACCGAGTGCAGGCGCATCGGCCTGACGCCGCCGTGCTGGATTGTCCTTAACGAGTACAGATCGGGCGAGGCCGAAGCCTCGCCCGTGAGCGGCCTACCCGAGGGCCGCCAGCTGCATTTCGGCCGCCTTGCGGTCAATGCTCTGGCCCGGGTTCTCGACCGGGCGCTCGAAGGGCTTCCACTTCTCACCGACGACCTGCTCGTAGGCGGCGACCGCGCCCTCGGCCGCCATGCGCAGCGCATGGGACTGGAGCGCCATGTCGGCGGCGAACTCGCGCTTGCGCTGGGCTGCGCTGTCGAAGCCGACCGGCCCGTCGAGGTCCTCGTCGCGGGCGTCGTTGGCGGCCTTGGCGGTGGCGTCGCGGGCTTCCGTCACCGCGCGGCTGTAGAACTGGCCGGCGCCGTGGGCGGAGCCGACATAGGCGCCGACGATGCGCTGCAGGTGGATCTGCATCGCCCTCTCGCCCAGGCCCTCGCCCAAGGCATCGGCCGTCTCGATGATGAGCTTTTCGTGAAGATCGCGGATGCCGTCGCTGTCGAGGACGGGCAGGCCAAAGCTTTCGGAGATGAGGCTGGCCTGGGCGGCGTCGGGGCAGCAGAGCCTGACCATTTCGAGAGTGGTGCCCTTGCGCAGCGGGACAACGCGAGCGGACTGGCGGGAAGTGCGAGCGGTCTTGGTCATGGGATTTCCTTTCCTGTCGTTCCGCCGAAGGCGGGGACCGGCTTCTTGCTCGGCCCTCCCTTCGGGCGCGGTCCAGACAAAACCGGCGGAAAGACGGGCGCTTCAGGGTCCGGGAGGGCCAGGTCGAGCAGGGTGGGTTTGCGTCCAAGCAGGGCTGACCAGCCCTCGCGCGGGACGCGGGCCCGCCGTGGCGAGAGCGGCTCTACCGGCCGCCCCGCGGCGCGGAACGCGGCCTTGAAGCGCACGGCCGCCGGTTTAGGACCGCACACCGAACGAAGGGAGGCCGGGCAAGGGTCTGACCATCGACACGGGAACGGAAGGACAGGCTGCCGTGACCATCTCGCCTCCAGCAGTGTGATTATGCTTGTGCCGGCTGTGTCACCACCAGATGAACCGCCCTGTGCCCGACAATTCGGCTGGCCGCCGCCGAACGAGGCACCCGCCTGCCTTGCGGCAGCCAGGCCGATCGTCACGCTGCGCGTCCATCGAGACAACCGCCATGCCGCTCAAGGAATCCGGCGATCGCGAGATCCTGCCGTGCGAGCTTTCGGGACAGGGCATCGATCTCCGGTTGGCGTTCCGCGGTCAGGGCGGCAAGATGTGACCGATAGCGCTCGAGGAAAGCCCCGGGGTCCGGCGCCCTCCCCCGACGATATTCTGACTGGCGCGGCCGCAATTGCGGGATCAGCGCCGTCATGCGCCGGATGATCTGCCGGTCGATCATGTCGAGCTGGCGCTGTGTCTGCCGGCGCGCTTCCTCCATGCGCAAGAGCTCGGTGCGGCGCTCGGGCGACAATGTCATGATGCCCGCCTCCCCTGCCAGCCGACCAAGCTCGATCGCCCGTTGTAGACCTGGTGGCGTTCGGGGTCGATGACGAAGCCGAAGCGCCCGATGCGGTACTCGTCCGACGGAACGAGAAAGCGCCGCTCCGCGGTTTCCGAACCGCGCTTGCCGCCTGGCGTGGCGATGACCTCCACGAAACCCTTCTCGTGATCCGACGTGATGGCCGACACCACGATCCAGTCGGTGGCGTGCTCGGCGAGAAACGTGTGCTCGTCCTTCTTCCAGGATTCGCCGGGTTTGAGCACATTGCCCGTGATCGCTTCCCACGCATCCGGAAAGCTGTCCTTCATCGTCCGTTCCGCACAACGGCGCTCAAAGCTCGTGAAGAGATGCGGGAAGCTGAAAGCGACGATCGCCCAACACTCGTCTTCCTCATAGAATCCATCGGCCGCGCGAAGCCCGGCGTGGACCTTGCCGTTGCATTCGGGCGAGAGGTGAAAGCCGCCATGACCCGCCGTGGAGTGGAACACCACACCCTCGGCATAGGCGGTCGCGCCCTGTGACGGTCCCCAGGGCGTGTTCGCCGTGGACCTGATCTCCCGTCGTCCGAGCGTGCGCGCCTCGCGCTGGTGCCCGGCGTTCTCCTCGACCTTCGCCCGGAACGCCGCCTCGTCGGTGAGCTCACCGGAATGCCCGTAGAAATCCGAGCGTGTCCACTCGGCGATCGGACGGCGGATGCGCCAGCCGGTCGCGAGATAGTGCCGCCCGTCGCTCGCGGGCAGCATGGCGAACGCCGTCTCGCCGGCGCGGGCGACGAAGAGGCCGTCGGCGCTGCGGCCGAACTCCACCTCCGGAAACCCGGAGATGGAGTTGGCATTCGAATTTGCAGGAGCACAAGCCATCACGCAGCCCTCCCCTCGACATGATCGGCTGCAATCTGGTCCGCCGTGACCTCATCCAGCACGGGATTGGGATAGCCGTGCCGGGTCAGCCATTCCTCGGCATCGGCGCAATCGCTGGCGAGATGGACGAGCTCGGCGTCCTCGCCGGGCCGGTCGAGCACGCGGACCGCACCGATGGCCGGGCGTTCGAGAACCGTGAAGCGCAGCCGGGAATCAGCTGAGAATGTGCGATGAACGCGGATGGCGATGACACCGCCGGAACCGTAATCGGCCTCATGCAGCGTGAAGCTCGCCGGCAGGCTGACCTTGCCGACGGCCCGTTCGCCCTGCTTGCGGATCAGGCATCCCCTGCTGTTGCTGGTCTGCCATTGAGACAGCTTCCTGTGGTGCCGTTCCGGCGGGCGAGGAGTGTCGTCGGTCCAGGCGATGAGCGAACCGATCGGTGCCTGAAAGATGAGATGCACGGACATTCATGTCCTCCATGTGCTGGTTGTTGAAAACAGGACCGCCGCCGGAACGAGCCGGCGGCGGAATGGCGATCGGAATGAAAATACCGGCTCGCTATTCGGCGGCCTCGCGGAAAGGCTCCTCGTCGGTGAGCTCAGCGCCGCCGACATCGTCACCGGCCTCCGGATCCTCGACCTGATCGTCGGGTTCGTCTTCGCCGCTGGCGGCATTGCTGGTCAGCCAGGACGAGAGCCTGGCCTTGTCCGGCGCGAACAGTGCGGCCGGATGGACGAAGCGCCCTTCCCTGAAATGCTCGACGAGTGCGGCGCGGGTGTCCTTCACCTTCTGGCGCGGCAGGACCGGCGTGTCCTTGCAAGAGCCTTCGAGCGCGGGCCGCGACAGGCAGGACAGGAACTCGTCCGTACCCATATTAGCCAGGAAATTGTCGGCGCCGATCGCATCGCCGGCCACGCGGGCGACGATGCCGCTGTTCGACTTGTTCTCCCGGCAGGAGAGCACGTCGATCAGCAGCGACCGCACCGCGACGCGCAGCGTGTCCATGTCGAACTCGAGCGCGCCCTCCGCATTGAACAGCCGCGACGCGTGTTCCCCGAGGCTTGCCGCCCCATAATACGAGATGTCGCGCGTGCCGGAGGCGACCGTCACGTTCTGACCGGCGAAGGCGAGCACGAGCAGCGCCATCAGCGTGTCGTCCTCGATCGGGGCGCGGGCGAGCGCCTCGTGCAGCGCGTCGGTGCGCAGGTCGCCGATCATCTCGATGCCCTTGCGGGTGACATCGGGACGGGTGTTCACGACGATCGGAGTATCGTCACCCTCGGCAGCAGGCTGTTCGCCCTTCTTGGGCTTTTTCGCCTCCGGCATGCGATAATGCACGGACTGCACCTTGCCATCGCGGTCGAGATACATGGCCGTGCAATCCGACTTCGCAGGCTTGCCGTAGACGCGTTCGGCCTTGGGCGGCAGTTTCGGCTCGCCCCACTGGCCGGCCTCGACGATTGTTCCCCGCTTCGGCAGGTTGTTGGCCATCCACTCCTGCTGGGCGCCGAGGAAGGCCTCGACGTCGGTGGTGTAGCGGCTGTCCTCGTCGGCCGGCGCGAATAGGTCCTCGACCCAGGCGATGCCATAGGCCTGCGCCAGGTCGTCGCCGAAGCTCGCATCGCGCGCATACATCCGGGTCTTCGTCAGGCCCTGCGCCACGCTCCACCACGACACCTGCGGTTCGGCCTTGGACGGCTTGTGCTTCTTCCAAACCTCCTTCTGCTCCTCGAGCGAAGCGGCTGCGATGGTGCGCAGCTGACGCTCGTCCGGCATGTCACCCTTGGCCATCTGGTCGAGCATCGCCGGCAGCACATTGGCGAGCAGGCGCAGCTGTCTGATCTGGCGCACGGGGAGAGCAAGCGCGACGCCGATCGCCTCCTCGGTCCAGCCGAGGGCGACGAGGCGCTCGATGGCCCGCCACTGATCGACCGGGTTGAGCGGCTCGAAAGCGACGTTCTCGATCATTGAGCGCATGGCGCCATTGTCGCTCGTCGCCTCGTCGACGAGGACCTCGATTTCTTCGAGGCCCGCGGCAATCGCCTGCTTCACGCGACGGTGACCGGCATTGATGATGTAGCCATTGCCGCCGCCGGCCTCAGGCGTGATGACGGGCGGCTGCACGATGCCGACGGCCTTGATGGTGGCCAAGAGCAGCGCGTCGGCCTGCGGCGTGGACTTCGTCTGGCGCATGCGGTCCGGGTTTTCCTTCAGCGCGCGCGGATCGACCTTGATGAGATGCATGGGGATACTCCTTTCGGGGTTAGGGACCGGCCCGGCGGCCGTCCTTTCTCGTCTTCTTCCCGAAGACATCCCCCGGCCCGCGGAGCGGACGGGCGGTGCAACTGCGGCCGAGCATCCCTGCCCGGCCGGACCAGCGGGGCTTTCAGCCCTGCGCAGGACGACGGGCCGGGATCGCGAGCGGCGCGGTTGAGCGCAAGCGTCGGCGGCCCGTCCGATCTGCGAGCGGGTCTTTCCCTCCCTTCTTAATTTCCCCTCCCTCCATACTGGCCTGTAACCGAGCGCCGGCGGCGCCCCTCCATCCATGGCCTGGCCGCCACCTCGCCTTGTTCGGGTCGCTAGCCGCATAGGGTCAGGCGGCGACGGCATTCCCGATGCCCTCGACATCCGCCGCCAGCGCCTTGTCGACCTCCGCGAGTTGGCGGCGCTTTTCTGCCAGCTCGCCGGCGAAGGCAAATTCGCCGCCCTCGCGCGACTGGTAAGAAGCAAGCCTTCGGCGCGCGTCGGCGAGGCGCTGGCGATAGCGCTCCCGCTCTTCCTCGAAACCGGACAGCGCGTGCTCGAGGCGAGAAACTGCTCCGAGCGGCGTCACCGTCACCGGCAGTTCGATCTCTTGGGTTGCGCCGGTGCGCATCAGCACCGTGCTGTAGCGATAGCCGTCGCGGCCAAGGCGCTCACCGGAATATTCGAGATCGAAGCCGCCGAACGAGGCGATTACGGTCTCGCCCTCCTGCTGAAGCTGGACGAGGGTCAGGATCTCTTTCATCAACGCCCGGCCCGCAAGTTTGCGCTCGTCATGCACCTTGTCCATTACCGTCATGGCGAAGGCATCGCCATTGGTCGGCACGAGGCGCTCGATGTCCCGCCCGATTTCGCCGACACGCCGAGTCGAATACTCGATGTCCCGCTCCGCGTCGCGGATCTGCCGGCGGACGGCGTGCTGGTCGTCGGTGTGGGCGGCGCGCAAGCGCTCCAGACGCGCAATGTCAGCCTCGAGGCCGGCCTTCTGCATCAGCCGCTGATCGCCGGAGGCGATGGCTTTCGCCATGGCGAACTGGTTGGCCTGGCCTTCGCCGAGGTCCTCGAGCCGGCGGATCGAGGTATCGCCGGAAAGTGCCGCGGCGATGAAACGGGCCTTGCGCTCGTTGTTCTGCCACATGGTCGCGTCGAGCGAGCCCTCGGTCGCATAGGCGAAGATATCGACCTCGTCGTGCTGGTTGCCCTGGCGCACGATGCGGCCTTCGCGCTGCTCGATCTGTGACGGCAGCCACGGGACATCGAGATGATGCAGCGCCTTCAGCCGCAGTTGGGCGTTGACGCCGGTTCCCATCGTGTCGGAGGAGCCGATCAGGAAACGGACTTTTCCGGCGCGCACGTCGCCGAATAGGCGCTGCTTGGCCTCCGACTTCTTGAAATCCTGCATGAAGGCGATCTCGGAGGGCGGAACGCCTAGGCGGACCAGCTCGTCACGAATCCAGCGATAGGCCGAAAAACCTCTGGTTTTCTCGACGCTGATCGTGCCGAGGTCGGAAAAGATCATCTGCGCGGCGCCGGAAAGCTCGAACGGCTTGCCGTCGCCACGCACATAGGTGTTCGCCTTCGTTTCCTTCCAGATGCGGAAGGCGTTGCCGACGAGCAGGTTCAGCTTGTTGTCGGGCTCGTTGTCGTTGTCGGAATCGACCAGGCGCAGGTCGATCGCCGCGTGACGCCCGTCGGCGATGACGGAGAGCAGGATGTCGTCGCCCGGCTCCGGCGGCCGGTCGCGCATCTCGATCGCCTTGATGCGCCCGTCGAGCAGGACCTGGTAGCGCTTGAAGGCCGGCGTCGGCCTCGCCGTCAGGATCTGGCGCTTGCCGGTCGAGATCGCCGGCACTTTCACGTAGCGGCGCAGATCCTCCGGCATCACCACGTCGGCGAAGGTCCGGAACATCGCGATCAGTTCCGGCACGTTGACGAAGGTGGCGAAGCGTGTGACCGGCTTGTACTTGCCGTTGGGCTGAAGCTCGAGCTCGGTCGACACGTCGCCGAAGGTCGAGGCCCAGGCGTCGAACTCGTGCAGGCCGCGTTCGAGCAGCGCGCCGTATCCGAGATAACGCTGGACCGAAAACATCTCGCCGAGCGTGTTGGTGATCGGCGTGCCGGAGGCGAGCACGAGCGCCCGGCCCGGGTTTTTCGTCGCGATGAAGCGGGACTTTACATAGAGATCCCAGGCGCGCTGCGAGCCGTTCGGGTCGACGCCCTTCAGCGTCGACATGTTGGTCGCGAAGGAGAGTTTTCGGAATTCCTGCGCCTCGTCGACGATGATCTGGTCGACGCCGATCTCCGAGATGGTCAGGAGATCGTCCTTGCGGGTCGAGAGCGCCTCCAGCCGCTCCTTTAGGCCCTCCTTCAGCCGCTCGAGCCGCTTGCGCGAGACGCGGTCGTCCCTCTCGACCTTGGTCAGAAGCGTCTCGTAGAGCTCCAGCTCGTCCTGGATCATCTGCAGCTCGAAGGCGGAGGGCACGCTGATGAAGCGGAAGGCCGAATGGGTGATGATGATCGCGTCCCAGGTGGCCGTTGCAGCCCGGCTGAGAAACCGGTGCCGCTTCTCCCTGGCAAAATTGGTCTCGTCGGCGACGAGGATACGGGCGTTGGGATAGAGCGCCAGGAACTCGCGCGCTGCTTGCGCCAGGCAATGACCGGGCACGACGAGCATCGCCTTGGCGATCAGGCCGAGCCGGCGCTGCTCCATGATGGCGGCGGCAATCGTCATGGTCTTGCCGGCGCCGACCGCGTGGGCGAGATAGGTCGCGCCCGCGGAAATGATGCGCCAGATGCCGCGCTTCTGGTGGTCATAAAGAACAAAGGCGCCAGAGGCGCCCGGAAGCTTCAGATGCGAGCCGTCGAAGGCCCGCGGCACGATGTTGTTGAAGCGGTCGTTATAGACCCGCGCGAGGCGATCGGTGCGGTCGGGATCGGTCCAGATCCAGCTCTGAAAGGCTGTCTTGATCTTCTGCAGCTTCTCCTTCGCCGCCTCGGTGTCGACGACATTGAGAACGCGGCGCTCGCTTTTCTCCTCCTTGATCGTGTCGAAGATCTGCGGCACGCGGCTGTTCAAGGCATCGGCGAGCAGCTCCCCGGCATGCCGGCGATCCGTGCCCCATTCCGAAGTGCCGGCCGCCATCCAGCCGAGCTGGCGAGCCTCGACGGTCCAGGACGCCAGTTCCGGCATGTGGTGGATCCTGATCTCCGCCCCCATCGTCTCCTTCACGAAGGCGACGATGTCGGCGGCTGGAATCCAGGGCGCGCCGAGCCGCGCGGTGATGTCGGAGGGGCTGAGATCGGCGGGCTGTACCTCCCGCAGCGCCGTGACGTTGCGCTCATAGGCGGGATCGAGCGCCGCGGCCGCCCCTGCAGCCTTCAGGCTGTCGCGGACAGGGCCGGAGAGATAGGCGTCGGCCGTCTGCCAGGAGCCGTCCGCGGGATCGCGAAAGATGGCACTGCCGAGCTCGGCGATGACGTCGTCGACATCGCGATGCAGAAGCTCGGCAATGTGGTCGGGATCGACATGGCCACGCTCGTTGAGGACCACGGCGAGCGCATCGGCCGCACTCGTGATCACCGGCGGCGCCGGCGGCGCAATCACGCGCTCGGTAAAAATCGGACCCGGCTTCGCGGTATCGGATTCGAGGTCGTAGTCCTCGATCGAGGCGACCAGCCAGCAGTCGGGATCGTCGAGGAAAGGCTGGAGGTTCGGCCGGCGGTGCGTCTCACGTACCTCGCCGGTGTCGGGGTCCTCCGTGGTCGAGACGACTGTCGTGTTGATCGGACCGAAGGCGCGGACAAAATTCGACCAGGCGATGCGCAACCTGACCTGCGCCTCCTTCCACGGCCGGTCGAGCTCCTGGCTCTTCAGCACCTCGCGCACGGCATCGCGGATCGGGATCAGTTTCTGGATGATCCGGACATGCTTCTCCGGGAGGCCGTCGCTGGCGCGTCCCTTGCGGCCCCTGACTGGTGCGGGCTCGCCGTCGACGACCTGCATCAGCCCATGCCTGTTGTCGACGAAGAAGCTGCCTTCGCGGACATGCCTGTCGTCGCAACGCGCGCCGGCGGCCGGCGTGTCGTCGCCGTCGAGGTCGATTACCTCCGGCTCGCCACCATAAAGCGCTTCCGGAAGAAGGGAGATCGCAGCCGTCAGCGCTTCATCGAGATCGCCGGCGGGCCGCGGCAGGGAGGTATAGGTCTCATCGGAACCGTAGATGCCGCGCCTCAGCGCATGCGCGCCGAGCACGAAGGCGGGGTGGCGCGCGAACCAGCGATTGACGCGGAGAGCTCCCTCCTCCAGCGTCGCCGGCCGGATCTCCTCGAGATCGAGCCAGGAGACATCACCCTCGGCTTCATCGGGCATTCTCTTCCGGAAAAACAGGATGTCGACCA
Source organism: Mesorhizobium sp. M4B.F.Ca.ET.143.01.1.1 (assembly GCF_004792275.1). Classification (NCBI taxonomy): domain Bacteria; kingdom Pseudomonadati; phylum Pseudomonadota; class Alphaproteobacteria; order Hyphomicrobiales; family Phyllobacteriaceae; genus Mesorhizobium; species Mesorhizobium sp. M4B.F.Ca.ET.143.01.1.1. The sequence continues at coordinate 21,800 of NZ_SRSR01000029.1, forward strand.
CGACGTCCGTACCGGCACCGGCGTGAAAGCTGCCCTCGGGCAGACGGATCGCAGCGATGAGATCGGCGGATTTGGCAATGTGCTCGCGCGCGGTGCCGTCCACCTTGTCCATCGTGCCGTGGCTGGTCACGAAAGCGGCGAGACCGCCGGGTTTGAGTCGATCGACCGCCTTCACGATGAAGTAGTCGTGCAGACGCAGGCCGAGACCCCGATATGCACGGTCTGACCGCACCATGCGATCGGAGAAGGGCGGATTGCCGATGGCCAGGTCGAACCGCGCCGGCAGTTCGGTGCGGGCGAAATCGCCGGTGACGATCCGTGCCCTCGGCTGCAGCAGCCGTGCGATGCGTGCAGTGACGGGATCGAGCTCGACGCCGGTGACGTGCGAGACGCCGCGCAGTTCTTTCGGCATCAGCGCCGGAAACAGTCCCGTGCCGATACCGGGTTCGAGCAGGCGGCCGCCGCGCCAGCCGAGGCGCAGCAAGCCCGCCCAGATCGTCCTGACGATGAACTCCGGCGTGAAATGCGCATACTGCGTGCAGCGCGCCAGCGAGGCATAGTCGGCGGCGTCGACGGCCTCCTGCAGCTCGGCGCCGAGCTCCTGCCAGCCCTTCCTGAAACTGTCCTCGCCGGGACGGCGGAACACGCCATTGGCGAGCTCCGAGGCGCCGAAGCCCGTGAAACGGATCAGCCTTTGCTGTTCCTCAGGCGTGGCGCGCCGTTCCTCCTGCTCGATCTCGGCCGCCAGCCGGATCGCTTCGATGCTGTCCCGGGCGCGCTCCTTCCAGCCACGCGCGAGGCCGCGATCGCCGACGAGATGAAAGTTCAGACCTCGTTCTCGCCGGCCCCGGGCCGGCGGACGTGCGGCGGTTGCGACTGGCGCGGCCGGCGCAGGCGCAGTTGGCGGCGGATCGTCGTGGTGGTCCGGATCCGCGTCGAATCCGGTCGCAAAGGCCGTCACGCCGAGGCCGGACGACAGCGCGGTGTTCCCGAACAGATCGATGGTGAAGGGATCGTCGTTGGACATTGGGATTTTTCCTGAAGTGAGGGCGCGCGCGAGCCCCGGCCGAACAGGTCGGCCGGGCGATCGGCGACGCGGTTTTTTGGGAAGGGTCACCGGATGAATAGCGAGAGCGCGATGTCGGTCTCGGTGAGCACAACGTTGAGATGCGTGGCGCGAAGATTCCGGTCGAAGAGCGGAACCAGCCGCTCGACCTCGATGAACTCGATGCCGTCGTCGCCGCCGAAGTGCCGGCGCTTGTAGTGCCACCAGTCGGGATTGCCGACCGGGTCGGCATTGCTCCGAATAGACGACGAGGGGGCGGGCGTTCTTGGCGAGCTTGCCGTTGGATAGGATGTAGACGCCCTGATCGCCGACCAGCCAGATGCCGGGCTTCTCGCCCTCGCCAGGCCGTGTCCCGTAATAGGGATTGCGGAACCCGCCATTGGCCGCCGCGTCGGCAATGCCGCGATCGATGACCTTGCGGATCGCAAGGATGGGAAATGTGAGCATCGCCTCCCCCTCACGCCGCTGCCCTGAGGGGCAAGTGCCTGAGATGAACCGGCAGCTTGGCCGCGATCTCCTCGTCGCTCAGGTGATCGAGCAGCTTGAGCTCGCTCCGGCCCCGGCCGTAGACGAGCACGGTGCGCTTGCCGCGATGCTCGGGCTGCCAGCGCTCGCCGGCATAGCCGCGGTAGTCGTCATGTGTGGCGCTCCAGATATGCTCGAGGCGCTCTGCATGCGTCATCGCCTTCACCGGCGAAGACTCGCGCTCGACGATGGCGTCGCGCATGCGCTCGGGCGAGCCCCTGTCGAAGAGGTCGCAATAGCCGTGGAAATACCGGATGCGGCCGTCAATGGTCAGCGCGAAGAAGATGCTGGTCACCCTGTCGGTGAGGAACTCGCGCATGGCGAACATGCCCGCGCGTATCCAGAGCGGCGGCAGGATGTCGAGCATGTAATCATGTTCGGGCCGGGCGATCTCGAACCACTCGCCGGCGAACAGCGCGCCGTCGTCGTTCTGCCAGCGGTTCGGGCGCTGGGCATGACGGTCGAACAGGCGGAACATTTGCCGGCGGTCGGCGATGCCCTGGTAGATCTTGCGGATCGGAGAGGTGGGGTTCATGAGGGGGGCTCCTTCAGCCTCGTCGGGCCGGAGCGCGGCTCATCCTCTCGGGACTCGCCATCGTCTTCAGCCCTTCCTGACCCCTTCCCGCGGCCGCCTCTCCGTCCGGACGGGTCAAGGGCCGGCATCAGCCGGGCGAAGCTTCACCCTTGACGCGGCCGGCGGGCATGCGGCAGCCGGGCTTGCTTGTCCCTCCTCTTCTCCTTCTCCACTTCTTTCACCGCACGCAGGTCCTCGTTCCAGTCATCGGCCGCAGGGCGCAGCCGCTCGAAACCGCACCCCGCCTCCACCGCGACCGCCTCGAGCCGGTCGGCATAGATGTCGCCCTGGACATTGTTGTCGGTGGCGGCAATGAGAAGCGCGCCCTGCTGCGCCGCCAGCCTCCAAATGGCAGCCTCGGTCGCCGGCGCCCAGCCGCCGCCGGTGCTCAGATAGAGGCTGTCGGGGCGCACCTGCTCGATCGCCGCCATACTCATGGCATCGATCGCGGCCTCCGTGACGCAGAAGCGCACGGCATCGTCACGGCCGAAGCGAAACAGGACCTTCGCGCCTCCGGTGGCAAATCCCCGCCACTCTGGCCCACGTTCTTCCCAGCCGGTGACCGCACTGGTCTCATCGGTGTGCGCGGCCCACATGCTGCCGCGCGGGCCCTCGCGCAGTCGGCCCTGGCGGATTGCCGCGCCGATGACGGTCTCGGGGAGACGGCGCTCGTCGCTGAGATAGCGGCAGGTCATGGAGCCGCGCCATGGTTTGCGGCGGGCCCGCCAACGCTCAGGGATAGAAAGGTCCGGTCGAGTGCTGTCGGGAAGTTTCGGCCAGACGGGCTCGCTGGGGACGAACCCGATCAGCTCCGCCACATGGTCGAGCGCTTCCACAAAGGGGACGCCCTCAAGGTGCTCGACCAGGCGGAATACGTCTCCCTTGGCGTCAGACAGCGGATCGAACCAGCCCTTGCCATCGTGGATGACGATGATGATGTCGCCGCCACGGCGGTATTTGATGGCGCGTTTCGTGCTCTCCTTGCGATCGACCGCGAAGCCCGCCCGCTCCAGCACCGCGGCACACGGCACGCCGCTTCTGAGTTCCTCGACATCGCTCTTTTCCATTCCACTCCCGGCGCCCATCAGGTTCCGGCCTTTCCTGTTCGGTTTTCTTCCCGCGATCCCGCGGGACCAGACCCCACCGCCGCGAAGAGCGAAGGGGGCAAGGGCGCGGCTGGCAACTGAGGAATTCCGCAGGGGTCAATGGGATTGCCAGCCGCGGCGCAGCCTCCCTTGCCGCCGTCCGCTCGCAAGCGGCACGATCACAGCGCATCGACGCGCCAATCAGGAGGCGGCTGGAAAGCAGTCCGCGCAGCCCGGCAATTCGTACAGGGTGAGCCGCCAGGTTCGAGGCCGGGGTGTTGCGGTAAAAGCTGTTTTGGACAAGACTTGCCCGGCAAATCAGGGCGTTTCGCCCGGCGATCTTGCTGTCAGCAAAAAACACGATCGCGGTTATGTTGAATCGAAACCCGCGCAAACGGGATCGTCGAGGGAATGGTGCGATGACGATAGTGGACAGGCTGCGGGCCTGCTGGGGATTTAGTCCGAATGTCGACCGAAATGTCGCCCTGGTGGACGGCTTTCTGAATGGCAAGACCGTGACCGAGCTGGCGCAGGAACATCGTCTTTCAAAAACAAGGACGCGCCAGATCATCGAAAAGGCCGACCGGGTCGTGGGCGGGGGTATCTTGACCAAGGCCGAACCGTCCGAGGCCCCGCCACGATCCGATTTCATGGCGGCCTATCGGTACGTGTGGAGCCTGGCGGAGAGGCACCGGCTCGGGAGCGTCGCGCCCTACCATTTTTTCAAGGAGCTGCAACGCGCGGGATCACTGGAACAGCTTGTTGACCGCATCAAGCGATATCCCAAGCGTGCTCCACTGACATCCGAGCTCATACGCCTCGTGTGGCTGAAGGAGACGGGCGAAAGCCCCTGGCCGGCGATGAAGCGATCGAAGATCACGATTGCGGAACCAGGCTGTGCGGCTGATCATCCAGATCGCGGGCTTCATTGCCAGCGCGCGCTGGAAGCGGCTGTCCAGGAATTGGTTGAGAGCGCCGCGGCGGCCGGATGGACCAATGACGAGATCGCGGGTGCACTCCTCGAAGTCGCGCGCGCACATCAAGGGTGACAATTGCGCTGAGAGGTTACCGTGCATCCGGGCCGAGGGCGGACGGGAGAGTTCGCCAGCCATTCGCTACGGTCAGGCCTCGCCGGGTCGGCCGAAGAGCGCTACTCCAGAAGCAGCTCAGCCACGCCTCGGCCGAGAAGTGGAAGGCACAGGCGAAAGGTTGAGGAACAACCATCATTGACGCGTCCAGGGCGATGGCCAGATTGCCTTCGCGCGGGTGAGGATTGCCCCCATTGCCAGGATAAGGACTAAACGTGGCTACAGGTACGGCTGGATCTCTGATCACGCGAATGTAGTTCGCGGCGACGTCGTTCGCGGCGATTGACCCAGCTAGCGACGGCGGTATAGTTTCATCAGCTTTCCCGGTTATGAGCTCCACGACAGATCATCGGAGCTTGGACATCGCCGCTTTGCCAACGCGATGGACCTTCGATGAAGCCTCTTCCTCAAGAGCGTAACCGCGCCTTACGAGTCAACACGGACAGGCCGGCTTGGCTTGACCTAGTCTCTTAACAACTTTGACAGAGTCAAATGACAGCGCAGCGGTATGCCTATCAGGATCTTCTCAGCTTTTCCTCGCAGCTTCTGACCCGCGCCGGTCTGCCTCAAGTGCGCGCTGAAGTGGTAGCGCGGCAATTTCTAGAAGCCGATCTGCTTGGCTATTCCACTCATGGAGTGCAGCGTCTGCCGAGCAACTGCGATTGGCTGCTGAAGGGAGAAACCAATCCCGACGGCCGACATATAGTGCTGCAGGCGACCCGATGTTGCGAAACTTGGGATGCGGATTTTCTCCCTGGGCCATGGGTGGCTGCTCAGGCCGTGGACCGTGCTTGTGAAATGGCCGCCGAGAACGGGCTGGGCTCAGTCGTGGTGCGTCGAACGCAGCACGTTGCATGCCTCGCCTCTTATCTCGAGCGCGGGACCGATCGGCGCATGATGGTCATGATCACCGTGAGCACGCCGGCCGAGGCCGTCGTAGCTGCTCACGGCGGCCTGACGCCAATTTTTTCCTGCAATCCGTTTGCCGCAGGCATTCCTACCGGGGAAGCACCGATCCTGATTGACACCACCTTGGCGATGTCGGCTCAGGGTCCGATGAACCGAGCCCAACGTCAGGGAACGATGCTGCCCTACCCGATGATCATGCGTCCGGATGGCGACGTCAGTGCGAATCCGGCCGATTTTGCGGCTGGCGGTGCTATCTTGCCGCTCGGCGGCATCGAGCAGGGTCACAAAGGAACTGGCTTAGTTCTCCTAACAAAGGCCCTGACAGCAGCGCTGGGCGGATATGGACGGGCCGATGGAGCTGAAATCGGCGAAGCGAACGCCCTGTTTGTCCAGGTTCTCGACCCAGCCCATTTCGCCGGACGTGCTGTTTTCGAACGTGAGATGCGATTTCTTGCTCAACGCTGCCGAGCAAGTCGAGTTGCGCCGGGTAGTGATCCGGTGCGTGTTGCGGGTGACCGAGCTCTGATGCTCAAGCGCGATCAGTTACGCGATGGTGTCCGTCTTCTCGACTCCATCCTGGATGATATCCGCCCTTGGGCGGAGCGGCTCGACTGTACTTTTCCAGCGCCGATTGCCCGGTCGTGATGAAAAAGTTACTGTATAGTGGCGTCAGGCTACAGGAATTGTCGCCTGACGCATTGCACTATGCAGGACTGCGCTCGTCTGCGCCGGAAAGGTCGCCGAAAGCCCGGGAAGGACTGCTCCCTATCCGAGATCGCGAGTGATTGCCCGCCCACATCCCATCTTGTCCACGCGGTTGGCCGCTATGCCATGGCTTTGAGCGGCGACTTGTCTGCCGCCTGCGCGCGCGCCGCCGCCGCTAGCAGGTCGGTCTGGGTGATCAGGCCAAGGATGTTGCGCTCGGCATCGACGATGACTACGGCATGGCTGCGGCCGTCGGTGAGCACGGGAAGCACGCTCATCGCCGGCGTGTCGGGAGAGGCGGTAGCAGTCTTCGACATAACGCCCTTCACCGTATCGGCCCCCTTAGTCAGCTCGCGCAGGCCCACGGCGCCGACCAGTCGACCGTGCGAATCGACCACTGGCAAGGTGCGGATGTTGTGGTCGAGAAGCTGCTTTCGCGCCTCGTCGATGGCAGCGTTTTCCGGCACCGAGATCACGTCGCGGGACATGATGTCCCGGCACAGCAGCGTGCGGTGCGAGCGCACCATCGCCTGCAGCTCGACCTGCCGCAGCAGCCTCTCGAGGTCGTCGCGGCCGATGTCGAAGGTTTCGTCCAAAGCGGCGAGTGCCGCATCGACATCCTCGGGCCGGAAGCCGACGCGTTTGGTGGGCGGCGCATCGGCGGTGCCGTGACTGTTTGCGGCGGGCACGTGGACATGCGGATAGTTCCGCCGTGACAGCAGGTGGAAGACCAAGCCCAGCGCCACCAAAATTGTCGAGTTCAGCGCCACCGGCACCAACGGGAACAGGAAGCCGAAGCTGAGCACGGCCGGTCCGCCGAGCACGGCCGTCAGCGCCGCGGCACCGCCCGGCGGATGCAAGCAGCGCGTGAACGACATCGTGGCGATCGCCAGCGCCACAGCGAGGCCCGACGCGATCACCGGATCGTCCACGAAATGCGCCACTGTCACGCCGGCCAGCGCAGAGATCGAATTGCCGCCGATAATTGACCAGGGTTGCGCAAGCGGGCTCGACGGCACGGCAAAGACCAGCACGGCGGAGGCGCCCATAGGGCCACCAGCAGCGCCATATGCTGGCCGCCGCCCGTGGCGAGCCCGCTGATCACGCCGGTCAGCGCGATGCCAATCGTGGCGCCGATGCAGGCGAGCAGCCGCTCGCGTAGCGTCGCACCGGCAAGGATCGGAACAAAGAGGCGAAAAGCCATTGTAAGCCCTGGGGCGAGGTGGAATTCTGCGCTGTTCGAAATGCCGCCGAAGCCATGGATTTGAAAGTCAAACCAATCCGAATATTCGCGTTTGCGGATCTGGAAGACGCCTACATCCTTCTCCATGAGAAGAAGCTTTCCAACCTGCAGGCCATGCTGCCGATCCTCGAGGCTGTCGTGCAGACCTCGAAGCCGCTGGTCATCATCTCGGAAGACGTCGAAGGCGAGGCTCTGGCCACGCTGGTCGTCAACAAGCTGCGTGGCGGCCTGAAGATCGCCGCCGTCAAGGCGCCGGGCTTCGGTGATCGCCGCAAGGCCATGCTGGAGGACATCGCCATCCTCACCGGTGGCCAGGTCATTTCGGAAGACCTCGGCATCAAGCTCGAGAATGTCGGCCTCAACATGCTCGGCCGCGCCAAGAAGGTGTCGATCTCCAAGGAGAACACCACCATCGTCGACGGCGCCGGCAAGAAGGCCGAGATCCAGGGCCGCGTCGCCCAGATCAAGCAGCAGATCGAGGAGACCACCTCGGACTATGACAAGGAGAAGCTGCAGGAACGTCTCGCCAAGCTGGCGGGCGGCGTTGCCGTCATCCGCGTCGGCGGTGCGACCGAGATCGAAGTCAAGGAAAAGAAGGACCGCGTCGATGACGCCCTCAACGCGACCCGCGCGGCCGTCGAAGAAGGCATCGTTCCCGGCGGCGGCGTCGCACTGCTGCGCGCTTCGCTGAGCATCAAGGCTGTCGGCGCCAACTCCGACCAGACCGCTGGCATCAGCATCGTGCGTCGCGCGCTGCAGGCTCCGGCCCGCCAGATCGCGGCCAACGCCGGTGCGGAAGCATCGATCGTTGCCGGCAAGATCCTCGAGAACACGGGCGCGACGTTCGGCTTCAACGCCCAGACCGGCGAATATGGCGACATGATCGCCATGGGTATCGTCGATCCGGTCAAGGTCGTGCGCACGGCTCTCCAGGACGCGGCCTCGGTCGCCGGCCTGCTGGTCACCACCGAAGCCATGATCGCGGAGGCTCCGAAGAAGGAGTCGGCTGGCGGCGGCATGCCAGGCGGCATGGGCGGCGGCGGCATGGGCGGCATGGGTGGTATGGGTGGCTTCTAATCCAACCCATCAGTCTTCAGATACGGAAAGGGCGGCGGCGACGCCGCCCTTTTCTTTGGCGCGAACCTTGGTCCGAAAAAACGATCAGCGCGACCGCCCGCCATCGGATGCAAATTTTCAAAGCGACGTTCCGCGCATGGTTGTCGACGGCGGTGTCCAGAACGTCCAAGGATTCTCCAGTCGAGGACACCCTCCGGGTGCAACGCATGAACGCTGTGAAAAAGGCTGAGATTCCTGTGCTGAGTTCTCTCCGAGCCATCGCCTTGCTCCATTCTTGGCACCTGCCGTTGAGCGTTGGGCGACTGCGAAGGAAAGAGTAGTGAAAGGGTCAGACGTTGCGATGGGCCGACCCGGCACCACGGGCCCACCCACTACATCGGCTGGCTGCATGCGAACAAAACGATCGAAGCACCAGCCCGAAGCGTAGCCCTTTTTACCGGCAGCTGAAAATCCAGGTCCATCAAGAGCATGAATCGGTCACCTGTGATCGATTCAGAAAACGCGTTGGACGCGCCTGATATACTCAGGAACGTGAAGTATGAACAGGGGCGGCCACCATCTTCATTGCATTGTGAATCTTCTGCGGCTGCGCGATGGGTACAACAAAGTCGGCTGTGCGGGCCATATGATCGTCATGGCGATCGCACTGAAAGCAGGACAGGAGATCGAGAGCGCGGGCCGGGAGGTCGGCGGTGAGCCGCTGGCGTCGTGGCTTCTAAGACATCAACGTCTTCGAAAACCGTTGGAGAATACCTGGGGGCGGGTGGACGAAAGCGTGCGATCGGCCTAGACGACATTCGCACCTCCCCAAGTCCGCCGAGAGCACTATGAAGCAGCAGCGACCCTTTGTCGTCGAGATCAAACAGAAGCGTGGGCTCGTGAACCGGCCACAGTCAATCTGGGCCGGCATCGACCTGGCCGCCGTCACGAACGCTTTGCAAAATTCCCGCCGCCAAGAACGGTGTCAATGAACGCGGGAACTCGTCATTGGTCAAACTTAGAAGCATCCCGACGCCGCTGAGACGGGCGAGCAGGTACTTATCACGAACAGCGTGGCCCATCTCTCTCCTCCAACCAAAGAGCGAGGCATCCCCCATGCGCGTCCAGCGTGCAAGCGGGTCGCACGCCAGAGCAACAAGGCTTCAGCAAAGGCGAAGGCGGACGCGACCGGCCGCGTCCCGACGGGCTTCACACAGCTGGCTGTTCCGGCCTTTCAGCGACGATAAGCACAAACGCGGTGTGATCTCCCGGATCCTGCGTTTGATGCCAGTAGCGGCAGCGGTGGTTCCCATCGATTAGACGTTCCATGTCACCATAGACCAGCACGATAAGTGGCCCGTCGCTCGGGCGCGCGTCGGACTTGCTCCGATTGGCCAGTTTCGCCCACTCGAGCTTCGGTCGCAAAACTTTGGTCACGACTGTGTTCACCGCGGTGAGCACGGGGAGTTCCTCGGGCTTGAACAGGCCCGAAAGATTCTTCCGAAAGAGCCGATTCAACGTATCGGCTGGCGTGTGGCTTTCACGCTTCCGATGGTTGCTCAATGCCGCGCAGGCAGCATCGAAGTTCTGCTCGTTTTCGGGGAAGCTGATCATAGTGCTCCGTCCTCGGGCGGGTTGATCAGTCTCGACGCTGCAAAGCGCCACCGTTCGCGGGGCGCGTGTCAAGAGGGCGGCTTGACGGTCACCATATCCCATTCGCCATTCCCGCGTTCGCTGGAGGCGTGGTGAATGAGAACCTCATATTCGGGGTTGAATGACAGAAACGCCTTCACCGAGCGATCGAAGGCCAGTATGCTTGGCCAGTCCACGCGCTCTGGCGACAGAACCAAATGGCCATCGGTCTCGGTGATCTTGCAATCCGGCAGTGAGATCATTTCTTGCTTTCCGCGCTTGTTAGATAGCTGGGCCTGGCGTTCGGTGGCTTTTCGGGATCGCGACAGTCAGCCTTCATCTGTCTGCAATTTCTTCAAATCTTTGCCGGTTAGCGATATTTCAGCTCCTGGCATTTTTAGGTTCACTCCCGAAGCGCGCCCTAATATCGCCGAAGCCAAGTAATCAGCCGGGTGCATATCAGCTGATTCATCCTTTTCACCTCTCGCAAACAGATTGCGTGAGATGGTTTCAAGCAGGTGTTCTGGCATCGGCTTTTCCTGAGAAAGCCTCCATTCCAGCGCCGCCTCAACTACCCAGCTCGCGCGATCAATGTCCAAATCGAATTGCTTAAGTTGAAATTCCGCGTCTGCGTATCGTTCAAACCATCTGTTCATCCAGCGCAGGTACCAGGCGATTAGGCCGAGGAGCGCAACAGTCAGGCCCACAGGCTTTAGACCTGAGATTATAATCTGAGCCGTCGTAGCGCCGGCAGGCAGCGAGCTCAGAGCGTTCGCGTAGTACGCAAGAAAGCCCACCAACACCGCCGATGAGCCGATGACACCCAAATGGATGGGAGTCCGGTTGCTTTTCGTCTCTGGCGTAATTTGGAACTTATTTGAGCGTGCAACGATCTTCGATTTTAGCTCCTGGTGAAGCTCACGCCGCGCATGTGTGTTGCTGCGGTCGTCTAAATCTTTCTGCCGTGCCGCCAGTTCCTCTTCTGTCCTTTGCAAAGCCCGCTTTGCTTCCTCGATCGTTTTTTCCGCTTCCGTCTGTCGAGTGGCGAACTGTGCATCAAGCTGAGCGTTCCGTTCGTTATATTCCTCCTCAAGTCTGAGGCGAACCGCTGCCGCTTGCTCACCAACATTGGCCACAGTGCGCTGCAACTGCTCGATCATCTTCTGATGAGATTTCATGAGCAGCGTAAAAGATTGGGAATTGTGAAACAGCTTGGCATTCTGGTCAGTGTTTGCCAGAAATGAATCGCTGATTAGCTGGTTGAGACGCGACACTTTCTCAGGCGGAACGCCGTCCTTCGGGTTGTTTGTAATGCTTAGAACATCGAAAGCAAAATCTGCATTTGACGCGATGTTCCGTTCAATGACGAGGTTGAAGTTGGCAGCGCCGATAGTAGCCGAGTAGATCGTATACCGATCCGATGAAGCTAACGAATGCGTGCGCCATTTTTCGTCGTTAATCGGAAACTGCTCACCCCGCGCCGATCCAATCTCACTAATGCTGCAACTGGTTGCGTCCACCATTTCAGACGCTGATTTCAAAAAGCTAAGAAGATCGGCGTCTCTAAGACGCGGCACCTGAAATTTATAGTCGGCCATTTTCCCCATCCCACACCCGAGGAGCAAGGGTAGACCATTTAGGATCGGGGGACGCAACCCTGCGCTGAAGCTTTGCCATGGAACCTTGCCACGGGCCTGGCGATCGGGCTGGGAATGGCTGCACGGCCTGGCGCTGGCCGGCTGAGGCGCTCAGGTTGAGTCGAGCATCTGCCGCGCTTCGGCAAGCCACTGCTGTCGCTTGGCAGTTAATTATGAGAATGTAGAGTCAATGATTTCAGAGGCTTAGCTTTGCACCTAATTTGAGAATGGGTACTTAATTTGAGAATTCGAGGCGACGTATTGCACTTAATTTGAGAATGGAGCGCACGAGAATCGGCGGAGCCGTTTCTGCTGTGGCTTGGCACAGCGCCGAACGAATGCCCAAATCGCGCGGCCTGAGAGTTAATGCCTTAGCAGTTAATTTGAGAATCCTGGCCTTCGGCATTCTCAAATTAACTGCCTAAGTGATCGAAACCGCCGCATTCTCACGTTTAAGGGGTGGCCACCATCTTCATTGCATTGTGAATCTTCTGCGGCTGCGCGATGGGCACAACAACGTCGGCTGTGCGGGCCATATGATCGTCATGGCGATCGCAGTGAAAGCAGGACAGGAGATCGAGAGCGCGGGCCGGGAGTTCGGCGGTGAGCCGCTGGCGTCGTGGCTTCGAAGACATCAACGTCTTCGAAAACCGTTGGAGAATACGTGGGGGCGGGTGGACGAAAGCGTGCGATCGGCCTAGTCTTACTGAGTCAGAAAGTCGCGGATGCGGGGGGATTCGCGCTGGTTGCGGATTTGTTAGCGTGCTGATTCGTGATCAGGGAAGCGCCCCGCCATGCCCGACTGGACAGCCGAGAGTGAA
>NZ_SRSR01000002.1:0-688140 GCF_004792275.1 Mesorhizobium sp. M4B.F.Ca.ET.143.01.1.1
GTCGGCAAGCCGAAGATCGTCGCCGTCGTGGCCGTCATGCGAAAGCTGCTGACCATTCTCAACGCCATCATCCGCGACCAAAAACCATGGCAAACAGCTTGACAGCCAAGACAGTCGCTCTCCCCGTGAACGGGGAGAAGAGGGCTGGCCGTGACGCCGGCGCGTTTCCTGCAACGCTGGCGATGAGCGAAACCGGAGGCGACAGCGCCCTTCTCCCCGTTCACGGGGAGAAGATGGCGGCAGCCAGATGAGGGGCGGCGCAGACGCCAAAGAATGTCCAATCAGGGTCGAAGCGACCGCCCTAAAGCCCCTCTGCCCAAGCCTTCACCCTCTCCGCCATCGTCCCCAGATGATCCGCGGTCGAAAAACCCGAGATCGCCTTGCGCGGCTTCAGATCGTGGTCACCATCCTCCAGCCAGATCATCTCGATTGCGTCGGAGAGACCGTAGGTCGCCACCTCGTCCTTTGTGCCCAACTCGTCGCGCGTGCCCTGGAACATCAGCGTCGGGGTCTTGAGGCCGAGGAGATGTTTTGTCCTCAGCTGCTCGGGCTTGGCTGGCGGATGGAACGGATAGCCGAGGCAGACCAGCCCGGCGCTGTCGCCTTTTTCAAACATCTCGTCGGCGACCATGGAGGCGACGCGCCCGCCCATCGACTTGCCGCCGATGATCAGCTTGCCGGTCACGCCCTTGGCGCGCAGGTCGGCGATCGCCTTGATGTATTCAGGATTCACCGTCTCGGCGCGCGGCGGTGGCTTGCGATGGCCGTAGCGGCGGGCGGCCATGTAGTGGAACTCGAAGCGCGCGACCTGGAAGCCGGCCGCTGCGAGCGCCTTGGCGGTGGCGGCCATCGAGGGCGAATCCATCGACGCGCCCGCGCCGTGAGCGAGCAGGATGGTGACGGGAGCGGTGTCGAAGCCGTCGAAGAGGAAGTGGGTCATGGGGCTGTGCTCGGCGCGACGGCGAAGCTGCTGATCTCCCCCCTTGTGGGGGAGATGGCCGGCAGGCCAGAGGGGGGCGCGAAGGAACGCCGACTTCGACTCTTACAAATCGAAAGTCTTAGAGGTCGACGCCGCGAGCCGTTGAGAGGCTGGCGGGACAGCGCCCCCCTCTGTCCTGTCGGACATCTCCCCCACAAGGGGGGAGATTGGCTGTCGCGACGGCCTTCGCCAATCATTGTCACCCCGCTGTCCGCGCCATATGCAGATCCACGAACTGTATGCCCTTCTGCGCCAGCCTCGCCCATTCGGAGTCGGTATCCAATTCCAGATAGCGCGCCCAAAGCCGGCGGGCTTCGGGAAAATTCCCCGCGTCGAACTCCAACCGCGCCAAATTGAACACCGGGTCGGCATAAGCCTTGTCGAGCGTGATCGCCTTCTGAAGATGGCGGCGGGCCGAGGCCACCTTGCCCTCGTCGCTCATCAGGCCGGCGAGGTTGAACCAGGCTTCGACGAAGCCGGGATCGAGCTTGATCGCCCGCGCATAGTCGTGCGCGGCTTCCGCCACGCGGCTGGCGCCGCGCAGGCAGTTGGCGCGATTGAAGGCGGCGATGGCATCGCTGGGGTCGATCGCCAGGCAGCGCTGGTAGAGTGTGGCCGCGTCATCATGGCGCTCCTCCTCTTCCGCGGTCTCCGCCTCGGCGAAGAGTTCCTCCAGGGTATCGTCTTCAGGACTGCCCAGATCGAACAGCAGTTGGCCGTCGAGTTCGCTCATACCCTCGTCGAGATAGATCGCATCCGGACGACCATGCTGCGACCCGACATTGAGGGACTTGGCGGTGAGCGAGGCGACCGGGCCGGAGCGGTGGACGGAGCGCGCGATGGCTCCCCAGGTCGCGCCGCTGGCGATCAGCCCTGCATATTTGCGGGCCAGGATCAGATCGCGGAAGGAATAGGGCTCGCCGTCGTGCTCGAAGGCGTCGAACAGCGACAGCATGTCGAGATCGTCGCCGGCAAGCCGCGACTGGTCGATGAGCGACTGCCTGGACAGCGACGAGGCTTCCGGCGCCTTCATCAGGCCGAGCAGGCGCAGGAACCCGTTCTCGCTGATCAGCGCGCGGCCGGCTTCGCGCTCCGCATTCGTTCGGCGCACGATCTCGGCATCGCCTGTCCTGCCCGTCGCGGCTTTTGCCAGCAGCGTGCGGCCAAAGACGACATGCGTCGTGCGCCGCGTGACGCCGCGCCTCAGCTCGGCATGGCGGCGCTCGACCTCGCGCGCGGCGAGCCGGAGCGGAAAGGCGGCCAGCGCGCCGACGGCGCCGAAGACGGCGCCGGGAACGATGACTGGCCCTGCCGTCACTTCTTGCTCTTGCCGACGGCCTTCAACAGGTTCGCCTTCAGCGGGTTTTCAGGCGCACCGCCGGCGGCGGCCTTTTTGGCAGCGGGTTTTGCCGGCGCCTCCTCGGCCTTGCTCTTCGACTTGGCCGGCGGCTTGGCGGACTGCGACAGGCTGGCCTTCAGCGCATCCATCAGGTTGATGACGTTGCCGCGCTCGGGCGCGGCCGCGATGATCGGCTTGTGGCCCTTCAGCTTCTCGCGGATCATCGCCATCAGCGCCACCTCGTAGCGATCCTCGTATTTCTTCGGATCGAAGGTGGTTTCCTTCTGCTTGATCAGCGCCTCGGCCAGCTGCAGCATTTCGGGGTCCGGCTTGCCGGCCGGGATGTTGCCGAAATATTCAGCCGTGCCGCGCACTTCGTTCGGGTTCCTCAAGGTACAGACGAACATGCCGTTCTCGCGCGCGCCGATCGTCACCACGCGCTCGCGGCTGGACAGCACCAGGCGCGCGATCGCCAGCTTGCCGGATTGGCGCATCGCCTCGCGCAGCACGGCGAAGGTCTCCTCGGCCATGGCTCCGTCGGGGGCCAGGTAATAGGGCGAGTCCTGGTAGATGACGTCGACCTCGCCTTCGTCGACGAAGGCCTCGATGTTCATCGTGTGGTTGGATTCGATCCTGACCGCATCGAGGTCGGCATCATCGATGATGATGTATTGCTTGTCCTCGTATTCGTAACCCTTGACCAGATCCGAGCGCTCGACCAGCCCTAGCTCGGGATCGACCGGCTTCATGTTGATGCGGTTGTGGGTCTTCTTATGCAGCTGGTTGAACGCAATGCGTTCGCTCGCGCTGGTGGCCGGATAGAGCCGGACCGGACAGCTGACGAGGCTGAGCTTGAGGTAACCTTTCCAACTTGCCCTGGGCGCCATGATGAACTCCTACGCGGCCATGCACTGACTTTATCTTGGAGCATGGTCTTGTCCAAAAACCGGTTCCCACTTTTTGGGACCATGCTCGTTGCAGCGCTCCCGCTCAAGGACGGTTGGCGCTGTGGAAATCCTACACCGACCCCTCACGATAACGGCAAATCCCTAGCGAAGTGTTTTTCGGGGCTGGGGGGAGGATAATTCAAATTGTAGGAAGCGTCGATGGAGATGGAACTGAGCGGGGGCGCGAAGGAACGCGACGCTCGTCGCCTATCCCGCCTTGTCCATCACCGGCAAATCCCTCGCCGCCTCGTCGATCTCCGCCCAGGGATCGCCCGACGTCTCCAAGAGCCCCGGCAGCGAGGCGTAGTTGAGGTCCTCCGGCGCGTCGATCGTCTCGAGATCCGCCCAGCTTACCGGGGTCGAGGCCGGCAGGTTGGTGCGGGCGCGCAGCGAATAAGGCGCAGCGGAGGTGTGGCCGCGGGCGTTGCGGTGGAAGTCGATGAAGATGCGGCGCTTGCGGTTTTCCTTGCCCATGGTGGTGGTGAAGGTGTCGGGCGCGCTTGCCGCCAGATAAGTCGAGATGGCGCTCGAGGCCTGGTGCAGCTTCTTCCAGTTCTGCTTTCTGGTCACCGGCACGGTGATGTGGATGCCCTTGCCGCCCGAGGTTTTGGCGAACGGCACCAGCCCCAGCGCCTCAAGGCCGCCCTTGATGTGCACGGCCGCCTCCACCACCTCGCGCCAGGTGATCCCCTCGCCCGGATCGAGGTCGAAAACGATCTGGTCGGGCTTGTCGAGGCTGGTGCGATGCGTGCCCCAGGTGTGGAACTCCACCACGCCGAACTGGGCCAGCGCCAGATAGCCCTTTGCCCCTTCGACCGAAAGATAGGACTTGGTCTCGCCTTCGGAGTTGGTGGCCCCGAAGGTGACGACCGAGGGCGGCATGCCGGTGAAGGCATGGCGCTGGAAGAAGCAGTCCTGCGGCTTTCCGGTCGGGCAGCGCACCAGCGACACCGGGCGGCCGATGATGTGCGGCAGCATGAAATCGCCGACCAGCGCGTAGTAGACGGCAATGTCGAGCTTGGTCGGCCCGGTCTTGCCGAACAGCCGGCGCTCCGGATTGGTGACCCAGATGGTGGCGAGGTCGGATTCGGCGATCAGCCGCTTGCGCTTGACCGGCGCCGGCGTCGTCAGCCCGCCGACATCGCGCAATCCGCGAAAGACGCCGTGGCGGATCGCATTGTCGGCGGTGCGGTTGGAATAGCGGATGCGGGCCGACAGCAGCGGCTTCACCCAATGCATCTCGCGCATGATCTCGCGCGGCGCGCCCTCGGGCGGCGTGGCGCCGGTGGTCAGCCGCTCCAGCCGGGCAAGCAGGTCGGTCGCCATATCGCGGTCGAAGCCAGTGCCGACCTTGCCGCGATAGTGCAATTCGCCGTTTTCGAACTCGGCCATGCCCAATGCCGCCAGACCTTCCGCCCGGTCGGACACGGTATAGCCGGCGATGACGAAATCATCCGTCTTTTGCGCCTTCACCTTGGTCCAGCTCTTGGTGCGGCCACTCTGGTAGATGGCGTCGGCGCGCTTGGAGACGACGCCTTCCAGCCCAAGGTCCGAGGCCTGTTCGTAGAGGCCATGCCCGTCGCCCTCGACATGGTCGCTGAACTGGATGGCGGCGTTGGCGGCCTGGCCGGCGAGCAGTTCGGCAAGCAGCGCCTTACGCTTCCGCAGCGGCGCCTTGCGCAGGTCCCAGCCGTCGAGGTGGAGGAGGTCGAAGGCGTAGAAATGCAATTTGCTGCCGGCGCCGGCCGAGAGCGCGTCCTGCAGCAGCGCGAAACGGGAAATGCCCTTCTCGTCGAGAACCATGATCTCGCCGTCGATGATTGCCTGGCTGACCGGCAGCCTGGCGAAGGCTTGCGGCAGGTCGCCATAGCGCTTCGTCCAGTCGATGCCGCCGCGGGTGATCAGCCTGACCTCGCCATCCACGACATGGGCCATGGTGCGGTAACCGTCGAACTTGATTTCGTGCAGCCAGAGCTCGCTGGTGTTTTCCGCCGGCCCCTCGCCGCCAGGCGGCTTCGGCACCTGGGTGGCGAGCTGCGGCTCGATGCGGGAAGGCGGTGCGGCCTTGACGGCGCCGGGCAGCGCGCCGGGCTTCAGCGAGCCGGCTTTCGGCGGCAAACGCTCGGCCTTCCTCGGCGGCGCCACCAGTTCCTCGATGCGGCGGCCGGACTTCACGCTTTCCGGCCGCGCTTCGAGGATGTCGAGCTTGGTATCGGAAGCGAGGTCGCGCTCCTTGAACAAGAGCCAGTTCTTCTTCGCTTCGTCCTCGCCGGGTTTTGGCTTCAGCCTGGTCAGCATCCAGCCGCCGTTCAGCTTCTCGCCGGCCAGGCGGAACTTGAAGGCGCCGGTGCGAAGCGACTTCTCGACATCCTCCATCGGCGCCCAGGTGCCGGTGTCCCAGACGATCATCGGCCCGCCGCCGTATTCGCCCTCGGGGATGACGCCCTCGAAGTCGATGTATTCGAGCGGATGGTCCTCGGTCTCGACGGCGAGGCGCTTGTCGGCCGGGTTGAGCGAGGGCCCGCGCGGCACCGCCCAGCTCTTCAGCACCCCGCCGACCTCGAGGCGCAGATCGTAGTGGTCGGCGGTGGCATGGTGCTTGTGGACGACGAAGCGGTTGCCCGCATCGAAGACAGCCCCGCCCACCGGCTCCGGCGTGCGGCTGAATTCGCGCTTGGCGCGGTAGGGTTTGAGGTTGGAGGGCATCAGCAACCGGCGCCCGCCAAAGGCAAAAGCCGAGCTCCTTCGCGCCCCCCTCTGGCCTGCCGGCCATCTCCCCCACTTGGGGGGAGATCAGACGTCGCGCCGGCTTTCGCCAATCGCCAACGTTGAACAATGAGGGCCGGCGCCGGAACAGCCAATCTCCCCCCTTGTGGGGGAGATGTCCGGCAGGACAGAGGGGGGCGCTGTCCCGCCAGCCTTGCCATGATCATCCGTGAAAACTCAATCGTCGGCGGCCGGCGTGAGTTCGAGCTCAGCCGGGGTCAGCCCTTGCCTGAGCTGGCTCAGCCGGAACTCATCGACCCAATAGGCCTCGCCGTCGACCAGCACGCGCGCGCTGTATGTGCCACCGGAGAAGCTTTGCGCGGTGACATAGACCTTGTGGCGGTCGAGCGCCTTCTTCACTGCGGCGCGGCGGGAGTTTTCTCTGGCGACGGAAAGGGCCATGGGCTCACACATCTATGCAGCCTAGGAGCGGCGGCTGGCTATAAGGATGGCGGAGAGCGGCGGGGGAGTCAATTTGGCGGGTGCGATGAGGCGCTGATCTCCCTCTCGAGGGGGAGATGGCCGGCAGGCCAGAGGGGGTCGTCTAACATAGATCTCCAACCCCTGTCTTCGTCGCACAGAGGCGTCGGCGCTTCACGCGCGGCGACCCCCTCTGTCGCCTTCGGCGACATCTCCCCCTCAAGGGGGAGACTGGCTCTGGCCGGCCCGCCGCTATATCTTCTTGGGCTGAACGAGGAGAGGAACATGACCCACATCCGGGCGATGACGAAAAACGACCTCGCCGAGGTGTCGCGGCTGCTCGGCCAGTCCTGGCGGCGGACCTATTCGCCGATCATGGGCGCCGACACCACGGCGCGGCTCTCCGACGACAAGCACGCGCCGCAGAAGTTGGCGGTGGAACTCGAGGATAACGACAAGATGTCCTTCGTCGCCGAGCGGCCCGACGGCTCGATCGCCGGTTATGCGATGGCGGCGATGGACGATGGCGGCGACGTCATGCTCGACCGGCTGCACATCGAACCGAACGAGTTCGGCACCGGTCTGGCGACCGATCTGCTGCACGCCGTGCTGGCCGCCCATGCGGGAATTCCCAGCATCGCGCTGGAAGTGATCGAGGGTAACGACCGGGCGATTGCCTTCTACCAAAAGCACGGCTTCGAGGCGGTCGAGCGCAGGCCGGCGGCCCACGGCGTCGGCGGTCACGCCTCGCTGATCATGCGCCGGCTGCTGCCACGAGCCTGAGGCCCTGCCGCTGGACGCCTCGCCTTCGGGCCCTATAGTTTAGCCGGATTGCAAATTCGACCGGAGCAAGACGATGAGCCTGGGCAAGCAGAAACTCGGCAACCAGGGGCTCGTCGTCTCGGCGGTCGGCCTCGGCTGCATGGGCATGAGCCAGTCCTACGGACCGGCCGACGAGGCGGAATCGATCGCGACGCTGCACAGGGCGATCGAGCTCGGCTGCACCTTCCTCGACACGGCCGAGGTCTACGGGCCGTTCATCAACGAGGAGCTGCTCGGCCGCGCGCTGAAGGGCCGGCGCGATAAGGTCACCATCGCCACCAAGTTCGGGTTTCGCATCGTGGACGGCAAGCAGGACGGCACCGGTCGCGACAGCCGGCCCGAGCACATTCGCGAGGTGGTGGAGGCGTCGCTGAAGCGGCTCGACACCGACCACATCGACCTCCTCTACCAGCACCGCGTCGATCCCGGCGTGCCGATGGAGGATGTTGCGGGCACGGTCGGCGAGCTGGTGGCCGAGGGCAAGGTGCGCTTCTTCGGCCTGTCGGAGGCTGGCATCGCCAACATCCGCCGCGCCCATGCGGCGCATCCGGTTTCGGCGCTGCAGAGCGAATATTCGCTGTGGGAGCGCAATCTCGAGCCCGAGATCATTCCGCTGCTGAAGGACCTCGGTATCGGCCTGGTGCCGTTCGCGCCGCTCGGGCGCGGCTTCCTCGCCGGCGACGTCAAGCGCGCCGAAGACTATCCGGAGGGCGATTTCCGGCGCGGCGACCCGCGCTACCAGGGCGAGAATTTCGACGCCAATGTCGCGGCCGCCAGCGCGGTGCGCGACGTGGCCGCCGCCAGGGGCGTGAAGCCTGGCCAAATCGCGATTGCCTGGCTGCTCGCCAAGGGCCCGGAGTTCGGCATCGACCTGGTGCCGATCCCCGGCACCAAGCGCCGGACATACCTGGAGGAGAATGTCGCCGCTGCCGACATCGGGCTCGACGCCACCGAGATGCTGCTGCTCGACATGGCGCTGACTCCCGACAGGATTTCCGGACCGCGCTACAACGAGCGAACGATGTCGATGGTGGATCGGTAGCCCACCTTCACGCCGAGCTGCGCAGCATCAGCTCGGCGTTGAGCAGGATGCGGGCGTCGCCGCGCTTGGCCGAGGATTTTTCGTCCAGCCGCTCGAGCAGCAGTTCGATGGCGAGACGGCCAATCTCGTTGTAGTTCTGCGCCACCGTCGTGATCGGCGGGCAGGCGTAGCGCGACAGCGGGTGGTCGTCGTGCCCGGCGACCCGCAGGTCGCATTCAGCGCCATGTCCCACCTTGAGGCCGAGCTGAAAGGCGGCGCCGAGCACGCCGAAGGCGACGCGGTCGTTGGCGCACAGCACCGTTTTGGTCGGGAAACCGCCGGCCTTCAGGATGCGCGTCGCCTCGTCATAGCCGAACTTCTCGAAATCCCACGAGCGGGCGTCCGCGACCGGCACGATGCGCGGCGTCATCTTGAACTGGTGCATGGCCTCGACATAGGCCTCCTGCCTGGCGGAGGCGTTGTTGTTGACCAGCGGCATGGCGAAGTAGCAGGGCGGCTCGCCGGACCGGCAGAGGTAGTCGACGATCAGCCTGAAACTCTGCCGGTTGTCGGTGCCGACGAAGGAGGAGGTCTGGTCGAGCGGCGAGTCGACATAGATCAGCGGGATCGAAGCGCCGAGCTCGGCCAGGATGCGGTGGTGCGACTGCACGCCGAGCGGCGCGATGATGGCGCCGGCGATGTTCATCGAGCGGAACGTCTGGATCGCCTGGTCTTCCATCTCGGCGCGCCCGTCGGAGGACAGCACGAAGGCGAGGAAGCCGGCCTCGTTGGCGATGAGCTCGATGCGGCGCGTCAGCGCCATGTAGAACGGGTCGGTCGAATTCGGGATGATGACGCCCAGGATGTTGCTGCGGCGGCGATTGAGGTTGACCGCAAACATGCTCGGCCGGAAATCGGATTTCTTCAGCGCCGCCTCGATGGCGCTGCGCGTGTTCTTCCTGACCGAGTTGGGATCGTTGAAATATTTGGAGACGGTCGTGCGAGACAAGCCGACGAAGTCCGAGAAATCCTCCATCGTCCTGATCGTCTTTGCCATTCACAGGCCCCCTGTTCGACCCTTCCCGTCACTCTCTACGTGAGTCACCATCTCGCGCAAAGCTGCAACGCTTCGACCGCGCCAGGCCAGTTTACGAGTCGATGGGAGTGGCCGCGCGTTTTCACTCACATGTCCGCCGAAAACTGCACTTTCATCGTCGCCGGATCGCCGCCGCTCTTGGCGAAGAAGGGCAGAAGCTCGGCAAGCGGCAATCGGTGGCTGACCAGCCGCGCCATTGTGCCGTCGTCGTGCTTGAGGATGCCGAGTGCCTGCGGGATGTTGCGGTTCAGCGAATGCGAGCCGGCCAGCCTGATCTGGCGGCGGAAGATCTCGAACGGCGCGACCGAGATCCTGGCGTCGGGCGCGCAGACGCCGAAGACGAGCGCCGTGCCGCCATCGGCGGTGAAGCCGATCATGCCTTCGACCACGCCGGCGACGCCGGTGGCGTCGGCGACGAAGTCGAAGCCTTTCGCCCTTGCCGCCAGCGCCTGCGATCCGGACACCAGCGGTTCCAGCCCTAGCGCCTCGGCGAAGGCAAGCCGGGGCTTGCTGATGTCGGCGACCGCGACGCTCACCACCCCCCTCGCCTTCAGCGACAACGCCAGCAGCAGGCCGATCGGGCCGGCGCCGAAGACCAGCGCGGTGCCGGGCACGCGCGCGCCTGGCTCGATGCCCGCGGCGCCGAGACCGTTCAGCACGCAGGCGAGCGGCTCGGCGAGCGCCGCGGTGGCGAAGCCGAGATCGCCGATGTCATGCAGGTGACCGACGGCGACGAGGCTGAATTCGGCGAAGCCGCCGTTGGCAGTCACGCCGTATGCTTTCAGCGAGGCGCACAGATTGGTGAGTCCCTTCCGGCAGGCAGCGCAGTGGCCACAGGGAATGTTGGGATCGATGGCGACGCGGTCGCCAGGCTTCACGGTCGTTACGTCGGCGGCGACCGCCTCGACGGTGCCGGCATATTCATGGCCGGGAACCAGCGGGAACGCGCCTTCGCCATAGCGGCCGTGCAGGACCTCGATGTCGGTGTGGCAAAGCCCGGCGGCGCGGACCCTGACCAGAGCGTGCCCCGGCGCGATCTCCGGCATGTCCAGCTCCGCCATGCCGGCGACGCCTGCGGCGGCAAATCGGATGGCTTTCATGTCATTCTCCCAGCAGGCAACGCCTCAGCTCATCCAGTTGCCGCCGTCGACATTGTAGGTCTGGGCGAGGATGTAATCACTGTCGGACGAGGCGAGGAAGACGGCGAGCCCGGCAATGTCCTCCGGCCGCGCGAAGCGCCCGATCGGCACGGACCTCGCCACCGCCGCTTTCTTCTCGCCCGGCTTCAGGCCCTCCCAGCGGGCGAAGTGGGCGTCGACGACGTCCCAATGCTCGCCGTCGACGACACCGGGCGCGATCGCGTTGACGTTGATGCCGTGCTTGACCAGCGCCAGTGCCGCCGACTGCGTGGCCGAGATGATCGCCGCCTTGGAGGCGCAGTAGAGCGTCACCAGCGCCTCGCCGCGGCGACCGGCCTGGCTCGCCATGTTGATAATCTTGCCGCCACGGCCGCGCGCTATCATCAGATTGGCGACGGCCTTCATCATGAACAGTGGCCCCTTGAGGTTGATGCCGAAGACCTTCTCGTAGCTCGCCTCGGTAGTGTCGGTGATCGGCGCCATGTCAAAGATGGCGGCGTTGTTGACGAGGATGTCGATGCCGCCGAACTCGCGGTCGACCTCGGCGGCAACGCTCTCGATCGCGGCGAGATCGGTTACGTCGAGCTTCTTCGCGCTGGCCGCCGGACCGATCGCGGCGGCGGCAGCGGTCGCACGTCCGATATCGATATCGGCGATCACCACCCTGGCACCCTCGCGGGCGTAGGCTTGCGCAAAGCCAAGGCCGATGCCGCGCGCGCCGCCGGTAATGAGGGCAGTCCTGTTGTTCAGCTTCATGTCCAACTTTCCAAAATTTCGAAAACGATATCCGGGCGGCCCAGAAAGTTGCCTGTCAGCCGGCGCGGAACGCACGGACCCGCTTTGCTCTTGCGGGATCCGTGCATCCTCCGGGCCCGCTGCAACGGGAGGTCTGGGCGGGCCGGATCGCCAGGGGCGGCACGCTTTGCGCCCCTGGCTAGTTAGGGCGCTATTTGATGTAGCCCGCTTCCGTCATCGTGCGCTCCACCTCGGCCTGGACGCCATTCAGCGCGTCATCGACCGACTGCTCGCCTGTGACCGCGGCGGCAACCGCCTGGCCGACCTGCGTGCCAATGCCCTGGAATTCAGGGATGGCGACGAACTGGATGCCGGTATAGGGCACCGGATCCTTGGTCTGCTTGGTCGGATCGGCAGATTCGATCGCCGAAAGCACCGTCGCGGCGAAGGGCGCCGCCTTCTGGTAATCGGCGCTGGCATAGGTGGACTTGCGCGTTCCCGGCGGCGCCGCCACCCAGCCTTCGGTCTCGCCGACGCGCTGGACATAGGCCTTCGAGGTCGCCCATTTGACAAAGGACTTCGCCGCGTCCGCCTTCTTGGTCGAGGCCGGGATGGCGAGGCTCCAGGCCCAGCCCCAGGCCGAACCGTTGGGGGTGACCGCGACCGGCGCCTTGGCGAAGGCGACCTTGTCGGCGACCTTGCTCTGCTTCGGGTCATAGACGCGGCCCGCCGCGGACGTGGCGTCGATCCACATGGCGCAATGGCCGGAAGCAAACAGCGTCTGGTTCTCATTGAAGCCGTTGGAGCTGATGCCGGGAGGTCCATCCTTCTTCATGGTGTCGACATACCAGCCGATCGCCTTCTTCCACGCGTCGGAATTGATCTGCGGCTTCCAGTCCATGTCGAACCACTGGCCGCCGAATGTGTTCACCAGCGTGCCGACGAAGGCCATGTTCTCGCCCCAGCCTGGCTTGCCGCGCAGGCAGAGCCCGTACTGCTCCTTCGACTTGTCGGTGAGCTTGTCGGCAAATTCCGTGATCTGGTCGTAGGTCGGCTGCTCCGGCATCTTCAGGCCGGCGGCGTCGAACAGGTCCTTGCGGTAGAGCGTGAACGAGCTTTCGGCGTAGAACGGCACTGCGTAGAGCTTGCCGTCGACGGTCAGGCCATTGCGAACCGGCGCGATCAGGTCGTCATAGTCATAGTCGTCGCCGAGATCGTTGAGCGACGTCAGCCAGCCGGCCTTGCCCCAGATCGGCGTCTCGTAGCCGCCGATGGTCAGCACGTCGAACTGGCCGCCCTTGGTGGCGATGTCGGTGGTGACGCGTTCGCGCAGCACGTTCTCTTCGAGCGTGACCCAGTTGACCTTGTTGCCGGTCGCCTTCTCCCACTCCGGCGACAGCTTCTGCATGATGATCATGTCGCCATTGTTGACCGTGGCGACGGTGATTTCCGTGGCGGGCGCGGCGCCTGCCGCCAGCGCCGAGGCTGCGGCCGATACGGCGAGAATCCCGATAAGCTTACGCGTTGGCATTTCGTCTCCTCCTTTACGAATGCGCATGTGTAAGTGAACATGCGTATATATTCTATTGCGCCACAGGAATTTTGAGTCAAGCCGCTTTCGCGTTGATTTTCGACGCCCTGCCCTCGCCTGGCGGTAAACTTTTCATCGAAATGCGTTACACATAAGGCTTCGCGCGCATTAAAATAAATGAACATGCGTGTAGTTTTTGTTGACTTCGCCTTCGCCGCGATTTACCCCGGCTACAGCCTGGCGCTATCGTGCAGCCGGGGCGCGGCGTGGTCAGCGCCCGGCAAGGCTGAGGAGAGAAGGAAATTGCAGGAATGAGCCGCCGAAGCGAGATCGCCGCCGAAGCCGCGGGGCCGACAATTGTCGCCGGCGAGATCCTGGTCGAGATCATGGCGACCGAGCAGGGTCTCGGCTTCCTCGAGCCGCTGGCGCTGATGGGTCCCTATCCGAGCGGCGCGCCGGCGATCTTCATCGACCAGGTGGCGAAGCTCGGCGGCGGCGCCGGCATCGTCGCCTGCGTGGGCCGCGACGATTTCGGCACCATCAATCTGGAACGGCTGAAGCGTGACGGCGTCGACATCTCTGCCGTGTCGGTCAGCGACCGCTTCCCGACCGGAAGTGCCTTCGTCCGCTACAGGCCGGACGGCGGCAGGGACTTCGTCTACAACATCGCCGAATCCGCCGCCGGGCAGATCCGCCTCACACCGGAGGCGCGACAACTGGCGGACGGTGCCGGCCATCTGCACGTCATGGGCTCGACTCTGTCGGTAGCGGGGCTGAAGGAGATCGTCGCCTATGCCGCGAAGGCGGTGCGCGCACGCGGCGGCTCGACCTCCTTCGACCCGAATGTACGCAAGGAGCTGATCGACGGGGCCGACGGGACGCTGCTTTCCGCCCTTGTCGACGACGCCGATCTTCTGCTGCCTTCCGGCGACGAGCTGCTTGCCGCGGCCGGCGTCAACGACGAGAAAGAGGCCGTGGCGGCGCTGATCGCCAGAGGCGTCGGCGAGATCGTGCTGAAGCGCGGCGCCGCCGGCTCAACCCGTTTCGGCGCCGACGGCAGCCGGATCGACTGCGCCGGCTTCCTGGTCGAGGAGGTCGACCCGACCGGGGCCGGCGACTGTTTCGGCGCCACCTACCTCACCTGCCGGCGCAAGGGGATGGAGCCCGCCAAGGCGCTGTTCTATGCCAATGCCGCGGGCGCCCGCAACGTGACGCGGCGCGGGCCGATGGAAGGCCTTGCCGGCTTCGACGTGCTTGACGACTTCATCGCCGGGACGGCGCGAGCGACATGATGACCAATCCACTGACAGGCCTCGCCACCGCGCGCCGAGAAGGGTCGCCCTACGGCATCACCTCGATCTGTTCGGCACATCCGCTGGTTATCCAGTCGGCGATCCGGCGCGCCGTCGCCGACACGGATTCGATGCTGCTGATCGAGGCGACCTGCAACCAGGTCAACCAGTTCGGCGGCTATACCGGGATGACGCCCGACCTGTTCGTCGCCTTCGTGCTGGAGATCGCCAGCCGCGAGGGACTCCCGCCCTCGCGCATCATCTTCGGCGGCGACCATCTCGGGCCGAATCCCTGGCGCTCGGAGCCGGCGGCGCAAGCGATGAACAAGGCCGAAGCCATGGTCACGGCTTACGTCTGGGCCGGCTTCAGCAAGATCCATCTCGACGCCTCGATGGGCTGCGCCGGCGAGCCGGCGGCGCTCGACGACGAGACCATCGCGACGCGGGCCGCCCGCCTCGCCAAGGCGGCCGAGAAGGCGGCGAAGGCGAAGGGCGGCGCGCTGCCGCTCTACATCATCGGCACCGAGGTTCCCGTCCCCGGCGGCGCCGATCACGCGCTCAGCGACCTGAAGCCAACCGAAGCGGCGGCAGCGCGGCGCACGATCGAAATCCATCGTGAGATTTTTGCGCGCGAGGGCCTCGGTGAAGCGTTCGGCCGCGTCATCGCCTTGGTCGTGCAGCCGGGCGTCGAGTTCGGCAGCGAGAACGTCATCGCCTACGAGCCGGAAGGATCGAAAGCGCTGACCGCGCTGCTCGATGAACAGCCGTCGCTCGTCTACGAGGCGCACTCCACCGACTACCAGAGCCGCGCGGCACTGACGGCGCTGGTCGCCAACGGCTTTCCGATCCTCAAGGTCGGCCCGGGCCTGACCTTCGCCTTGCGCGAGGCGCTCTACGGGCTCGACCTGATCGCCGCTGAAATGGTCCCCGGCTATGGCGACCGCTCGCTTGCCCGCACGATGGAGCGGGTGATGCTGGCGGCGCCCGGCCATTGGCGCAGCCATTATCATGGCGGCGAGACCAGCCTCTATCTGCAGCGTCACTACAGCTACAGCGATCGCATCCGCTACTATTGGAGCAATCCCGCGGCCAGCGTCGCCGTCGGCCGCCTGCGCGAGGTGCTTACCGGCGTCGGCATCCCCGAAACGCTGATGCGGCAGCTCCTGCCGACGCTGCCGGCGGGCCTCGGACCAGCGGGCGATCCCGAAGCCATCCTGCTCGCGGCGGTCGATGCGGTGCTGGCGGATTACGAGGCGGCGTGCCGGGGCGGGTGAGTTGAGGACCTAAACCGGAGATGCCGGCGGGAAGCCCCTACTCAAACCCCGCCGCCGGCGCCCGCGGCCCGTCGTCCTCCTCCGGCGGCTCGAGGATCTCGATCAGCCGCGCCACCCGCGCGCCCGGCAAATGGCGGCCCTCATTGACCAGCGCCTCGTCGGCGCCGATCCAGGCGAAGGCCTCGCGCAGTTCGCCGAGGCTGGCGCCGGTCAGCGCGATGTCGGCGAGGACGGCCTCGTCCACCGGACCCAGCACTGAAATGATGTCGTCGCGTGTCATGGTCACCTCCGCGCCGGCCCGGCGCCGAAGGGCCCGGCCCTGGCGACGGAATCTGGGGCGCGGAATCGGATAGGCAATGGCAGAGCCGGGTTTGGCGCGGATTCGAAACGCGATCCGCGTCGAGCGGGCGTCAGGCGCCGGAATGTGGATCGATGCTGTACGGATGGACGGGATAGCCGGGACCGATCGCGTCCCGCACCCGGCCGATCCACGCCGTCACGAACGGATAGTCCGCGAGCTTAAAGCCGCAATCCTCGGCGCGGTGGCTGTAGGCATAGACGGCGATGTCGGCGATGGTGAGAGTGTCACCGACAAGGAACGCGGCGCCGGCGAGGCTGCGCTCCAGCGCCGCCAGCGTACGGGCGCCGGCTTCGCGCTTGCCCGAAACCATCGCCTGGTTGCGCTCGAGCCGCCCGGTCAGGACCCAGTAGCGCAGCGAGCCAATCACCGGCTCGACATAATACTGCTCGAAGAACAGCCATTGCATCACCTTGGCGCGGAGAAGCCGGTCTGCCGGCAGATAGGATGTGCCCTCCGCGACGCAGACGAGGATCGCGTTGGACTCGGCGATCGCCTGCCCGTTCTCAACGGCGAGCACCGGCACGGCGCCGGCCGGGTTGAGCCTGAGGAAAGCCTCCGTGTGGCTCTCGCCCTCGAAAATCGAGACGACGCGGGTTTCGTAGGCGATGCCGAGCAAGCCGAGCAGGACCCTCACCTTCCAGCCATTCTGCGACGGCAGATAATCGTAGAGCGTGAGCATGGTGGTCCTTTCGTGCAATCGGGACCTGCTTCGCATAGCGCAGGGGTATGGTCCACCCGATCTATGCTAGGCCCCGAAGCGGCTCCGAACGGCCGCCGGCGATGTCTACGTGCGGACCGAAGAACTCAAAGAGCTCATGCATCTGTCGCAGCACGTCCCATCCTCTGGTCGGCATGAATGTCGTTGTCCCTCGTCGTCGGAAGCCGCCTCACCCCCGCTTCTCGATATCGGCGGCCACGGCCATAGCTTCCAGGCCGATTTCGCGAAGCAGGCCGGTGACGGGATTGTGGAAGCCTACGAGGTAGAGGCCGAGCTCCGAGGCTCGGGCATTGACGCCGCTCTTCTGCGGCCTGAGCTCCGCCGGCAGGAAGTTGCCGTAGGACGGGCGGTAGCCGGTGGCGAGGATGACGGCGTCGAATTCCTCCTGCCGGCCGTCGACGAAGGTGGCGCCGCGCTCGCCGAAGCGCTTGATGTCGGGTGCCACCTTGATCCGGCCGGCCTTGATCGCCGCCACCGTGCCGACATCGATGACCGGGATGCGGCCGGCGTCGATCTGCTTCAGGATGCCTTCCTTCGGCCTGACGATGCCGTATTTCTCGAGCTTGCCCAGCGCCAGGTCTAGGATGATCGGAAACATGCGGTCGTTGAGACCCTGCGGCATCGGCCGGCTGGCGATGCCCACCATCTGGATCGGCACGCCGAACAGCTGGCGCGGCACGATGTGGACGCCCTTGCGCACCGAGAGCGTCGGGTGGGCGCCACTCTCGGCAAGGTCGAGCGCGATCTCGGCGCCGGTGTTGCCCATGCCGATGACCAGCACCTTCCTGCCGATGAAGGGCGCGGCCTCGGTATAGTCGGCACTGTGCAGCACCTTGTCCTTGAAGGTCTCGATCCCGGGAAAGCTGGGGACGATGGGCTCGGCATTGTTGCCGCTGGCGACGACGACATGGCGCGCCGTCAGCGCGTCGGATCCGATCTCGATCCGGAAACCGTCCTTGTCGCGGCGGATGCTGTCGACCGTCACGCCGAAGCGCGGCCTGAGCTCGAAACGTTCGGCATAGGCGTCGAGATAGGCCACCACCTTCTCGCGCGGCACATAGCGCGGATGGTCGCTGGGGAACGGCACGAAGGGCAGCGAGGAGAAGGACTTCACCGTATGCAAATGCAGCCGCCGGTAGTGCCGCCGCCAGGCCGGCGCCACCTCCGCTGCCTTTTCAAGCATAAGGAAATCCACCCCCGCCCGGCGCAGGCAGGCGCCGACGGCAAGGCCGGCCGGCCCGGCGCCGACAATCACGACATTGGTATCCAAGCGTTTTCCTCCCCTCCCAGGTCATGGCAGGCTATGCCGGGAGGTGCAGGCTGGACAAGTGGGGTGCGGCGCTTCCCCTTCTCCCCCTCAGCCCAGCCCCGCCAGCTTCGCCGCGTCGCGAATGGCGTTGACGGCGCCCGGGTTGGTCACGGGATAGCCCGAGATGAAACCCTCGACGGAAAAGTCGGGGAACTCGGCCGCGAGCCGCGCCACGAATCCGGCCGCCTCGGCGCTGTCGCCCGACGCCGCATGGGAGAGCGCCAGGAACATCAGCACATTGGGCGAGTCCGGCGTGCTTCTGCGCAAGGCCGCGATGGCTTCCCGGTGCCGGTCGGCGCAGAACAGGACGCGGCCGTGCATGCCGAAATACCAGGGCGGAGCGAGCGGATTGAGGCGCATGGCGCGCTCGATGAGCGGGATCGCCTCGGCAGGATCGCCTGCGACCAGCGCCTTGCTGCCGGCAAGCAGCGCCAGCGTGTCGGCATGGTTGGGGCCGCATTCGAAGGCCCTTTTGTAGGCACGCTCCGCGGCATCGAGGTCGCCGAGGCATCCCATGAGATCGCCGAAGCAGTTGCAGGCGCTGCTGTCGAAGGGATCGAGCCGGATCGCATTTTCGACCGCCGCGCGCCATTTCTCGATCGATGCCTGCGGATCGCGGCCAAAGCAGTTGCCGGCTTCGATCGAATAGGCGTAGGCGAGCTCGGTCCAGGCCCTGACCAGCGTCGGGTCGAGTTCCAGCGCGCGTGAAAACAGCCGGATCGCTTCCGCGTTGCCGGCGCGGCTGAAGGTGTTGTGCTGCTCGACGCCAAGCAGATAGAGATCATAGGCGCGCAGGCTGGCCGGCGGCTTGCGGCGAACCGCGTTGCGCCCGATCGTGGCGATCGCTCCGAAACAGCCGGCGAGCACATTGATGACGCTTTCGGTCAGGCTGTCCTGCAGCGCGAAGATGTCCTCGACCGGACGGTCGTAGCGCTCGCTCCAAAGGCTGACGCCGTTCCTCGCATCGGCGAGCTCGATGGTCAGCCGAATGCGGGTGTCGTCGGCGCGCAGTTGGCCCGACAAGATATAGGCGGCGCCCAGCGCCTTGCCGTCGGCCACGAAATCGGCGGGCTTGCTGCCCAGCGATTTCATGGTGTGGAAGGCAATGACCGGCAGGTCCGCATAGCGCGCAAGGTCGACGGTGATGTCCGACGACAGGCCGTTGGCGAAGCGGCGCCAGCGCTCTTCATCGCTCAGGCACTCGATCGGGAATATCGCCAGCACCGGCGAAGCGCCGGGCAAGGCCGACGGCTTGTCCGGCGGCAAGCTGGCAATGCCATTGAGGTGCGCGGCAAGCGCCACCTTGTTGCGCACGCCGAGCTTCTCGTAGATCGCGGCAAGATGGGTGCGCACGGTCGACGGCGCGATGAACAGCGCCTCGCCGATCTGGCGATAGGTCAGCCCGGCCGCGAATTTTTCCGCCACGGCGCGCTCGCGCTCGGACAGAGCCGGCGAGGACGGTGAAGACGTGGCCGCTGTCGCGTTGTGGTTCATGCAGATCCCTTGCCCGCGGGCGCACGCGCCATCAACGCCTGCCGTGGCAAAATACTACAAATGCAGGACCTAAAACACCGCATCTGGCCGATCCCCTCGCGGGCGCAGGAGGTGCAAGCTTCCTTGCAGCAACAGGCTGTAACCATGGGAGGTTTTCATGCGAGGTGTTTCGATCGGACTGGCATGCGCGATCGTGGGTTTTTCTTCCCCGTCGCAGTCATTCGCAAGCGGGTGCAGGCAAATGCTGGAATCGGACGTCAAGATTGCCAGCATGCGGCTTTATGCCGACATCCTGGCCAATGCCGCCCGCAATGGCTGGGACTACGCGCCGGAGGCGATCGTCAGCGGCTCGAAGCGGCATTTCGATGAGATGAAGCTGCAATTGATCGCCGCCGGCTATGAGATCGTCCCCGTCGGCGCCCGCCCGCACTGTCCCCGCTTCGACACGCTGGCGAGCGAATAGCAACGAAAAGCCGGGATCGCAGGCCGCGGCGCTGAAAGCCGATTTCAGCAAAATATCAGCAGCCGTTCAGGACGGCGAGCGCACGTTGGGGCAATGTTGAAGCAATACAGGCCTAGCGACTGCGAACCACTGACCCTGGAGATCGATCATGCGTGAGAAGGCTGAAAGAGCGCTTTGGTCCTCGATGCTGGCGCAGGAGGAAACGCAGCGCATCCTGTCGATGGGCGTCGCCGGGCTCATCTGTGGGGAAGCCAATGAGATGCTGGCCTATTTCGAACGGCAGGCGCCTTGCGAGACGCCAGCCCCATCCGTCAAACGGTCGGGCCTATGGCCTCGAATTCGCCACGTCCTGCCGCACAGTGTTTTTCCGGGGAGCTTCTTTCGGGCTTGACCTTGCCGGCATTCTGCCTCTCCGATAGTCGCCGCGCGAATGGGCGCGGCGATGGGGCAAGGGCTTGTCGCAACAGTTCGGCAATGCGGTTATCGATCTTGAACTGGGCACGCTCAGGCGTGACGGCGAGATCGTGCCGGTGCGGCCGAAGACCTTCGACCTTCTTGCGTTCCTGATACGCAATTCCGGCCGGGTGCTGAGCAAGGACGAATTGTTGCAGGCTGTCTGGCCAGGCATCATCGCCACCGAGGATTCGCTCACCCAGTGCATTCGCGACGCGCGCAAATCGATCGGCGACGAAGCGCAGGCGCTGATCCGTACCGTTCCCCGGCGCGGCTATCTGTTCCAGGTCGCGGAAACCCGGGCGGCCGATCCGCCTCCGCAGATGGCGCCCCCTGCCGGACGCGCGGCCGAACCGATGGTCGCCATCCTGCCGTTCAGCGTCGAGGCCGGCGACACCACCGGCAGGGTGTTGTTCGACGGCGCGGTCGAGGAAATCACCAACGCGCTGTCGTGCTTCAAGACCGTCGCGGTGCTGGCTCGCCATTCGGCCTTCGTGCTGGCTGAGCATTGGACGGAGGATATCAACGCGACCGCCTTGCGGCTTGGCGCCGACTACATCGCGGAAGGCAGCGTGGAATCCGCCGGGGATGGCTACAGCGCTCGCGTCGTGCTCACCGAGACAATATCCGGACGTCGCGTCTGGATACAGAATTTCACATTCGCCAAAGGCGAGATCTTCGCCTTCCAGAAAACGGTCGCACAACGGATCGCGATGGCGCTGGTCGCCAATATCGAAAGCGCAGTCATGCGCCGCAGCCAGCCCGCATCCGCGTCAAATGTCGAGGCCTATCTCCACCTGCTGCGCGGCATGGCCCTGCTGCGCAGCTATGGCGAAGGCGTGAACGAGGAGGCGCGCAGGCATCTCCTCATGGCGCTCGAACGGGACCCGAATTCGGGCCTTGCGCATGCCTATCTGGCGCTCGCCGATTTGATCATAGGAGGCTATTCCGGCGCGCCGCGCGCCGTGCTCGACCAGGCGCGCGACCGAGCGCTGCATGCTATCGCGCTCAGCCCCGACGAGGGGCGATGCCACAGGATCCTGGCGCTTACCCTGCTCTACCGGGGTTGCGACGAGTACGACGCCGCCGAAAAGCATCTTGCTCGTGCGCTGGACCTCAACCCCTACGATGCCGACACGCTCGCACAGACCGGCTACTTCAAGGCGCTGCGCGGCGATGGCGAAGCCGGGCTGGCTCTGCTCGACCAGGCCATTCAGCTCAACCCGATGCATCCGAGCTGGTATTATTTCGACCGCGGCGTAGCCTTGTTCGTTGCTGGACGCTACCGCGAGGCCGCAACCTCCTTTTCCTCCCTGCCGCGCAAAAGTGTCTGGCAATGGGCGCGGCTGGCGGCTTGCCACGCGCTCGATGGCGACACCGAGAAAGCCAGGGCTTGCGTCAGGGAAGGCCGCGCGCTGGATTCGGGCCTGACTATGGCGGAAATCCTTGCAGACCTGCGCTTGGAGTGCGCCGAGGATTGTGAACGGTTGCGCATCGGTCTCGAGCGGGCCGGCTGGGACAACACGCCGGCATAGCCAGTCCGGCGCGCAACGGGCATGATGGGAGGCGATCGCCCGCCGACTCGGGCTCCAAGTCCGCGGGGGCGCATGAAACCAGCCATCCTTTTGCTTTTGCTCGCGGCCATGCTGCCCTCCGCACCGGCGCGGGCCGGCGACTGGAAGCCGGTAGAAAAGGTCGAGACCTACGCCATCTCCGGCCACACCGCGCCCGAGCTCTATGCTTCGGTCGGTGAAAACGGCCCGCTCATTGGCGAGAGCAAGAAGCGCGTCATCGCGCATACCAATTTCAAGCTGACCTGGCAGCGCGACTACGACGACAAGGCCGGGGGCGGCGCCTGCGTGCTCAAATCGGCGCGGCCAAAGCTCATCATCACCTACACGCTGCCGAAGCCGACCGGTCCGCTGCCGGCGGGCTTGCAGAAGCGCTGGGACGGCTTCGCCGCAGGCCTTGCCGCGCATGAGAAGGTGCATGGCGGTCAGATCATCGACATGGTGCAAAAGATCGAAGCGCTCAGCGTCGGACTGACCGTCGCCGACGACCCCGGCTGCAAGAAGATCAGGACCGAGCTCACCCAGCGCCTGGCCGAACTCTCGCAGACGCAGCGCCAGGCCAGCCGCGACTTCGACCGCGTCGAATTCGGGCCGGGCGGCAATCTGCAGAGGCTGGTGCTGGCATTTGTGAATGGGGAATGAGCCCAGCTCGGGCAAGCACGTCCGAACATTTGCGATGATCGATCTCCACCCTGGCGAGAAAATTGGCAGATTCGTGTTTCGAGGAATGCGGCGCCATTCAAGCATTGGCTTATATAACCCCGGCGAGCTTACCAGTAGATCGATACACGCTGGAATAGCACAGCTATGCGTGGACTTCCGTCTAAGGCCTATCTACGTTCATTTACCCTGAGCGCTTAGGCAGATCTGGCTTCTCACCGCCGCTTTACACGCAGGGTTGGTAGCGCTACCGTTTGCCCAGTCGCGTGACCAAGGGGGGAGCCTTGGTAGCTGTCGCCGGCTGGTGTGGTGGATTGAGGTTCCCGCCGTTTTGACGGGATCCGCCTCAGCCCTATGTCAGAAAGAAAATGGAGTCTTGCGGACGTCGCAGGACCCAGCCGGGAGGATTTCGATGGCGTCTGTCGCGATTGCCGATGTCTACAAGTCATTCGGAAGCGTCGAGATCCTTCACGGCGTCAGCGTGGACATAGAGGACGGTGAATTCGTCACCCTGGTGGGGCCATCCGGCTGCGGAAAATCCACCCTTCTCAGGATGATCGCCGGCCTGGAAAAGATCTCGCGCGGCGAGATCGCGATCGGCGAGCGTGTCGTCAACAACGTCGCGCCAAAGGAGCGCGACGTCGCCATGGTGTTCCAGAACTACGCGCTCTACCCACATATGACGGTTGCCGAGAACATGGCGTTCTCGCTGATGCTAAAAGGTGTCTCCAAGGCAGAAAGCGAAGCCGGCGTGCGGCGCGCGGCCGAGATCCTTGGGCTGGTGCCCTTGCTGTCGCGCTATCCGCGCCAGCTTTCAGGCGGCCAGCGTCAGCGCGTCGCCATGGGCCGGGCGATCGTGCGCAATCCGGCCGTCTTCCTGTTCGACGAACCGCTCTCAAACCTCGACGCCAAGCTCCGGGTGCAGATGCGTGCCGAGATCAAGGAGCTGCACCAGCGGCTAAAGACCACGACGGTCTATGTCACACACGACCAGATCGAGGCGATGACCATGGCCGACAAGATCGTCGTCATGCATGACGGCCTCGTCGAGCAGATCGGGCCACCGCTGGAACTCTACGACCGGCCAAACAATCTCTTCGTCGCCTCCTTCATCGGCTCGCCCGCCATGAACCTGCTCAAGGGCGGGATTGCGACCGATGGCTCGCCATCCTTTCGCGGCGCAGGCGAGATTTCCGTGCCTTTGGCGGCGACGCCGTCGATCAGCAATGGCGAACCGGTGGTGCTGGGAATACGGCCCGAGCACCTGAGGCTGTCCGAGGCGGGGATTCCGGTCACTGTCGCGGTGGTCGAGCCGACCGGCTCGGAGGTGCAGCTCATCGGCCGGACAGAAGGCGGCGAGGAGATCGTCGCGAACTTCCGGGAGCGCCATTCCTTTACGCCAGGTGAAACCATCCGGCTCTCGGCCGAGCCCGGCCTCATCCATCTCTTTCACGGCGAAACCGGAAAGCGGTTCGAGATGGGCACCAGGCCGTAAGAACGACTGAGCGAGGAAACTGACAGGAGGAGACCACCATGAAATTCACCAGACGTGACGTGATCCGCACGACCGCCGGCGTGGCGGCGGGAGCCTTGGGAAGCCGGTTCGTCGGCTCTCCCGCCCTGGCCCAGGAAGGCCTGAAATACAAGCCGGAGGACGGCGCGAAGCTCAGGCTGCTGCGCTGGTCGCCCTTCGTGCAGGGCGATGAGGACCAGTGGCTGGCCAACACCAAGCGGTTCACCGAGGCGACGGGCGTCGAGGTTCGCGTCGACAAGGAAAGCTGGGAAGACATCCGTCCCAAGGCGGCGGTCGCCGCCAATGTCGGTTCCGGTCCCGACCTGATGTTCGTCTGGTTCGACGACCCGCATCAATACCCCGACAAGCTGCACGACGTGACCGAGCTGGGTGAGTATCTGGGCTCGAAATATGGCGGCTGGTATGACGGACCGAAGCAGTACGCGACCCGGGAAGGCAAATTCCTCGGTCTGCCGCTCGCCACCATCGGCAATGCCATCGTCTACCGCGAAAGCTGGGTGAAGGAGGCCGGATTCGCGGAATTTCCCAAGGACACGGCGGGCTTCCTCGAGCTTTGCAAGGCCCTACAGGCGAAGGGACATCCGGCCGGCTTCACGCACGGCCACGGCGTCGGCGACGGCAACAACTACGCGCACTGGCTGCTCTGGAGCCATGGTGGCCAGATGG
This sequence comes from Mesorhizobium sp. M4B.F.Ca.ET.143.01.1.1, assembly GCF_004792275.1. Lineage (NCBI taxonomy): Bacteria > Pseudomonadati > Pseudomonadota > Alphaproteobacteria > Hyphomicrobiales > Phyllobacteriaceae > Mesorhizobium > Mesorhizobium sp. M4B.F.Ca.ET.143.01.1.1. Next base: position 24,591 of record NZ_SRSR01000002.1, read on the forward strand.
TCGACGAGAGCGGCAAGGTCGCGATCAACAGCCCGGAGACGCTGAAGGCGATCGACTACGCGCAGCAGCTCTACAAGACCTTCATTCCGGGGACCGAGAGCTGGCTCGACGTCAACAACAATCGTGCCTTCCTGGCCGGCGAAGTGAGCGTCATCGCCAACGGCATTTCCGCCTACAACACTGCCAAGATCAACAAGGACAAGGATCCCAAACTGGACGAAATCGCCAAGGACATCCGCACGACCAACCTGCCGGTCGGCCCGGTCGGAAAGTCGGTCGAGCTGTTCCAGGTGACCACGGCCGTCATCTTCGACTACACGCCCTACCCCAACGCAGCCAAAGCCTATCTGCAGTTCATGTTCGAGGATCCGCAGATGTCGGACTGGATCACCTCCTCCGCGGGCTACTGCTGCCAGACGCTGAAAGCCTTCGACAACAATCCCGTGTGGAAGGCCGATCCGAACAACGCCGCCTACGCGAAGGCCTCGGCGACGCTGCGTCCCAACGGCTATGCCGGGCCGCTCGGCTACGCCTCGGCCGCGACCATGGCAGACTACGTGCTGGTCGACATGTTCGCCAAGGCGGTGACCGGCCAGGCCACGCCGCAGGAGGCGATGGAAGAGGCGGAGAAGCGCGCCAACCGCTACTACCGGGTTTGATCATCGCCCGGCCGGGCAGCTGCGCTGCCCGGTGAGGGTGCGCAACCGCGCGGCGGCCGCCCTGGCCGCCACGCAATCATATCTGATGAGGAGCCACCGCATGGCCGTGCCGTCCGTTGCCGTTGAGCAGCGTTCTTCGATCCTGTCGCGCCTGAGTGAAAGCCGCAACGCGCTTGGCTTCGGCTTCATGTTGCCGGCGGCGGTGCTGCTGTTGGTGTTTCTGACCTATCCGCTCGGGCTGGGCGTCTGGCTCGGCTTCACCGATGCCCGTATCGGCCGCCCCGGCATCTTCATCGGCATCGAGAACTATCAATACCTTTGGAGCGACAGCGTCTTCTGGCTCTCCGTCTTCAACACCCTGCTCTACACGATCAGCGCTTCGATCCTGAAGTTCATGCTCGGCCTCTGGCTGGCGCTCATCCTCAACGAGAACCTTCCCTTCAAATCGTTCTTCCGCGCCGTGGTGCTGCTGCCCTGGGTGGTGCCGACGGTGCTGTCGGCGATCGCCTTCTGGTGGATCTACGATGCGCAGTTCTCGATCCTGTCCTGGGCGCTGCAGCAGATGGGCCTGATCGACCATCGCATCAATTTCCTCGGCGACCCGACTAACGCGCGCGCCTCGGTCATCGCGGCCAATGTCTGGCGCGGCATTCCTTTCGTCGCCATCACCCTGCTTGCCGGCCTGCAGACGATCCCCCAATCGCTTTACGAGGCCGCCACGCTCGACGGCGCCAGCCGCTGGCAATTGTTCCGCCATGTGACACTGCCGCTGCTGACGCCGATCATCGCCATCACCATGACCTTTTCAGTGCTGTTCACCTTCACCGATTTCCAGCTGATCTATGTGTTGACCCGCGGCGGACCGGTCAACGCCACCCACCTGATGGCGACGCTGTCCTTCCAGCGCGGCATTTCAGGTGGCCAGCTTGGCGAGGGCGCCGCTATCGCGGTCGCCATGATCCCCTTCCTGCTGGCGGCGATCCTGTTCAGCTATTTCGGCCTGCAACGCCGCAAGTGGCAGCAAGGCGGCGGAGACTGAAATGGCCGCGATCAAGAGACCGAAACGTCCGGAAACCGATGAAGGCGGCATGGGCTACCTGCAAAGCCTGCCGCGCCGCGTGGTGACGGTCTATCTGCCATTGCTGGTGTTCATCATCGTGCTGCTGTTTCCGTTCTACTGGATGACGATCACGGCGGTTAAGCCCAATGTCGAGATGACCGATTACGCCAACTTCAATCCGTTTTGGGTCGTGCATCCAACGTTGCAGCACATCCGCTATCTTCTCTTCGAGACGTCCTATCCCGGTTGGCTGCTCAACACGGTCATCATCTCCACCGCCGCCACGTTCCTGTCGCTGCTGGCGGCGGTGCTGGCGGCCTATGCGATCGAACGGCTGAGGTTTTCGGGAGCGCGGCAGGTCGGTCTCGCCGTCTTCCTCGCCTATTTGGTGCCGCCCTCGATCCTGTTCATTCCGCTGTCGGTGATGGTGTTCAACCTCGGGCTCTACGACACGCCGTTCGCGCTGATCCTCACCTACCCGACGTTCCTGATCCCGTTCTGCACCTGGCTGCTGATGGGCTATTTCCGCTCCATCCCCTTCGAGTTGGAGGAATGCGCGCTCATAGACGGAGCGACCCGGCTGCAGATCCTCACCAAGATCGTGCTGCCGCTGTCGGTGCCGGGCCTGATTTCCGCCGGCATATTCGCATTCACCCTGTCATGGAACGAGTTCATCTACGCCCTGACGTTCATCCAATCGTCGGAGAACAAGACCGTGCCGGTCGGCGTGCTGACCGAGCTTGTGCGCTCTGACGTCTACGAATGGGGGGCGCTGATGGCGGGCGCGCTGATCGGCTCGCTGCCGGTCGTGGTGCTCTACTCGTTCTTTGTCGAGCACTACGTTTCCTCGATGACCGGGGCGGTGAAGGAATGACGCCGACCGCGAGCGGCTTGCCGCCAAATGCACGGCGGCAAGCCGGCCGCATGGCCGCGGGCCGACAGGCGTCAGATCGCCCGTATGATGCCGCCGTCGACGCGGATGTTCTGGCCGGTGATGTAGCCGGCGCCATCGGAGGCGAGGAAGGCGATGGTCGCTGCGATCTCGTCGCTGGTGCCGTAGCGCTGCATCGGCACGCTGTCGCGCCGCTCCTCGGTGGCGGGCAGGCTGTCGATCCAGCCGGGCAGAACGTTGTTCATGCGCACATTGTCGGCGGCATAGGTGTTGGCGAAGATCTTGGTGTAGGCGGCAAGACCCGCCCGGAACACCGCCGAGGTCGGGAACATCGGGCTCGGCTCGACCACCCACGCCGTCGAGATGTTGATGATGGCGCCGGCCTTCTGCCTGACCATGTGGGGCGCCACGATGCGCACAGGCCGGATGACGTTCATCAGGTAGACGTCGAGGCCGGTGTGCCACTGCTCGTCGGTGATCTCGAGGATCGGAGCGCGCGGTCCGTGGCCGCCGCTGTTGACCAAAACGTCGATGCGGCCGAAGCGCTCGAGCGTCAGGTCGGCGAGACGCTGCAGATCCTCGTTCGACTGGTTGGATCCGGTGACGCCGAGCCCACCGAGTTCCGTGGCCAGCGCCTCACCCTTGCCGGACGACGACAGGATCGCAACCTTGAAGCCGTCGGCTGCCAGGCGCTTTGCCGCCGCCGCGCCCATGCCGCTGCCGCCGGCAACGACGACTGCCACTTTTTCTACACTCATCGCATCTTCCTTTCCGGATTGGTTTTCGGCCCGTACCACCATTGATCACAGCGTGCTATATTCGACTTTCGCCGCTGGTTCGAACCAGAAAGCCTGAAATCGGACTGTAGAAAAACTACTCGATGCCCGAAGCCTTCCTGCGCTTGCCACCGCTCAATGCGCTGCGCGCCTTCGAGGCGTCGGCGCGGCATCTCAACTTCCGCCTCGCCGCGCATGAGCTCAACGTGACGCAGGGCGCGGTGGCGCAGCACATCCGAGGGCTGGAGGCCAGCCTCGGCGCGAAACTGTTCGAGCGGCTGCCGCGCGGCCTGGCGCTCACCGACGAGGGCCGCACCTATGTGCCCAACATCCGCCGCGCCTTCGAGCTGATCTCGGAGGCGACGGTGCTGCTACGGCCGGAACCGGCGCGCCTGACGATCAGCGTGACGCCGAGCTTCGCCACCAAATGGCTGATCCCGAAGCTGCCGGAGTTCGTCGCGCACAATCCGCTGGTAGACCTGCGCATCCTCGCCACCGAAAGCCTGTCGAGCTTCCAGGCCGACGGCGTCGACATCGCGGTGCGGCAGGGCCGTCCTCCCTTCGGCCCCGGCCTCGTCGTCGACCTCCTGTTCCCGCAGCAAATCATCGCCGTCTGCAGCCCTGCCCTTTTGCCGCCCGGCGCCGGCGAAATCGCCGCGGCGGACATCCAGCAGCATGTCCTGCTGCATGACGGGCACAATCTGTGGCCGGAATTCATGGAAAAGGCGCTCGGCCTGAAGATGGCGAAGGAGGTCAAGCGCATGCGCTTCAACCAGACGGCGCTGGCGATCGACGCGGCGATCGCCGGCCAGGGCATCGCGCTTGCCAGCCGCTTCCTGGTCGCCGCCGACCTTGCCGCCGGACGGCTGGCGCAGCCGGTCCAGGGAGACATGCGCGGCACCCAGGATTTCCACGTCGTCATCCCGCGCAGGCAGCGGCATCCCGAACCGACGCAAGCCGTCCGGCAATGGCTGCTGGATGCGAGCGACGCGGGCTGAAGCTCCGTGCCCTAAAAGCTGATCTCCACCGCCGCCGCACTCCGCTTCGCCTCGCCATGGAACACCGCCTCGATGTTGTTGCCGTCGGGGTCGAGCAGGAAGGCAGCGTAGTAGCCGGGGTGGTAAGGGCGCTCGCCGGGCGCGCCGTTGTCCTCGCCGCCGGCCGCAAGTCCCGCCTTGTACCAGGCGACGACCATGGCGCGGTCCTTGGCCTGGAAGGCGAGATGATGGCGGCCGGTGAGCACGCCCTGGGCGGCGCGGCTGTCAACGCTGGAGACGAATAGTTCATCGGCCCAGAAGTAATCCTCGGCCTCGCCGCCGACCGGGATGCCCAGCACGTCGAACGCCGCGCCGTAGAAGCGCCGGCTGGCCTTCAGGTCGCGCACCACAAGCTGGATGTGGTCGATGAGCCGGCCGCGATAGAGTTCCATGGAGAGCCTCCTGTTTTGACTGGTCAATCATCTAGAAGGGACCAACCTCCGGTCAATGTCGGGTATTGCATGCTACTGACACTAGAGAAGACGATGGGGCGGAGGAGGTGTGAAGCAACGCAGCTTTTCAGGCGGCAGCAAAAATCACCCGTGCCAAAAATCTGATTAAAAAATGCAACCGGATTGTCGGATTGCTGCCAGTGCCAACGTCCTTCGGACGCAAGCGGCGTGACGAAGCTCGAAAAAGGCGCGCCGTGTCGACAAACTCTAGCTTCCGGCATGGGAGAAGAACATGAAGCTTTCCTATCGTTGGGTCATCGTCGCGGCTGGCGCGCTGATGACTTGCGTCGCCATCGGCGCGATGTTTTCGCTGGCGATCTTTCTCGAGCCGATGTCGCTCGACACCGGCTGGTCGCGCGCCGGCATATCGAGCGCAATGACGCTGAATTTTCTGGTGATGGGTCTCGGCGGCTTCGCCTGGGGCGCCATCTACGATCGCGTCGGCGCCCGCCCCGTCGTCTTCGCCGGTGCGCTGCTTCTGGGGCTGGCGCTGGTGCTGGCCAGCCGCACCGGCTCGCTCACCGTCTTCCAGCTCACCTATGGCGTCCTCGTCGGGCTCGCGGCCAGTGCCTTCTTCGCGCCGATGATCGCGCTCACCACCGCCTGGTTCGACACCAACCGCAGCCTCGCCGTGTCGCTGGTATCGGCCGGCATGGGCGTGGCGCCGATGACCATCTCGCCCTTCGCGCGCTGGCTGATCACCGCCTATGACTGGCGTGCGGCCATGTTCGACATCGGTGTCATGGCTTGGGTGCTGCTGCTGCCCGTCGCCTTTCTGGTGCGACAGCCGCCGGCGGCGGTCGCGGCAACCGATGGCGCGCCGGCACCCGCCACCGACGATCCCGGCATGAGCGTCGGCCAGGCGCTGCGTTCGCCGCAATTCCTGGTGCTCGGCATGACCTTCTTCGCCTGCTGCGCGGCGCATTCCGGCCCCATCTTCCACATGGTGAGCTATGCCATGGCCTGCGGCGTGGCGCCGATGGCCGCCGTCTCGATCTACAGCGTCGAGGGCCTCGCCGGCCTCGGCGGGCGCCTGCTCTACGGCGTGCTCGGCGACCGGCTCGGCGTCAAGCCGGTGCTGATCACCGGGCTCCTCATCCAGGCCGCGGTGATCTCGGCCTATCTCGCGGTCAGCCGGCTCGAACAGTTCTATGTGCTGGCCGTCATCTTCGGCGCCACCTATGGCGGCGTCATGCCTCTCTACGCGGTGCTGGCGCGCGAATATTTCGGGCCGCGCATCATCGGCACCGTGTTCGGCGCCGCCACCATGCTGTCCAGCCTCGGCATGGCGTTCGGGCCTCTGGCCGGCGGCATGATCTATGACGCCTATGCCAGCTATTCCTGGCTGTTCATCGGCTCGGCGCTGGTCGGGCTGGGCGCCGCAGGCATCGCGATTGCCTTCCCGCCGCAACCGAGCCGGCAGCGGCTGCAGATGGCGTAAGCATCAAAAGACAGTCGGCGGTTCCATTCTTCACGGAACCGCCGACCGGTGGCGCGAAATCCATTTGCCGGACGCCTGCGAGTGTGAAAGGCTCCGCAAGAGACGCCGCATCCGATGAATGTCGGCACGATCCCATGGTCCGGGAGACATTGCAGTGACCGCAAGCTTGGAAGCCGAAGACGCCAGGAGTTGGTCCACCCTGCTGGTCGCGGCGGAAAAAGGCGACGCGGAGGCCGTGCGCGCGGAGCTTTCCGCCGGTGCGGACATCAACCAGAGCGACGAAGGCGGCTGGTCGGCGCTGCACCTTGCCGCCCACAATGCCCGCCTCGCAGTGCTCGAAGCCTTGATCGCGCAGCCGGAAATCGACGTCAATTCCCGGAACAAGTGGAAGAGCACGCCGCTCAGCCTGGCCGCAGCCAAGGGTCACTACGACTGCATCCTGGCGCTGGCGGGACATCCTCGGATCGATATCAATGCCCGCGCCGACTACTATGGCAGGACGGCGCTGATCGAGGCGGCAAGGAACGGGCATCTCGATGTCGTCAAGCTGCTCGTGGGGCATGGCGCGGACGTCAATCTGGCCGACAAGACGGGGCGAAACAGCGCGCTCATCGAGGCCATCAAGGGACGCCACTACGAGGTCGCCGAGTATCTGCTGGAATCCAGGAAAGTGAACTTCCTCAACAAGGACATGCGGCTCAACGCATTGATCTGGGCCGGCAGCACCCGCAACGCCCAACTCATCGAGACATTGGACGCCGCGATCCACACCTTCTTCGAGGGCAAGTGAGCGCAGGACCGACCGCGATCCACATGTCCTGACGCAGGACGAACCCGCCGTGCACTGTTCGGTGGCAGGCGTCAGGCCGGCGGCACGCCCTCGGTCGCGATGATGCGCGTGTTGGCGCAGCGGAAGCGGATCTGCTTCAGCCGCTCGTACTCAGGCGAGTCGTACCAGGCGGTCAGCGCCGCCATGTCGGGGAATTCGATGATGACCAGACGGTGCGGCTCCCAGTCGCCCTCCAGCACCCGGGTCAAGCCGCCGCGCGCCAGATACCGCCCGCCATGACGCGCTTCCGTCGCCGGAACCTCGCGCCGGTATTCATCGAACATGGCGGCGTCGGTGACGTCGACATCGGCAATGAGATAGGCAGCCATTCCAGTCCCTCCTTCTCAAATCGTCTTCCACATCATCAGGATCGGCACCGGCGCGCCGCCGCGATCGTCGTGGATCGTCTCGCCCGGCTGGTAGCCGCAGGCCCGGTAGAGCGGCTCCCCGGCCATCGTCGCGCCGAGCTCGACACGGCGAAAGCCCTCTGCCCTCGCCGCATTTTCGCAGAGCGAAAGGATGAGGCGGCCGACGCCGCGCCGCACGAAATCGGGATGCGTGTACATCGCCCTGACTCGCGCCGCGTCGGTGGCGGGATCGAGCAATGCCGCGCTGCGCCCCGGCGTCCTGTCGCCGCCATAAAGCGTGGCGCGCCGGCTCCAGCCGCCGCAGCCCGCCAGCGCTCCTCCGCATGTGACGACAAAATAGGTTCCGTCGTCGATAAGCTGCGTGTCCAGGCCCATGATGGCGCGGCTGGATTCGATCTGGGCATCATTCAGGAAGGGTTTTTGCAGCTCGCCGATCGCCAGCGCCATCAGCGCCGAAATCGCCGCGATGTCGTCGCGCGTGGCTGTCCGGTACTGTAACTCCTGGCCAGACATTTGCGGGAATGCCAAAGTGTCATTGAGGGGTCGTAATTTATATTAGTGCATACTCATATCAAAGGGCCGGCATCCAAGGCTTTCAAGCGCCTGGCGCCACCGTTGTCGCCACCACCCAGCGGTGCTTGCCGATCTGACGAGCGCGGCGAAAGCCCTTCTTCTCGAACATCGCCAGCGTGCCGTTGTGCAGGAAGGCGCCGGCGACCTTTCGCCCTTGCGTGTCTTCGGGATAGCTCTCCACCGTGCCGCCGCCGAGGCGCGCGATCTCGCCGAGCGCACCTGCCAGCGCGGCGGCGGCCACGCCTTCGCCACGACGCGTCTTGTCGATGAAGAAGCAGGTGATGCGCCAGTCGGGAAGGACCGTCAGCCCTTCCTCATAGGCGCGCCGGTGCTTGATGCGCGGCAGTTCATCGGTCGGCCCGAATTGGCACCAGCCGACACAGGCCGCGCCGTCGAAGACAAGCGCGGCATGCGTGCTGCCGTCCCGGACCCTTGCCTGCTTGGCGGCGCGGTTGCCGCCGGCGCCGTTGCCCTTGGCATGGAAGGCCATGCACCAGCAGCCGCCCCAAACGCCATTGTGGCGCTCGACCAGCGCGGCGAAATCCGGCCAGGTTGTTTCGTCGAGGGGTTTTACGCTGAAGCTCATCGTGGTTCCTCAAAGCCAGCGATAGCCGTTTTGAAGGTTCGCGCCTCAGTTCCGGAACAGGCGGCAAATCCCGACATCATCAGCGTCGTCCCTTCGAATGGGTAAGGCGAATGAAGGCGTCGACAATCGGGACGCGGGCTGGGCCTGTCAACCGCTGATGGAGCGCCCCGCCTCCCTCCCCTCGTCGTCGCGGCGCAGCCGCGCGTCGGAGATCAGCATCACCGGGCACGGGCAGCGCTGCAGCACGTCGCTCGTCGTCTCGCCGAAGATGAGTTCGTCGCCCGGCCGCCGCGCCACGCCCATGACGATCAACGCCACCCTCCTGCCAGCCTGGCGGGCAATGGCATCGGCGGCGGCGGCCCTGCTGCGGATGGCAGTCTCGATCTCGACGCCATAGCGGTCGGCAAGCTCGACAATGTCCTTAAGCACAGCCTCCCTACGGCGATGCGAGACGGTGTCACGCGGTTCGTCGCGGCCGACCCGCGCAACATAGAGCATCTTGACCGGCGCCCCGGTGACAGCGGCAATGGCAAGCGCGAGCTCGGCGCCACGGCGGGCGACCGAAGTGCCATTGACCGGCACCAGGATCTTGCCTGATCCCGGGCCGAGCCTCGGCATCTGCCGGCCGGCGCCGGCGGGCTTCAGCACCAGACAGAGCGGGCCGTCGAAGGCGCCGGCGATGTCGTTCAAGCGATGCGAGAAGCTGCCCTTTGAAGTCACCGCGCGGCCGAGCCCGATGAGCAGCACGCCGTAGCCTTTGCGGGCTTCCTTCGCCACCGCCTCGGCCGATAGCGGCGCTTCGTGCCGGCGGCGGGTGACGGGCGCCTCGCGGGCCGGCTCCTGGTCGGCCTGGAGTGCCGCCTCGCGGCCCTCCTCGGCGCCCCGCTCGATCTCGTCCAGATGCGCCGCCTCGTCGGGCTCGGCTTCGCTTTCGCCGCTGGCATGCAGCACCGTCATCGGCTTGCCGGCCCCGACCACGCCGGCAAGGTAGGCGGCGAAGCGGCCGACCACGCCCTCGTCGACGACCACAAGCAGCCGCTCCAGATTGGCGATGAAGCCGCGCTGGTCGACCTCCTCGCGCTCCAACCGCTTCTTCTCCGCCTCGCCGATCGACAGGCGCCCCAGCGCCCAGCGTAGCGTCGGCGGCATCGCCAAAGTGGTGATGACGGCCATGGTCACGATCATGGTGAAGAGGTTGTGCGAGAGCACGCCTATCGACAGGCCGATCGAGGCGACGATGACTTCGGTCGAGCCGCGCGCGTTCATGCCGCAGCCGACGGCGATGCCCTCGGCACGGCTCATGCCGGCGAGTTCCGCGCCGATGAAGGCGCCGGCAAACTTGCCGATGCTGGCAATAGCGACCAGCGCCACTGTAAGCAGTGCCAGCTGCGGATCGACGAGCACGGTGAGATCCGTCGACAGACCGGCGACGCCGAAGAACACCGGCATGAATAGCGCCGTGATGACGCCGCGCAACTGGCCCTCGATGTGGCGCGACAGGATCGGCGACTCGCCGACCAGTATGCCGGCGACAAAGGCGCCGAGCACGGTGTGGACGCCGATCAGGTCGGTGATCAGCGCCATGGCGCCCATGATGGCGAGGATGATGGTGACGACGGCATATTCGCTGTGGAAATTGTCATTGGTCCAGCGGATGGCGTCGAAGACGATGCGGCGGCCGAGCGTGAATGAAAAGGCCATGAAGGCGGCGACGCCTAATATCGTGAAGGCAAGGCTGCTCACCTCGACGCGGCCATGGGTAGCGATGCCGATGGTAATCGCGATGATCACCCAACCGATCGTGTCCTCGATAATTGCCGACGACACGATGGTCTGGCCGAGGTCGCGGCGCATGAAGTTCATCTCGCGCACCACCATGGCGACGATCTTAACCGAGGAGATCGACAGCGCGGTGCCGAGGAACAGGCCTGCGACGATGCGCTCGCCGCCCGGGGCGAGCAGCGTCGCAGGCATGAACTGTGCCGCAGCGAAGCCGATCACGAAGGGGACCGCCACGCCGGCTGCGGAGATGGAGAAGCAGGCGCGGCCGACCCTGCGCACCAGCTTGAGGTCGGTTTCCATGCCGGTGAGCAAAAGCAGCATCAGCACGCCGAGCTGGGCCACGGCATTGATCATGCTTTTCTGGCTGGCATCGCCGGAAAAGACCACCCGTTCCCCCTCCGGCCACAGCCAGCCGAGCAGCGAGGGGCCGAGCAGGATGCCGGCGATGAGCTGGCCCATCACGGCAGGCTGGCCGAAGCGTTCGAGCAGTTCGCCGAGACCGCGTCCGACGAGAAGCAAAAGGATGATCTCGAGAACGAAGACGCCCTCGCTCGACATGCCGGTCTTCTCGGCGCCCCAAGCCATGCCCGGCGTGACCAACAGCGTCATTGCCGCAAAAGCGACCGACCGGTGCCTGGACAAGATTCGCACCCCTCGATTATTGCGAACGACAACGGTTTGGCGCGCCTATCGGTTGCACCGCCGCGTGGCGCGGAAACGCCTCGGCGGCAACGCGGACAATTCGATTCAAATGCGGCTGTGGATGTTTGCTTTCGGGTAAAGCGACTCAAGCATCTTCGCGGCACGGCGGGCAATAAGGAGAAGCTAATGAAAAGCGACTTTGCCGCCGCTCGTCTGCACCTCGAGCGGGCCGGCCACTATCTGCGCGGCGATGACGAAGCCAGCCACACCACGCTTGCGGCGCTCGATCTCATGATAGAAGCAATCACGGTGGCCCAATACAGCCGCCATTCGGCCGATGTGGTGGAATTTCCGGGGCCGGCCGCGAGGAAAATCTCCTACCAGGCCTGAAGCCGGCTTTCCGACATGCGCGCGGGAACGTTTTAGTGTGCCGCGCGTTGTTATCATCGGGGTGATGGCCGGCCATTTCCGCCGGCCATTGCATTTGGATGGCAAGGGGATGTCCAAGATCGAGACCGTCAAGCCCGTCGAGGCGGCGGCAGCGCCGCGGGCCTCTGATGCGTTCGCGCTGAAACTCACCTCCTCCGAACTGGCGACGACGATGTCGCATTTCCACCGCGCCGAGATCGCACGCATGGCCGGCTGGCGCGACAGGCTCGACCGCACCAGCAACTGGGCGATCACCGTCGCCGCAGCGATGCTCTCGGTGTCGCTGTCGACGCCGAGTTCGCATCACGGCGTGCTGCTGTTCGCCATGCTGCTGATCACACTGCTGCTCTGGATCGAGGCGCGGCGCTACCGCTTCTTCGACGTCTACCGTGCCCGGGTGCGCCAGTTCGAGCGCTACTATTTCGCGCAGATCTTCTCGCCGCAGCCCGACTTCGCCTCCAACTGGCTGGCGATCGTCGGCGAAGGCCTGCGCTCGCCGCGCTTCCTGATCTCGCAGCGCGCGGCGCTGGTGCGCCGGCTGCGCCGCAACTACATCTTCATGTACACGATCCTGATGCTCGCCTGGGTGCTGAAGATCACGACACCCAGCCTGCAGCGCGAAGGCTCGCCGATCGGCTTCGGCGCCTCGTTTCTCGACGCAATGCGCGTGGCCGCGCTCGGGCCGGTGCCCGGCATCGTCGTCGCGTCCATCGTGGCCCTGTTCTATGTCGGCCTGCTCGCCGCCGCCTTCCTCGTCAGCAGCGACGAAGGCGAGCTCGCACACGGCACCGTGCATGTCTGAGCGGACGAAAGCCGCGATGTGATAGAAATCCAGCTGCTGCTTTCGTAGAAAGCAGGCGCATGCCCGATGCCTGCCGGGACAACCTCCGGGCCCGGCGGCCGTTAGCACGTTGATAAGCAATTGGTAATAAAAGCTCATGGATGAGAGACTTGCCTCAATCCGCGAGCACAATGGCGCCATCGCCGGCAGGACCCTGCCGTGCGCATTAGGAGCCTGATCATCCTCAGCATGGTCGGCGCCGCGGCGCTGATCGGAGCGGTCGGCGGCGTCGCGGTCTTCACGCAGATGGCGGCGACCAAATATCTGGGGCTGACCGAGGCCACCAACGTCGCGCGCGAGCTCGCCGACACCATCGTCTTCAAGCCGTCCGACGGGACGGCTTCAAGCCGTCCGACGGGACGCCTTCGCTGCTCGAGCGGCCCGAGGCGCTCAACCAGTTCCTGGAGCTGCAACACGGGCGCTCGCAGCGGGATTTCGTCGTCGTCGACCGCAACAAGGTCATCGTCGCCCACGCCGCCGACGAGGAGCACAAGGCCGGCGACAAATTCGAGCACGACCCCGGCAACGAGGTCGGCCAGACGCTGGAAGACGGCATCCCGCGCAAGTTCGTCGATCCGGAGGAAGTGAACGCCATACTGGCCGTTCCGATCGAACAGGGCGGGAAGACGATCGTCGGCGCCGTGCTGCTGGAATACGATGCGGTGCTGAATGCGGCCGAGCAGCGCACCAACAGCATGCTGTGGCTGATTGGCCTCAGCGCGGTTGCCGCTATGCTGGTGGCGGCTCTCTTCGCCTGGGTGCTGCTCAGCCGTTTCGGCTCCGGCCTCAGGGATATGATGCGCGGCATGCAGGCGCTGGCGCAGGGCAATCAAATGATGCGCATCAGCCATGGCCGCAAGGATGAGTTCGGGCAGCTGGCCGACGGCTTCAACACCATGGCGGACCAGCTCGCATCGGCGCGGGCGCACATCGAGGACATCGTCGAGACGGTGGCCGAAGGCATCGCGGTGCTCGACGCCCATGGCCGCATCGCCAGCGCCAATCCCGCGGCGGCAACTATGGTCGGCCGGCGCGCCGACAAGATCGTCGGCCTGCAATGGGACGCGGCGCTGAAACTCCACGACGCAAGAGGCGGCGACTTCGCCGGCGGGACGTCTCCCGTCGAGATGGCTTTGGCCACCGGACGCCAGCACCAGGGCGAAGTGCGCCTGACCAGATCGGATGGATCGCAAGTGCCCGTCATCGCCAGCTGCAGCCCTCTAAGCCGGTCCGAGGGCGGGCTGGTGCTGACGCTGAACGACATCAGCGAGCTGCGCCGCGCCGAAGGCGTCGTCAACGAGCGCGCCGACCAGCTCGCCGTCCTCAATCGCGAGCTGCACGAGAAGTCGGAAACCACGACCCGGCTGGTCAAGCTCGGCGAGCTGCTGCAGGCCTGCGTGACCTTCCCCGAAGCCTTCTCGGTGGTCGGAACGGCGATGACCGAGTTCCTCGGCGGCCTGAGCGGCAGCGTGCATCTGACCAGCGCCTCGCGCAACCTGGTGGAAGAGATGGCGCACTGGGGCGACGTACGCTCCAGCGTCAACCAGTTCGCGCCGGAGGACTGCTGGGCGCTGCGGCGCGGCCAGGAGCACGTCGCCGGCCCAGGCATGCTGACGCCGCGCTGCGCGCATATCACCGAGAACGGCAAGAAGGGCTATGTCTGCATGCCGCTGGCGGCGCAGGGCGAGACGCTGGGCATCCTGCATTTGTGCGAGCCCAACGCGGCCGAGAAACCGCAATGGCTTGCCGAGCGGCAGCAGATCCTGCGCGGCGTCGTCGACACGCTGGCGCTGGCACTGGCCAATCTGCGCCTGCGCGAGACGCTCAGGCAGCAATCGATCCGCGATCCGAACACCGGCCTGTTCAACCGCCGCTATCTCGAGGAAACCAGCAGCCGCGAACTCAGGCGTATGGAGCGCTCGGCCCAGCCGCTGGCGATCATCATGCTCGACGTCGACCACTTCAAGCAGTTCAACGACACGTTCGGCCACGAAGCCGGCGACCTCGTGCTGAAGCAAGTCGCGGCAACCCTGATCGAGCATGCCCGCGACAGCGATGTCGTGTCGCGCGATGGCGGCGAGGAATTCGCGCTGGTCATGCCCGGGGCATCGCTCGAAGAGGGCGCCCAGCGCGCCGAAACGCTGCGCCAGGCGATCAAGCAGCTGCATCTGGCGCATCGCGGCCGCACGCTCGGCACCGTCACCGCCTCATTCGGCGTCGCCGCCTATCCCGAGCATGGCGCCGGCTGGGCCGAGCTCACCAACGCCGCCGACCACGCCCAATACGACGCCAAGGCGGAAGGCCGTGACCGCGTCGTCGTCGCCAGGAACAATGTGCCCGGCGAGCGCCCGGCGATCCAGCTTGTGCCGCCGGCGAAGGCAGGCGCCGAGGCCAAGGGCTGATATGTTTTCACCGTCGGCCGTCCTCGATCCTCAATTTGCCGCACCAAGCACGAACCAGCGCTAATCCGATTGGATGAAATGCGCGTACTGCGCATTCGAAAACTGTGAATTGACAAGCGAGCCGCTTCCTCGCCTGCTAACTGGGCAAACTAGGGAGGCGTAGATATGGCCTATTCATATCGGTGCAAGGACTACCCTGGAATGGAAGCCTGTCCGGGATCGTTCACGGCTGAGACCGAAACTGAACTGTGGAAACACATCGAGCTTCACGCCGCCATCGCTCATCAGGAGAACCCCGAGCAGTGGTCGCCGGAAGACCGGCAACAGGTGAAAAAGATCATTCAGGCCAGCTAACCCTTGGCGGTCTCGCGCATCGCGACGGCGACAATCGCGCCCGAGAAAAACGTCAGTGCGGCGATCGACGTGATCGCCCATGAGAGCCCGAAGCGATCGGCGATGAGGCCCGCGGAGAGCGCGCCGATCGCGTAGCCGAGGTCGCGCCAGAACCGATAGACGCTAAGCGAACGGGCGCGCCAGCTTGGATGCGAGGCGTCGGAAACCGCAGCGATCAGGCTTGGATAGACCATCGCCGTTCCAAGGCCGAGCAGAAGGCTGCCGACGAGCCACCACTCGAACCGGCTGGTGGCCGCGGTGAGAAACAGGCCGCCGGCCTGAACCCACATTCCGGCGACGATCAGGCCTTTGCGACCCCAGCGATCGCTCAAGGGGCCGGTGACGACCTGCAGGATTCCCCAGGTCGCGGGATAGATCGCCTTCAGGATGCCGATGCGCTCGACGCCAAGCCCGAAGGAGGCGAAGAACAACGGGAAAATACCCCAGCTCATGCCGTCATTTAGGTTGTTGACGAGACCCGCTTGCGATGCCGCGAACAGATTGCGATCCCTGAACGAGGTCAGCGCAAACACCTCCCGGAAGCTGATCGGCGCGGACTGCTGCTTGTGGGCGGACGCCTCCAGCCTGAGGTGGTCGCGCGTGTCACGGACGAGCAAGATCGACAGCACGGCGCCGATCACGGCGTAGCCCAGGCCGAGATAGATCGGCGCGGGACGCAGACCATACCGCGAGGCGAGATAGCCGGTGAGGAACGCCGTCACGCCGACGGCAAGGTAGCCGGCAAATTCGTTGAGGCCGACGGCGAGGCCGCGCGATTTCGGGCCAACGAGATCGACCTTCATGATGACCGTCATCGACCAGGCGAGCCCCTGGTTGATGCCGAGCAGGGCATTGGCCGCAATCACCCATCCCCAGCTCGGCGCCCAGATGATCATGAACGGGACCGGCAGGCCGACAAGCCAGCCGAGGACGAGAACGCGCTTGCGTCCCCAGGCGTCCGCGAGTTGGCCCGAGACCAGATTGGCAAGCGCCTTGACCACGCCGAAGCTGACGATGAAGGAGACGACGAGTGTCGTCGAGGTGATGCCGAACTCTTCCGACCCGATGAGCGGCACGACCGTTCGTTCGACCCCGACCATGCCGCCGACAAAGGCATTCACCAGCATGAGCAGGGCAAACTGCCGCCAGTTTTCCTTGAGCCCAAGCCTGACAGTCGAGCCTGGCGAAACTGATGCCCCCTCGTTCATTGCTCAGGCCGAGGCGGCGGCGAGACCCGCGTTGGCGGCACGGTTGCGCGCCGCCTCCGGCGGCGGGGGCGGTATGTCCGCGATCATCGTGGCGACGAAAGCGTCCTCGTCATCAATGCGGAACGCCTTGTTGAAGCGCTTCTCGAAGCCAATCGTCGATGTCGGCTTGCCGCTGAGCGAGCGCCCGCAGACCGAGCCGGAGTAGGCGCCGGGCAGCACTTCGACGTGATCCAGCAGTTGCTTGAGGCGGCGCACGCTCGAAAACAGCGTCCGCGCGCCGTCCTCGGCACTGGTTGCAAGTTCGGTTCGTCCGAGATCGCCAACCATGAGAGTATGGCCCGTCAGCACGAACCATGGCTCGGCCGCGCGTGTCCTGTCCGTGACCAGGAGCGAGATGTGCTCCGGCGTGTGCCCGGGCGTGTGCATGACGGTCATGGTCACGTTGCCGAGCTCGACTACCTCGCCGTCCTTGGCGCGTCGAAATGGGAAACCGGCTTCCGCGCCCTCGAACAGCATGTATTCCGCGCCGGAGGCTGCGACGAGCGTCCGCCCGGCGGAAATGTGGTCGGCGTGGATGTGCGTATCGACCACATAGAGAATGCGCATGCCGGTCGCTTCGGCAACTCGAAGATAGGGCGCGATATCGCCTACCGGATCGACGACGGCGGCTGCCGACTTGCCTCCGCATCCGAACAGGTAGGATGCAGCGACGGGATCGGAATGGAGGAACTGACGGAGGATCATGACTCTTGCACTCCCTGCCTCGCCCGAGATAACATTCAATTATTCTGCTGAATGTTCCATCGAGAAGAAGGCATGTCAAGCATCGGACCAAAACAGGCGGTTTTCGCCAGCCTTGCCGAACTGGCTCAAGCTCTCGGGCATGCGCACCGGCTGGAGTTGCTGGAGCACCTCGCCCAGGGTGAACGGAATGTCGAGGGGCTTGCGGCACGGGCGGGCCTCAGCTTTGCCAACGCCTCGCGCCACCTTCAGATCCTCCGGCGCGCGCACCTTGTCGAGGCGCGGCGGCACGGCAAGCATGTGCTTTACCGTCTTGCCGGAGATACCCAGGTCGTTGAGTTGATGAAGGCCTTGGGGCGCGTGGGCGAGCGGAACGTCGCCGAGGTCAATCGCGTCATGGCCGACTACTTCCACGCACGCGACGCGCTGGAGGCTGTGTCGCGCGAAGACCTTGTCTCAAGACTGCATAACGGTCTTGTCACGGTTCTCGACGTCCGGTCGGAGGACGAATTTGCGCTTGGACATCTTCCGGGGGCGCTCAACATTCCGCTCGCTGACCTTGAACGCCGGCTGGCGGAGCTTCCCGCCAACCGGGAGGTCATCGCCTATTGCCGCGGTCCTTATTGCGTTCTGTCCTTCGAGGCTGTCGCGTCATTGCGGGCGCGAGGGTATGTCGTTCATCGGCTCGAGGACGGCTACCCCGAATGGAAGGCTGCGGGCCTTCCGGTTGAGGCGGCGGCCTAAAGTGGCCTCGCACGCTTGGGCCTTGCCCGGGACGGCTACGCAGGGATGGGCGCGGAATATTTGGCCTTCAGCCATGTGTTCGACGGTCCGCTGCTGTAGCGGCTGTCGGCGCGTTTCGAGATGATGCCTTCGAGCCCCATCTTCTCGGTGGCGCGGATGATGCCCAGCGCACTGCCCTCGAAATGCTCGCTGTATTGGATCCTGCCGAGGCCGGGCTCGACCAGTTGCCACAGCGCCTGCTTGCGCTGCAGCAGCGGCAACGAGGCCAGATCGCGACCGTCAAGATGGAGGATGTCGAACGCGACGAAGACCAGCCGGCTCGGCTCGTGCCAGATCGCGGTTTCCAGCGCGGGGCGGTCGGGAGAGCCCTGCTCGCCCGGCACAATGACCTCGCCGTCGAGAATGGCGGACCGGCACGGCAGCTCTACTTCCAGCGCGATGGGCCAGTATTTCGTGGTCCAGTCACGGCCGTTCTTGCTGTAGAGGCGCACCCCGCCCTTATCGATGATGATCTGCGTCCGGTAGCCGTCAAGATGGACTTCGTGAACCCATCCCTCATCTTCGGGCGGCTGCTCGACCCGAGTCGGGATCTGCGGCGGGATGAACTCCAGCCGGCCGCTGTTGACCTTGGCTCGCTTACTCAATGACGCCACCTTTGACCACGCGGCGGCGGCTTGTCGGCACAGGCGGCCCGACATCCCCCCAACCTGGATGCCTGCCGCCTGTGCCGAGCCCCCGCCGAGTCATTGCAATCATCTACGCACGGGGCCGATTTGTCGTTAGCCCCGCATCCAAATACTTATCCTGGGGTACATATCTCGCTCAGTGCGGCGCTCTCTGACGCCAAATGTTATCCGGGATTGTCGCGAGCCACTTGGGCCTTGGCCAGTTCACGGCGACCCGGTCAGTCCATCAAAAGCACCAGGGCCGGATGCAGCTTCTTCAGATTCGGCAATGATTTCGATTGCCAGGGTATGTCGGGCGTTCCACGCACGACCAACCGAACATCAGGATGCTTGCGCACCTCGATGGTAAATTTCGCCAGCAGGTTGATGCCGGAAGAGTTGAGAAAGTGAAGGTCCTTCAAATTGAGCGTAATGGAAGCGGGATTTGACGCAAGCACACTGGTCGCCAAGGCCGTGATGGGCGCACCGGCTTGTGAACTGGCGAGCCGCATTGAACCGTCGAAAAATATATCGCTTCCCTCAATCCACACACGGTAATCGTCTGTCTTGATTTCCATAGCCTGGTTTCGTTTCTTCTAGTTTTGAGTTTGCGAGATCGGAATGGAGGCGTATGTCTCCAGGCAAACCCGATCGCTTTCGTCCGCTGAGCTGAATATCCAGGCCAGGCGTGCGCCATAGTCGCTCATCAAGGTCAGCAGTCCGAGCCCGGAGCCCGACATGTCGGGGTTCGCGGCATTCGCTTCTATTCGCTGTATCAGCAGGTCCTTGGGGTCGCCAACCGTGATGTCGGCCAGGAGAGTTTGGAACTCGGACGCGTCTTGACCATCGATGTCGTTCGACACCTTGAGCTTGAAGCACTCCGAATCCATCGACGCCTCGATCACGATCTCACCCGGGGCGCGAAACTTGACGGCATTTTCGATGAGCTCGTTGACCAGATATCCGATGCTATGCCGCACTTCCAAGTAGTCATTGCGAGACGACTGAAAGCGCAATGCGAAAAGATCGGCGATGAAGTCCGAGGTCGTAGCGCAGTGACGCCAACTCAGGTCGAGAGGGCCGTCGAACAGCCGCACGCGACTGACGTTCTCCCTCATCCCGATTGCAATGTCAGGGGTGCCGAACAGCGCGGTCATTGCCTAGGTGTGCCTTATGATCACAAGGGTGATGTCGTCGTGGATCTTCTGGATTCCGATATGGGCCATCAGATCGTCGACGATCCCGGTTTTGATTTCCTCGGCGCTTCGGCCGTGACGTCTTTGCACGCTCTGGGAGAGACGCTCGAACCCGAACAGTCTCTTGTTCTGGTCTTCCGCCTCGGTCACACCGTCAGTGTGCAGGACGATGACGTCGCCGCTGCCGAACCGGATGTCACGCGTGTCAATGAACTGCGAGATGTCGCTCTCCAGACCGACCGGCAGACCCAGATCAAGCGTATCGATGCGTTCGACTTCCCCATCCGCGCGCACGACGAGAACGTCCTCATGCTGGCCGGATAGCGTGACCCGCTCATCCTCAAAGTCAAGGAAAGCCAGCGAAAGATGCTTGTCGGTGTTGGTCCGCTCGATGTTCTTGTAGATCGCGCTGTTCAGCCTATTCAGAAACTGGTGCGGATTCGCCTCGTTGGCCTCCTGCAGCGCACGCGCAACGGATTGGACCATCAGCATCAGCACGCCGCTCTCGAGGCCGTGACCGGTCACGTCGCCGATGCCGACCTTGACCCGCGATCCGTTCTGCAGAACGTCGTAATAGTCGCCGCCGACCTCGTCGGCCGGCCGCATGTAGGCTGCGATCTCCAGCCCGGGAATCGCTTCGAGTTCGAATGGTTTCGGCAAGACCATCATCTGGATCTGCCGGGCAACCGCGAGTTCGGCGCCGAGGCGGACGTTCTCGTCCCGCAGCTTTTCGTTGAGCGCGGAAATCTCCAGGTTTGCG
Organism: Mesorhizobium sp. M4B.F.Ca.ET.143.01.1.1; assembly: GCF_004792275.1. NCBI lineage: Bacteria > Pseudomonadati > Pseudomonadota > Alphaproteobacteria > Hyphomicrobiales > Phyllobacteriaceae > Mesorhizobium > Mesorhizobium sp. M4B.F.Ca.ET.143.01.1.1. Next base: position 45,067 of record NZ_SRSR01000002.1, read on the forward strand.
TCCCCGAGTTCCCTGGTTCGGTCATCGACGAGCTGCTCGAGGTTTTCGGTGTGAAAGCTGATCTCCTCGGCCATGCGGTTGAAGGCGATGCCTGCCGCTCCTACCTCGTCGCGCGTTGGAATGCTCACGCGGACTGAATAGTCCTTGGACTGGAGGCGCTGGGCGGCACTGGCAAGCGACCTGAGGCCAGCCGTGATGCGCTTCGAAATCCCGAGCACCGCCGCAAAGACAATCAGCAGCGAAACGACGATCGCGCCGATCTGGAAGAGCAGGATACGATTGGTTGCGCGGGAGATGCTCTGCTGCGCGGCGAACAGCGATGCATAGATCTCCCGTTCGGGCACGACGATGCCGACCGACATCGTTTCGGGCTTGATCGGTCCCGAACTCCACAGATTGGTTGGCTTCAATCTCTTCAGGACGACAATGTAGGGTACGCGTTCGCCCTTGTTGTCGAGCATGATATGCTGAATGACACCGTCATTGTTCTGGTCGAGAGGCAGCGACGCGATGGCGGGCTGCGTGCTTCCGCGCAGGGACCTCTCCAGGCCGGTGACGCCCTGCGCGCCCGCATCGCTCGATGACGTCAGGCCGATGATCGCCTGGCCCGACGCATTGATCGCCACCACGTTGCCGCTCGACATCGTGAGGAAACCAAACCCGGTTTCGGCGATCTTCACACGTTCGACGACTTCCGCAAGCTGATCGAGCGTGATGTCTGCCCCCGCCGTGCCGGCGATACCGGTGCGATCGCGCGTCCACAGCGGGTGGAAAAAGCTGACGATCAGCTTTCCCGTGATTGCATCGGTGTAGGGCGCTGTCTGGGTGATGTCGTCAGGGACCGGACGCGAGGCCGGATCCTTGGCCCATTGCTGCCACGACCCATAGATCCCAGGAAAGAAGAACTCCCAGAACTCGGCCTTGTTATGGCCCGGATAGAGCCGGTCGAAGGTCTGTGCCTGGTCCGTATACGGCACCGTCCTGAAGATCGGCCGCTCTTTTGGACCAATATAGTACATCTGCAGTTTGGACGACCCGCTGGCCATGAGCGTCGGCGCGACGAGATCCAGCACGGTACTGTCTTCTATTTCCTGCTGGACGCTCGGCAACGGATTGTGGTCGGCCCCCAGCAGGTAGCCCCAGACGCTTATCACGGACGGCGCGCCCGGCAGGTTCTGCGCCCAATCGCCTTGCGCGTCGTAGACGACCTTCACGGAGCCCGGCGCTTCATGCGAAAGCGTCGCTCCGACCTGTTGCTGCCGCGTAGGATCATCGATCTGGCCCTGCAGCACGCCGGCCAGCGCCTTGACGTCGCCATGGACCCGATCGAGCAGCAGGTCGACACTCAACGCCGTCGACTCGGCATAGGAGCGAATGTACTCCTGGTTTGCGGTCGTCAGGCCCTCGCCGACTTCCGACGTGGCATCGCTCGACAGCTTTTGAACGTTCCAAAGCGCCAGACCGCCGCTCAGCAGGAGGTCGAACAGCACCGCGCCGCCAACGACCAACACAAATTTCGCTCGAAAGGAGCGCAGGCCGAAACGCGGTGCAGGTTCGTTGTCGGCTTTCATTGCGGTCGCCGCCCCGATGCGACCCAGATCGGCCAACCCGCATAACCCTTGGGATGTAGCGCCGCGAAAATGTGGTCCTGGAAACCCTGCCGGAACCGTGCGACGAACTCCGGTCCGTCGCCGCGTCTCACCGCCATCTCGCCCGCATAGACATCCGCCCAGGCTACGATGACATCGGCGAAGTCCTGCGGATCGCCGTCCAGGTTGGTGACCATGAAGGTCTCGACACGGATGTCTTCGAATCCGGTTTCGATCAGGTATCGCCTACTCTTGGGCCCAAGCTCGACGTCCATCTCGAAATGCCCGAACAGCTTCGCCACCTCGTTGTAGGTCCAACGAATGCTTTCGGCGCGCGGCTCGCCGAGGCAATGCGAATTCTTCTCGTTGGTGATGTAGACCCGCCCGCCTGGCTTACATATGCGGTAGAGTTCCTTAAGGATGAGTTCCGGCCGATTGAAGATTTGAAGGGAATGCCGGCAGGTGACCAAGTCGAATTGCGCTTCATCGAGCAGCATTTCCGACGCATCGCCATAGGTGTATTCGATGCCCCGGATATCGAACTCCCGCATCACCTGTCGAGCATAGTTCAGGCTGGACATGGAGTGGTCGAGGGCGACGATCCGCGATGGCTGGAACTCCTTCTGCACGAGCACGGCGAAATCACCGATCCCGCAACAGATGTCGGCCATGACGATCCCTGGCCTCATGCCGTGTCGCGGCAAGATTGCGCGCTCGTGGCGCCAGGTCATCTTTGTCTGCGTGCGCAGGATTGGAACGAACCCGCCTTCCTCGAGGAAGCCCTGCCCCGGATAGAATTCGCTGTCATACTCCTCGACCGTGATGTTCGGTTCGATTCCGCTCAGGCGACTGAATTTTCGCGAGGTCCAGCCGACGACGCTCGACGTGATGACGACAAATTTGAGATCGGGTCGAGCGCGACAAGCGTCGATGATGATCCTCGAAAAGGCGTGAAACGCGGCGTTGTTCATCTGCGTCAGGCGTCTGACATTGACGTAAAGAACGCCGCGCACACGGCCGATCGCGTCACGCAGCAATGCCAGGCTGGGCGCAAGCTCGTCGATCGCCTGAGGCCGGACCACCCCGGATATGGAGAATTCCTGGCTGTTCGCGTCGTATTGCGCCTTGAAGCGTGGGAGAAGGCTGTAAGGGCTCAATGTTCAAAGCCCTCGAGCGGAAGATCCACGACCAACTTGATCGCATCGCCGTCGGCTTCCTCGACCCTCAGTGTCGCGTTGTAGTCGACAGCCAGTTCCAGGAGTACGATCTCCCGGCTGGGCGCGATATCCCCAGACACGGAACTGACGTATCGCTCCCTGGCTTCCAATCCCGCGACCTGGCTTACGGCTTCCTTGTAGAATTGGCGCTCCTCCGCCACGCAAGGAAATGTCAGCTCGATCCTGTCCGTCGCTCCATGGCGCGACACCCTGCATGCCAGTTCGCCGTCGCCATGGCGCGTGCGAAAGGCAACCTCCAGCAATTCGTTGAAGGCGGAGGAAAAGAGATTTGAATGCCGGACCGAGTCTGACCTCGTCTGGCTGATCATCCGGGCCACGTATGTCGAGACATAATCGCAGTGCCTCCAGGCGGAGACAAAATTTCTGATTTCCATGTCGATCTGGATCATCGGCTCAAAAGTCGGCTCGCCAGCCAAGTCATGATGAACAGCTCCCATCGGCATCCTCCTATTCCATCCGTATTGAGCCATGGCGGCGCGATGACCTCCGAGACGGAAATTCCGCCGCCTCGTGATGAGCCAGTCCCGCATGACAAGGGTTGCGCGGTATCTGTCTCGATCGCTTTTACAACTCTCCACTTTACAAAGGGTGCAAGGGGCTAGAGCGCCCGATTCGATTCCTCCATCGCCCGCACCGCCTTGGGCGAGGATCGCCCGATGAAATCGCTGGTCGCCTCGGCTCCGAGCGGCCGTCCCAGGAAATTACCCTGCAGGCAATCGCAATTCTCCTTGGTCAGCCACCGTGCCTGCGCCGACGTCTCAACCCCTTCGGCGGTGACGCTTATTCCCAGGCCGTGCGCCAGATTGATGATCGATCGCACGATCGTCTGGCTTTTGAGATCCGTTTCCAGATCCGCGATGAAGTATTGGTCTATCTTCAAAGTGTCGAAGGGAAAGTTCTTAAGGTAGCTCAAGGACGAATAGTACGTTCCAAAATCGTCGAGCGAAATTCTTATCCCCAAGACGTTCAAAGTATTTAACGTGTCGATATTGTCGATCGTCCTCTCGAGAAGAACCGTTTCGGTTATTTCCAGCTCTAGTCTGTCGGCGCGAATTCCAACTTCGTCGATGATCTGGGCGACCGTGTCCGTCAGCGAACCGCTAAGGAACTGAGCCGGCGACAGGTTGACCGCGACTGTCAGCGCCGAGGGCCACGTCAATGCCTGGCGACAGGCTTGCTCGAGCACCCATCTCCCGATCTCATCCATCAAACCATCGGCTTCGGCGATCGGGATGAACACGCCGGGCGGAATGATCCCGATCTCGGGGTGCCGCCACCGCAACAGCGCTTCGAAACCGACCACCGACGAACGGGCCCGAATGAGCGGCTGATACTCCAGATAAAGCTCGTTCCGCTCCAGCGCGGTTCGAAGGCTGCGCCTCAGGTTTTCGCGTTGCTCGAGCAGGAGCAGCATCGAACGGTTGAACGTTCGAGCGCAGCCGCGTCCATCCGTCTTGGCTGCGTAAAGAGCAATGTCGGCGGCTTTCATCAGTTGCTCGCCATCTGCCCCGTGCTCCGGCCCGAAAGCAATTCCGATACTCGAGCCGACGAAGACAGAAATGCCGTTGATGACGAACGGGTCCTTGAACGCATTGACCAGCAATCCGGCGAGGCGCTCGGCTTCGGCCGGCTGCTCCTTGCCCAATTGGATGACAGCGAACTCATCGCCTGCATAGCGGTAGGCGGATTCGCCGTCCTGCAGCGCGTCGCGGATGCGACCTGCCGCAAGTTGAAGAAGCGTGTCGCCGGCTCCATGGCCGAGCGTGTCGTTGACCGCTTTGAAATCGTCCAGGTCGATCTGCAGCAGGGCGGCTTTCGGCTTTGGTCCGCCAACGGTCGTCAGCGCCTGCTGCAGGCGCTCGCCGAATCGCCGCCGATTTTGCAGTCCGGTCAGCACGTCGTGCGTCGCCTGGTGGAGCAGAATCACATGCTCCTGCTCGTCCGCTGCGCTGCGCCCACCGCGCTCTCGTGATTCGACGATTCCCACACCATTTGCGGTGCCGAAGACGAAAACGGATCGGGGTGCTTCGCCCGACGATCGCGGCAGGTCGATGCTTGCCGCAGAGCCGCCCTGGAACACCCGAAGAAATTCGTCGCGACACCTGGAATCGAGGAAGCCCGGGTAGATCTCCCAAATGGCGGCGCCCAGCGCCACCGCGCCGCCATACAGGCCTTTGAGGCTGGTGGCGTAGTGCGTCAGGCGGAAGTCGCGATCATAGAACGACAGCAGCTCGGTCGTGTTCGCCAAAAGGTCAGCGAGAAGCGGTTCGCCGGCACGTGGAACATCGCTCGAGGAAGGGCCCTCGCTCTGCGTGCCGACGCCTGATGCCTCTGGGCGCAAGAGCCACCTCCATAGGCGGTGCGAGTTCGCGTCCCCCAGTTTAGAAATAGCATAACTATCAAGCTTGGCAAACTTTCAGCGCGCCGTATCAACAAGCGTCGCGTGCGGCGCAATTGCGATGAATGCTCGGTTGTGAAGGGTAGCAAGTTATCGATAACGATGAACAGTCACAGTTCGTTAATAAATCGAAAATTGGCGGCAATTCAGCTATATGACTGATGCCGTGGTGGAAGCGATTCGAAATATTGTATCCCATGAGGCGGAGCAGCTCCCTGCCCAGCCAAGCCGGTTTTGAGCCCAGAGTCAGCTTCCTAGCGCCTTCAGCCAGCCTTCAAAGGACGAGACCCTGTCGTGCTCGGCAAGCGGGACAGAGTGGGCGGGGCGCGGCGGCACCGCGGAACTTCGGACTTCGCGGGGGCTGTAACCGAATTCCTTGCTGAATGCCCGGCTGAAATTGGCCGCTGAACTGAACCCGACGGCTTCCGCAATATCGACAATGCGCCGGCTGTCCGCCGGATCGCCAAGCGCGACATGGGCTGCCAGGAGCCGGCGACTTTGTATGTAGTGGAGGACACCACCGCTCGGTTCGAACAGCTGATAGAGACGGGAGCGCGAGACGCCGAGCGCACGGCACATTGAATCCGGTGTCAGATGGGCCGCATCCAGATTGTTTTGGACGTATCGGCGGGCGCGCTCCATCAACGCCACGCTGACCAATTGTTCGGCAGCCGCGGCATGTTCCGCCGGGGGCGAAAGGCAAGCAATGATCATGCTGCGCGTCGCATGCACGATGCGGGGGAGATCGTCAGCCGTGAGACTGTGCAACCTTGCTTCGATGCTGTTGAGATAATCGAGTAAGAGGTCGGCAAAGTTGCCAGACAGGACTGAATTGTTCTTCGCATCCAGGGTTGCCCTCGCGTCGGCGAACAAGTCACGCGGCAGATAGACGAAGAGACTTTCGGATTCCGTTGTCCTGCCGCGAAACGGGTAGCCAAGCGATCTGATCTCCAACTTGCCCGGCTGGTTTTCCGCAACGCGGCGATCGACCTCGGTCCACGACCGGCCAGTGCGCGGCAAGGCGATATACCAGTGATCGATCGAACTGGACCGGAGCTTCGCGGCGGAGCGCATGTAGCTATACGCCGGCGTGCGCTGTTGAACGATCAGCATGCGGCCGAAGTTCCAGGCCGTATGGTCGGCAGGAAAGCCATCGTCGGCCGATTTGTCGTCCGGCAGCTTGACCTCGACAAGCGGTGCCATATGCGCCTGCCAGGCGGCGAACTGCTGCTCCGGCGCCAGTTCGCGCGTTGAAAATGGCAAAGGGTCGAGCGCCGGCGCAAGTGACGGTGCAACCTCGTTGTGAGGTTGCGCTTCGCGCGGCCACCGACGTCGATCACGCTCCGGCGCTTGCCTCGCGCGCGCCTCGCCGTGCTTCTTAGCATCCATCGCAGGGTACCTATCCGAATCCGGTATACCCATGCGCCCACGTCAATCATGTGGTGTACCACAGGCACTTGGCAAGACTGGCGGAACTGAAGTCCACAGAAGCGGCCATCATCACGCTGGATGTCAGCAAGAAATGCATTCCGAGATAAGTTTATGGATGTGACGATAACGACACTCCTCACCCCGGTGCGTATAAAATCTGGCATCGTGAAAGCGTAGTTGAGGAGACCACGAGATGAACGCAAAGCTCAAAGCGGAGGCTCGCCGCAAAATCATTCTTGATGGGTACTTTAACAATGAACCCTTGAAAGATATTGCTGCCAGGATCGGATGCTCACTGGCGAGTTTGAAGGTCAGCGCCAGCAAACTCGGCTGCACCAGGACTCCAAAGGAGGCCGCCGCATTTCGGCGCGGCTTTCGTGTCCCCGATGAAAAACGGCGAGACTACTATCAGTTGATGATCGCCGGGCAGTACAAGGCTCGCGAATGCGCACAGATCTTGGGCCTGTTGACGATGCAGCTGCCGGGTCCTGAGTAGTCGTATGGCAATACTGTCGACGATATTGTTACTCGGGCGCTCCATCGCCTCGGCGGTTCCCCGGTAAAAAGCCCGCCGCAACCACGCGCAGCGGGCCCTGAAAGGTTCGCAAAATGCCACGCCGGCGTTTCAATGGCACCTGCTTCAGCCCCCACGATCTGGCAATCTGCGAGCGCGTGTTCGATCAGATCTGCGCGGATGAGCATCTCGACCCCTTGGGGCCGGACGCCGAAATTCTGGCTGAGATGGTTGTGGCCATTTTTCGAAATGCTCACACCAGCGAGCGCGACCTGCTGGAGGCGGTCACGTCTCGACGGAACAAAGTCGCGGGAACCGCGCACTAGGGAGGAAGACGGCAGTAGGCAGTAGGGAGTAGGGAGTAGGGAGTAGGCAGTACGGCGAGAGCGTTCAGGACTATCTTCCCACCGCCCTATTCCCTATTCCCTATTGCCTACTGCCTACCGCCTCACCAGCGCCGCGCGGAATTCCTTCGTACTGTTGCGATTGGGATAGGCCTCGTCAGGCACGGCAACGCCGAGATGGGCGCAGAGCGGCTCCCAGCCGTCGCCGAGGCGGTGGACCAGCAGGCGCTCGCGCGGCACCGTCGCCATGACGGCGGCGACATTGGCCTCATAGACGTCGATCGCATGCGCGCGGTCATGCGGCCTGCCGCCGAACACTCGGGCAGCGACCAAAGTGCGGCCGAGCGCATCCTGGTCCTGGGTCTGGCCGATGCCGACGAGGATGGTCTTCTCGAAACTCTCCCACCAGCTTTCCGGCGAACGCCAGGTGAGGATGACGCGGGCGTCAGGATAGATGTTGATCAGCTCGGGCCAATAATGCGCCGATGGCCAGTCCACGCAGGAATTGTAGCCCGAGAACAGCGCGCGCCAGTCGGGCGCCGCTCCTTTTGCCAGCGCGCGCCACAGCCGCTTCTGCTCGCCGTCGGCCATCACTTCGGACATGTGATGGCAGGGGCCGAAGCCGAGGATTGTCAGCGCCTTGCGCATCGAATCCGTACCCGTCCGGCCAAAGCCCGTGCCGATGACCTTGATCGACATGCCACCCTCCCCCATCGCCACTCAGGTGCCGGCGACCACCATGCGCAGCCGGTTGCCCTCGGGATCGGCGCAGTCCAGCGCGCCGCCCGCCTCGCCGAAGGGCACGCCGGCCTGGCCGAGCCGCTCCGCCACGGCGGCAAGCTCATCGGCTGCGTCGAGCACGACCGTGAAACGCTGCAGCCCCGCCGCGTCCGCTGGCGGTTCCCTCAATTCATCGCGGGCCCAGATGTTGAACGCAACCATGTGCGGGCGCCGGTCGGTGCCGCAGTCGAACAGGCCGAAGGCCCTCGACTGGATATGCGGCCGGAAGCCGAGCACGCCCACATAGAACGCCATCAGTGTTTCGGGAGAACGGGCGCGCATATGGATATGGCCGATGAAGGCATTCGCCGGCAGTCTTGCCTCAACATGACCGGAATTGCCGAGATCGCGCAGCAGGGCGGCGACATTCAGCGGCTCGAGGCCGGAATGGGCGCTGCCGTCCGTGGCGATCAGGGTGACGCGGCCATCCGGCGCCTCCTGCCTGTCGGCGAGGCGCTCCGGTGTGTCGAAGCAGATCTCGATGCCGTTGCCGGAAGGGTCGGAGACGTAAAGCGATTCCGAAATCAGATGATCCTGGGCGCTGTATCTGAGGCCGGAGGCCTTGAGCCTGGCGGCGGCATGCGCGAGGTCGCGGCGCGTCGTGACGTGGATGGCGACATGGAAGAGACCGCGCGCCTTTTGCGGCAGCGCGACCTCGGCGCCTTCATGCAGCACAATAAGCGCCTTGCCGTCGACCCCAAGCCCGGCCACCGCGTCATCCTCCCCAAGCAGCGACAGCCCGACCGCATCGCGCCAGACGGGCAAGGCCGCCGTAATGTCGATCACCCTGAGATGAACCGGCCCGAGATGGGTGGCGCCTGCCAGCAGTCCGTCGCTCATGCCGGAATATTAGCGGCGAATGATATGGCTGTCAGCAAAGCTGGCACGGGGACGCGGTGAGCTGCGGAAAGTTCGGTGGTCCATTCGATCCCCTGTGGCCTTCCGGCGGAAAACGAACAAGAATGGCATGCCGCCACGCCGCACGATGGCGGCCATAAATGCAGGAGGAGATGCGAATGGACGAGCCCGATCGCTGGCGCAACATGGCGAGCGCGCCGAGGGATGGCAGCCGGATCCTGGTCACGGTGCGGCCGACCGAACAGGGACCGGCCGAGGTCGACATGGCCTATTGGTCGCGCGCCGACCAGCATGGCGAAGAAGGCTGGCGCTCCTCCGACTCCCAGCCGGGCCGCGTGGTCGAATATGCCGAACCGGAATTGAAATGCTGGATGCCGCTGCCCACGGCAGGCCGGGGCTCGATGCCGAGCCCCTGGGAGGGGGAGGACGTGTCGCTGCTGGACGGCTCGGGGATTTAGCGCCAGTCTCCCCCCTTGAGGGGGAGATGTCGCCGAAGGCGACAGAGGGGGGTCGCCGCGCGTGGAGCGCCAGCCTGATCCGCCGCAGGAGGTAGAGCCCAGTCGAACCGACCCCCTCCGCCCTGCCGGGCATCTCCCCCGCAAGGGAGGAGATTGGCAGCTTCAACGCCCTACCCCACCTCCACCATTACCTCTCCCGCCTCGACCTTCGCCGGATAGGTCCTGAGATTTATGCAAGGCGGCAGGCGCTTGGCCGCGCCGGTGCGGTAGTCGAAGGCGCCGGCATGTTTCGGGCATTCCACCTCGTAGTCCATGACCAGGCCGTCGGCGATGTGCACCGCCTCGTGCGTGCACAGCCCGTCGGTGCAGAACACTTCGTTGTCGGGCGAGCGGAAGACGGCGTAGGTGCGGCCGCCATGGTCGAAGCGCCGCGCGCCTTCCTGTTCGATGTCGTCGAGGCCGCAGGCCCTGATCCAGCTGGTCATTCTTCTTTCCCTGTCGATTTCGGTCGAGCCTCCGGGACGGCTGTAACGACCGCCCGGAGGGCTTGGTCGTAGGATCAGTTCTTGTTGAGGTACTCGGCGGCGTTGGCCGGGGTGACCAGCTCGAACGGCACGTAGACGACGCGGTCGACCTTCTCGCCCTTGGCGAGCGCGAGCGCGGCATCGACACCGCCGCCGCCCTGCCCGTTGGCGTTCTGGAACACCGTCACCGCAAGGTCGCCCGCCTTCATCGCCTGGAGGCCGTCCTGCGTGGCGTCGATGCCGCCGACGACGACGTTCTTCATGTCGATGCCGTTGGCCTTCAGCGCCAGGATGGCGCCGATGGCGGATTCGTCATTGTTGGCGATGACGGCATCCGGCGCCTGGCCGGCGGTCAGCCAGTTGGTCATCAGGTTCTGCGCATTGTCGCGCGACCACTCGGAGGACTGCTTGTCGGTCACCTTGATGAAATTGCACATGTCGGTCGAAAAGACCTGCTCGACATCCTTGGTGCGCTGCAGCGCTGCCTGGTGCACCAGGCTGCCCATGACGATGTAGGCGGTGGCGCCCGATGACTTGCCCTTGGCGCGCAGCATCTTGCAGACTTCGAAGGCCTCCAGCGTGCCGGACTCGACCTCGTTCGAGCCGACATAGACCTGCTTCTCCGGGAGGTTCGCCATGTCGGTCGGTTCGAGGTTGACGAAGACCAGCGGAATGCCGGCCTTGGCGGCCTCCTCGCTCAGCGACTTTGAGGCGTTGGTGTCGACCAGGGTGACGATGATGGCGTCGACGCCGCTGGCGATGAAGTTCTTCACCTGATCGAGCTGCTTGGCGACGTCGTTCTGCGCGTCCTCGACCTGGATGTCGGCGCCCTTTTCCTTGGCGCGGGCCTGCATGCCGTTCTTCAGCAGCGTCTGGAAGTTGTTGTCGAAATTGACGATCGAGACGCCGATCTTGGCGGCGAAGGCGGTTGCCGGCATCGCCATCAGCGCGGCAAGCGCGGTCGAGATCAGAAGTTTCTTCACGGGTTTCCTCCCTTTGCGGATGGGTGCCGGTTCACCCCGCTTTGTCTCCGGCCCTTTCGGGATAGCATTCACTGGGCTGTCATTTGGCGGCGGCGTTGGCGCGCGCCTTCTTCTTCTCGTAGCGGGCCTGCATGCGGGCCTCGCCGTCCTTGCTGCCGTCGTGGAAGGTGCCGAGCCAGCGGTCGAACGGGATCAGGCCGTCGCCGTAGTTCACCTCGAAATATTTGTGGTGCAGGTAGTGGATGTAGGCGTGGCTATCGACGCTCGCGTCCTCGGTCAGTTCCACCTTGTCGAAGCCGACATGGCCGGGAATGGCGCCGAAGCCGGCATAGTGGAGCTGGTAGAGCGCGAGCAGCGGGTTGGACGGGATGATCAGGTGCCAGAAGGCGACGCCGAGATAGCCGAGCTGCTCCACCGGGTGCATCGACAGCGACGACCAGGGCGACGGGTTGACCGAATTGTGGTGCACCGAATGCACCCATTTGTAGAGCGGCCCCCAGTGGATCGTCCGGTGCAGCAGGAAGAAATGCGTCTCGTGGATGATCGGCACCACCAGCGCCAGCAGGAACAGGTAGAGCGGGTGCTCGGCGAAGCTCAGCCACGGCACGTAGCCATTGGCGTAGGCATGGAGGATGGCGACCTCGATCGCCGTCCAGATCGGCATACCGGTGCCGAAGGTGCGCAGCATGTTGTCGAGGTTCTGGTTCTCGAAGAAGAACGCCTTGCTCTTCTGCTCCGACGGCCATTTGCCGTTGTATTTGAAGCGGTTGCCCTGGGCTCTCAAAATGTAGAGTCGAAGCTCGAAGACGCCGAAGAAGACAAGCAGCGCTGCGCAGTTGACGACGAACAGCCAAAGGATCCAGCCGACGGAAAGCGTCTTCATCACCTCGACGTCGGGCAACACGAAGCGCCACCACGCCACCGCCGACAGCGCGAACAGCACATTGTAGGGCAGAAAGTAGCTCGGCAGCCATTTCAGCACCGCCAGCGGCCGCGGTGGGAAGACGAAGAGGGGCGCGGTGCCGGCCGGCTCGTTCGGCGCCCAGTCGCCTCGCTTGTTGCGCGTGCCGTATTGCAAGTCGTCCATGGCTGATCTCACAGGGCCCCGGTTTCACAAAGATTGAGAGAGGGTGAGGAAGCGGTCGTAGGCGGCATCGTCCATGTCGACCTGGTGCTTCGCTTCGGGATAGGCGCCGGCCACCACGTCGCGGCCGAAGGCGCGGAAGGCGGCAATACGCTTTTCCTGCAGCTCGGCCTCCAGCGTGACGAAGTCGGCGTAGCGCTTGGCGTGGCGCGGATAGTGGCCAGCATGGGTGCCGAGCACATCGCAGGAGAACAGATACTGCGTGTCGCAGGCCGTACCGCAGCCCATGCCCATGGTGGTCAGCGGGGTGGCGCGCGTGATGTGGTCGGCGAGCCTGACCGGCACCACCTCGACCTCGACGCAGGCCGCGCCCGCATTCTCGATGTCCTTTACCGCGCGCAGCACTTTGAAGGCTTCGTCCGCGGTGCGCCCGACAGCGCGGAAATTCGTCCAGGTGGCGCGGTTCGGCACCAGGCCGACATGGCCGGTGACCGGGATGCCCTCCGCCGCCATGGCCTCGATGAAGCGCGGCGAATGCGAGCAATAGACCGCATCGGCGCCGCGCTTCATCATGGCGAAGCCCAGCCGCACCGCCTCATCGGGCGAGGCGACCGCGCCGTGCGGCATGCCGACGGAGAGGAAGGCGAAGGGTGCCGCCTGGCGGATCAATTCCAGATTGTGGTCGGGCTCACAGGACAGGATGACGATGTCGCAGGCTACCGCGGCGGCCGCCTCGGCCGGCGTGTCGACATGCAGTTGCAGCCATTTGCGGCCGCCCTTCTGGCTTTGCAGGTCGCTGACTGTCAGCCGTCTCGTCACAAATGCATCCTCCCGTTCGCGGGCGGACGATCGCAGGTAGGAAAGAGCCCCCTCACCCGGATTGCCTGCCGATCTGTGAAGGACAGATCGAAGGCATCCGACCTCTTCCCGAAGGAAGAGGGAGATCATCGGTGCCGCCGCCCGCCTCTTCTCCGAAACGGCAAAAGGTGCAGGTGAAGCGGCCGGATGAGGGGGCGAACTTCACATGCCATCGCCCTTCCGTTCACGGGCGAGTTAGCACCGCGACGGCGGCGAAGGCTCCCGGTTCCTTGATCAAATCAGATCAAAGGTTCTCGGCGGTGAAGGTGACGAAGCGGATCGGTGGATTGTCGACCGGCAGGTCGTGCAGGTTCAGCGCCGCGAGCACAAGGTCTATGGCGCGGCGCGCCTGAGCTTCCGGCGACTGGTCGAGCACGACGTCCATCGTGCCCTCGCGCAAGGCGCGCGTGCTGCGCTCGGTCAATTCGTGACCGACGAAGAAGATGTCGCGGCCCCTCGGGTGGCGGCGCAGCACCTCGTTCAGCGCCGTGTTGGCGCCGCCGGCATTGTAGAGGCCGGCAAGGTCCGGCCAGCGCTTCAGCGCCTCGTGCAATTGTTCGGCGTTGCGGTCGCCATCGTCATGGCCGAACAGCGCCGCGACCGGCTCGAACTCAACGCCAGCCTCGATCAGATAGTCGAAGAAGCCGCGCACGCGGTCGCGGTGGACGCGGTAGATCTGGCTGTGGCAGATGGCGACGACCTTGCCCGGCCGGCGCTGCATGCGTGCCATCAGCAGGCCGGCCATGCGGCCGGCGGCGTAGTTGTCGATGCCGACATAGGTGCTTTTGGTGCCGGAGATCTGGGTGACGATCTGCACCGTCGGGATCCTTTCGCCCTCGAGCTGGCGAAGCGCGGCGCTGACCAGCGGATGGTCGGGAACGGCGAGGATCAACCCGGCGCGGCGCAAGTCCGGATCGAGGATGCGCGCGGCGATCTCGGCTGGGTTCGCTTCGTCGAGGAAAGTGCGGTGGACGGCGATCGAGCGGTCGAGGGTGGCGGCGATGCGCTCGAAGGCGCGCGAGAGCCTGGCGAAGAAAGTCGCGTCCGGCCTGACCAGGATCACCTCGATGCGGATGACGCCGCGATGCGCCTCGGGCAGACGGCGCGGATAGTCGAGCGAGCGCGCCGCCGCCACCACCTTCTCGACGGTGGCAGGGCGCACCCCGCCTCTGCCGTTCAGCACACGCTCGACGGTCGCCGTGCCGACGCCTGCACGGCGGGCGATCTCGAGGAAGGTGGGTTTTGGAATGGGCGGACTCCTGGATGCGTAACGACGGAACCTAGTCCTTCTCCCCGTGCCGGAGAAGGTGCCTGCCCATCAGCGAATGTTAATTGACAGCCAAATGGAAACGGCGCTGATTGGCGCTCGCATAGATCGCACCAGACGGGCGATTTCGACCCGCCGGGCGCCACCTTGGGAGGGTCCGCAATGCCAACGATCATCGGCCATCACAACATCACGAAAGGCGACAAGCACTGGCTCACGTCGCCGAAGCGCAAGGAGATTTTCGGCGCGCTCGGAATCACCAACATCCGCACCTTCGTCGATCCGCAGAACCCGAACCGGGTGGCGCTGATGATGGACGTTCCGGACATGGACAAGCTGGCGGCCCTGATGCAGAGCAAGGCAGCCGCCGATGCCATGGAATTCGACGGCGTGGTACCGGAATCGCTGGTGATCCTGGTGGAAGAAAAGGGATAGCCGGCTCGCGCACTGGCTTCGGGCGGCTCAACCAACCAGGCTGGATAAGGCGAGATAGGTCCGGCGTAGCCGCATATGGCGCCGGACGCCTTTCGGTCGAAAACGAGCCGAAACAAGCAATCATATGCTAGCCTTGCCAGCCATCAAACGGACGGGGAATAGAAATGCTGGAAACCGACAAGGTGTTCGCCGGCTCTGTTCCGGAAAACTACGACCGCCATATGGTGCCGTTGATCTTCGAGCCCTACGCAGTGGATCTCGCGCGACGGGCGGCGGCGCTGTCGCCCGGCGCCGTCCTGGAGACCGCAGCCGGCACCGGGGTCGTCACCCGCGCGCTGGCGCCAAAACTGCCGGTCGGCGCAAGCTATGTCGTGACCGACCTCAACCAGCCGATGCTCGACTATGCCGCCGCGCGGCAAGGCCCCGACAGCCGCATCCAATGGCGCCAGGCGGATGCACTGGCGCTGCCGTTCGAGGACGCGGCCTTCGATCTCGTCTGTTGTCAGTTCGGCGCGATGTTCTTTCCCGACCGGACGGCCGGCTATCGCGAAGCAAGGCGCGTCCTGAAGCCCGGAGGACGCTTTTTGTTCAACGTGTGGGATCGCATCGAGGAGAATGTCTTTGCGCATGACGTGACGAATGCGCTTGCCAAAATCTTTCCCAACGATCCGCCGCACTTCCTGGCGCGCACGCCGCACGGCTACCACGACAAGGACCTGATCCGCAGAGACGTTGAGGCCGCGGGGTTCTCACATGTGGCGATCGAGACGATAGCCGAACAAAGCCGCGCATCCTCGCCGCGCGTTCCGGCCGTCGCCTATTGCCAGGGAACGCTGCTGCGCAACGAGATCGAGGCCAGGGACGCGGGAAAACTGCAAGCGGCGACCGACCACGCCGAAGCCGTGATCAAGGACAGACACGGCAGCGGCGCGGTCGCCGCCAAGATCCAGGCGCATGTGATCGTGGCGATGGCGTAGCGATAGGCCAATCGCCAACGTTGCAGAAAAGGCGCCTTCGGCGAAGCGCTAATCTCCCCCTCGTGGGGGGAGATCAGCTGTTTCAACGCCTCAGAACAAAAACGCCGCAGTCGCCGGGTCCGGCCCAGTGCGGCCGTCTTGCGAGTCCATGCCGCGGATGGTTTCAAGGTCCCTGCCATCGAGCGCGAAGTCGAAGACGTCGAAATTGGCGGCGATGCGGTCCTGGTGGTTCGACTTCGGAATGACGATCAGCCCCTCCTGCAGGTGCCAGCGGATGATCACCTGCGCCACCGACTTGCCGTGCTTCCTGGCGATTGCCTCGAGCGTCGGATCGGCCAGCAGCCGGCCGCTGCCCAGCGGGCTCCAGCTTTCTATTCTGATGTCGTGCTTGGCGTGAAAATCGCGCTTGTCGCGCTGCTGGAAGCGCGGGTGCAGCTCGATCTGGTTGACGGTCGGCGTAACGCCGGTCTCGCCGATGATGCGCTCCAGATGGTCCTGGTTGAAGTTCGACACGCCGACCGATTTTATCCGGCCGGCCTTCCGCAATTCGACCAGCGTCTTCCAGGCTTCGACATACTTGCCCTGGCTCGGCACCGGCCAGTGGATGAGGAAGAGATCGATCTGGTCGATGCCGAGCTTTTGCATCGTGTCGTCGAAAGCGCGCAGCGCGGCATCGCGCTGGTGCGCACCGTTGCGCAGCTTGGATGTGATGAACAGCTCGGCCCTCGGCACGCCAGCCGCGCGGATCGCCTCGCCGACGCCTTCCTCGTTGCGGTAGCCCTCGGCGGTGTCGATCAGCCGGTAGCCGGCCTCGATCCCCCAGCGCACGACCTTGGCGGTGGTGCCCGGGTCGACCTGCCAGACGCCCAGACCGATTTGGGGGATGGTGGAGCCGTCGTTCAATGTCAGCCGTTCAGGCATGCGTATGTCCTTCTGCAATCATGTTTGCCCAGCGCCCTATCTAGGCTGCGCTCCCGGCAATGCCAGTCGATGACACGTTTGTGTATTTGCGGAACGGTCGGCGGCTAAGCACACACGGCCCATTCGACCGCACTGGAACTTTTTGCATGGCTAATGTTTTCTTAACCACGAACTCGCAGTCTCGATGGGGCGCGTTGCAATGGCCTTGCGAAAACGTCTGCGTGGGAGGCGTCATGCCAATTCGTCGAAAAGCTCAGGACGCTGGTATTTTCGATCCGTCCGAACTGGCTTTGCTGGCACGTATCTTCGAACGGCTGAAACATGAAAGCGATGCCGCCGATCGTCTCGAAGGTCTGGCGTCGCGCATCCTTGCCAATTACATGGCCGGCATCACCGACGAGGAAGAACTTCTCTCGCTGTCGAGGCAACCGCTGGGTCGATAGGCCGATCGCGGCGCGCCCGACTATCGGGGCACCTTCGGCGCCTTCGTCGCCCCGAACCGCAACCCATCCATCAAGAGCTTTACCAGCCGCCCCGAGCGGTCGCGCCAGTCGGGCGTGTTGGGGGCGGAGTAGATGCCGCCGAGCGCATGCAGCACGTCGGAGGCATCGACGTCGGCGCGGATCGTGCCGGCGGCGGCGGCCGCTTCGACCAACCGTTTGAGCGCCTGAGAGACGCGGCCGGAGGTGTCGGAGAACAGCGTCGAGTTGGTGTTGAGCAAGAGCCGCAGGCTGGTCGCGAGGCCGCGCTTGGTGGCGATGTAGTCGACGAAACGCTGCATCCAGAACTCCAGCGCGACATCGGCCGGGTGATCGCGGGCCAGTTCTTCCGCCGCCAGGCAGAGCGCCTCCACCTCGCGGCGGTAGACGATTTCGACCAGATGCTCGCGGGTCGGGAAATGGCGGTAGAGCGTGCCGATGCCGACCTCTGCCTGGCGGGCGATCTCCTCCAGCGAAGCGTCGACGCCGTCGGTCGCGAAAGCCTGCGCCGCCACCTCGACAAGCTTGTCGCGATTGCGCTGGGCGTCTGCGCGCAGCGGTTTTGGCGCTGGCGTGGCGGGCTTCTTCTCGGCGGCAGTTGGCGGCCTTCCAGCCAATTTTGTCTCCACGGGTCGATTGGGGCTTGAACCGTGGCCGGTCAGCCCCCACGTAAATAAACGGAGGCGCCTCCGTTTTAGTGGAGCACCTTTATCATATAATCAGGGGGACCGGTATGTCACGTGTTCGAGAGGAGCGAAATTCGGTTGCCCGCTGGACGACGGAACTGCCGATCTCCCCCTCGTCGGGGAGATGGCCGGCAGGCCAGAGGGGGGCGCTGTCCGGCCGACGTCTCAGCCCGCGACAAACGCGTTCGCATTTCAGGTTTCCTCTCAAGGACGTAGTCACAATCGCCGCGTTCCTTCGCGCCCCCCTCTGCCCTGCCGGGCATCTCCCCCACAAGGTGGGAGATTAGCAGCTTCCACGCCTTGCCCCTCGCCTCCCAAGCCCCATTTCCATCCGCCTAGCGTCCAGCAATTGGAGCCCGACGCCTCATGAATGACCAATCGACCATTAGCCCCACCACCCTCTCCATCCATCTCACCATCAACGGCCGCGACCACGCGCTCGACATCGAGCCGCGCGTCACCCTGCTCGACGCGCTGCGCGATCGTCTCCATCTCACCGGCACCAAGAAGGGCTGCGACCACGGCCAGTGCGGCGCCTGCACCGTGCATGTCGACGGCGAGCGCGTGCTGGCCTGCCTGACGCTCGCGGCTCAAGCTCAGGGCCGTTCCATCACCACCATCGAAGGACTGGCGGGCGAAGACGGCACGCTCAACGCCGTCCAGGCCGCCTTCCTCGAGCAGGACGCCTTCCAGTGCGGCTATTGCACGCCCGGCCAGATCATGTCGGCGGTGGCCTGCATCCGCGAAGGCCATGCCGGCTCCGACGAAGAAATCCGCGAATACATGGCCGGCAATCTCTGCCGCTGCGGCGCTTATCCGCACATCGTCGCCGCCGTTCGCCATGCAGCAGAGGGGCTCCGCTCATGAGAGACTTTTCCTACCTTCGCGCCGACAGCGTGGAAGCTGCACGCAACGCCGCCGCCCTTCCCGGCGCCATGCTGCTCGCCGGTGGCACGACGCTGGTCGACCTCGCCAAATGCGGCGTCGCCGAACCTTCCGCTGTCATCGACATCAGCCATATCAAGGGGCTCGACGCCATCGATGTCAGCGCCGGCCGCGCCGTGATCGGCGCGCTGGCGAAAATGAGCCATGTCGCCGACCATGCCGAGATCAAGGGCCGCTTCCCAGCCGTCTCGGAAGCACTCTGGCAGGCAGCCTCGGCGCAGCTGCGCAACATGGCGAGCATCGGCGGCAATCTGATGCAGCGCACGCGCTGCCCCTATTTCCGCGACCCCGCCAACTTCCCGGCCTGCAACAAGCGCGCGCCCGGCAGCGGCTGCTCGGCGATCGGCGGGGTGACGCGCGGCCATGCCGTGCTCGGCACCAGCGAGGCCTGCATAGCCACCTATCCGGGCGATCTCGCCATCGCGCTCGTTGCCTTCGACGCCGAGATCCATCTCGGCGAGAGGCGGCTCAAGGTCGAGGACTTCTTCCTGGCGCCGGGCGCCACGGCCGAACGTGAGCACGACATCCGCCCCGGCGAGGTGATCACGGCCATCGAGATCCCCGGCTCGGCCGCAGCCAGGCGCTCGACCTATCTCAAGGTCCGCGACCGCCAGTCCTATGAGTTCGCGGCGGCGAGTGCCGCCGTCGGGCTGGAACTCGAAGGCGATGGCCGCACCATTCGCGACATCCGCGTCGCGCTCGGCGGCGTCGCCACGAAGCCCTGGCGTGCGCGTTCAGTCGAAGACGCGCTCAAAGGCAAGACGTTCGACGAGGCCACAGTCCGCAAGGCCAGCGAACTCGCCATGGAGGGCGCCGTCGACCATGGCGCCAACCACTACAAGATCGAGCTCGCGCCGCGCGTCGTCGCCAGAGCCATCCTCAAATTGGGAGAGACGGCATGACCGTTCACGAGATGAAACACGCCGCCTCCGACAGCGCGCGCCTCGAAGCGGTTGGCGGGCGGCTGTCGCGCGTCGACGGCCCGGCCAAGATCACAGGCGCGGCCCACTACGCGGTCGAGCAGCAGCTCGAAGGGCTGGCGCATGCGGTGATGGTGGAAAGCACCGTCGCCGCCGGCACGGTCCTCTCGGTCGACACGCGCGCGGCCGAGACCGCGCCCGGCGTGCTTCTGGTGCTGACGCCGGACACCATCATACCGCTGAGGACGGCGTCGGACTGGTTCGGCACGCTACCGCCCGACGTCCCCTATTGCCCGCTCGCCCGCGTGGTCACCTATTCCGGCCAGCATGTCGCTGCGGTGGTGGCCGAGACCTTCGAGCAGGCAGTCGCGGCCGCTGCCCTCGTCAAGGTGACCTATGACGAGACGCCGGCCATCGTCGACCTCAGCGACCCCAAGGCGGGCGACGGCATCCCGATCGAGGCGATGACCAAGGAGTGGGGCGACGCCCAAGCCGCCTTTGCCGCTTCGCCGGTGCGCGTCTGCGCCGCCTACAACACGCCGCGCGAGTTCCAGGCGGCGATGGAACCGCATGGGCTGATCGCGCGCTGGCAGGGCGAGGCGCTCACCATCTGGGAGCCCAGCCAGTGGCTCGACGGCATGGCGCGCACCTATGCCGAATGGTTCACGATCCCGTTCGAGAACGTGCGGCTGGTCTCGCCCTATATTGGCGGCGGCTTCGGCTCGAAGGCGCTCGCCTTGGCGCACAGCGCGGTAGCGGCGGCCTCGGCAAAGATGCTGGAACGGCCGGTCAAGCTGATGCTGACCCGGCCGCAGAATTTTACCTCCTATGGCGGCCGCGCCGCGACAAGGCAGACCGTGGCGATCGGCGCCGATCGCGATGGCAAGATCCAGTCGATCGTGCATCGCGGCGTCAACGAGACGGCGGTCGACGGCATGTGGGTCGAGCCACTCGGCTCCGTTACCTCGATCATGTACGCCACGCCCAATTTCTCCTCGAAGCAGAATGTCGTGCGGGTCAACACCGTGGTGCCGGGAGCCAAACGGGCGCCGGGCGAAAACCCCAGCGCCTTCGGCATCGAGAGCGCCATCGACGAGCTCGCCTATGAGCTCGGTATCGATCCGCTGGAGATCCGGCTGCGCAATTACGCCGAGGAAGACCCGCACGCCAGGAAGGCATGGTCGACACGCCAGTTGCGCGAGGCCTTCGCGGCCGGCGCGGAAGCCTTCGGCTGGGCGAAGCGTTCGCCCGCGCCGCGCTCGATGCGCGACGGCCATCACCTGATCGGCTGGGGCGTCGCGGCCGGCACCTATCCGGTGCGGCGCGCCCATGGCGAGGCGGTGGTGAACATCCTCGCCGACGGTTCGGTCGAGGTCGAAAGCTCCTCCATCGACATGGGCCAGGGCACCTATACTATCCTGGCGCAGACGGCGGCCGAGACGCTAGGCGTGCCGGTGGAACAGGTGTCGGTCAAGCTGGGAGATTCCCACTTCGCTCGCGCCGGCGTTGCAGGTGGCTCCAGGCTTGCCGGTGTCATGACGGGCGCCGTCTATAAGGCGGCCAGCCAGGCGCTCGACGAGCTGATCGGGCTGGCGATCGCCGATCCGCGCTCGCCCTTCCATGCGCTGCAGGCGAACACGCTGGTGGTCAGGGACGGCCGCATCGCCTCACCGCGCGGCGAAGGGCCGGAGCTGTCGATCGCCGAGCTATTGTCCGCCGTCGGTCGCGAGAAGATCGAGGCCAAGGGCGACACCATGCCGGCGACCACGACAGCGGAGGAGCGCTACAAGAACTACACCACCATCGCCATGTCGATCCCGCACACCGAAGGCGACTATTCGCGCCATTCCTGGTGCGCGCATTTCGTCGAAGTCAGGGTCGACGAGGATTTCGGCACGGTGCGGGTGTCGCGCGTGGTGTCGGCGCTGGATTCCGGCCGGCTCTACAATCCGAAGCTGGCGGAAAGCCAGTGGAAGGGCGGCATCATCATGGGCATCGGCCAGGCGCTGCTGGAAGAAGGCTTGGTCGACCGCCGCCACGGCCGCATCGTCAACGGCAACCTCGCCGACTACATGATCCCGACCAATGCCGACATTCCGGATATTCAGACGATCTCGGTCGGCATTCCCGACCCGCACTCCTCCGCGCTCGGCGGCAAGGGCGTGGGTGAGCTCGGCATCGTCGGCGTCGCGCCGGCGATCGCCAACGCGGTGTTCCATGCGACGGGGAAGAGGGTAAGGGATTTGCCGATCACGCTAGAGAAGTTGATCTAAGGCTGACGCGAGCCTGCCCTGCCGGGCATCTCCCCCTTAAGGGGGAGATTTGCGGTTTCAGCGCCGGCGCGCACCCTCGCAGCGTTCGAATTGGCGAAGGCGGCGGAGCGAATAATCTCCCCCCTTGAGGGGGAGATGGCCGGCAGGCCAGCGAGGTGCTGTCCCGCCAGCGTTTCAGCAAATCACAGCTTCACATAGCGAGATCAGGCACTCGCCAGCAAGTTCGCATCCCGCGCCAGCCGCCAGCGTCCGTCGCCTTCCTTGCGCAGCAGCGTGAGCGTGTAGCCGGAGCGCCGCACCGGCTCGCCGCCCGGCGGCGTCGCCGTCATGTCGATGCGGTTGCGGATATAGGCCCAGTCGCCGAGCAGCTTGAGTTCGACGATCTCGCTCGAGCCATCGATCTTCTCGCCCATGCCTTTGAAGGCGGCAGCGAAGGCTGCCTTGCCGAACGGTTCCTTGGCGGGAACCATGAAGATGACGTCGTCGGTCATCAGCGAGAGCACGGTCTCCAGATCGCCCTTGCGGCTTGCCGCCATCCAGGTCTCGACCACCTGCCGGATCGCGCTTTCGTCGTCGGTCATTGGGTTGTCTCCCTAATGCATCCGTGAGTAGGTGATGCACCTGTTGCCAATGGCAATGAGCGCCTGCGGGGGGAGATGGCCGCGAGGCCGGAGGGGCGCGAAGGATCGCGGCAATATTCCAGCTTGTGTTCGTCGCCCCAGGCTGATGCCGGGCGCTTCAAGTTCGAGCGCTCCCCCGCGGCGGAAACGCCCGGCGCGGGGGGGTGTTCGGTCCGGCGGATCAGAACTTGTAGCTGAGTCC
The DNA here is from genome assembly GCF_004792275.1 of Mesorhizobium sp. M4B.F.Ca.ET.143.01.1.1. NCBI lineage: Bacteria > Pseudomonadati > Pseudomonadota > Alphaproteobacteria > Hyphomicrobiales > Phyllobacteriaceae > Mesorhizobium > Mesorhizobium sp. M4B.F.Ca.ET.143.01.1.1. Next base: position 67,851 of record NZ_SRSR01000002.1, read on the forward strand.
GACCCGAATATCGTGAGTCTGGAGATCGACGTGCGTTTCGGTGGTAAAGCCATTCACCACCGAGAGAGCCTTGCTGCCGAAGTCGGAGTAGCGATATTCGACCCGAGCGATCCACCTGTCGGAGAGGGCGTGCTCAACGCCGCCTCCAACCGTCCAGCCAACATGCGTCTCTTCACGATATGGCTGGTCACCGCCGAAGCCGCCGGTGGTCACGAGCACTTGATACCTGGCCGCAGCCACGCCGGCAGTGATGTAGGGCAAGGTCCGGTCGTAGGCGTAACCAGCCCGCAGCCGCGCAGAGCCTGACCATTTGACCTCGCCCTTGACCAAGGCGCCACCGCCGCTGCCGAAGGCCGTCTGTCCATCCACGGCAGTGTACATCAGGTCGGCTTCGGCGCCGAGTACGAAGCGGCTGGCCATTTCACGATTGAGGCCGATATGGATGCCCCCTATGAAGCCGTTCGGATCGATAGGACTGTTGAGATCGCCGCCGCCGCTGGTGACCAGGTGGTCAGAGCTTCCGACTGCGTAACCGACGTCGACGCCGGTATAGGAGCCAGACCAGTCGTAGGCAGCCGGCCCCTCATTGGTGTCCGCCGCTGATGCCAGGCCGGCAGGCGCGAGGATGAAGGCTGTCGCGAGAAGAATCGGTTTCATCGTGTCTGCTGCCTCATAAATGTTGCGCCCTCCGTTTCGGAAAGGCCGCAGAGGGGCTCCGTTCGGTTCTGCAGATCAGAACTTGTAGCTGAGGCCGACCCGTAAATTGTGCGTCTTGAGATCGACGTTCGAAACCGTGCCAGGACCAAAAAGCGGCACCGAGAGATCCTTTTTACCGAAGTCGGCGTAGCGATATTCGACGCTGGCGATCCACTTGTCGGTGAAGGCGTGGTCAACGCCAGCTCCAACCGTCCAGCCAAGATGGGTTTCGTCGTGGACTGGTATTGTACCGCCGGGGCCGTTGGTGATCACGCTCACTTCATACTTGGCGGCGGCCACGCCGGCAGTGATGTAGGGCAAGGTCCGATCGAAAGCATAGCCAGCCCGCAGCCGCGCCGAACCCGACCACTTGAGTTCGGTGTTGAGCAGCGCGCCGGCGCCTGCGAAGGTGCTCACCCTATCTACATTGCTGTACGCGAGGTCGGCCTCGGCGCCGAGCACGAAGCGGTTCGCCATCTCCTGGTTGACGCCGATATGGACGCCGCCAACAAAGCCGGTCGGATTGAGGGGCGCGTTGACGTCGGTGCCCCCAAGGCCAGCGCCGGCAATGAAGAGATTGGATTTTCCGGCTGCATAACCCACGTCGACGCCGGCGTAGAGGCCGGACCAGCCGTAGGCGGCGGCAACGGGCGAGGTTTCGTTGATGTCCGCCGCGCATGCCATGCCGACAGGCGCGAGGATGAAGGCTGCCGCGAGAAGAATGGTTTTCATTGTCAGTCTGATGCCCCAGAAATGCTACGTTCCCCGCCGCCGAAATGCTTCGCGGGGATTCAGCTGTTGTCGACGTCCCGGTTTTGCATTGTCGGGCGGCGCGCGTCTTGGGCTGGGCCGCACCGGAATTGTCCTGGAACGCACCCCGTCACTTTCCGGACCAGTGTGGCGGATCAGCCGCAGCCGGCCGGCTACGTCGATTCGGGACCTGCGAGAGGGGCGCCCATGTCCGAAATGAGTTTGACGAGATCGGCCTGGCGCCGCGTGCCGGTCTTGGCAAAGATCCGGTTGAGGTGGGTCTTCAGGGTATTCTCGCCGATGCCGAGCGCAACCGCGCTCCTGGGGGCGGACAAACCGCTGCCGATCCTGAGCAGGACCCGCGCCTCCGCTGGCGTCAGGTCGAACAGCGTGGTGAGAACGGCTTCCGGCAATGGCGAGGCGGACGTCGTCGTCGACACGAAGACGGCGGCACAGGCGGGCCGGAAAGCCGCGCGCGCGGTGCCTTCGGTCAACGGCAACACATAAGCAACGGCGGGCGGCTGGCCCGGCGCCGAAATGGGCAGGCCGATGCCGCGCGAACCAAGCGAGGCATCCGCGCGCGCGGCACTGGCGATCGCTTCCTGCAGGGCAAGAGCCACCGCCGGATTCTGCGCCTGCAGGAGGCCATTCCTCGAACGAATGGGACCTTCCACCGAAAGCATCTGCTGGGCAGCCTCATTGGCATGCAGGATTGCCCCACTGGCGCCAGTAAGCACGACAGGCACGGCCAGATGGTCGAGCGCCTGACGATAGAGACTGGCGGTCACGCGGGCCTGATCGAGCAGGTCGCCAATCAGGGACGCACGGCGCAGATGCGGCGACAGCAAGGCCATGAAACGCTGCTCCTCGACGGATATGATCCCCCTGCCGGCCCGCGTGGTGCAACCCATGAGGCCGATCCGGTCCGGTGTGTGAACGAATTTGATGATGCAGCCTTCGCGCAATCCCTGCGGCTTGGCCCAATTCTGATAAAACGGCGTCTGCTGGAGTTCGGCTTCGCTGATATGCGACAGCGTCGCGACGGGCGTGTCGATATCGCCGACGACCGCCGCCTTCAGCCCTGGAATTGCGTCAAAGTCATAATCCTCCTGCAGCACGCGCATCCGCTCGGCATCCCAGGGCGACCGAGCGGCGAAGCGCCCGTGATTGTCGGCAGTGCTGGCAAGCGCGATGGTGCTGTACGCCGCATCCATGGTTTCGGTGATCCGGATCATGACCCCGGTCCAGCCGTCCGGATTCAGCACGCAATCGTAGATATCGCCGACAATCGAACCCAGAATTTCGCTGCTCAGCCTTTCCACCGTTTCTCCTGCACCCCAGCATGCCCGCCATGATGGATGGCGGGCAAAGAATGAAACCAGCAACATTTTGACGGCGGCTCGGCGCAAGGACGCCGATCCGCCTGGAGGATTTTGCTGGCGTCATACTTTCGGGTGACGCCAAGCGTGATTGGGCTCGATTAAGGGGTTCAATCGGCTGAACGCCAAGCCATCAATGTTGCTGGTTATTCCTGGAATGGAAAGCGTCGCGTTCGATTTTTTGAGACTGCGGGTTTAGCGGGGGCGCTTCCTTTGTCACGAAAGACGGTGTTTCCATCGGCCGATTTGCCGGAGCATCTTGGCGCCTATGAGGGATTGCACAGGATTATCTACAATTCCAGCGACCTGATCGGCGGCGAACAAATCCAGAAGGAGCAATGGATTTCATCGCTGACATCCGGTTACGCCCGTCTGCGTGCCGATCCGGCCATCGGCAGATCGTTCGAAGGCGAGCTCAGGATTGTTCGCGCTAGCGACGTTTCGGTGGGCACGATCCACGGCACTGTCAAATCGATATCGAGAACCACTGAAGACATTGCTGCTCAGAGCACCAACAATGTCGTGTTGCTTCTCAATGCCGGACACTCCCCGCTCAGCGTCGACCAGGCGGGAAGGAGCGTCGATCTGAGTCCAGGCGCGTCCGTTCTTGTCGAGCAGAGCGCTCCCTCAATCATCCGAGTGAGCGACGGGCAATGCGGCCTGACCGCCGTGCAGACCGATCGCGAACGCGTGCGTCAGCGATATGCAGGGTTTGAGGATCGCCTGATGACCGTCGTGTCGAGCTCCATGATGATCAACGCCCTTGTTCGTGCCTATGTCGGCGTTCTGGCCGATGAGAAAGAAGCCGAGTCTCAACTGACCATGCAGTTCGTGGCCGATCATATTGCCGATCTGATCGCCGCCACCGCTTCCATCGCCGCACCGGTGACGGCGCACGACAACGCGGACGCGCGAGGTCTACGTGCGGTACGGACGCAAGCGATTCTGACTAAAATTCGCGGTGGCTTCACCGATCCGGAAATCTCCGCGCAAGGTGTCGCAAAAGAGCTCGGCCTGTCGGCGCGCTATGTCCAGGATCTGCTCCAGGAAACAGGCATCAGCTTCTCCGAGCGTGTTCTCGAACTACGCCTGCAGAGAGCGCACAAGATGCTCTCGCAACGGCACAACGACGCCATGCGCGTCAGCGAAATCGCGCTGATAAATGGCTTCAGCGATGTGTCCTACTTCAATCGCTGTTTCCGCCGCCGCTTCGGCTACACGCCATCGAGCGCGAGATAGATCCGGACATCGGCGCCGGGGAAGAAGGTGATTTAGAGGTCGGCGCGAGGCCCCCCTCACTTCCCCTGCCCCTTCAAAAACTGCCCGAGCAGATCGACCGGCAGCGGGAAGACCACCGTCGACGAGCGCTCGCCGGCGATGTCGTGCAGGGCCTCGAAATAGCGCAGCTGCATGGCTTGCGGCTCGGCCGCCAGCATGCGGCCGGCTTCGACCAGTTTCGCCGCCGCCTGCTGCTCGCCGTCGGCGTTGATCACCTTGGCGCGGCGCAGGCGTTCGGCTTCGGCTTGCTTGGCGATGGCGCGGACCATGCTCTCGTTCAAATCGACATGCTTGATCTCGACATTGGAGACCTTGATGCCCCAGGCATCGGTACGCTGGTCGAGGATCTCCTGGATGTCGTTGTTAAGCTTGTCGCGCTCGGCCAGCATCTCGTCGAGTTCGTGCTTGCCGAGCACCGAGCGCAGCGTGGTCTGCGCCAGCTGGTTGGTGGCGGCCATGAAATCCTCGACCTGGATGATCGCCCGCTCGGCGTCGACGATGCGGAAATAGAGCACGGCGTTGACCTTCACCGAGACATTGTCGCGCGAGATCACGTCCTGCGGCGGCACGTCCTGCACCACAACGCGCAGGTCTACCCGCACCATTTGCTGGATGAAGGGGACGAGGATGATGAGGCCGGGACCCTTGACCGCCGTGAAGCGGCCGAGCGTAAAGACCACGCCGCGCTCATATTCCCTCAGGATGCGGATGGCGGCCGCAAGGAACATGATCACGGCCACCGCAACGACCAGATAGGCCACGTAACCGACCATCATCTTATTGCTCCGTTGTTGTTCGCGTCGCGGCGGCGCAGCGTCAGCACGAGGTCGCCGACGTCAGTCACCTCGACGCTGTCGCCGGGCGCGACGGGCTCGTCGGCCCTCGCCCGCCAGCGCTCCCCTAAGGCCAGCACATGGCCCTCGCCGTCCTGCCAGTCGAGGATCTCGACGGGCAGGCCGCGCATGGCCTCGCCGCCGACGCGCGGCGGGCTTTTGCGCGCCGCCCAGACATAGGTTCCGGCGAGCAGTGCCAACCCCAGCGTCAGCGCGGCAGCGGGGCCGATGACGGCCCACGACATGGCAAAGCCCGGACCCTCGACCTTGAGCAGCACGGCGGAGCCCAGCAGGAATGCGGCGACGCCCCCCAGCCCGAGCACCACGGTGGGATTGAACGCCTCGACGGCAAGGAACGCGATGCCGAGCAGCATCAGCGCCAGGCCCGCATAGTTGATCGGCAACAGATTGAGCGCATAGAGGCCGAGCACCAGGCAGATGGTGCCGATGACGCCGGGGGCTACCGCACCCGGGCTGGTGAATTCGAAGATGATGCCATAGACGCCGACCAGCATCAGGATCACGGCGACGTTCGGATCGGTGATGACGGCGAGTAGCCGGATGAACCAGCCCGGCTCCAACGTCTCGACCGGTAGGCCGTCGGTCGCCAGCACCTGCTTTTTACCGGCGACGTCGACGGTGCGCCCGTCGGCCAGTTGCAAGAGCTCGGTGGTGTCGCGGGCGACGAAGTCGATGACATGTTCCTGCAGCGCAGCGCTGGCCGAAAGGCTCGCCGCCTCGCGCACCGCCTTCTCGCCCCAGTCGCCATTGCGGCCGCGCATTTCGGCGAGCGAGCGGATCAGCGCAACCGCGTCATTGGTCACCTTGGCCATCATCGCGTCGCCGGCCGGCCGCCCGGTGGCGTCCTTCTGGTCCTTGTCCTTCTCGCCGCCCGGAAGCGACGGCAGCCCGCCGAGCTCGACCGGCGTCGCTGCGCCGAGATTGGTGCCGGGCGCCATCGCCGCGACATGGGTGGCGTAGAGGATGTAGGTGCCGGCGCTGGCCGCGTGGCCGCCGGCCGGCGCGACATAGCCGATGACCGGCACCGGCGAGGCCAGGATGGCGGCGATCATCTCGCGCATCGAGGTGACCAGCCCGCCCGGCGTGTTCAGCTGCAGGATGAGGACCGCTGCGTCGCGCTTGGCGGCGGTGTCGAGCGCCTCCTCGAGCTGCCTGGTGCTGGCCGGCCCGATGGCGCCGTCTATGGCGACGCTCAGCGCCACCTTCCCGCTCCCGGTCGAGGAGAAGGGAGAAACGACAGCCGCGGCCAAAAGAGCAGCGGCAAGAAGGGCCACCCGCGCGAAGATCACGCTCAAAGCTCCATGGTGAAGATATGGGTTGTATTTTGGTGAAGTCCAATGAGGGCATGTGGCGGGGGAGATCGGCTGTCACTGCCCTTAGCCAATCTCGGTGCTGCCACTCCATCAATTGCCCTGTATGATCCTGCCGCTACGAGTGTCTTGATGGGGGGAAATCATGCGAAGCGTATTGGCGGCATTCATCGTCTTGGGCGCACTGCAAGCCACGCAGCCGGCCAATGCCGCATCCTGCGGCTGGAGCGCGAAGATGGAGGAGGACGAAGGCGGCAGCGTGCTGACGGCCTCGGTGTGCGGCGGGCCGAATGGCGGCGCGCATCTGATGCTGACCTGTTTCGGCAAGCCGACGCTGAGCTACGATCTCGGCGAGGCCGGTCCGCAACTCGAGCCCGGCATAAAGGCCTCGTTCGCGTTCAAGGCCGGCGGCAAGACGGTGACGAAGACGCTCGTGCTCGAGGCGATGTACAATTACTTCACAGCGCAATTCGGCAGCGCCGACCCGCTGCTCGCATTGCTGCGCGGCAAGGGCGAGGTCATGGTCACGTCCGACAAATATGGCGAGAACAGTTTTTCGCTCGCCGGATCGAGCGCGGCGATCGGCAAGGTGCTGGCCGAATGCGGCAAGGCTTCCGGGGACGCAGACTGAAGGCGGCGAGAGGCCGAGAACAAGCCTTAGGCCGCGCGGCAGCGAAGCTGCCATCTCCCCCTCGAGGCCCGTGAGGGGGGATTGCGCCAAGGAGCGCGGACGCTACCGATCGACGCTCGCCGCACCCCGAACCGACTTGCGGTTTTCGTCGCAATTTCCCTGAAGTTTCGCCGGGGCATCACGATCTCCAGTCTGGCGCCAACTATCCTCGGCCTTGCTGTCACAGTGACAGTTCGAGACGGAGATCAAGGCCATGACCACGATCGTTTCCTTCTTCATCGGCGCCACCGCCGACAACCGGCGCCAGAACCGGCGCCAGGCCTCCCCTTCCCGGCTCTACCGACTCGCTTGCGCCGCGACATCGGCGCTGTTGTGGCTGCCGCGTTTCTGGAAGACGCGCGGCGAGCTTGCAGTGCTCGCCGCCATGAGCGAATGCGAACGCCGCGATATCGGCCTCACCGTCTTCGACGTCGAGAACGCGCTGACGCTGCCTGTCGACCGCGACCCGACCGAGGTGCTTGCGAAGGTCGTGGAGGACCGCCGCCAACGCCGCGAATTCTGAGCGCGATGCTCCAGGGCCGGGCGCCGGCGATCCAATCACTCCGGCAGGCCGGCCTCGCGCAGGCCGGCGGCGATGCGTTCAGTCGTGCCCGCGTCGAAGGGCGAGGCGTCGCCAACCCTGGCAATGGTGAGGCCCGGGTAGGTTTCCATGAGCCTGCGGCAAGCGTGCCGTGCCTCGTCCTTGCGACCGGCATGAACCAGCGCCGTGACCAGCAGGCGCAGTCCCCACCAGGTGCCCGGCTGCTGGCTAAGGCCGCGCTGCGTCAGCGCCACCGCCTCGTCATAGCGCGCGGCGACGAAATGCGCGGCGCCGATGCCGATCTCGGCCATGTAACCCATCGGGTCGCGCGGGCTCAGCCGTTCGAAATGCTCGAACTTCTCGATCGCCGCCTCGGCCCGTTCGCGATAGACGTCCAGCCAGGCGCTGCGCAGCCAGGCCCAGGCGGAATTCGGATCGAGCGCACGCGCCCGCGCCAGATGCATGTCGGCGACATCGTAGTCGCGGGCAAAGGAATGCGCCGCCCCGAGCACGGCAAGGACCATCGGATCGTCGCCGGAGAGCGCCGCCCCCTTCTGCGCCAGGCGCAGGCCCTCTTCCCGAGAAGCGGCGGGCGTTTCGGTCCAGCGGTAGCCGGCGCGCTGCAGATGGCACCAGGCAAGCAGCGAAAGCGCCAGCGGATAGTCCGGCTCGATCGCGATCGCACGTTCAAGCAGCGTGCCGGCCCCCTGGTTCTGCGCGCGCTCGAGCGACCAGGTGAGCGGAAAGGCGCGCAACACGTAGTCGTAGGCGGCGAGGCTTTCCGGCCGCTTGCGCCGCGAACGCTCGATCTCGGCCGACAGGATGGAGGGCTGGATGGCGCCGACGACACTCTCCGCAAGCCGGTCCTGCAGGTCGAACACATCGGCCATGGTGCCGTCGTAGCGGTCGGCCCAGATCGTCTTGCCGGAACCGGAGTCGATGAGTTGTCCGGTGAGGCGGATATGATCGCCGGCCTTGCGGACGCTGCCAGTCAGGACGTAGCGCACGCCGAGTTCGGCTCCGGCCCGTTTCACGCCGTCGGCCTCGCCCTTGTAGGCGAAGCTCGAATTGCGGGCGATGACGAACAGCCAGCGCATGCGCGACAGCGCCGTGGTGATCTCGTCGACCATGCCGTCGGCAAAATAGTCTTGCGCCGGGTCGCCGCTGAGGTTCTCGAAGGGCAGCACCGCGATCGACGGCCTGTCGTCGGCGGTCCCCTCCCCGTTCGCGGTGGCGACCCGATCCTCGAGGCGGCGCACGCGCTCTTCGTCGATCACATAGCCGCGCCGCAGCACGGTGCGGATCAAGCCCTCGGCCTCGGCGCCGAGCGCCTTGCGGATGTCCTTCATGCATTGGGTGAGCGAATCGTCGGAAACGGCGACGTTCGGCCAGACCGCATTGACCAGCTCGTCCTTGCCGATGACGCGGCCGGCATTTTCCAGCAGGTAGGTAAGCAGCGAAAGCGACTTGGCGCGCAGGTCGACGTCGAGCCCGCCCCTCTGCAGCCTGCCCCTGTGCAGATCGAGCCTGTGGCCGGAGAATTCGAACGTCGTCATGTCGCCCCTCGAGGAGACGTCAACCAATTCGATCCGCGCGACGGCTAGCGATCGATCAAAGCCCTCGCATGCTCGAAGACATCATGCCTGTCCCCCGACATCAAGGCTTTCGCCCACTGAAGATGGCGTGGCCGGCGAAGAGCCAGGCGCAGTCGACTTCGGTGAAGCCCGCTTGCGCAAGCCAGGAAAGCTGCTCGGCCAGCGAGGACGGTTTGTCGATCGGCTCGCCGTCCGGGTTACGGAAATAGTTCCAGCCCAGGCGATTGAATTCGGCGAAGGCGGCGAGATCGTCGTCGATCGCCAGCGCCCGCGTGCGCACCGCCTCGTCCCATTGCCGTGCGGCGATGTCGAGCCCGCTTGCGGTTGGCGGGCGCACGATGTCGGCCACCACCAGCACGCCGCCGGGCTTGAGCGCCGCCGCCAGATCGGCAAACAGCTCCTGCTTCTGCCGGCCGTCGAGATGATGGATTGCGAGCGAGGAGACGACCGCATGCGGGGTCTCGGCAAAGCGCCGCCAGTCGCGCTGCGCCAGCTCGAACGCGGCGGTGGTCAGGCGCCCAGCTTGGTCGCGGCAGGTGGCCCGCGTCTGCTCCAGCATTTGCGCCGAGCCGTCGAGCGCCAGAACATGGCAGTCGGGAAAGCGCTCCAGCAGCGCGCGGCTGAGCAGCCCCTCGCCTGGGCACAGCTCGACCAGCAGGTTGCCCGGTTCGGGTTGCGGAATGAGGTCCGCGATGATCCCGATCTGGCGTTCGCGTTCCGGCACGAAATAACGCCCGTTGTCCAGAAAGCCGCGAGAATGGTTCTCGTCCCAATGTGCCGTGCCTTGCGCCTGCGCCATGTTGCACCCTTTCCTCTTCGACCCAGTCTGCACGGCACCCGCCCGGCCGTCGTGATGGCAGGCTGAAATTCGGCTGAGATTGGCGGGACGGAAGCTGCATGGCGGCCGAAGCGCGACGGCGGCGATACGCAATACCCAAGGCGAGGCGGCAAGCGATGCAAGCCGCCCGGCCATCGCGCCCCCGGGCTTCGGTTGCGTTGCTGTGCATCGTCTTGCCCTGGCGCGCCATGACGCAATTCACACAGGCGGACCGGCAAAATCGCCGCCCGCCCAAATACACCCAAAAAAAGTCAGGTTGATAATGCTGGGCGGAAAAAGTCCAGCCGGCGAAAGGCAAGCCGATTCAAGCGCATAGGCGGGGCCTGCCGCATCGGCAACAGGGGCGGTCGAAAAGCCCGAAAAACCGGCTTTTGCTGGCCTTCAAGGACAGCAAGGACGCGATCGCGCGGGTCTGCGGCAACGGTGCGCGAGGGTCAAAAACCGGCATTCGGACACCGCGGCATGCGAAGTTGACAGACGACGCCGCCGCTGGATATGCCGAAGCCACTGGTCACGCCATAACCGGGGGCTGTTGGGGACGGACGGGGTTTCAGCAGCTTGGCGGGGGCGCCGGACGGGCTGGTACACGCATGGTGTACCGCCCGCTCCTGGCCGGTCTTCCAAAACGCAGATTTTAACCGCGTCGCAAGCGCGCGCACGCCGCCCTTGCGTCTTGCCCGCCGATTGACCATCCTCATAGCGTGCAGCGTCTCCAGCCGGAGGCGTGGCAGGGTGTTTGGCGCATGGGGGTCATGCGTGGGGTTATGACGCGGTTGGGGGATCGCATATGCCGACGCTTTACGCGTTGAAGCCGGCCTTCCAGGCGAGGTTGCGGCCGCTGGCCGACCGGCTCGCCGGGGCTGGCGTCACCGCCAACCAGATCACGCTTCTCGCCGCCGGCGTTTCGGTCGCGACCGGGGTGGTGACGGCCGTCTTCGCCGCCCATCCCGTCGTGTTCCTGCTGATGCCGCTGGTGCTGTTTACACGCATGGCGCTCAATGCCATCGACGGCATGCTGGCACGGGAGCATGGGCAAGCGTCAAAACTCGGCATGTATCTCAACGAACTCTGCGACGTCGTCTCGGACCTGGCGCTGATCCTCGCCTTCGCCGCCCTCTTCCCGGCCTGGGGCGTCGTCGCTTTCGCGATCGTGGCTGTGATCGTCGAATTCGCCGGTGTGCTCGGCATCGCAGCGGGGGCGGCGCGCGACTATGCCGGGCCTTTCGGCAAGAGCGACCGGGCGCTAGCGCTCGGCGTCATCGGCTTCCTCGTCGCCTTCGGCCTGTGGCCGGCGGCGCTCACGCCTTTCATGTTTCCGGCGCTCGCAACACTGTCGCTGGCGACCGCCATCAACCGGATACGCAGCGGCCTTAGAGGAGCAGTCGAGCAATGACCGACCTCGGGGGCAACACCATGATCCATCAGCAGAATATCGCCGCCGCAGCACCCGCGAGCGTCGAACGGGTGGCCGAGGAGCGGACCTTCAGGACCCATGACGGCACCGAGATCTTCTATCGCTACTGGCCGGCAGTGGGTGACAAGCCCAAGGGCGCCGTCCTTCTCTTCCATCGCGGCCACGAGCATGGCGGCCGCATGGCGCATCTGGTCGACGAGCTCGCCATGCCGGGCTACGCCTTCTATGCCTGGGACGCGCGCGGCAACGGGCGCTCGGCAGGCGAGCGCGGCTACGCGCCGTCCTTCGCCGCCCTTGTGCGCGACATCGACTGCTTCGTGCGCGAGATCGCGCGTGACGGATTTGGCCAGCGCGATCTGGCACTCATCGCGCAGTCCTTCGGGGCGGTGCTCGCCGCAGCCTGGGTGCATGACTACGCGCCCGACATCCGCGCGCTGGTGCTCGCCTCGCCGGCCTTCTCGGTCAAGCTCTACGTGCCCTTCGCCAAGGAGGGCATCGCGCTCTGGCAGAAGCTCAAGGGCCGCTTCTTCGTCAATTCCTACGTCAAGGCGAAATTCCTCACCCATGATCCGGAGCGCATCGCCTCCTTCGACGCCGATCCGCTGATCACCCGCCCGATCGCCTCCAACATACTGGTCGAGCTCTACGCGCATGCCGCCCGGATCGTTTCGGATGCGCGCGCGATCACCGTGCCGACACAGCTGCTGATCTCGGGCGCCGACTGGGTCGTGCGGCACGGCCCGCAGCACGAATTCTTCGTCAATCTGGCGAGCCCGGCCAAGGAGCGGCATGTGCTGCCCGGCTTCTTCCACGACACGCTGGGCGAGCGCGAGCGCAAATTCGCGCTCGACCTGATCCGGCCATTCCTCGAGAAACAGTACACGACGCCCGAGAAGCCCGCCGATCTGACTGTCGCCGACCGCGCCGGCTACACACGCGACGAGGCCGACAAGCTCGCCTCGCCGCTGCCGCTGTTGTCGCCCAGGGGCCTCTACTGGGCGATGAGCCGCGCCTTCATCCGCATGGGCTCCTGGTTCTCGACCGGGCTCAAGACCGGGATTGCCACCGGCTTCGATTCCGGCTCCACGCTCGACTATGTCTATGAAAACGAGGCGCGCGGCGTCAGCCATGTCGGCCGCATGGTCGACCGCACCTTCCTCGATGCCATCGGCTGGCGCGGCATCCGCCAGCGCAAGCTTCATCTGGAAGAACTGATCGCCAGCGCCACGGAGCAGCTGAAGGCTGCCGGCCGGCCCGTGCACATCCTCGACATCGCCGCCGGACATGGTCGCTACGTACTCGATGCCGTCGCCAAATGCGCCGTGCCCCCGGCAAGTGTCAGGCTGCAGGACTATTCCCAGCTGAATGTCGGGCTCGGCACCAGGCTGATCGCCGAGCGGAACCTGCCGACCAGCGTCACGTTCCGCCAGGCCGACGCCTTCGATACCGGAATGCTGGCCGGGCTGAAGCCGGCGCCGGACCTCGCCATCGTCTCCGGGCTTTATGAGCTGTTTGCGGACAATGCGCTGATTTCCCGCTCGCTCGGCGGATTGGCCGGCGCCATGGAGCCCGGCGCGCTGCTGATCTACACCAACCAACCCTGGCACCCGCAGCTGGAGATGATCGCGCGCAGCCTGACCTCGCATCGCGGCGGCCAGGCCTGGGTGATGCGGCGGCGCACGCAAGGCGAGATGGACCAGTTGGTGAAGGCCGCCGGCTTCGAGAAGATCGACCAGCGCATCGACCAGTGGGGCATCTTCACCGTCTCGGTCGCCCAACGCGTCTGAGGAAGCCGTGCCCGCCGCCGACCCTGCCCCAGCCCCTATCGCGACCGAGCGACCGAAGGATAAATTCGGCGCCATCCTGCTGCGCGCGGCGCTGTGGCTGGCGCTGCTCGCGCCGCTGTTCTACTCGACCTATGGCTTCGCCAACTGGCTGGCGTCGCGCCGCGACGACGTCGGCAGCATCGTCTTTGCCTGGGAACGCGACATTCCGTTCATGGCCTGGACGATCGTGCCCTACTGGTCGATCAACTTGTTCTACGGACTGTCGCTGCTCCTCAACGACAGCAAGCGCGGCGTCGACCGCCTTGCCGGCCGCTATCTGACGGCGCAGGCCGTCGCGGTGACCTGCTTCATCCTGTTCCCGCTCAAGGCCACCTTCGTGCGGCCGGAGACATCGGGCCTGCCGGGATTCCTGTTCGCGGTGCTCGGCGGTTTCGACAAACCGTTCAACCAGGCGCCGTCGCTGCACATAGCGCTGCTGGTGATAATCTGGGATCACTGGCGGCACAGGCTGACCGGAATCACGGAAATTATCTGGCACGTCTGGTGCTTCCTGATCGGAGCCTCGGTGTTGACGACATGGCAGCACCATTTCATCGACATCCCGACCGGCGCGCTTCTCGGCCTGTTCGCTGTGTGGCTGTTCCCGCGCGAGGGCGAGCTGCCGTTCGCCGGCTTCCGGCTGACCGCCGACAGGAGAGCGCGGCGGCTGGCGCTCTTCTATGGGCTGGGGGCGGCGCTGCTTCTCGCCAGCGCGGCCGGCGGCGTACTCGTGTCGCCGATAGCCCTCGTGCTGCTGTGGCCGGCGCTGGCTCTTGCCATCGTCGCCTTTGCCTATGCCGGGGCCGGGGTGAAAGTGTTCCAGAAAGCGGCCGACGGCAGTGTGCCGCTCGCCAGCCGCCTGCTGCTCTGGCCCTACCGTATCGGCGCGAAAATCAATCTCTGGGCCTGGACGCGCACGCTGCCGCCCCGCGTGCCGGTCGCCGACGGCGTCTTCCTCGGCCGCTTCCCGACGACGGCCGAAGCCAATGGCTTCGGCACGGTGGTCGACCTTGCTGCCGAGCTGGAGCGGCCGGCTCGTGCGTCATGCCGATGGATCAGCCTTGCCGTGCTCGACCTGATGCCGCCAGCCGAGAAGGAACTCTCCGAAGCGGTGCAGGCGATCGAGGCGGCGCGCCGGCAGGGCACGGTGCTGATCTGCTGCGCGCTCGGCTTCCAGCGCAGCGCTACCGTCGCCGCCGCATGGCTGGTCGGCACCGGCCGCTCGCACACTGCAGCGCAGGCGCGCAAACTGCTCGCCGCCTCCGGCCGACCGGTGCACATTCAGGCCGGGGAAGCCGCATGAGCAGCAACCCCTATCAGGACAAAGCCGGCGCGTTCGCCGCCGGACTTATGCTGCAGGCAGCGTGGCCGCTGCTGGCGGTCGCGGCTTGCCTGCTCGCCGCGCCGGTGATCGGGCTGGCGGCCGCGCCGCAGGTGACACCGCTATCGGCGGCGGCGTGGCTGGTGGCTGCGGCGGCGGCTCTGGCTACCCTCGCCTTCACCGCGCTTATCCTGTTCGATGCGCTGTTGTTCCGGCTGATGGCGAGCCATGACAGCGAGGTTTCGGGCGGCGGCGCGGTCGACGATTTGCTCGCCCGCATGCGGCTGAAGCCGACGCCGGCCGAGACGCGATCGCTCGACCAGCGCATAGCGGGCACGCGCCGGCTGCTGACAAAACAGCGCATAGCCTTTGCGGTGTTCGCGGCAGCGTCACTGATGGCGGCATTGCTTTGAGACTTCGATGACAAAACTCCACATCCGCGCCAACACCTTCACCCTCCTGCAGACCATCACCTCGGTCGGCCTGTCGGCGATGGCCTGGGTGGTGACCGGCGTGCGGCCGATCTGGAACGGTAGCCAGCCCTCGGAGCGGCAGCGCATCTATTTCGCCAACCACGCCAGCCATGGCGACTTCATCCTGCTTTCGGCCTGCCTCAGCGAGAAGGTGCGCGCCCGCACCCATGCGGTTGCCGCGGCCGAATATTGGGGCAAGTCGCGGCTGCGCCGCTACATCGCCGAGGACATGCTGTCCTCCGTGCTGATCCACCGCCAGTGGACCGACGAGGCCGAGAACCCGATCAACATTATGCTGTCGGTGCTCGACCAGGGGCATTCGCTGATCCTGTTCCCCGAGGGCACCCGCAACACCACCGACGAGCCGCTGCTGCCGTTCCGTTCCGGCCTCTACAATCTCTCGATGGCGCGGCCGGAGGTCGAACTCATCCCGTGCTGGATCGAGAACATGTCGCGGGTTCTGCCCAAGGGCCAGTTCCTGCCGGTCCCGCTTTTGTGCCGCGTCGTCTTCGGCCCGGCTGTCACCATCGCGCCCGGCGAAGAGCGCCGCGCCTTCCTCGAACGCGCCCGTCAGACGCTGCTGGCCCTCAACCCCCGTCCGGACCGGGACGACTAGACCATGATCCCAAAAAGTGGCTCCCGTTTTTTGGAAAAGATCATGGTCAAACAAAAAGACAGGGCCGGAGGCCCGAAATAATGCCGCTGCCGCCGATACATGAAACCATGATCCTGATCGCCGGGCTGGTCGCCGTGCTGTCGACGGCCAGCGTCACCGCCGGCATATTGTCGTGGCGGGCGCCGAAGCCGCTGTCGCCGACGCTCACCAACCTCACCCAGCGCATCAACGCCTGGTGGGTGATGGTGGTGGCGATCACGGTCGCCTTCTTCTTCGGCCATGCCGGCATGACCATCCTGTTCGCGCTGATCTCGTTCGCGGCACTGCGCGAATTCGTGACGCTGACGCACAGCCGGCGCAGCGACCACTGGGTGCTGCTCGGCATGTTCGCCATCATCATTCCGTTCCAGTACTGGCTGGTGTGGACGGCCTGGTACGGGCTCTTCACCATCTTCATCCCTGTCTACTGCTTCCTGCTGATGCCGGCCATCACCGCGCTCAACGGCGACACCGAGCGCTTCCTGGAGCGAGTCTCGGCGCAGCAATGGGCGATCATGATCTCGGTCTACTTCGTCAGCCACGTGCCGGCGCTGCTGACGCTGAACGTGCCGGGCTTCGAGGGCCGCAACCTGCTGCTCATCGCCTTCCTGATCATCACCGTGCAGGGCAGCGACGTGCTGCAATACATTTTCGGCAAGCTGTTCGGAAAACATCTGCTGTCGCCGAAGGTGTCGCCTTCAAAAACCTGGGAAGGGCTGGTCGGCGGGCTTGCGGCGTCGAGCCTGCTCGGAGCGCTCTTGTCCTTCCTGACGCCGTTCTCGCCGCTGCAGGCCGCCGCCGTCGCCCTCGTCGCCTGCCTGATGGGTTTCCTCGGCGGCCTGGTCGCCTCGGCCATCAAGCGCGACCAGGGCGTGAAGGACTGGGGCCATCTGATCGAGGGCCATGGCGGCATGATGGACCGCGCCGACAGTCTGGTCTTCGCCGCCCCGGTGTTCTTCCACACGGTGCGGTATTTCTGGTCGGTGTGAGGAGCCGCAAAGCCCGGTACGGCCGATACGCGCCCGCGCCCCTAGGCTAGCCGGGGCGCGGGCCGATCGGGTGTCCCCGATTACAGCACCGTAGAGGCCGGTGCTGCTGTGCGACCAGGCAATAGACGGACCGCTTGGTCTATTAAATAAGTTATAGTTCGGAGAGATCGTTCATCGGGCAGCGACGCGATGGCCACACCGCCCCCGGGATTGGCAGCGTCGGCACCGGCCTTCACCCGCCGCCGCCGGCGAGAAACCCTATCCCGAATGCCTTAGCCAATGCCGGTCGAAGATATCGAGGATGGCACGGAACTCGGCCGGCGGGACCTGGTTGGCAACGTCACTGTCGCCGATCAGGAATTGCGTGAGCTGCCGGTCGACGAGCCCGGGCTGATCGATCGACATGCCGAGCGCGGCCAGATCCTCGGCGATCGACTGGTCCGGCAGGAGGTAGCCGCCCCAGGCCGCGGCGTCGGGCGACGGGTCGCGCAGGCGGATGATGAGGATCCTGGTGATCGAGGGCTGCGGCTCCGGGCCGATGATCGAGCTGCCGCACATGTAACCGCCGAGCACGCTGCCCGGCTGCGACTGCGGGAACAGGCAGAGGAAGAACTGGGCATCGCCGCCGCTTTCCTTCAGATGCGCATAGAGGCCGCGCTTTGCCGGCGTGACCGGCCCGCCAAGCAAGAGCTGGCCCGTCGGCAAGGATTCGCGATAGGCAGCGCTCAGGCTGTGCGCGCCAGGCCCCGGCTCGATCGACAGGTTGCCCCTGATCAGCTGGCCGCGATAGTAGGGCGAGAGCGCGCGCGAATAGCATGCATAGGTTCCGGCGAGCGCCAGGCCGACGCTTTTCTCGTCATGCGCGGGCGAGGCCTCGAACTGTGCGGCGGCGCGGCGTTCGAGCTCGCCTCTGTCCACGCCGTGGCGGGCGGCGATGGCAGCGGCGAACTGCGGCAGGTCGCTGTCGGCGATCCAGGCCCCCGGCTGCTCCAGGCGAAGCAGCTTCGCCCAGTCGTCATAGACGGCGTACTCGCGCGGCTGGGCGCGGCCCTGCAGCCATTTGTCGGCGCGGCCGAGATCGAACGCGGTCTTCGGATTGACGGCCCGGAACGCCGCCGCCAGCTCCTTGCGGGTGACGGTGCCGAGCAGGGCCGAGGTCAGCCGGAGTTTTTGCGCGATATGCTGTGCCATGCGGCCGCCGTCCCTGGGCCTGCTCCATCCCGGTCGACCGGAATGGCTCGCCCCTTTTCGAGCACGGTCCCGGTCCGGGATCGTGCTCCCATGCCAGCTGCTAGCCATAACATGCGCCGGCACGTCCTCCCATTGTACTTTTCCACAAGCTAATATTCCAGGAATTCCAAAGAATTCCACGGCGTTCCGCACGCGATCCCTTTCCGGTCCGGCGCCTGGCGCTAAGCTCGCCGGCGCTAGGGGAAGGCCACGAGGAAACGCGGAATTGGCTCGGGCAGACCGCCCAACGCCTCCGCATTCAGGCAGGGAGGAACCGACATGAAGCTCGTTCTGTCAGCGCTGCTCGTCGTGCTTGCGCTGGCGCAGGCCGCGGAAGCCAAGAAGAAAGTCCCGGTGGCGAAGGACGACGCGAAGGTCGAGGCGACCCGGCCGCTGCTGGACAACACGGCCACAGGCGGGATCACGCCTGCCGGCGCCAAGCCGGCGACGACCAACCAGGATGGCTACAATTCGATCTATCCGCCAGCAATCTATCTGCACTTCTAGCCCTTGGCGGGGCGGCAGTGGCGCGGGGATCAACGATCCTCGCGCCACTGCGTGACGCAAACTCCCGAGGGGCTCGCTTTCGCCGACCCGAGGCAGCCGACCGCGCCCTCAGCCGGCGACCGCGGCCGCCGCCTTCTTGCGCGCGGGCTGACGGCGGGGCGGGCGGCGCTTGGCGGCGAGCTTGAGAGCCACCGGCGGTTCGCCGGACAGCGTGCCGTTGACGGCATCGACCATGCCATAGGCGACGAAGTCGGCATTGAGGTCACGGGCCTCGGCGCTGGCGGCCTGCCGGTCGCCATTGCCGGTTTCCGACCAGAAGACGATGCCAACCCTGAGCTTTGGCCGGCGGCGCTTCAGCCGCCGCACCAGGAAGCGGGCATGCTTGACGGAATCACGGTCGAGGAAGCCGATGACGACCGCGTCGAGCGCATCGAGCTCGAGGCGGCGCACGCCGCCGGGCTCGAGATCGGCGAAGCCCGCCTTCGTCGCCTCGGCGCCCTGCACTTCCAGCACCTGCGCCAGCATGGCGGCGGCGGCATCATCGAGCTCGCCGCGGCCGCCGGCGCACAGAACCGCAATGCCGGTTCCATCCGGGAGATTGACCTCTTCGGCCTCGTCGACCTCCTTGTCCTCGCCAGGCTTGCGCTCCGACGCCTTGCGTTCGCCGGCCTTGTCATCGCCTGAGACGGCGGCTTCCGGCTCGTCCTCTTCCTCCTCGGCTTCCTGCTGGGCACTGTCGTCGAGGTTCGCCACCAGGGTCTCGGCGCTGCCGGCCAGCAGCCGCCGCTGCTCGTCGTCGAGGACGCCGCGCATGCGGTCATGCTCGCCGAGCAGCAAAGCGGGGATCGCGACCTTGTCATAGAACTCGAACAGATATTTGTCCTCCAGGAACTCCTCGGCATGGTCGGTCGCCTCGTCCGGATCGCCGGCCAGCAGCCGCTGGTAGAGCCGGGCGTGCGGCTCCAGCACCGGCTCGTTGCCGAACAGCACGTCGAGGAATTCGAATTGCGGCACATGGCGGCCGAGCACGACCAGGCAGACGGTGAGCGGGGTGGAGAGCACCAGGCCGAGCGGACCCCAGAGCCATGTCCAGAAGATCGCGGCGACGATGATGGCGAGCGGCGACAGCCCGGTGCGCGAGCCGTAGAGCCAAGGTTCGATCACGTTGCCGGTTATCAGTTCCATGACGATGAACAGGGCCGCCGTCCACAAGAGCAGAGCCCAGCCGGGCGCCACGGCCAGCGCCAGGAACAGCGGCAAGAGCGCGCCGATGATCGGGCCGATATAGGGCACGAAGCGCAGCGCCAGCGCCAGCATGCCCCACAAAAGCGCATTGGGGATGCCCAGCACCCAGAGCCCGATGGTGATCGGCACGGCGTAGACGATATTGACCACCAGCTGCATCAAAAGATACTGGCCGACACGCTTGCCGGCATCCTGCAGCGCCTGCGTGGTGCGGTGCAGGTCGCCATAGCCGACGAGACGGATGAAGCGGTCGCGCAGATCCTCGCGCTCCATCAGCATGAAGATGACCACGACGATGACCAGGCCGGCCGAGGCGAGCGGGCTGAGCAGCGGCGCTACCAGGTTCTGCAGCACCTCGAGCGGCTTTTCGTGCGCGACGATCTCGACCGGGATCGGATCGCGTTTGGGCGTCTCGGTCGCCGAGGGCAGTTGCGGCTCCTGGCGCTCGATCTCCTGGCCGACGCGCTCGATCACTCCGCTCAGCCTGGCGATGATGCCGCCGCCGAGGCCGGTTTCCTTCAGCGCGCGGATCTTGGTCAGGATGTTGATCTGGTAGACGGGAATGTTCTGGGCGAGATCGCTGACCTGCGTGGCGACGACAAAGGAGAACATGGCAAGCGCCGCGAAGGCGCCGAGCACGCTGGCGATGACGGCCGGAAGGCGCGGAATGCCAACGCGCTTCAGCGCGGAGACCAGGGGCGCCAGGGCGAAGGTCAAAAGCAGGGCGACGGCGATCGGCAGGAACACCTCGCGGCCGAAGTAGAGCGCCGCCACTGTCGTGACCACCGTCGCGACCGTGGGCAGCGCTGTGCGCGGATGCGCCCTCGACGCAGCCAGAAGACCAACCAGCCCGGATCCCGACGGGCGCGTGCCGTTTTGCCGATTCACCTGATGCCTCCGCCCAACGAGGAGCATGATCAGCGATATTTCGCCGGCGTGCAACGCACGGCGCGGCCACCCTGATGACTGCCTCTCTGTGGATTAGCAAACGCGCAGATTGCGCTTATGTTGCAGGGCGTTGTCGCAATAGCCGTAGGCGGCGCCGAAGTTGCGGCGGCGGCCGAGATGCCAACGCTCACGGCCTCTACAGTTGGCGGTTCGGATGGCGGGCGGAGATACCCGCCATTGTTGTGAGGACGGAGCGCCCGTGCGCTCTCGTTCCAGCTACTTAACCGGGATCATGAGATGGGCGTAGGGTGTGCCCGGCCACATGACATAGGGCTTGGACGTGTCGGGCTTTGCGTCCGTCGGATAGCCCGCCATCATGTCCATGGCGTTGACGATCATCACATGCGGACCGGTCTCGACCCAGTTGTTGCCTTCCGTGGGCGCTGTCGCATAGGGATCGGTGTTGCTGCCGTCGGTGCCGCCGGACAGCATGTACATGAAGCCGACCTTGCCCTTGGGCGGATCCTTCTTTTGCAGCCAGGCCATCGCCCATTCCATCGAGTTGGCGTCGCCGCACATCGGGTCCGGGCCAGGCGAGGCCGGGTTGTCCGGCATGCACCAGAAGCCGCCTTTGCCCTCGCGCAGGGTACGCATGTTGCCCTTCTCGTCCATGGCGTAGACCGCGGCGCCGCTGGCCACTGCAGCCGGCGCGGCTGACTCGGCGCTCTTGATCAGCGCAGCGTCATCGGCGGCTGCGCCTTGCATCTCAATCAAACTGGCTGCTGCCAAAAGCGCAGCGACCGTCAGAAGCCGTTTCATGGCCGTTCTCCGGTTCGAGTTGATCTGTTGTGCATGATGTCGGACGCACGGCACTTCGGGGCCGTTTGTCGGTGGTCAAATGCTAGCAGATCGCACGTTTCCGGACAACGTTACTTAGCGCAGCCTAACGTACAGAGCGCTGTGCGCCGGCTCGACGCTGGCCGACCCGCCGCCACTCTCGCATGACTGGCGACGCGCCCGCATCAGCCGACCCGAACGACGAAATGCTTGGTCACCGGCTCGATGATCTTCCAGGTTCCCTTGAAGTCGGCCTCGACGACGAAGGCATCGCCCGGCCCGACCTCCACAGGTGCGCCGCCGTCGGGAGTGATGATGATGCGGCCGGCGATCATGTGCACGAATTCATAGTCGGTGTAGGTGGCATGGTAGGTGCCTGGCGAGGCGCGCCAGGTGCCCGAGATCACCTTGCCGTCGGCGGTGGTGTGCTGCACGGCGGTCTGCATGGTCGGCCTGCCCTCGACGACGACCCAGCCCGGCAGGTCGCCGGCCTCGGCATGCTCGATGGCGCCGAATTTGAGGATGGTTTGGTCGGTCATGATGGGCTCCGTTCCAGCCGGCATTGGCTGAGGGTGCATAGACGATGCGCGAAGCATGGGCAACGCGCAGGCCGACCGCGAGTGTCGGATTTGGCGAAGGTGGAGGTGAGAGCGTCCTTCTCCCCGTGAGCGGGAGAAGGACGCTGATCTCCACTTATGTTGCACCGCGTTAAATATGTTGCATTGCGATATCCGCGCTCAGGGTCGAGTCTCGCCCGTGGGTGGGCTGCCAACGACCAGCACGAGGCGTCGTCTTGACAGCACAATTCCCGGCCTCGGCATCGTTCCGGCCCGACATCGAGGGCTTGCGCGCGCTGGCAGTGGCCGGCGTCATCGCTTATCATTTCGGGCTCACCGCGCTCCCCGGCGGCTTCACCGGTGTCGACATCTTCTTCGTCATTTCGGGCTACCTGATCACGCGTCATCTCGTCACCGAGATCAACGAGACCGGGCGGCTCGACCTCTGGCGCTTCTACGCCCGGCGCGCGCGCAGGCTGCTGCCGGCTTCGCTGTTCGTCATCCTCGCGACGCTGGTGGCCGGCGCCTTCATCCTGTCGCCGGAGGAGCAGTCGCTCTATTCCAAGGGCGCCATGTTCGCGTCGGCCTACATGATCAATCTGTGGCTGATCCGCTGGTCGTTCGACTATTTCGCGTCCGACGCCGCCAACAACCCGTTCATCCATTTCTGGTCGCTGTCGGTCGAGGAGCAGTTCTATCTGGCCTGGCCGGCGCTGCTGGTGCTTGCCGCGTGGCTGAAGCCCGGCAAGCGGGCGGTGATCCTGGTGATCGGGTTTGCCGGTCTGGTGTCGTTTGCTGTCTGCGCCTGGCTGACCACGGTCGCCCAGCCCTGGGCCTTCTATTTCTCGCCGCTCAGGGCCTGGGAGTTCGCCGCCGGCGGGCTGGCCACGCTAGCCCCGGCGACATTGTGGCGCGAGCGCCGCGGCCTGAGCGCCACCATGGCCTGGCTCGGGCTGGCGCTGATTGCGATCTCCTATCTTTCTTTCAGCGAGGATGCCCCCTTCCCCGGTCTGCTGGCTTTGGTGCCGGTGACCGGCGCCGTCCTCATGCTGCTGGCGGGAGCGGCCGGCGCGAGCAATGGCCCCAGCGCCGTGCTCGCGCTGCCGCCCTTGCAGTGGGGCGGCAAGCTTTCCTATTCGCTCTATCTCTGGCACTGGCCGGTCATCGTCTATGCCGGCATGCTCACCGCGGAACTTTCCACCGTGCAGCGCCTTGTCTGCCTGGCGCTGACGCTGGTGCTGTCGGCCTTCACCTATCACGTCATCGAGAACCCTATACGCCGCAATGGCTGGCTTATGGCCAATGCGGCGCGCGCGCTGGTGCCGGCCGTCCTCCTGACCGGCACCGGCGTTGCGGCGGCCTACGCCAATGCGCGGCTGGCCGTGCATGATCTCGACCCCGAACAGCGCGTCATCGCCGAAAGCGCGGCGCGCCCTTCGACCGCGCGCGCCAAGGGCGGCTGCGTGCTCGATTTCGAGACCGTCAAGCCCAAGCCCTGCGTGTTCGGTGCCAAGGATGCCGAGGGTTCGGTCGTGCTGTTCGGCGACTCGCATGCCGACCATTGGTCGACGCCGCTGATCGAGGCGGCAAGCAAGAACAACTACCGCGTCGTCACCTATCTCAAATCCTCCTGCCGAGCCTCACGGGTCACGACCTGGAACTGGCGGCTGAAGCGCGACTACACCGAATGCGACCGGTGGCGGGAGCAATCGGTCAAGGACATCATCGCGCTGCATCCGCGCATGGTGGTGATCTCGGAATTCTCGATCGGCAACGTGATGAAGGAATCGCCCGAGGAACTGAGGCACGCCGATTGGAACGAGGAATGGAGGGCCGGCCTGCACTGGACGCTCGCGGCATTCAGCCGGGCCGGGATCAAGGTCGCGGTGATCAGGGACGTGCCCTATAATGGAAACTATGTCGACAAATGCGTGGCACGGGCCTTGTGGCGCGGGCAGGCACCTGAGGTCTGCGATACGCCGAGGAACATGGCGGCGAACGACGACATCGCCGCGGCGGAGCGCGATGTCGTGCGCAGCGTGCCCGGCGCCACCTATGTCGACCTGACCAGCCAGTTCTGCGACAGCACCACCTGTCACGTCTTCATCAACGGCAAGCTCGCCTACCGCGATCGCCATCACCTGGCGACGCCGTTCGCGGAATCGCTGGAACCGGTGATGGAGAAGACGGTGCTACGGGTGATCGGGAGCTAGGACGGGTGGCGAAGGTCATCCAATGACCCAGGCAGGACCAGGGGCGCTCCAGACGTCCGTTTCATCGAGACTTGGCACACCCGCCAAATCCAACAAGCCTATTTCACCGCGACGACCCTGCCCGCCGGGTCGAGGCGGCATCCTACCCGCGCTTGCCGGACCTCGATGCCACCTTGTCTTGCATAGTCTATGCGCACCTCAATCGGTGCGGTGAGCGCGCCGAGACGATGCCGGCGCAAGGGACCTGCGCTGGCTGCGTGCACGCGCACGGCACCAAGCGGCACCGCAGCCGATTTGATCGCCTGGCGGCAGACGCGAACCACGGCCGGCGGGGTGCCGGGTATCACCTTCAGCGGCGCCAGAGGCTGCAGTACGGGATAGCCTTTTTTGCTTTGCCCGAGCGTGTCGCGACCACCTCTGGAGGGCCAAAGGCTGTGTGGCAGGACGATTGCGTATCGCGCGCCCCTGGGCACGACAATGGCAGCCTTCTTCTTGCCGGCAACGGCACCCGCCGTCCCTGTGGTACTCCCCAAAGCAGTGCTCGCTCCGGCGGTGCCCGCTGGGCCATCAACTGATTGGTCTCCCGCGTCGACGCCAGCCGAAACGCCGCCGCTTACGCCGCCGAGGCTGGCGCCCGCCCCAACGTCGGCGCCGAGCGATCCGTTGCTTGTGCCGAGCGACCCTCCAACATCTGCTCCTCCCAGCCCGTCGACGCTGGTGCCAACTCCAACGGAGGCGCCGTCCGAGCCAGCGCCCACACCAACACCGACCCCGATACCGCCGACCGTGCCTCCAACGCCCACGTCAACAGCCGAAGCAGGCCCGATCGCAACTGCGATCGCCAATGCGGTAGCCAGATACCGGCGCATCACCATAATCCTGACGCCGAGCGCAACGGCGCCCGCGTCGGCAGCAACGCGGCGGGAAGCGGAATCGTCGCCACCGGAACCGGTTGCCGTGACTTGCGGGCGGCCACTTTTCGGATCTCGTGCTCGTCGGGCGCACGGACTGAACGAGCCCGCTTCCCTGCAAGGCGTGGACCAGCTCCATCAGCGTCGCGTGCTTTGGGAGCGGGCTCGACGCGCTGGGCGCGAGGCGCATCGGGAGCTTTCAGGACGTCGATCTTGTTGCGCGCCGCGGTGAGGTTGCGGGCCAGGCCAACGGCCCTTTCGCGTTGTTGCTCCAACGCCGCGGAAAGCCGGGCCACTTCCTCCTTTGCCGCATCGCGATCCTGATTTGCAGCGCTGAGATCGAGGGCGAGGGCATCTGCTCTTTCGCGTTCCAGTGCGAGCGCTTGCTCGGTTCGCTTTGCAGCGGCCTCGGCAACTTGCCGGCCCTGGATGTCGACGGCTTGCGCAGCCGCCGCCAGTTTTCCCCTTGCCGTCACAGCATCGAGAGATTGATGCGCCGCGGCGAGATCGCCTTCCAACCGCTCGACCTTCTGCCGCTCCTCGTCAAGCGCGCGCCTGGCTGCTGCCAGCGAGGCTTCCGCAGCCTGCTGCGCTCCGAGTGCGGCGGCTCTTTCGCGGTTCGCGAGAACGGCTTTCTCCTGCAGGCTTTCTACTTCGCTCTGCGCCAGTTCCAGATCCCCCGCCAGCCGTTCGGCTCGTTTCTGCTGCTCTTCAAAGGCCCGCCCTTGAAGAACCGGGGCGTCTGCGACCACACGCGCCGGCAAGCCGGTGTCAGCACGTGCGACCAACTCATGCTGCTCGCCAGCAAAGGCTTGCGCCGCTTGACCGGTTCGCGCGGGTGCATTGGTTTCCTGAAGCGATCGATTCTTCGCCGCCTCGAGATCGACCGGCGCCGCTGCTCGCGATCGTCGGCGCTGGACGGTCGTGACGGGACGCACGTCGAAGCCACTTCTGGCCTGCAGCCGATCGTCAATCAGTTTTGCCAGGTCATTCTCACGCAGACCCGCAGCCACTACCTGCCCAATGACCGGAAGATGCAGCGTCCCGGCCGCATCGATCGTAAAGGCACCGTTGAGCTCCGCGCCCGCGACGCCCGCGCGGAAGACGCCCCACCCCGCAACATTCACCTCAACAGTGTCTTGAGGGCCGAGCCTGTCGTCAGTCCCTGACTGACCTCTTGCCGGGGCGCTGCATAGCAGGATGAGACAGAGGGGGATGAGGCTCATCGCGGCGCCGCGCGACCTTTTGCGGGAGCCATGAGACGAGGTCGCCATGGTTGAGACTTGTCGGTCACCCTCGGGAAATGCTGGACCGTGGTCCGCTTTGGGCCTCTGGATAGGATCCATGGCTGGATCTCCATGCCTCACTGGCCGCGCGCGACCCGCGCACCGCGCTTACGGATACCGCAACCACCACGTGAGCCTAACAAAGTCGATCCAGCATGGTGAGTACCAAATAGAGCGTAGTCAGCCCCACTCAATTGAGTAAATTGGCGTCATGTCTACTGATCGATATTGACGCGACAGCCTCATAGGAAACGGACTTGTGCCACCTGTACTTTTCCCACCTGCCGGGTGAGAACCGGACATTGGCGAACGGCGGTTTCTGACCCGAAGCGCATCTTGGCGACGACCGGTGCGCGGCTGTCCTTCTTCCAGATCAGTTCAGCCGGTGTGTGCTGGCCGCGCCAATTGTGAGACCTCAGACGGTTTCGAGCCGGCTGAACCGAACCGGGATGAGTTTCCGGGTCTTGATCTGCCCTGCCGCGTCCTTGTCGATGACGGTCAGAAACTGTCCTTCCTCTGACTCCAAAGGCAGGACCAGACGACCCGCCGGCGTGAGCTGGCTCAGCAAAGCCGGCGGCGCCCGCTCAGCCGCCACGCTAACCAGGATCTTGTCGAATGGGGCGTGCTCGGGCCAGCCGCGAGACCCGTCTCCGACACGAATGGCGACATTGGAGAAGCCAAGGTGCTGCAGCAGAGCCTCGGCATGGCTTGCGAATTCCTCGATGATTTCAACACTCCAAACTTGTCCGGCGAGTTCAGCGAGGATTGCGGTCTGATAGCCAAGGCCGGTTCCGATCTCGAGCACTGACTCGTGCGGCTCGGGAGCGAGCAGATCGGTCATCAGCGCGACCATGAAGGGCTGCGAGACGGTCTTGCCGAATCCGATCGGCAGCGGCATGTCCTGATAGGCATAGGGCGCGACCGATGATGGCACGAAGAGATGTCGCGGCACCTGCCCCATCGATGCCAAGACCCGCTCGTCGAGCGTTGCTTTGCCGAGTTCTTCGCTTGTCAGGTCGGCATGGATCGCAATCATCTCGATCATGTGCCTGCGCAGAACCGCAAGATGCTCTTCGGTCATCGGTTTCATAGGGGTGGGCCTTCCTCGACCAGCCTGATAGCTATCCCGTTCCTCTTGGCACAGCGACGCTCGCCATCATTCCGGTGGGGCGAAACGGTCATTCGCAAACGTCCACCGCGCTCGGCATAGCTGGCTGACGCGCGTTTCGTTCGGGCCAGCAACGCCGGAACAGATCGAGCGGTTCCGGGAAAATGGCGTGTGCATACCGCCAGGCGGCAAGGCGGGGCTCAACGTGGACCGCGGTGTCGTCGTTGCTGCGCTTCAAGCGCGGACCGGTCGCGCCGCAAAGACGCAACTAATTCCTGTCGCCGCCGGTTTCCTTCGCCACCTTCACCTCAACGGTCATGTCGAGGAAACTCGAAGCGCTGCCGGAATAGCTTCCCGAAAGAGGGATGGCTTGCCGGGGGTGCCTGGCCACGGCAACCCTGATCAGATCCCGGTTGCCGACTATTCCGTTGGTCGGATCGAACTCGATCCAGCCGGCCCCGGGCAGGTAAACCTGGCACCAGGCATGCGTCGAGCCGCCGCCGCGCACCTCGGCGCTGTCGCGGCCCGGCACATAGACGTAGCCGGTCACGAAGCGGGCGGCAAAGCCGAGCGAGCGAACCGCTTCCATCATGAACAGCGCAAAGTCCCGGCATGTGCCCTTGCGCAGGTGCAGCGTCATCAGCGGCGGTTGCGTCCCGGTTTCGAAGCGACGGGAGTACACGAAGCTCTCGTGGATGGCGTAGCAGAGCGTCATCAACAGCTTACCGGTTTCGGTGTGGCCAGCGGCGCCGACGAACTGGCGGGCCCATTTGCCGACCTCGTCACCTTCGTCGGGATGATGGCGCTCAATCGTCTGCGCGAGGTCGGCCGCCTCGTCGGAATCGTAAGAGAACGGATAATTCAGCGCGGCTTCATCGATGCGGAAATCTGGCGCGTGCTGGGGCGTGTGATCGAGCCGAATGTCCGTCGAGAAATGGAGTTCATTGGCCGAACCCGTGAATTCGATCACCGCAACGCAGTTGCCAAAAACGTCATGGATCCAGCGTACCTCCTTCGGCTCGGGGTCGACCGACAAAGCGTGGTCGAGAAGCCGCTGATCGAAACTGTCGCGCGGCCTGAACATCAGCCGGTGCTCGCCAAAACTCACCGGCTGGCTATAGCGATAGACGGTCGTGTGCTTGACTGAAAAGATCGGCATCGGCGTCCGCGGCAAATTCACCCTGCGGCGCAATCATATAGCGTTTTGCGCATACATCCGATGGTCCCCGCTCGAAGCCTGCCCGGAACGCTGGAGCCGTCGGCGGGAAGATGGTGCCGCGGGAGGTAAGGAGTTACTTCGGACGCGGATCGACGAGGTCCGTCCCGATCGACGGCAGGAGACCCGTTCGCCGTTTCGCGACGGCCTCCGCCAGCGCGAGCGCGGCGGCGCGCACCTCGCTCTGCACGGCACGGTCGGCATCGAGATCACGGTGGCTGGTCGCATAGGGCTGCCAGTAGCCGATATAGCGGTCGAGCTCTGCCTTCTCGCCAGCCGGCTCCAGCTTCATCGAGCGCAACCAGTCGGCAAGTCCGCGGCGGGCGTTTTCGGCACCTTCGGTGTCGCCGTGGACGACGACCGAGAACAGACGCCCGGCCAGATGGCGCGGATAGTCCCACCCGGCGAGCTCGGCACGTTTCGCCAAAGCGGCGTCCTTGCCCTGCGTCAGCGAGGGATCGGGATTGCCGCCATCGGCGCAGACGAGGCGATCCATCATCAGCTTCACCGGCGACGACGTCTGGTACCAGTTGACCGGGGTGACGATCATGATGCCGTGGGCCTCGACCCAAAGCGGATAGATGTCGTTCATCCAGTCGTGAATCTGGCCGAGCGAGTGGTTCGGATAGCAGGAGCACGGCCAATGGCAAAGTGCCGCCGCGGTCGAGAAGCATGCCTTGCAGGGGTGGATCGCACGGCCAAATTCCGAGGCGATGCGCGAGAGGTCGAGAACGCCGACCGAGAAGCCGGGCTTTCCCTCTATGGCCCGGCGCGCGATCTCGACAAGGCGAAAACTCTTGGACATCTCGCCCGGACACGTATGCTCGCTGCGCGAGGAGCCGTTGATGAGCAGGATGCGCGCCGGCGACGACGCGTCCTCGTATCGCTGCTGCGCCGCCTTCAAGGCCTCGCTGGCGGCGATCCACTCCACCGACAGCTCATAGTCCGGATCGTGAAAGCCTTTGCCGGCCTTGCGGGTGATCGGGCTCTTGCGCTCGTCCTTGTAGGCCTGCCAGGCGATCTCGCACAGGGTATCGACCGCTTGCGCCGCCGAAGCGAATGCGGGGTCATAAAACTGTCCGCGATAGCGATTCTTGAATTCGGCCTTGCTCAGGCGCGGGCTGGGCATCCCTTTGCGTGGAACGGCGGTGTCGGGATTTGCGCGCTTCGCCATCGATTGCCCTTTGCCCGGAGCGGGCCGGGTGGGACAAGAGCTCGACTGCCATTTCGTTGGCCAGGGTAAGAAGCCGGAGAAACCACCCTGTTCTCTCTGCCACCAGGTCCGGCTGACGCGGCCCGCTGAGAAGGAACCCGGGCTGAGCGCGATGGTTCCGGAAAGCGCCCCTCATGAGGTGCACGCCTTGCCGCCATGAAGCGGTGCTCGCGGGTTTTGCGGCCCGGCGGGAGGGTGGCCCCTTTGCGGCCTGGCGTCAGGCCAACCGATTTTTATCGGAACAGCACCGCGCCTCAGGGGTTTTGTTAGATCAACCTGGAAAAGGAGGTAGTCATGAAAAAGCTCCTGCTCGCCTCCGTCATCGCGATTGCGTCGGCGGCGGCCATGATCGGTCCGGCCAGTGCCGACAGCCTGCGGCTGGGTATTGGCATCGGCCCAACTTATGACGACTATTACGGCGACTATGGCCCCTACTACGGCGATCCTTACGTCTATCGCCCTCACTACCGGTATGACGTCTACGACAATGGCTACAGGCCGCGCTACGCAATGCGCCACAACCGCCATTGCTGGACCGAGTACCGCAAGCACTGGCGCCACCACCACCGCGTGATCGAGAAGATCCGTATCTGCGAACGGTGACAGGGACATTCAGCCCGGCTTCTCCTTCTCCCTTGTGGGAGAGGGAGAAGCGGGTTTGCAATGGCTGAGCGAGCGCATGACGCAGCCGGCCGCGTTGTTGTGCAAGCCATCATCCACCCTACGGCCGCGAGTTGCTCAGGCGGCTTGCGCTGTCTTCCGGTTCCTCGGCGCCGTGGGGTTGCACTGGCATTCCTCTGGCATCACCACCTCGATCATCGGCGCGCTGAAGCGGCCTGAACCCGCTCTCGGGCGAGTTCGGCATCCATGTCTGCGGCGGGCGCGGAATCTCCTCCTCAGATCGACACCGGCGAACATTAGCGATCGGGAACATAGCCCGCCGGCGGTGCGTTTAGTTGATGATCAGCCTTCAGGAGGAGGTTGCCATGAAAAAACTGCTACTTGCTTCAGTGATCGCCGTTGCCTCTGCGGCAGCCTCGGTCGCGCCGTCGGATGCGCGCGGATTGGGATTTTTCGGCCCGTTCGGCCTCAGTCCGTTCTACGGCGGCCCGTTCGGTGGACCTTTCTATGGTGGACCGATCTATGGCGGCGGACCGTTCTACGATTATGGCGGCCGCTATTACGGCCCGCGCTATTACCGGGACTACTATCCCGGCTACGTGGTCCGCTATCCGCACCGCTATCACTACCGGCACCATTACCGCCATTGCCACGTGAAGTGGGTGAGGCACTGGCATCATCACCGCCGGGTGCTGGAACGCGTGCGGATTTGCCGTTACTGACCTTCGTCATCCGCGGGCTGACCAGAGGATCGATGCCGTGACGCTCGTCGTACATGCGGCGGATCAGAATTTCCGCATCGCCGCAACGCGCGAAAGTCACGGCATGGACCCTGGAGGCGGCGCAGCTCCCAAATCCCACCCGTGCCATCTGCGGGGCGCGGCGCGCATTCGTAAAGACGGGCGAGCTGATCACGATCAAAGATGCCAGAGCCGGCATGGTTCGTTTGCTGCTATTCCAAACGAAGCCCTGCTTGCAGGCCGCCTATATCCATTGGCAAGTCCCCCTCACCCTGCTTTCCTCCCCATCATCCCATAGTGCACCGCAAGCAGGTCGAGCCCCACCTTCAGCAGTTTTACCACCACGTCGCGGCTTTCGCCGTTGCGTTCGGCCACGCTCTTCACCGACTGGCCTTCGAGGCAGACCTTGCGCACCACATCGGCCACCTCCCAGTGGCCGAGCGCGGTGACGGCATGGGCATGAGCGCGGCCGGCCGAGAGCACGCGGTCGGGGATACCGGCATTCACCCGGGTACCGTCGACGCGCTCGTTCCAGGACTGCGGCTGCAGGCCCTCGCGCTGGGTGCGCTCGAAATCGTCGCGAAGGCGCCCTCCTGCCTCGCGCTGCTGGCGTGAGAGCGAGGTGATGCCGACCAGCGGGTCGACATTGCGCAGGCGTACGATGCCGCCGGTGGAGGTGAAGCCGCCATTCGACACCTCGTAGACGCGGCGTGCTTCGGCGGTGCCATTGCTCAGCCTCTGGCGGCCGAAGGCGTCCTGGCGCAGCGCGAAATCATGGCCGATCTCGCGGCGGATGCGCACCTGACCGGCCTCGCCCTTCGGCAGTTTTGGCGGCTGCGGTTTCCTGGCGGTCTTGCGGGGCATGGGCGTTCCTCGGGCTTGGGATGGGTTCTGGATAAGATCGGCGCTCTGCGGCGCCACTTTCGCATCGTCGATTTCTATGAGAACGACCTTCTGCGGCGCGCCCCTCACATCCCGCTGCCGCGATGACCATGAAGCCTTGCGTGATGGTGGCTGCAATAGCTTTGCGTCGGCCGCGTGCGCAGGCCGCAGCAGAGCATCTCCGGGCCGGGACGAGCGCCTGGAGCATCCTTCTCCGGCTCCTCCTGCAGCGCGAGGTCGAGCGCCGCGCGGCAGCGGCCGAACAGACAGTCGATGAAGCGCATGGCGGCGACATGCGGCTGGCGGCCCGGGTTTACCGGCGGCGGTGGCGCCGGCAGCTTGTACAGCTGCGCCTCAGACCTTTCGCGCTGGCCCGGTGCCAGCCAAGCCGGCGGCAGCACGCGGGCGGGCTTTCGCGGCTTGGGCTTCTTGGGCCTGAGCGGGGTGCGGACGGCGGAGACGCGATCTGCTTGCGAGGCGACGTCAAAACTGGAGACGTCGGCGGGACAGCGCCCCCCTCTGCCCTGCCGGGCATCTCCCCCACTTGGGGGGAGATTGGCAGCTTCGGCGTGGGCGCTCTCGACTTGCCTGGCAAGCGCCGACGGTTCGGAAAGCGCGATGCTTCCGGCCGCCACCCGGCTCCGCCAGTCCGGCCGAGCATGCTTCCTCGGCCGGCCGCCGGAACGGCCGCCCTTGGGATTGGCGAAGCCGATGGCGCGCAGGCCGGTGTCGCGATGCACGATGCCGATGATGGCGTTGCGCGAGACCGGACTTCCGCGCAGCGTGCTGAAGCGGACGGCGATATGGGAGGCCGAAAGCCCCTCCTTGAGCCAAGTCGCGATTTCAGTGAGTTCCTTCTCGGTATAGGCGGCAGGCATATCGGGATCCATCGGTTGCGGCGCGCGGGCGAGCGCCAGGTTCGGCCCGAAGGCCGTCGCTGAAATCGTTCGGGAATGGGCGGATCAGGCGGGGCCGTGGCCCTCGAGGCGCAGAAGCGCGGCCTCCGCCGCCTGCCTGGTCAGGCCGGACACCGCCCGGCCGGTTGCGCGATCAAAGAGGATGACGGTGCCATCCTCGGTGCGGATCACGGAGGCGGCGCCGGCCGCGGGCGGACGAAGGAAGGTGGCCGGAGCCGGGGGAGGAGCGGCTCCGGCCGTTCCGGCCGATGGGGCGGCCGGACCCGGGGCGAAGACCCCGGTGTTCGTCCGGACCGGGGAGGAGGACAGCCCGGACGATAGGAATTCAGCAGACGAACGGAAATCAGGATGCAAGGTCATGCCGCCTCCCCTTGCGGTGCTATCGCGTCGGAGCTGATACCGACGGCGGCGACGGCGCCGATGCCGTGCCAACGGTCGATCAGCCCCGAAATGTTCGTGGGCAATGCGGAAATGCTTGCGGGATGCTCAATCATGCGCTAATCGTACGATGTGTACGAAAGAGTCGCAAGCGAAATCGTACGTATTGGACGATATTTTTCAGGCGTTTTGTACGATGATGGACCCACGGCACAGATTGCAGCAGGCGCGGACCGCGGCGGGCTATGCCACGCCGAGCGATGCGGCGCGGGCCTTGCGCGACATCAACAAGAACACGCTGATCAGCCACGAGAACGGCAACCGGCCGCTGTCGCGCAAGGCGGCGGAGAAATATGGCCGGCTGTTTAACGTCGACCCCGGCTGGCTGCTGTTCAATGCCGATGGCGCAGAGGCCGGACCGGCAAGCTTTGCCGCCTCGCCGCTCACCGTCGACGTCCCGATCGTGTCATGGATCAGCGCCGGCGAGCTCGGCGGCCAGGAGGGCGTGGTCAACCTCTCCGACTATCCGACCATCCCGACCGCCGACCTCGAGGAAGGCGAATGGATCGCGCTGCGCGTCGACGGCCCGTCGATGAACAAGATCTCGCCGCCGGATTCGATCATCTTCGTCAATCTGCGCGACAAGCGGCTGGTGACCAATGGCTGCTACGTGATCGCCGACGAAACCGGCCGCGCCACCTACAAGCGCTACCGCCCGAACGACACCCCGCCCTTCCAGCCGGCGTCGTATCTGGACATCCCGCCGCCGGAGCTGGAGGGCGCGATCACCATCATCGGGCGGGTGAGACGGTCGATAATCGATATGTGAGCAATCTCGCTCTCGCCGTCGGCCTCTGACTGCACTTTCATGACGCCGCAATTTCTGCTTGCATGGCAAGCAGCCGTCGGTGTCGGCCGAGGTCAAAGGTTTTCGAAGGAGAACCGGCGAAATGGTGAACCAGGAAGGCGTGGGCGAAAGCCGGCTGATATGGCTGGTACGAAAATGGCGCCCACCGCTGTTGCTGCTGCTGACCGGCCTCGTCGCGCTGGACGTCCGCGGCGCGATGGGGATCGCCGCCAATCTCACCTATGCGGCGTGCATCGGCAATGCGGCCGACGCCAGCCGGCGGATCGAAGCCTGCACGCAAATTATCGATAACCAGGCCGGCGCTCCTGACAAGCTCGCGACAGCCTACTTCAAGCGCGCCTACGCCTGGTCCATGGAAGGCGATCTCGACCGCGCCATCGCCGACAGCGACCAGGCGATAGGGCTCTATCCTGAATACGCATCCGCTTATTACAACAGAGGCTACGACTGGGCCGCGAAGGGCAATTACGACCGGGCCATTGCCGATTACGGTCAGGCGATCGCCTTCGACCCGAAAAGCAGCGCTGCTTACAACAACCGAGGCCTTGCCTGGTCGTACAAGGGCGACAATGACCGGGCCATCGCGGATTACAATTTGGCGATCATCGCCGATTCCAAGAACGCATCCGCATACCTCAACCGGGGCGGCGCATGGGCGGCGGAGGGCGCCTTCGATCACGCCATCGCCGACTACAACCAGGCCATTGCCTTCGATCCGACACTCATCGGGGTGTATGAGAATCGTGGCCTGAGCTGGGGCGGCAAAGGTGACTACAACCGCGCCATCGCCGATTTCAACGTGGCTATCGGCCTCAATCCGAAACGCGCCTACGCCTATTACGGCCGGGGTTTAGCCTGGTCCAACAAGGGCGACGACGACCGCGCCATCGCCGACTACGACAAGGCCGTGGACCTCGACCCCAAGTTGGCCGATGCCTACCACGCGCTGGGCCTCGCCTGGGCGCACAAGGGCGACCACGACCAGGCCATCGTCGACTACGACCAGGCAATCGCGCTCAATCAGAAATCCGCCGATTTCTACAGCGCCCGAAGCGCCTCCTGGAAGGCGAAGGGGAACCGCGAACGCGCCGAGGCCGACCGGAAGACGGCGGCTAGCCTTGGCGGGACGTAGGTTGCACCGCATTCTTATGACCGTCCCTCGTTCAATTTGTACGAAATCGGCTTGACCGGTATTCGTACGTAAAGTACGATATTTCCCTTCTTTCGAGGGGATATCCTTGAACACCGCAAACCACGCCGCCTTCGCCGACCTCTCTCGCCCGCTGCTGTCACCGCTGCCGCTCGAGCAGCGCGAACGCCTCGCCGGCGCCTGGCGAATGGCCAGCCAGGACATCGCCGAGGACATCCGCTTCATCCGCCAGTATCTGAAGGTGATCGCCGAGAAGGACGAGCGCCTGTCGACCGGCACGCTCGTCCACAGCCGCGCCTATGTCGAGGCCTGCGCCGGCTGGCTGCCTCAAACCGTGGCGCGCTATCTGCGCAACCTGCGCGCAGTCACCGAATGCGAGCTCGCCATGACCGCGGCCGGTATCCGCTTCGCTCTGTCCAGCGACGCGTGGGAGGCTTGAAGGGCGAGCGCTTCCCCTTCTCATCCCACAAGGTCCCACAAGGGAAGGAGGTCAGATGCCTCCTACCAGCTGAACTGCAGCCCCGCATTGCCGCCGACGGTGCCGCTGGAGAAGGCGATGCCCATCGTCCCGGTCAGCCGGCCGCCATGGACAAAGGCTTCGCTGAGCACCGCAGCACCGGTGAAGCCGAAGGCGTCGGCGCCGCCGGCATTGCCCCAGTTGACGCGCAGGCCGAAATGCTCGCCCTGGACGAGATCCGGCGCGGCAAGGGCAGCCGAGATCGAGGCGTTCTCGAAGGCGCGGGTGACGCGGTTGTCGATGTCGTCGGCATGGCTGGCCAGAGCGGTCTTGCCGGGGACGGTGGTGGTGCCGCCATTGCCGTCATCGATCTCCTTCCTGGTGTCGCCGGTCTGGGCGTTGATGCAGGTGTCGGTGCCGGGGCTGTAATAGTAGTTGGCACCGTAGGCATAGCACAGCTTGACGTATTCGACCGGCTTCGCCAGCGCCGGCGCCGACAGGCCGCAGAGCGCGCCGAGCATCGCCGGCGCAAGAAGATATCTGAGCATGATTGCCCCCGGCCTTACCAGGTGAGCTGCAGGCCGGCATTGCCGCCGACGGTCTTGCCCGAGAAGGCGACGCCCGCCGCGCCGGTCAGCCGGCCCGTGCCGCCTGGCAGGAAGCCCTCGCCCAGCACGGCCGCGCCGGTGACGCCCATGGCATTGGACTGGCCGGCATTGCCCCAGTTGACGCGCACGCCAAAATGCTCGCCTTGGACGAAATCCGGGCTGATCAGCGCCGAGGCCACCGAGGCGCTTTCGAAGGCGCGGGCGACGCGGCCGTCAATGTCGTCGACCTTGCTTGCCAGCGCAGTTTTTCCGACGACGACGCCGTCTTCGGTGACGCGGCGCGTCTCGCCGGTATCGGCGTTGATGCAGGTATCCGTGCCGGGGCTGTAGTAGTATCGCGCGCCATAGAGCGAGCACACACGGACATACTCCACCGGCGCCGCCAAGGCCGGCACCGACAGACCACCCGCCGCGGCCACAAACGCAAATGAAATGAAACGGTTGATGCCTTGCATTGCCCCTACCCCGAAGCTCGTTGCCGAAAAAACCCTGGCGCGAAAAGGCGCATGCAGGCGCGTGCAGTGTCAACGGCGCGATCGGGTCAATACCTGACTTTTACTGGGTGTATTTTTGTTTGCACCGCGAATGTTGCGGCGATGCCGCGCGGATGTCTCGCTACACTGGCAAATCCCGCGCGCGCCCAATCAAGCCAAACGCATACATTCTAATATTCTTAAATTTGCCTTCAGATGACGCCGAAAGCTCGGCGCCGCCTGATCAATCCTATCTCTGCCCTACAAGCCCAAGACGGTGTTCACCCGTTGAACTTGTCCGGAAACTGTTTGGCGATGCCATCCGTCAGCATGTCGGCGAACTTCAGCATGTGGTCATGGCCTTCATCGTAGGACTTGATGTCTGCCGCCCAGTCCTTGTTCAGCCGGCCGACCACTTCGCCGGTCGTCAGTTCCAAATGCTTGTGCAGCATGTGGCGGAGATCCTTCTCGGGCCAGTTCGGATTGGCCTTGCCAAGGAACACGGCAATGTCGTCGGCATTGGCGGTCCATTTTTCCTGGGCGGCCGAGAGCTTGTCTTTGCTGCCTGATTTGGCCGCCTCGACCACCTCCGTCGCGATCTTGATATGGTCTTTGAGCAGCGCCGCCAGTTTCTTACCGGCGGCATCACCGTAATAGGGCTTTACCGCGTCGCCTATTTCATCCTGGTTCCGAAGCAGGCGCTCGCGACTTCGTCAGTGTCCTGGAGGCTCGCGAGGGCGCTGATGATGTAGTTCCGCGTATAGGTGATGTGGTCTTCCCAGAGTTTCCGCATTGCCGCTCGAACGTTCGCCGATTGCGGTTCGCCGGCGCGAGCAGGCAGGAGCGACAACGGTCCGGCGGCCGCAAGAGACACCGCAGTGAGAGAGGAAAGCAGTACTAGACGCCTGTTCATGGCCCGATCTCCGAATGTGCCAACACTCGCGCGACAGATGGGCAGCAAAACTGGGTCGATCGGCCGTTTCCGCTCCGATCGTCGGCACCCGAAGGCGAATGTTCGCTATCGGAAGATGAACATTAGCAATGACTAAAAGGTTCCGCGCCGGCGGCAAAAAAGCGACTTGTGGTGAGGCTTAGGAGATCCGTGGCCGGCCATGGTTCGCGGATGACGGAAAGAAGGCTCCGGCGCATCGCGCCGGAGCCCCATCTCATTCGACGCATCAGCCGCCACTGGGAGCCGGCGCCGGGGCCGGAGCCGCGGGCGCAGGTTCTGATGGCGCGGGGGCCGCAGGCGCCGGTGCGGATGGCGCTGGCGCGGCAGGCGCAGGCGCGGACGGCGCGGATGCCGCCGGCGCCTCGACATTGGGCGCATCGACCTTGACGTTGACGTCTTTGCTGCCGCCGCCGTTGAGGTTGATGACACCTGTGAAGAAGAGCAGAACCACGATCGCGAGTATCGCGAGAACGACCGCGACAACCGTACCACCTCCACCCGAGTTCACAACCGTTGGACCGTCAGCCATTTGCTTTTCTCCTCTCGATTGCACTGTCGAGAAAACGGGCGCGTTACGGCAACGTTCCGCACAGGGGACCTCAGTCCCGGCAGCCATGAGACTGAAGTCTCATTGCCGGGCGCAGAGGGCCGGGCCGGTTGTTTCAAGGCAACCGTGGCCTTGCCAACTCATTGGTAAGGGGACCACCGGGTACGTCCCTTCATCGGCGGTCTCCGGGTGCCCGCCATCATCGTTCCCGTGTCGGCGGGCACCCGCCCCAGGGGGGAGCCGCCATGCGCTTAGGAAACATGATAGCGGATGCGTTCGCCTTCCTGCTGTTGGCGTGTCTTGTCGGCGGCATTTTCCTGGCGTTCGGAAAGCCCTTCTGGCGTGAGCATCAGGGCCAGATGGCCGTGCCTCCCCGGGTTGGCGCATTCACGACGGCCTCGGTCGGCAAGCCCCCGAGACCTGACCTGCCGCAAACGTTCGACCTTGGCCTGGCCCCGTCAAAGCCGGGACACTCGCCCGGTCCGAGGACGGGCGTGGAATGACGCCTGCCCGGCTCTGCCGCTGAAGCCATCCCGTCGATGGGAACGGAACCTCTTCACCCGCGTATGTTAGTCGGGCCGTTGGCCCATCCGGCAATCTGGCCAGGTTTCCCGCAATGACCAAAGCATCGCTACATCTGCTGAAAGGCGCCGGTTACCTGGTCTCGACGGCGAGCGCGATCCTGCTCGCCATCGTAAGCTGGAAGAGCGCCGCGCAAAGCCCGCTGCTGGTCGCCTGCCTGCTTGGCGGTGCTGCCGCATCGATTGTCGGCATGCTCTGCCGCTGGCTTTCCTACGAAATCGAAAAGCGCCAGGAAGAAAAATAGCGCGTGGCCCGGCGGAATACCGTCGCGGCGGCCGCTAAGAGCCCGCGCCACGGAGGGACCGATGACGCGGGCCGGCCGATGTTTGCCCACCAGCCTGCGTGGGACGCCAAGCAGCGACGCCACACACAGGACCTCAACCATTCGAAACGGCTAATGTTCCGGCTGCTGAGACCACCGGGCTTGAAATGAGCAGGCGCTTCGAGAAAGGCGTGGCAGGCGCCCGTCCAGGCCGATGCGGCGCGCGGTCTTCCTGGCGCCGTCGGCTAGGCTTCTATTCCTGCAACCACCAAGTCACGACACGAGGGATGGAACGTTTCACGGCAATTCATGATTGGTGGACTCGCGCGCCCCGTCGAGCGTTTAATTCGCGACGGGCGAAGGAAGGGCAAATTCACGAAGGGAGGAATGTGGATCGATGAATTATGAATTCGAGACCAACCTATCCGACGACCAGCAGCCTTATGAAGTCACCGCTTTTGCCAAGAAGCACGGCCTGACAGTTCCGGCCGCGGATGCCGTTCTCTTCGCCAAGGGGCCATCCAGGGCGGCGTGCGACGCGGGCGCATTGGCATTCCTGTGCGCTGTCGCGCAATACGCCAGCAGACGATCTCCGCATTAGGCTCGGATGAGCGTGGCGACAACCTCGCCACGCATGCCGGCGCAGGCCTATAGAGTCGCGCAGAGCTATCTCAAACCGAGAAAGCTAAGTATCGCGATGACGATGACCACGGCTCCGACCAGCCAGATGATGTTGTTCATGACGCGCTCCTTCGCCCGAAATGGGTGCTGGAGTGACAACATCAGCGACAGCTAAAGGTTCCGACCGCAAACGTGCCGCACCCATCGAGGATCAGGCGGTGGACTGGCGGGTCTTTGCAACAAAACGGCTTGGTGATCGTTTCTCATGCGCCAGATATTCCTGGCTACTCCAGCCTTTCCCGCCGGCAGAGCCGGCGGGTTCTTTTTGCTGCCTTCGCCCGGGAATGCCATGCCGCTGCGTTTCCATGCTCTGACGTTGCAACTTCAGTCGCATCCAGCTTCGGACCATGGCCCTAAACGCGGAACGAACCCATCCAAGCGCCGTTGGTCAACACCGGCAGCTCCCGCTGGCAGCGGTTGAGCGCGGGCAAGGCTCCAGCGCACGGCGGGAGGTGCGTGGCGCTGGAGCCTTTTGAAGTCAGAGATAGGGCGCGCGTGCAATGGATGATCGTCACGACAGCGCTATGGAAGCTCGGTGGCTTCTTGCCGTGCCTGCCGGTCTTTGACTTACGTGACTGGCGATACACAGCGGCCCGACAGCCTGTTGGGGTAACTTCGACTGACCGCCGGGCCTGACCGGCTTGGGGGCTTCGGGGGCGGGCAAGCCGGCTAGGACGACACTAGTATTAGCCAGCTCGCAACATAATCCGATTGTCACTCTTTCCCCCGCTTTTGCTCCGCACGTGCCGAAGTTGGCTGCACCGACGTAGCGTGAAATCCCCGCCACATCGGGCCGGCCTTGATCGGCCTGACCAACTCCGAGCCCTGTTGCGGCCGCCTTCCAGCTCTCGATAGAGATCGCCGCGGGGCGCCGCGCTCAGTCGAGCCTTCTCGACCAGTCGTCGAGCTGCCGCTGCGCCTCTTCCTTGGCGATGCCGTAGCGCTCCTGGATCCGCCCCACGAACTGATCGCGATTGCCTTCGATGCGGTCGAGGTCATCGTCGGTCAAGTCGCCCCACTGCTCCTTGGCCTTGCCTTTGACCTGCATCCACTTTCCCTTGATCTGATCCCAGTTCATGGCTTGTCTCCTTTGTTGTCAAAGGAGAATGGACCCGGCGCGACAATGTTCCGAACGATCGGCCCACGCATGCGGACCTTCCTTGGCAACGCCATCAAATGTGATTGAAGGCAGCGCCGCGTTTGGCAATCCTGCCGGCAGCAAAGCGCAGGCGACATGCAAAGGAGGATCGGCAATGCCTCATCTTCACATGAAGGCGGTCGACGTGGTTGTCGATCTCCTTGACGCGGCCGAGTACGTCGACAAGCTCAGCGAGCAGGAACTGAGGGAACTCCTGCTCGAGGCCGCCACCGTGCTCGCCGAACTCTTGAAGCGGAATGTTCCGGCCAGCCTCGATGAGCTGGACGCAGTGGAAGGCGCTGAAGCGCCAGCCTTGGCGAGGGGCTGATCAGCCTTGCGACCACGCATGGCGGCCTGCCCTACCCTGGCAGGAAGCTGCAAAATTTGCCGGAAATCGGCCACGGCCGGCGCGCGTCCCGGCCCGGCCCATCTCTCCGACGGCGGGGCCGATCCGCCTTTCAGGCCTTGCCGGCTTTCGACTTGCTCGCCGCGGGCTTTGCGGCCTTGGTCGCGCTCTTGGTGGCAACAGTCTTGGTGGCAGCGGTCTTGGCGGGCTTCGCTGCGGCAGGCTTCTTCGGTGCAGCTTTCTTCTTCGGCTTGGCCTCGCCATCGATCTCGGCCGTCGCCTGGTCCCAGTGCTGAATATCCGCGCCCTCGGGCCGGCCGGCCTTTTCCCAGATAGCGTGTGCCCGCTGGCGAATGCGTTCCTGCCTGTCGTCCGTCACTTGTTGCCTCCGTGGTTGGGTTCCATTCCGGTGGTCCACGGTAAACACTAGCGGAAATTTGAGCCGGCGTCTTGAGCGCAGCGGAGGGGACTTGCGGCAATAACGCCTGCGCAGTGGCGCTGGCCTAGTGCGCCATGACGGCGACGCCCAGCAGGGCTGCCTTCTTGGTTATCAGCCCGGCGAGATCGGCGTCCGAGCGTTCGGTGCCGGTGCGGCGGCGCAGTTCGCCGATTGCCTCCGTCATGGAAAGCAATCCCGTTCCCCGCTCGGCCAACAGCTTGTCGCAACAGGCCGCCACATTCTCGGAGTTGGGGGTCTCGACATGCGGCAACATGGACGTGCTCCTTCCCTGCCCCAAAACCCCTCGCCCCGCCGCTTCGCGCGAAGCGGCGGGGCCGTCATGCATCAGCCGGGTGCCCCGGCCTTATTTACTCTATGACCTCAATGACCCTGCGGGTGCCGGGATCGACCAGCACGGTATGGTCGCCGACGACCGTGTATCTGTACTGGGTGTCGGGAACCTCACGCAGTTCCACCGTGTCCGGCAAGGTCGAGCCGACATTGAGCTCGACGCCGAGAAGGTTGATCGAGGCCAGCGGATGTTTGTGGACGTACTCGCGGATGACGGTGCGCTGCTCGGGCGTCACGATCACCTGATCAGCGGCGGCGGCGCCGATGCCGGCAATCATAGCCAGCCCGGCGACAGCAGTAATAAGAGCAATTTTCATCTCTGCCTCCTGTTGGTTGGTTGCGAGCTTCGCCCCGCCTCCACGGACCGGCGGAAGCGCGAGAGTTCGAATTGGCGGGCTCTCCGGGGCAAACGCCGGCACGGGGCTCTTGTTCCGCGAGCCGGCACTAATTGATCCGCCGTCGGCGTCGGAACCAGGCGGCCGTTCCAGCATTGAAGGCGAAGAGTCCAGCGGAGGTGCCTTATGATTGAAGATCTGCCTTTCGACCCGCCGATCGCCGTCGCCGTTGGCGCCGGCTTCAAACGGGACATTGCATCGCTGGCGGAGATGCAGAACTTCCTAAAAGAATGGCCGCCTGCCGAAGACACACGGCTGCAGAAGATCGCTATCAAGGCGTGCGAGGCGGCGCGGGCCGGACACGTGACCATCGAGCAGACGCGACGCGCCTTCATGGCTTTCGCCAAGGCCGCGGGCATCGTCTGGACCGGCGTCGATCCGGTGACGACGCTGCGCCGGGCCAAGGTGCGGACGATCCGCGCGGC
Organism: Mesorhizobium sp. M4B.F.Ca.ET.143.01.1.1; assembly: GCF_004792275.1. Classification (NCBI taxonomy): domain Bacteria; kingdom Pseudomonadati; phylum Pseudomonadota; class Alphaproteobacteria; order Hyphomicrobiales; family Phyllobacteriaceae; genus Mesorhizobium; species Mesorhizobium sp. M4B.F.Ca.ET.143.01.1.1. The sequence continues at coordinate 110,863 of NZ_SRSR01000002.1, forward strand.
GCGCGCGCCGCACGAGCGTCATACGCGCTGAGCCGAGCCTCCCAATCACTATTGCTTCGGCGGCTGCGGCGGCACTTCGCCGGGCTTGATCACCGGCATGTTGCCTTCCTCGGGCGCCGGCTGGGCCATGCCCTGGTCGCCGGTCGGCGGCGGCTGCAATACACCGCCGCAAGGCTTGAGCTTGCCGGTCAGGCCATTGTCGCTGCCGCTGTCGGCGGCCGGTTTCTGCTCAGCGCTGCCCTGCCCCTGCGGCTCGGCCTGGCATGGGCCGGCGGACGCTTTGGTCTGGTCGGGGTTGTCCTGCGCGGCCGCCGGACCGGCCAGCGCCATCACCAGCAGCGCGCATGGCGCAAAGGCGAAAGGTTTCATGGTCTGGCTCCTTCCTTGTCCGGGAAAGAACGCCGGGGCCGATTGGTTCCCTGGCGGACCGGGGCGCCGCGCTGCAGCCGGTCGGGCGGGAACCGGTGGCAAGGCGGCGAGTTCAACCTTCGGAACAGATTTTCAGGTGCCAGCGCCAAGGAGGCCAGTCATGGAACCGCGCAAGAGACCGAACGACGAGGTCGAACCGTCAACGGCCGACGACCGGACGCCAAACGACGAGGTGGAGGCGCCCACGCCAAGACAGCAGGATTGGGACGCGGTGAAGGGCGCGAGGATCCTTCCCGACGAAAGCCTGCCGGAAGCGGATGTGCCGGAAAGCGCCGGCATCGAGAAGGAGGGCGAGTTACCGGAAGAGGACGACGACAACCCCTACCAGGAGAGCGACGAGGCATTGCCGGACGATGCCGAGGAAGCCGCCATCAAGCGCGACCCGGCAAGGCGTGGCGGCCCCTTCGACGAGGTATGAGGCTCGCGCCGACAGGCACGAGCGCACGCTCTCGCCCGCGAGGGCGGAACGGATAGGTTGGATGCTGACAGGGTGATGCTGGACCGGCCCGCGGCCGGCGGCGGTCAGTTCGGCGCGCTGTCGCCCACCGTCTCGGCGACGAAAGAAGCGGCGATCAGGTCGTCGGCATCGATGCTTAGAGAGCCGTCGGCGCCCCCCATGATGGCCGCGACCTTCTGGAAGGTCTTCATCTCATGTTCGGTGATGCTCGCACTTCGCATCCTGGCCCGCAGGTCGGCGACACGCATCCCCAATGCCGGGGATGTTCCGATTTCGCGCTTCGACATGGTAGCTGTGCTCCGTTCCCCGACCCGTTTCTGGTTGCCGCCGATTCGTTTGCCCGATCTGCCTCGCACAGCCTGCCTATTATTGAGGCAACACGAAGTCAGACGCGGCAACGCGTGGTGAGAGGGAAAGGTTCCTGCATGTATCGGCATATATTAGTCACGAAATAATACGAGCTGGCCCGCCCGCCGCTCTGGCAAGCGGCGGGCGCCATTTCAGGTCACTGGATGATCTTTACGATCTTGCGGGTGCCCGGATCGACAAGCACGGTCTGATTGTCGACGACCACATAGCGATATTTCACGTTGGGAACTTCGCGGAGTTCAACGGTGTCGGGAAGTGCGGTGCCGATATTGAGCTCCACGCCCGGAAGCTTGACCGAAGCGAGCGGCTGCTTGTGCACATACTCCCGGATGATGGTTTCCTGCTGCGGCTCGATGATGACGTCCTGAGCGGCCGCGGCGCCCATGCCGGCGAGCAGCAACAGGCCTGCGGCAGCTGTCTTGAGATGCAGTCTCATGATCGTCTCCTGTCTTTACCGACGACCTCCTCCACCACGCGCACAATGCCGTCCGCAGCCGGGCCGCCTCGGTCGTTAACGCCACCGCACAGGCCTTGTTCCTGGATTTTTTTGACTGGGTGGCCGATCCGATTTGGTCATGGAATCCCGCCCAATTTGCTTCGGAACAAAGGCTCCGAGCCGAAGTTACCCCAACGAAGGGACGACACTTCGAGGAGAGTTCTTATGAAACATATTCTGATGACCAGCATGCTCGCGCTCGGTGTCGGCTGTGGCGCCGCGATGGCGCAGGCACAGGCGCCGGCCGAGGTCCAGCCAAGCGGTGACAACAATTGCGCCGCCGGCACCGCCGATTGCCAGAAGGGCGGCAAGGCAGGCGAGCAGGCCCAGGGCAAGGCCAAGATGAAGACCGACGAGCAGGCGCAGGGCAAGGCCAAGGCGAAGACCGACGAACAGGCGCAGGGCAAGGCCGGCGCCACCACCGACGAGCAAGCCCAGGGCAAGGCCACGGTGAAGACCGACGAACAGGCGCAGGGCAAGGCCGGCGCCACCACCGACGAGCAGGCCCAGGGCAAGGCCAAGGTGAAGACCGACGAGCAGGCGCAGGGCAAGGCCGGCGCCACCACCAACCAGCAGGCCCAGGGCAAGGCCACGGTGAAGACCGACGAACAGGCGCAGGGCAAGACATCGACGCAGCCGGATCAGGGCTCGACCGCGTCCATCACCAACGTGACGGTCGAACAGAAGACCGAGATCACCAACGTGATCCGCGAGACGAAGATCACGCCGGTTGACCGGGTCGATTTCGACATCTCCGTCGGCATCGAAGTGCCGCGGCACAAGGTGCGGCTGCATCGCCTGCCGCCGCGCATCGTCAAGATCGTTCCGGCCTACGAGACCTACGAGTATTTCGTGCTGGCCGACGGCAGGATCGTCATCGTCGATCCGGACACGCTGAAGATCGTCATCATCCTGACCTGACGTTCACGAGCGTCACCAGGCCCGCCGCGCCGTATGGCATGGCGGGCCTCTCTCGTTCGCGATGCAGGAAACCGGCACAAGAGGGCCGCGACCGGCAGCGCGTTAATCCGGCGGCAATCCTTTCATATTAGCGTCACTGAATATTCCGGGGATTGCTGAGGGGGTCAGCGGCCGATGGCGATGGCATCACGTGGCGCGGCGGGCGCATTGGAAGCAAGCGTGCCGGCAAGCCCCGGCACGGCGGGCCTCGCCGAAGCGATCGGCCGGATGGCGCAGCTGGTCGAGCATTCGCGCGAACGGATCCGGTTGCTGGAGGCAGTGATCGAGAATTTCCCTGGCGGCGTCTCGCTGTTCGACCAGGACCTCAACATGGTCATCTGCAACCAACGGCAGCGGACCTTGCTCGACTATCCGGACGACCTCTTCGCCAACGGCTATCCGTCGATGGAGATGCTGTTTCGCTTCAACGCCGAGCGCGGCGAATACGGGCCGGGCGAAGTCGAGTTGCATGTCGCGCGCCGGCTGGCGCTGGTCAGGCAGCGCGAGGCGCATGTCTACGAGCGGACCCGCCCGAACGGGACCATCGTCGAGGTGCGCGGCATGCCGATCGATGGCGGCGGCTTCGTCACCACCTATTTCGACGTTACCGAGCAGCGCCGCGACCAGGCGACGATCGCCCACATGGCACATCACGACGCGCTGACCGACCTGCCCAACCGCATGCTGTTTTCCGACCGGCTGCACAGCGCGGTGGCGCTCGCCAGGCGCGGCGCGCTGATGGCCGTGCACTATCTCGACCTCGACAAGTTCAAGCCGGTCAATGACGGCTTCGGCCACAAGGCCGGCGACAGGCTTCTGATCGACGTCGCCGCACGGCTACGCGGCGCGGTGCGCGACCACGATACGGTGGCGCGGCTTGGCGGCGACGAGTTCGCGATCGTGCAGACAGGCATCGCTGAAAAGACGGATGCGGCCGCTCTTGCATCGCGCATCATCGACCGCTTCCGGGAACCGTTCACGGTCGCCGGCACCCCGTTCGTCCTCGGGCTCAGCGTCGGCATCGCGCTGGCGCCCGGCGATGGCGTGACGAGCGACGACCTGCTGCAGAAGGCGGACATGGCACTCTACCGCAGCAAGTCCGGCGGACGCGGAACATTCCATTTCTTCGAGGCCTAGACCCGCGGACTCCAGGGAAAACGGCTTTCCCAAATATTCGCCGGTGCTAATATGCCGCCGCGCGGGGAGAACACCCAATCTTCGCGTGGAGTGCCGGCAGAGTCTCCGTAAGCTGCCTCGGCCGGCATTCCTTCTCGCGTGCCGCCTGAACGGCACGATCTCGTCGGGAGAAACAACGGCCGCGGCGGAGACGCTTCCGCACGCCCCCCGACCGCGATGGGAGGAAATCATGTCGCATTACGTCATACTTGTGAACTTCACCGAGCAGGGCGCCAAATCCATCAAGGACACGGTGAAACGGGCCGAAGCATTCAAGTCGATGGCCGCCGATAGCGGAGTGAAGGTGAATTCGCTGCTGTGGACCCTTGGCCAGCACGACGTGGTAGCGGCCGTCGAGGCCAATGACGACATCGCGGCTACGGCCCTCAGCCTCTCCGTGGCATCGCTTGGCAATGTGCGCACGCAGACGTTGAAAGCCTTCGACGCCGCAGACATGGCGAAGATCATCGGCAAGATGGCGGTCTGACTGCAAGGGTGCCCGGCGATGCGTCACGCCGGGCACGCCAAAGGCGGCGCGCCTCAAATGCCGGTGCAGCAACCAAGACAACTCTTGCGCCGGGCGGCTCAAGGTCCTAAGTCCTAAGACATAGGTCGCATACAACTGGCCGAAAGGCAGAACAGAGCGCGGCACTGGTGCCAACTTGCGACCATGCGTGAAAGGTGCAACGCTCGAATAGGGTAGAGACATGGGCGGGCATTCCGGACCGCAACAAGATCCGGAGCGTTCGATCGGGCAAATGTATTTTCCGCAGTTTCTTGTGGGAATGTCGGCAACAATTCTCGTGGTCCTTGGCTGGACCTACGCGGACACGGGATCGTTGTGGCAAGCGCTGGGCTGGACATTTGTCGCCGCCCTGGTGCTGCAGGTGGGCTACTTCATCGCCGTGCTGCTCATCATCTACGGCCGCGCCTCGTCGGCCGCCAAGACCACCGAAAGTTCGCTGCCCGCCAAGGTGCCCGGACCGTTCGAGCGCGACGGCATCATCCACACCTTCCTGTCGCGACTGCTGTAACCGGCGATTGGCGAAAGCCTGAGACAGGCTCTTCTCCCGTGGGGAGATGGTCGGCAGACCAGAGGGGCGCTGTCCCGCCGGCCTGTCAGCAACTGTCCGGATCATTGAAGCTGATTGTGCAGGGGGCGGATCACGCCGAAGCTGGTGATCGTTCGCCCCTCTGTCCTGCCGGACATCTCCCCCACAAGGGGGGAGATTGGCAGTTTCGCCCTCAGCGAGGCGCCGACTGCAGGCCGGAGGCCGACGGCACCGGCTCGGGCGAGAACACCACAACGGCGAAGAGCAGGATGGCCGCGGCGACGATCAACGAGCCGCCGGCGACGATCGGCTCCAGTGCCGGGTTGCCGTGCAGCAGCAGGTAGAGCGCAGGCAGCATGATCACTAGGCCGAGCGTATAGAGACCGTAGTGGATCATCGCGATGCGCCGCGCCGCCTTGGCTGGATTGAGCGCGTAGTAGCCGCCGAATATCGCCGAGGTGACCCAGCCCAGCAGATTGATGTGGGCATGCGCGGGGAACGCGCCATGGTCACCCGATATGGCCATTTCCAGGCCGGCGGCGACGCCCAGAATGAGAAACACGATGGCTGTCTTGAAGAAGAGCTCCGAAACCCGTGGCATGTTCTTGTCCTCCCAATGCCTTTGAACCCCTAGACGCAGGAGATTACATTGGGAAGCGAAGATTTGCCATGCCGAACATGGGGTTAGCGGTGGTTTTCCCCGTCGGGATGAACGGAAGCGGGTAGTGAATAGGGAATTGGGTAGCAAGCGGTATACGGACGGGGCTGGCGGCATGCCGCCAGCCCCTACTATTTGCTACTCACTCGTCCCTACTCACTCATTCCGCCGTCTCGGTTTCCGTTTCCTCATCGGCCGGGTCGGTGGTCGTGTCGTCGGTCGTCGCCGCGGCGGCGTCCTGCTCCGCCAGCTTGGCGGCTACCTGGTCGATCTTGTCGTCGAGCACGCCCGTGGCCCATTCTGTGACCTCGTCGTCGACCGGCTTGTTAGCCATCTCGGCAAGCGCATCGTCGAGCGATGGGACGTCGGCAACGGCTTCGTCGGCCTTGGCCTGGGCATCGATGACCGCCTGGTTGGCGTCGTCGAGCGCGGCCTGCGCTGCATCGAGTTCGTCCTGGGTCGGGACCTCGTCGGGCGGAGTGGTCGGGTCGGCCGCCTTTGCATTCAGCGCGTCGAGTGCGGCCTGGGCGTCGATGACTGCCTGATTGGCGGCTTCGACCGCGGCCTGGGCGTTCTGGGCATTCGCGGAGGCCATCACATAGGCCTGCACTGCGGCGAAGTTCTTGCTCTTGGAGTTCATGTAAGCGTTGATGTTGCGCTGCAGAGAGTTGAGCCGGCCGAGCTTGGCGTGGAGGTTCTTCTCCTTGGGCGTGGCCGCGACTTCGACGTCATCGACGGTGACCGTCGCTGACTTCTTGCCCGACTTCGCCGACGCCGACTTGCCATGCGTGCTCTTGCCGGATTTGCTCTGGCCGGAATTGCCGTGCGTGCCGCTCTTGCCGGAATTGCCGCCGCCACTATTGCCATGGCTGCCGCCGCTATTGCCATGGCTGCCGCCATTGCCGTTGCCGCCGCCATTGCCGTTGCCGGCCAACGCGGGAGTGGCCAGGAGAGCGAACGCGGCCACCGCCGCCAACAGGGTTTTTCGGGTTGTCATAGTACCTCCTCGGGGATTCGCCACCTCGCCTACCCGCTATAACGCCGTCGTATGCAAATTTGCTAATTCGAAGAAGTAAACTTTAGACAAATATAGTAGCGATGCGCGACCGACGCGCCGGGTGACACAGATAAGATACTGAAATCAAAGACGATTATCGCGGACAGATGCCGGCTGAGCCCTTTGGGCCGCAGAAGCCCTATACTGATCAGACCTTAGTCCTAACTGATCGGGAGACGCAGTTACGCCAGCAACATCTTGCAGAACATCAAGTGAAACCTTTTGGCGGCAAGATGCTCAGCTTGCAACCAAGGGTACAGTGACTGTCGTTGCGTAACTGATCGGATACTGGTCGAAATACGGGAACTCGATGACGAAGGCATAGCTGGCGGTCAGATGCGCCATCTTGAAGCCGCCGCTGGCCGGATCGGTCGCTATCGTCACGACGACGTTCTTCAGGCCCAGCGCCAGCAGTTTCTGCGTGGCGATCGCCTGTATCTGGCTCTGCGTTAGCGTGTTGTTGAGCTGCAAGGCACGGGCCGAGGTTTCCAGCGTGTAGCGGACGGTCGAAGTGGCATTGAACGACCAGCCGAACGCGAAGATCCCGAACAGCAGCATCACCAGGAACGGCGCGATCAGCGCAAATTCCAGCCCGGCGCCGCCGGACCGGTCGCGGCGCCATCTGGCGATCCGTTCAGCGGACACGGATGACCTCCTGATGGGTCATCACGCGCGGATCCGGAAAGACGCCGAAATTGAACGGCGGCACCCAGGTGCCGGTGGCCGAGATCTGGACGAAGACATTCGGCAGCTTGGTACCGCCGCAGATCGTGGTCTCATCCACCACCGTGGTGCCGCATTTGTAGGATCTGACCAGCACGACCGCCGCATCTTCAGGCTTGTTGTTCCAGCTCGACAGCGCGACCGCCTGCGTTCCCGTGTCGTTGGTCGCGCCGGCCATCACCAGATTGGCCGCGGTTTTGACGCCAGCGCGCATCTGCAGGTAACTCGACACGTAGGACCAGCCGTCGGCGATGCCGAGGCAGACGAAGCACAGGATGGGCAGCACCATGGCAAATTCCACGGCGGCTATCCCGGCCTTGTCCCGGAAAATGCGCAGGGTCCGCCCAACCATGCGCGCTACTCGACGAGCTGAACGGACTGCGTCGCCGGAATGTCCTTCATCCCGAGACTGGTGCAGTCCTGCTTGATGGTCGTGCTGCCCGACCATTGGATGGTGTCGGCGACGACCTGGGTGCAGCCGCCGCTGCCGGAGAAGTTGCCGAGGTAGTTGACCTGCTGCTTGGGGAAATAGATGGCGCCGGTCAAGAGCGACGTCGCCGTGCCGTTGAAGGTGCTCTGCGCCGCGGTCCCCGTCCTGTCGCCATAGAACAGCATGCCGGAATAGGTACCTGAGGTCGGCGCGCTCAGCGTCACCGTGGCGGTGCCGTTCATGCTGACGGTGTTGCTGCCCGCCATGAAGATGGTTACCCCGCTGCCGGCGACGACTGCGTTTGCGTTGATCTTCATACCGCCCTGCACGACATAGACGCCGGGCTGCAGCGTTACGTTGCCCTTGAGATCCATGCCGCTGCAATAAGTGCCAGGCTGAAGCGTTTGCGACGTCTTGTTGCCGTTGACGTTCTTGCACGGGTTGCTCGCCGCGGGCGTCGGCAGGCTGGAGAACGGATCGGATGCGGGCAGGGCCTGGGTGAGGTTGGAACTGCAGGTCGTGGTCACCGGATTGTTCAGCACCATGCCGCCGACCGTGATCAGGCAGTCGGCCTTGAGCGTCGCCGATCCCTGCGTCCTGATGGCGTCCGCAGCAACCGAGTCCGACATGACGGAGCAGCCGGTGAGGTTGACGGTGGTGTTGCCGGAAAAGAGCGCAGCCTGGACCGCCGAAGGACTGAGCGCCAGCACGCAGGCCTTCGAGGCGTCGGTGATGCGCGCCACCGCCCTCGCCTGCTGCGGAACCGGGGTGCTGTTGAAAATGGCCGTGAAGTAGCGATCGAGGTTGTGCTTGACGATGACCTCAACCGCCTTCTTGGCGGTGTTCGGGCCGGACAATGGCGGCGTGTTGACCTCTATCGTGCCCGGCGCGACAAAGTCGTTCGAGGTCGCCGACTGCGTGGCGGCGGCGACGATGGTCGGGTTGTCGGAACCCGCGATCTTCTCGAGCGCGCCGGCATAGGCCGCGGCATCGGCCACCGCCTGCAGCTTCAGGCTGCTGTAGTACCAGAGCGAGGTCTCGACACCGAGGCCAGCGCCACCGACGACGACCGGTAAGGCGAATGCGAAGATGACGGCGACGTTGCCGCCCGCGCCGCTGGCTCCCAGCAGGCGGCGAAAGTTCCCCATGAAAAAACGGGTGCGCGATGCCATGCTTCCATATGAGCAAGCATGCATAAACGAATGGCTAAGATTTTCGCTCGACTTGTCACTTGCCGGGCCTGAAAGCCCAATTTTTCAATAAGTTGTGATGGACGCCACCCCCGAGCGGCGCCCAACATATAGCAGCGTATATCGGACTTACGGCGCCCTGAGGATGTCAGCGCCAGGCTGCTCGTCGAACAGCACAGCGCAACCGCGCTCGAGCGCCACGGCCGACAGTTCGTTCGCCGCCACCTCGTCCGGCGAGATGAAATCGCCGGTCAGCACACGCAGTTCCTCCACCGCCCGTGCCATCGACACGAGCCGCCCGGCGGCCCTTCCGGTGGCGCAAGCATCGACGATATAGACGAGGTCCGTGATCTCGAACTGGCCCATGTCAGGCCTCCCGCAAACGGCGTCCCTACCACGCAGTAACGCCGTCGGCCGGACGATGTTCCTGCCTCTCGGCATCGACCTTGGTCGATGCTGCACGTGCGCTCCCGACGCGTGCTCGACGTGGCAAAAAACGAGATTCCGGCTGGATCCCGCATCCTTGTGACAGGTCGCAGATCCCACCGTCGTCGGCGGTCCGATGCCGCTTGACAAGAGACCCCGTTTGTTCTCTTTTTGTTCGAGAACAATTCCTTCGAACAGATGTTGCTAATGCTGCAACGCCGCAAGGTGAATTGGCGCCACGGATGACGCAAAGTCAGGCGACAGCGGCCACCATCCTGCATGCCGATCTCGACGCCTTCTATGCCTCGGTCGAGCAGCTGCTCGACCCGTCGCTCAGGGGCAAGCCTATCGCCGTCGGCGGCGGCGTGGTGCTTGCGGCTTCCTATGAGGCCAAGGTTTTTGGCGTTCGCGGCGGCATGCCCGGCCGCAAGGCGCGCGAACTCTGCCCGCACCTGATCTTCGTCGGCGGCCGCTTCAGCGAGTACCAGCGGCTCGGCGACGCGGCGATCAAGGTGCTCGACGATTTCACGCCGCTGGTCGAACGCATCTCGATCGACGAGGCCTTCGCCGACGTCGCCGGCTGCACGCATCTGTTCGGACCGCCCGACGAGATCGCCCGCGCCATCCGGCGGCGGGTGAAGGCCGAGCTCGGCCTGCCAATCTCGATCGGCGTCGCGCGCACCAAGCACTTGGCCAAGATCGCCTCGCAGGTCGCAAAACCCGACGGGCTGGTGGTGGTCGAGCCCGGCACGGAGATCGCCTTCCTGCACGACCTGCCGGTATCGCTGATGTGGGGCGTCGGCCCGGCGACCCGGGCGCGGCTCGCCGAGATCGGCGTCGAGACCATCGGGCAATTGGCGCGCAGCCATGGCGGCGCGCTGAAACGCCTGCTTGGCCCGGCCGCCGGCGAGAAGCTCGCCGCCCTCGCCTGGAACCGCGACCCGCGCCGGCTGGAGACGCACCGGCGGGCACACTCGGCCGGCGCGCAGTCGGCGCTTGGCCGCAAGCCGGCGGAGGCGCGGGTGTTCGTGCCGACGCTGCTGCATCTCGCCGATCGTGTGGCGAGCCGCCTGCGCGCTAAGGCGCGGCCCGGCCGCACGGTTACGGTGCGAGTGCGCTTCGCCGACATGCGCGCCGTTACCCGCTCCGTGACGCTGGAGCAGCCGATCCAGGCAACAGCGATGCTGGCCGAGATCGCCGAAGAGCTGGTGCGCGGCGTGCTCGCCGCCAACCGGCATGAGCGGGAAATCTCCCTGCTCGCGATCTCCGTCTCGCATCTGGAGGAAAGTGCGGAGCTGCAGCTCGAACTGCCGCTCGGGCTTGCCGACGAGAGACTGAAGCCCGGCAGCCGCAAGGGCCTCGCCCGCTTCGGCGCCGACCGCGCGATAGACAGGATCCGCCAGCGTTTCGGCAAGGAGGCGGTCGGCTACGGCGCGGCGGCGCTGGAGGCGGCGCGCTCGGTGCCGGATGAGTTCCGCGAACTGGCGGAGAAGGAGCTGTAGTTGGCCAATTCCCACCCTACCGGCGACCGGTGCTCCAGTAGCGGTGGACCCTGACACCGCCGGCGCTTCCGCCGCGCCATGGCTCGCAGGCGATCCCGTCGCGGTCGGCGTCGTGCGTCGACCAATAGCCGGGTTGTCCGCGGCGCGCCGGAGCCAGACCAACGAAGCGAGCGGCGGTACAGTTCGGGAAAGCGGCAAGGTGCCTGAGGGCTGTCACCGGCGAGTCGATCCGGATGCCGACAAAGCCGTAGACGACGTAGCCGGACAACAGGATGACGGGTGCAAAGAGAGCTATCCATCTCAGCCTGCCCAGACCGTGATGGTGACGAGTTATAGGCCAACGCAAGAATGGCAAAAGCATTCTTGGCACGCCCCTGGTTAGTGCCCCAGAAAAGCCTAACCTAAGCCGCCCGCAGCGACAATGATGTCAAATCAGGCGCCACCCATGCGAGGTGTGCGGAGGCAGCGATCCCTTCTATGCTGGCGGGACAGCGCCCCCTGGTCTACCGACCATCTCCCCCACAAAGGGGGGAGATCAGCAGTTTCGGCCTCGGCGCCATCAATTCTTCTTTCCAGCTTTCGTGCCCGGCGGCTTTAAGCGCCTACTGATTGATCTCGGGCTCAACGAGCTTTGCCAGGTTGCGGAGCGACTCCTGCCAGCCGAGATAGCAGGCCTCGACCGGGATGGCGTCCGGGATGCCGGCCTGCGTGATATCGAGATCGGTGCCGCACGATACCTTCTTCAGGATCACGGTGACCTGGATCTCGCCCGGAAGGTTGGGATCGTCGAACCTGTCGGTGTAGCGCAGGCGCTCGCCCGGAACGAGTTCGAGATACTCGCCGCCAAATGAATGACTGTCGCCCGTCGTGAAGTTGCGGAAGGACATTTTGAACGTGCCGCCGACCTTTGCGTCGAAGCTGTGCACCGTGCAGGTGAAACCGTTCGGCGGAAGCCATTTCGCCAGCGCGTCCGCTTCCGTGAATGCGCGGTAGACCTTCTCCGGCTTGGTCGCCAGAACGCGGTGCAAACGTACGGTGCTCGGCATATCGAATGTCCTTTCTGATTGCTGTCCGATGCCCCAAGGACGGGCGGGGCCCGGCCAGTCCGACACAGGCTATCAGATTTTTTGAGGCGCGGGCCGCCGCCACCTATGCGGGCGGGATCGGCTTGGGTTTTGCGCGATTGCGGACCGGAACCGTCTCACGCCTTTCTTGGAATTGCGCCGGTTTTGACCACGGTGGCGAGCACGATCCCGGCTACGATGAAGGCCGCGCCAACGAGATCGTAGTCATGCAGGCTCTCGCCGAGCAGCAGGTAGGCGAGTATGGCGACGAACACGGTTTGCAGGTAGAGCAGCATGCTCGCCCTGCTCGCGCCGAGCGTTTCCACGCTTCGGTTGTAGAGATAGTACATCAAGGCGCCGCCCGGGCCCGCCAGATAGGCAAGCGCCAGCAAGCCGTCGCCATTCATGGCGGAGCGTTCGTCGTTGAACAATTCCCACAAATGGAAAGGCAAGGCGACCAGCGCGCCTGCCCCCAACAGGAGCACGACCAACGGCAGGAGCTCGATGCCGAATTTGGCGCGCCGCACGAGCACGGTGTAGAGGGCCCAGCAGAACGCGCTGCCGACGATCCACAATTCGCCGGGGCTGAAGCTCAGGCGAAGCAGCGCCGTCAGGTCGCCATGCGCGACGATGACCAGCATCCCGCCAAGGGCGGCCAGCGCGCCAAGCGACTTCCAAAGCCCGAGCGGCTCGCCAAGCACGAAACGGGCGAGCACCATCGTCATGACCGGCGACAGCGCCATGATGATGCCGGCGGTGCTGGCATCGGTCTCGTTGAGGCCGCGATAGATCATGCCCTGGCAGAGCGTGAGGCCGATGGCGCCGACGGCGACGATCTCCAGCGACCGCGCCCGCAGCAGCGCTATCATCGCGCCGTGGTGGCGATGCACGATCGGCAGCAGGATGGCGCAGGCGAGCGTCAGCCGCCAGAAGCAGAGCCCCCAGGGCGGCATTTCCGGCGCCACCCATTTGGCCGCGATATAGACGCCAGCCGACAGAAGCCAGCACAGCACGGCGGCCGGATAGCCGGTAAAGGATGACAAGGTCGGGGAGGATCCGGTCAGGGAGGATATGGTCCCGACCGCAGGTTGCTCCCCCGGATGCGATATCGGCACTGCCTGCATGTCGTGCCCCCTTCCACGAACGTCCGACCAAGGACGCGGCAGCAATATATCTCAATCTTGGGATGTTACATATGTCCGAGCATCGACGGCGATCGCGGAGATGCTTCTCTCACATGAAGTCCAGACTTCAAATGCGGGGAAGCACCTGGCGAATTTCCACGGGAACGCGAGGCTTGCCGGAGGCGTTGCACATCCTTGCGGGGTGCGGCGGTTACCGGAGAATACGACATGGAAGGGTTCAGGCCTGAAGACAGCTTTCGCGGCGACGTTGCGAAGCGCTACGACGATGAGCTGCGCGGCGACGAGGATGAGACCGTTCAATTCCTGAAGGAGATCGCGGGTGGACGCGACTGCCTGGAGCTTGCGGTCGGCACAGGACGGATCGCCCTGCCGCTGGCAGCCGTCGGCCTGAGGGTCGACGGCATCGAACTTTCGCCCGACATGATCGAGGTACTGCGGGAGAAGCCGGGCGGATCGGAGATCGAGGTCGTCAATGGCGACATGACGGCGGTCGACATGGGTCGCCGCTACGGCGTCGTATATCTCGTGTTCAATTCGATCGGCAACGTGATCACCCAGGACGGTCAGGTCAAGTGCTTCGAGAATGCGGCCCGGCACCTTGATGAGGATGGCGTTTTCCTGCTCGAATGCCGGGTCCCCACGGCGCCGAAGCGGGACGACGGCGGCTTCGTCGAAGTCTCACATCCCGGCACCGGATCGGTCCACATCGCGGCGTGCAGATATGATCCGGTCAGTCAGGTGCTCGACCTGTCACACATCGATATCGGCAATGATATGGTCCGCATGGTTCCGCTCAGGCTGCGGCTGGCCTATCCGCCCGAATTCGACCTGATGGCGAGATGCGCCGGGCTGAAGCTCGAGCAGCGATATGGCGGCTGGAAGCGCGAACCGTTTGACGCCCGCAGCTGGCGCCACATCAGCGTCTACCGGAAGAGATAGCCCGCAGGCGGCAGAGCCGGCATCGACACCGGCCTGGTCGAGATCAGTGCGATGCGCCGCTGGACGGGTGCAAAAGTTCCCAGGTCAAACCAATCCGGCCATGGAACTGCGATGCAAATCGTTCGGCTTCGACGTTCTCCAGGCCATCGTCGACGAGAGCCTCGATGCTTCGCCGCATCAAGGCGAGCTGCATCGCCCGCGCGTGCGCGGCGTCCGTCTCCCGCATGATTTCCGTGACATGGTAGGCGACGACCGGCTGGCCGAGACAGGACAGAAGCGCGCTGGCGTCGGCTGTCGCTGCACTGACTGCTTCTTCGATCTGCATTTGGCGCTCCTCATCAACGCTGATGATGGCGCCTCCCCGGGAGACAACGGTGTTCCGCTGCTTTTCTAGTTCCTCATCTCGCGCACCGACAAAGTGACAGTCGCGCTTGAGGGGCAATCGCTCTCTTGTTCGCTACCAAAACAGTATGCTCCAACATCCAATTAAAGGCGACCGGATAGTTAATCGATGGTTAACAAGGGCGGTCACATCTTAAGCGTTTCTTAGACGAGACGGCGCGGACCAGCGCCGCGCCTTCCTGTCTGGGCCGGTTAGCCGTGGCCGACCGCTCGCAGCCAGATTTAGGCGGCGTGCCTGGAACCAATGAGGAGCGAGACTGTTCAGCAGTAACCTTGATACGACGCTGACGAGCCCGGTCCGGCCGGGCAAGCGGCGATCATGAGGAGTTCTCATCATGAACATTTCGTCCGGAATTCGTTCAGTCGCGGTTGCCGTCATCGCCGCCGGGGCAGTCAGCGTCGCCAGCGTCGCGCATGCCGACAACGGCACGATCCGCTTCGCCATCTACAAGGCGGCCTTCTTCATCGGCGGTGCCGGAGGCGAAGGCACCCTCACCTTCCATGGTCGCCGTTATCCCATCTCGGTCGGCGCTGTCTCGGGCGGCCTCGCCTTCGGGGCTTCCAAGACCTATTTCCACGGCACCGTGCGCCACACTCGCCGCGCCCGGGACGTGACCGGAGTCTACGGTGCGGCAGGCGGTGGCGGGGCGCTCGGCAAAGGCGCCCAGGTCATCGTCATGACCAATGACAGGGGCGCCCAACTCGAACTCTCAGGCAAGCAGGTCGGCCTGCAAATCAATGCCGATCTCAGCGGCATGAGCATCGCGCTGAAGTAAGGGCCGTCTGCCGCCGCCGCGGGTCTTGCCAGATCAGCGACAGCACGCCATGTGGGCCGCAGAACCGCCGGCATGATCTTGCCGCGCCGTTTCTGCCGCCCCTACCCCATCGCCTGGCGGATGGTTTTGGCGAGGCGCGCCAGGAAGGCCGGCCTCGAGGCGGCGTCGAGCTTCCAGGACAGCACGGCGAGCGCCATCTTTCCGGGCAGCATGCCGACGGACAGGAACCAGGCGGCGAGCATGGCTCGGCGCCTGAGCGAGGCCGTCATTTCGAGGCTGGCGACGGCGCCGTGCGCGGCAAGCGCCAGTTTGGAATCATTGGCCACCGGGTGCCGGTCCCTGTCGGCGCAGAGCGAGGCCAGCCGCTCCTCCAGATGAAGCGTATCGTGAAGGACGGTCTCGGACGGCTCGACCGCCAGGCCGACGCCGGAGACCTGGCCGGACAGCGCCGCCATGCGGTGGAAATCATGCGCCACCCGCCAGCGCGCCCGCTCGGCAAGCTTGGCGCCGAAGACGGAATGGTTGGCGCCGTGGATGCGGTAGGCGCCGACGCATTCCTCGATCGACTGTACCTGGCCGTAGAGCGGGGCCAGCGTCGCCAGATAGCCATCGGCGCCCTGGCGGAAATCGGCTTCGGGAATCGGCATGATGGTCTCCAGCGTCGAGCGGTCGAAGGCGAGCCCGCTGGTCACCGTCGTCTGGTAGCGCCCCTTGTGCAGCAGCTTCGGCACCACGTCGCCGTCGTCGAAGGGAAGTTCCGGCGGCGGGAAGACATCCTTGACGTGCTGTTCTTCGTCGACGATGTGCAGCCGCGACTGCACTTGGGCGGTCGCCGGATCCCAGGCGTCGACGATCCTGGAGACGGCGTCAGGGTAGAGATAGTCGTCGGCGTCGAGGAACAGCACGATCCTGCCCGAGCTTGCCGCAAAGCCGGTGTTGAAGGCGGCGGCATGGCCGCCATTCCTTGGCCGCAGGCAGGCGCGAATGGAGTCGCCATAGGATTCTATGACCGCCGCCGAACCGTCGCTCGATCTGTCGTCGACGACGATGACCTCGACATCGTCATGGTCCTGGCCGAGCGCGCTGTCGACGCTGCGTTCCAGGAAGCGCGCGTAGTTGTAGTTCGGGATGATGATGGACACCGGAATCCGGCTGGGCATCGGATGCATCGCGTTTGACCTCGCGTCTTGCTTTGGTTTCAGCGGAACCCGCAGGAACAGGCCTCTAGCCCCACGAGTTTCCCGGGGGCAAAGCTTGCGCTTGCCCGGGGAGACGGGTTGCGTTGCGACGTCAGCTGAGCGGCCGCGATTGCCTTCGAGGGTCATCCGCCGCAGACATCGGCAGCGGCGCGAGGCGGTCGGGGATCCGGTCAGGCCGGCATGGCATGGCGGCCGGCCTCGACGGGAATTGTCCGTCATTCGATTTGGGACGGTCCGTCGCGCGCCCCGAAGGCATGGCCGGAGTGTGACCGCGAAATGCGGCCGCAACAAGCCCCGCGCGTCAATTGCGCCCGCCTTTCCGGCTGGAGCGGCGCGGCTCCAGTATTTGACTTACACAATTCCGGACGGAAAACCGCTACGCACTTTTCCTGGTATTGCTTCTAGAACTGATAGATGGCCGTCAGTCGCACTGTCTGGTTGGACATGTCGACCTTTGTGCCGGGGCTGACGAAGGAGTTGGTGGTGATGTCGCCGATGGTGCCACCGAAGCCGGCGCCGCCGACGGCGATGTCCAGCGACTTGTACTTGTCGTAGAGATATTCGCCGCGCAGTCGCAGGTTCTCGCTCACCTTCATCTCCAGGCCGCCGCCGATCGAGGCACCGTAGACGGTCTCGGCCATGTTGGATCTAAGCACGGTGGCGGCGCCAAGCAGCGGCGAGCTCGGCGAGTTGGCGACGAAGCCGAAGGCGCCGGCGCCGATCTGGTCGGGGCTCCTGCCAATGGCCAGGCCACCCGAAACGAACGCCATCAGGGCGGGCGTGACCTCATAGCCCGCCTTCAGCCTGACATGGCCGAGCGACTTGACGTCGGAGAAGATCAGCTGGGTGCCGATACATTCGGCATGGCCCGAGCCGAGCTGCTGGAAATTGATGAGCTGCGTCAGGCAGGCCGGGCCACCGGGGCCCCTCGGGTGATCGAAGACGTTGTTCAGCTCGACGTCGCCCTCGGCGCCGAAGATGAAACGCCCGAACTGGTGCTGGTACCCGGCGAGAAGATGGCCGCCGGTCGAATCGCCCTCGAATTCGTTGGACGGCTCGACCCGCAGCGAGCCCTGTGTGACGTTGTTGGTCATGTTGAGGAAGTTGGTGGCGTCGGGGAAACCCACCTTGTGGCGGCTCATCGAGAGGCCGCCGCCGAAATAGGCGCCCGACCAGTCGCTCTTCAGATAGTCGGGCTGCTCGGCCGGATCGTCGGTTTCCGAGAAGGAATAGATGGCCGCCAGACGCACCGTGTGGCTGGAATAGTCGACGCGGTTGCCGGGACTGGTGAAGGAGTTGGTGGTCAGCTCGCCGATGGTTCCGCCGAAGCCGGCACCGCCGACGGCGATGTCGTGCCCTTTGTACTTGTCGTACATATATTCGCCGCGCAGCCGGAAGCCGTGCCCGACCTTGACCTGTAGGCCGCCGCCGATGGTCCAGCCATAGATGGTCTCGGCCATGTTGGACCTCTGGACGGTGGCGGCACCGATCAGCGGCGTGCTCGGCGGAGAGGCCATCATGCCGCCGGCGCTGGCGCCGATCGTCTCCGGGCTCTTGCCGATGGCGAGGCCGCCGGCGACGAAACCGAGCAGGCTCGGCGTGATCTCGACGCCGGCGATGCCGCGCACATGGCCGAGCGTCTTGACGTCGTCGAAGAAGGTCGAGAGACCCACGCAGCCGAAATGGCCGGTGGTGAAGACGGGCTCATTGGCACAGGCCGGGATGCCTGGCGTGCGACCGTCCGAGAAGCTGGACCCGATCTCGTAATCGGCCTCGGCACCGAACACGAAGCGGTCCTTCTGGAAGAGATAACCGCCCAGCACATGCCCGTCGACCGTATTGCCCTCATGGGAGAGATCGGGGGTCTTCTCGAAATGCCTGATGCCCGGCGCGGTGGTGTCGTCCATGATCACCCGGTCCATGCCGTTCGGAAAGTCGACCTTGTGCTTGCGGAAGGACGCGCCGCCGCCGACATAGAAACCCGACCAGTCGCTGGCCATGGCTGGAAGCGCCACGCTCGCGAGGCAAGCAGCAGCAAACGCGGCTTTCGCCGACGATACGAAATGCATGAGATCCCCCCGGACCAATATTAAAGGTAGCTAATATCGGAGTAGCTGATATCACGTATTCGTGAACAGACGTATGGCCGAAATGCAACAGGCCATTGCATTTTGCGCGTCAAAAGGTTGCTTCCGGTTGCATCAGGATCACTACGGCCAGCCTCATGGCAGCGCTCTGCGCAGGCCTCAGCCTTCCATATGACAGACCTGCTCATCGTCATGTCCGCGTTCTGCTGATCGGCCCTTGACCGCTTCAGCACTTCAGCCGAGCGTGGACGAGCATCCCACCCGAGCGAGCACCCGATGGATTCGAAGACACTGCTGACCCGCATGATCCGCGCCGGCTCCGGCGAGGTGCCCGCCGATCTGGTGGTCCGCAACGTGCGGCTGCTCGATGTCGTCACCGGCACGGTGAGCGAAACCGATATCGCCATCGTCGCCGACCGCATCGTCGGCACCCATGCGCGCTATCAGGCGGCCGAGGAAATCGACGGTCGCGGCCGCTTCGCCGTGCCCGGTTTCATCGACACGCATCTCCACATCGAATCCTCGCTGGTCAGCCCGCTCGAATTCGACCGCTGCGTGCTGCCGCATGGCGTCACCACCGTGCTTTGCGACCCGCATGAGATCGCCAATGTGCTGGGAGTCGAAGGCATCCGCTATTTCCTCGACTGCGCAGAGCGGACCATCCTCGACGTGCGCGTCAACCTGTCGTCCTGCGTGCCGTCGACGACGTTCGAGACCTCAGGCGCGCGGCTGGAGGCGGAGGACCTCGTACCCTTCCGTTCCCATCCCAAGGTGGTCGGCCTCGCCGAGGTGATGAATTTTCCCGGCGTGCTCGCCGGCGACGAAGGCATGATCGCCAAGCTCGACGCCTTTTCCGACGGCCACATCGACGGCCACGCGCCGCTGCTCAGGGGCCAGCGGCTCAACGGCTATCTGGCGGCGCGCATCCGCACCGACCACGAGACCACGACCGCCGCCGAGGCGCGCGAAAAACTCGCCAAGGGGATGGCGATCCTGATCCGCGAGGGCTCGGCCTCCAAGGACCTTGACGCGCTGGCCGAGATCCTCGACGCCGACACGTCGAGCTTCGTCGCGCTCTGCACCGACGACCGCAATCCGCTCGACATCGCCGAGGAGGGCCATCTCGATTCCTCGATCCGGCGGCTGATCGCCAAGGGCCGGCCGCTGCATCACGTCTACCGCGCCGCCAGCCATTCGGCGGCGCGCATCTTCGGCCTCACCGACCGCGGCCTGGTGGCACCCGGCTGGCGGGCCGACATCGCGTTGCTCGACGACCTCGAGGACTGCCGCGTCAGCGACGTCATCGCGGGCGGCCGGCTGGTGAACCCGGCGCTGTTCGAGACGCGGCGGACGGTGGCGCCGGTCGGCCTCGGCTCGGTGAAGGCGAGGCCGGTCACGGCGGACGCCTTCCGTGTCGAGGCCAGGGCCGGCCGCAACCAGACGCCGGTGATCGCGATCAAGCCCGGCCTCATCATCACCTTCCGCGAGGACGCCGCCCTGCCCGTCCTCGACCAGTCCCTGCAGGCCGATCCCGAAGCCGACATCCTCAAGGCCGCCGTGGTCGAGCGCCACGGCAGGAACGGCAATATCGGCAAGGGTTTTGTGCGAGGTATCGGCCTCAAGCGCGGCGCCATCGCCTCCTCGATCGGCCATGACTGCCACAACATCACCGTGGTCGGCGCCACCGACGCCGACATGGCGGTGGCGGTCAACCGGCTTATCGCGATGGGCGGCGGCATGGCGGTGGCCGACAATGGCGTCATCACCGCCGAGCTGGCGCTGCCGCTGGCCGGGCTTATGAGCCTCGACTCCTTCGAGACCGTCACCCATGCACTGCACCAGTTGCGCGAGGCCACACGCGCGATCGGCTGCACGATCCCTGAGCCGTTCCTGCAGGTGGCGTTCCTGGCGCTGCCGGTCATCCCGCATCTCAAGCTGACCGACATGGGCCTGTTCGACGTCGACAGGTTCGGCTTCGTCGAGTGACATTTTGGCCGACTGGCGAACCTTACCTCAGTCGTTAACTTCGCCGGCCGCCGCGATCACCTCCGAGACGATTTCGAGCACATTGCCGTCCGTCGTGCGGTGGTTGACGAAGCACGCCCTGAGCGCGAACTGGTCGCGGACCGTCGCGTTCGACAGATAGACGCGACCGCGGGCATTCACGCGTCTCAGGATCGCCCTGTTGTCCTTGGCACGATGGCGAAAACAGACCGCGCTGAGCGGCACCGGCGCCAGAAGCTCCAGCTCCGGATGCGCCTCGACCGCCTCCGCCAGCAGCCTTGCATGGCGCAGGTCCTCGGCGATCGCGTCGCGAAAGGCGCGGCGCCCGTGATATTGCAGCGACAGCCAAAGCTTCAGTGCGCGGAAACGCCGCGACAGCTCGAACGATTCCTCGAAGAAGGCGAAACCTTCCGTCGGATCCTGACTCAGCAGGCCGACATAGTCGTCGCTGTGCGAAAACGTCTTGCGCGCGATGTCCGGGTGGCGATGCAGCAGGCAGCCGCAGTCCAGCGGCTGATAGAGCCATTTGTGCGCGTCGAGCGAAAGCGAATCCGCCAGCGCCAACGAATTGAGCTGTTGCGGCAGGGCCAGGGCGGCCAGTACGCCATATGCGCCGTCGACATGCAGCCATAGGCCCTCGCGCCCGGCGATGTCGGCGATCTCTGGCAGCGGGTCGATGGCACCGGAGACGATGGTGCCGACCGTGGCGACAATCGCGATCGGGTTTCGTCCGGCCGCGCGATCGGCGGCGATGGCTACCTGGAGGGCATCTGGCCGCATCCGGAACTGATCGTCGACGGGTATCAGGCGCAGGTTCGCCCTGCCGATGCCAATGAGCGCCACCGCCTTCGGAATGGACATGTGCACCTGCTCAGACGCGTAGATCACGCCGCCGCGCACCCCCGTCTCGTTGGCCGGCAGCTTAGCCTCGCGCGCCATCGCCAGCGCCATCAGGTTTGCCGCCGAGCCGCCGCCACAAAGGCTGCCTGTGAACCCGGCGCAGCCGACCGCCTGCGCCAGCCACCCCACGACGGCGTGCTCGATCGACGTCGCCGCCGGAGCCGATCGCCACGAGGCGACGTTCTGATTGAGCACCGAGGCCAGCAACTCTCCCAGCGCCCCGACCGGCTCGCCCGAGCCGAAGACATAAGCGAAGAACCTGCCGGCGGACGGTCGCGCACGCGCGGCGATCAACTCGAAGTCTTTGAGGACGTCGCGGCCCCTGCCCTCCTCGGCCCAGGGCCGCGAGAAAAGCTCGGTCGTCTCTTTGCCGCTGGTCGACGGATAGGCCGGTCGATCGTCAAGCGAGGCCCAGTAGGTCCGGGCGAGGTCCATCGCCTCATCCGCAAGCCGCGACAAGTCCTGGTTGGAGATTTCGAGCGCCCTCATAGGCCTGCCCCCTGCATGCGAAACCGCTGAGTTGATTAGCACGAAACCGGCATCGCTACCGGCAAGGGTTTTCGGTCAGAGCGGCAGCGGCGGATCCGCCGGCTCCCCAGGATCATGGCCGGCAGCCGCACGTATTTCGGTTAGCGACCAGATTTGCCGCCCATCGCGGAAGTTCGCGGGATCGAGCCAGGCCTCGAAGGCGGCGCGGCGGGCCGGCCATTCGCTGGAAAGCATCGAATACATGCAGATGTCGCGCGGCTCGCCCTTCAGGAACAGGCCCTCGCGCAGCATGCCTTCATAGACGAAGCCGAGACGGTCTGCCGCCCTGCGCGAGCGCTGGTTGGTCGAGGTGCAGGTCCATTCCAGCCGCCGGTAGCCGAGATCGTCGAAGACGTGGCGCAGGATGAGATAGAGCGCCTCGGTGGCGAGCCGGGTGCGCTGCAGCGGCGGCGTGTAGAGCACGTAGCCAAGCTCGATGACATGATGCGCGGGCCTTGCCTCCATCAGGCAGAGCCAGCCCAGTGGCCCGCCGTCGAGCCCGTCGACGGCGAAGAAGGCGCGCTTCGGATCCGCCACCAGGGCGGCGACATGCTCGGCGAAAACTCGTTCGGTGGCGAACGGCCCCACCTTCATGTCGATCCAGGTGGCCCGCGTGTGCTCGTCATGCGAGAGCGGATAGAGCCTTGCCGCGTCGCGCGCGGCGTCGAGCGGCCGCAGCCGCCCCCAGCGGCCGACAAGCTCGATTGCCGAGGGAACCGGCGCATCACCCGGTTCAATGTCGTCCGGCTTCAGTTTGGATGCCATGATCGCGCCCTTGGTCAGTTCCAGTACCGGAACATCCTACCCATTCTGTTCGGCATCACGAATATTTCCTCCGCATGGGAAAAGCCGGCTTCGCGCCCCATGCCGAGCCATCTCGCTGCGGTTTCCGGGAAATCGGCCAGAAGCATGTGCCGTTCCATGGCGGCGAACTCCTCGTCGGAGACGGCCGACCATTCATCGCGCAGCAAGGAAAAGCGCGCGAGCCAGGCAGCGCGATCCTCTCCCTCGAACAAAGCGGGCTCCCAGATGACGAACAGGCCCATCCCTCCCAAGGCCCTGCGGACGTTGCGCATCAGCCGGGCCTTGCCCTCGCTCGACAAGTGGTGCAGCGACATGCCGATCCAGATCACGTCGACGGGTTCCGACCACTTCGCCATCGCATGCACGAAATCGCTGCAGCGCAGCTCGACGGGGCAAGGCAGGACATCGAGCTCTCGGGCCGCAAGCCGCAGCGATGCTTCCGACAGATCGATGCCGACATAGTTGCCGATCGTGGTCGTCCTCAACGTCGCGGCCGAGGCGCCGGCATCGCCGCAGGCAATGTCGAGAAACCGGAACGACGCAGGCGCAAGCTCCGTGAGCACGTCGCGCAGCAGGCGATAGACCTCGCGATGGAACATCAGGTTCGCCGCCACGATCCTGCGGTAGGTCTCGAGCTCCTGGTTGAACATATTTTGGGAGCCTGTTGCCTCGCTCCCAGTCGTCACTGGCATGCCTTCGCTCGATGTCATGACGCCCTCCATGGAAGGTCGATGGGATGCCGTTAGGGGACGGCACCTGCTGCGCGGAGATGCAAGGCGCGGAAGACCGCCGTGTGGCCAGGGGTCGCGATGCCGAACTTGATGCCCAGTTCGTGCATCCGCCCGGACAGCCAGGCGACCTCGATCGGTTTCCCTCTTTCGAGATCGTTGGCCATCGACGATTTCACATGCGGGGGGAATGCGGACCATCTGGTCGTGACGCGTCCTTCGAACCCCTCGGCCAGCGGATGGCCGGCCGCTGCGGCAATCGCCATTCCCTCGTCGCGCAGCTGTTCGATGAAGACACGCGCCTCGGGGTCGTCAAGGATCGGACCGATGCCCGAGCGCATCAGCGACGTTCCGCCGGAGAAGGCAGCCAATGTCACGAACTTCTCCCACAGCACATTGTCGATGTCGGCAACCGGCTTCAGCTCCAGCCCGATAGCCCGATCGCATAGCGCCTGAAGATCCTTGATGAGAGGATCGCCATGCCCGCCGACGAGAATGTGAGGCAGCCCGCCGGCGTGGACGACTTCTCCGGGCTGCTTGATGAAGCCGGATAGATAGGTGGCGCCACCAATGACGCTGTCGCCGGGAATATGGCGGCGGAGAATGCCGACGCTGTCGATGCCGTTCTGCAGCGTCACGACGCGCGTTTTCCCGCTGACGAGCGGTCCGAGCGCGCCGGCGGCCTTCTCGCTGTCGTAGAGCTTGACCGCGAAGATCACGAGATCGACGGGACCGATATCGGCCGGCGAGTCGCTCGCGCACACATCGGCCAGAAAGACGTTGCCGATGTCGCTTTGAATCCGCAGGCCGCCCTCGCGCATTGCCTGCAAATGGGCGCCGCGAGCAATGAAGCTGACGTCGCCTCCCGCCTCGGCGAGCCTGGCGCCGACATAGCCGCCGATGCCGCCCGCACCTATCATTGCGATCCGCATGCCGTCCCCTCGACGGCAACCGCCGCCACTGGCCGCGCGAAGCTGCAAATGCTTGCATCGGCGCGATCAATATTAGCATTTCCTTGAGGACCCAGCCAGCCGGACCGGGCGGATGTCCGGCGGCAAGCAGATCGCACCGAGCCATCCGGCGCGGCCAACGGTGAGTGATACCGGCCCACGGGACGTAATTGCACCCAAAAGAAGTCAGGACATGCGCTTGAAAGCCCCAACTCGCGGGGCATATGAAAGATATAGAGAAGTATATGACTCGCTTCCGGGGGTAGCGGTGGCGCGCAATCAGATATCGGACAACAAGCGGCTTTCGGCCTTCGACCTCGACCTTCTGCGCGAGGCTTTCCAGAAATCGGCCCGTGAGCATGGCGTCACGGCGGCCGATTGGGCCGAACATGCCAAGCTGTTCATCGAGCGAACGGCACAAAGCGAACCCGGCAAGGAATTCACTGGGCGAAGCACCCCGCCATAATGGCCGGCGCAGCTTGGGGCTTGGGCTTCGGGGGGCAAGCCGCACCGGCCACTGCGGGTTCGGGTGTCGCACGCCCGCCGCGCCACGGACCCTACAAACATATTAGCAATCACTCAATTAAGCCTGAGTGCGTAGCCCACGAAGGGATGAGCCGGCATGCCAGCCATCGGCCTGTCTCGTCCATTTGACGGACGTCACCTCCCGGGGCTTCCCGAACCGTTTCGCCAGCGCCCGGTGCGGAAGCTGAAGCAGCCCGGAGTGACCGCATTGCGTCGCACCAAGAGACTGCACGATGCCAACGGGTGGCTCCCAGTGGCCCACACCAAGGTCGATGTCGCAAACGCCGGACTAAGTCTATAGTCTTCGCAGCCAGGGGAGAGGTGTGCGATTGTTCGGGACTTTCTTGGGGGGATTTTTGCGGCGATGGGGCAGGTTGTCGCTGGCGCTGCAGTTCTTCATTGCCAGCGGCGTCGGGTTGCTGGCCGCGATGCTGCTGGTCGGGCTTTGGGTGACTTCGCAGATCCGGGACGGCGTCATGCGCAATTCCGCCGCCACCACGGCGCTCTATGTCGACAGCGTGATCGCGCCGCTCTTGCCCGACATGCGCAAGAGCCGCGAGCTCAGCGACACCGTCAAGCGGGCGCTGGACGAGACGCTGGGCCAGGGCGCGCTCGGCAAGCGGCTGGTCTCGTTCAAGCTTTGGCGGCGCGACGGCATGATCCTCTATGCCGACGACGCCGAGCTGATCGGCAAGACCTTCCCGCCCAACCACAACCTGATTTCGGCTTTCGCGGGCAATGTCATGGCCGAATACAACGACCTCGACGACGACCCGGAAGCCGGTGAGGAGAAAACGGTGAACGCGCCGCTGTTCGAGATCTACAATCCGGTGCGCGAACCCTGGTCGGGCGAAGTCGTCGCCGTGTCGGAGTTCTACGAGATCGCCGACGACTTCCAGGAAACGCTGAACGCGGCGCTGTGGTCGACCTGGCTGGTGGTGGCTGGCGCCACGGCGGCGGCATTGGCGCTGTTGTCCGGAATCGTCTTTCGCGGCAGCCGCACCATCGAGACGCAACGCACGGCACTCGAGGCGAAGGTGACGGAATTGCAGTCGGCGCTGTCGCAGAACTCATCGCTGCGCCAGCGCGTGCAGCGGGCCTCGCGCCGCGCCACCGCCATCAATGAACGCTATCTCAGGCGAATCGGCGCCGACTTGCATGACGGGCCGGCTCAGCTTGTGGCGCTGGCCGCGCTCAGGATGGACAGCCCGCTGCTGCTCGATCCAGCCGCCTCGAGCGAATTGCGCGAGGCCGAGATATCGGGCATCCACAAGACGCTCGGCGAAGCGATGCGCGAGATACGCGGCATCTGCAACGGCCTGGTTCTGCCGCAGATCGAGACGCAGGCCGTAGTCGACATCCTGACGTTGGCGGTGAAGGAACACGAGCGGCGCACCAGCAGCAAGGTGGCGCTGACGCTTCCCGGCCGCCTGCCGGAACTCGGCACTTCCGAGAAGATCAGCATTTACCGTTTCGTACAGGAAGGGTTGAATAATGCGTGGCGGCATGGAAAGGGCAAGGATCAGGCGGTGCGGGCCGGCATGAAAGGCGGCAGGCTGATGGTGGAGGTGATGGACGGTGGTCCTGGCTTCGATCCCAGCAGGAGCGAGGGGCTCGGGCTCGCGGGCCTGAGGGAACGCATCGAAAGCATCGGCGGACAGTTCGAAACACTGTCCGGCCCGCAAGGCACGCGATTGGTGATCACACTATCTGTCGAGGAGCAGCCGTGACCGCATCCATCCGTATCGCCATTGTCGACGACCATCCGCTGTTTCGCGAGGGCGTGGCGCGCAGCCTCGGCGAGATCGGCGGGTTCGCGGTGGTCGGCGAAGGCGCCAGCGCCGACGACGCCGAAAGGCTGGTGCAGACGACCGCACCCGACATCCTGCTGCTCGACATCAGCATGCCGGGCGGCGGGCTCAACGCCGCGGCCCGGATCCTGTCCGGCCACCCCGGGCAGAAAATCGTCATGCTGACAGTGTCGGAAACCAATGCCGATGTCGCCCAGGCACTCAACACCGGCGTGCGCGGCTATGTGCTGAAGGGCGTCGGCTCCAAGACGCTGGCCGAAATCCTCGGCGAGGTCGCGGCTGGCCAGAGCTATGTCTCGCCGACGCTGTCGGCGAGGCTGCTGTCGGACCTTTTGCAGCCGGCGAGCCGCAAGCCCGACCCGCTCAGCCAGCTCACCGGCCGCGAGGCTGAGATCCTGCGGCTGGTGGCGGAGGGCCTCAGCAACAAGGAGGTCGCCGCCAGGCTGTCGTTGCAGGAAAAGACGGTCAAGCATCACATGACCAGGGTGCTGGCCAAGCTCAACGTGCGCAACCGCACGGAGGCGGCGCTACTGATGCATGAGGCGAAGGAGAAGAATTAGGTTGGTGAATGGTGAATGGATAGGCGCCAACACTATTCACCATTCACCCATTCACTATCTATTCACAAAAGTCACCCCCGCCCTCAGGACGGGGGTGCGTGAGGGACAGAAAGGGGTAGCTCCCTGCCCTCACAAGCCCAGCAGGCGCGCCTGATCCTCGGGCGTCGCCTGGCGCTCGACGATGGTTCGGCCAAGAGCATCCTCCATCTCGAAACGGCCGTTCCGGATTTCTTCCTTCATGCCGTCGGGATGGACGACCTTGATTGTGTCGCCATCGATTTCGACCTTGTCTCCGGTCGCCGCGTTGACGTGGCTGTTGTGGCTGGCGCTGTTGCCGCGGTTGCCGTTGTTGTTGCCTGAGTTGTTGTTACCGCTGTTATTGTTGCTGTTGCCGCCGCCGGAGCTTGAATTGCCGCCGCCGTTGCCGTTGCCGCCACCGTTCCCATTGCCGCCATTGCCGTTGCCGGCATCGGCATAGGCCAATGCAGGAACGATCCTGGCGGCGCCATAGAGCTTGACGTGGCAAGGCGCGATCGTCAGCGCCAGCACCGTCGAGGCCCCCAGGACAAGCCGGCTCAGCCGGTTCAAGGACAGTGTGAGCATCTCCTCTCCCTGCCGGTCTTCTCTCCGGTCTGGCAGACCGCGGCCGGCATGATTGAGAAGAGGAGAGCATCCATGCATGGGCACGCGCGCGAAAGCGGCCCACGACCCTTGCCCTGCCGGTTCGGACCTTTTTTACGCCTCTGCCGGACCTATGTCGCAATGCCGGCGCAATGCGACCGGCGCGACGAACGGCAACGCCAGGACGCGGCAGGGTTGCGGCGCGTTAACCAAACCTCTTGGAAAGCGCAACGCAATTCTCTAAGACTATAGCGCGCGTGAAAAATGCGGGGACCGCGCCAACGAGCCGCGATGCGCCAAGGGTTGCCCTGCGGGAATGCAAGGCGGACCCCAAAAAAATACCCCCGCCAGAAGGCGGGGGCAAGGTGAGCAACGAAAGTCCTGTCAACCGATGATCAAGGACTGAAGAGACGAAGCAAAAGGTGGCAACCTGATTTTGCAGCGCTGACCTTCGGTCCCGAAACGATCACTTCCAGATAGAACCTCGCTCTCACAAACCGTTCAAAAACTCTTCAGCCGCGCCACATCGGCAGCGGTTGCCCTTCTATCGACGATGGTGCGCCCGAGCGCGTCCTCCATCCTGAAGCGGCCGTTTTCGATTTCTTCCGTCATTCCGTTGGGGTGCGTGACCCTGATGCTCTTGCCGTCGACTTCGACCTTGTCGCCGGTTACGGCGTTGACATGATCGACAGTGGCATTCTCGCCGGTGCCTTTGCTGTTACCCTTGCCGTTGCCGCCGGCGTTGCTGTTGCCGCTGTTTCCGTTGCTGCTGCCGCCGCCGCTATTACCGTTCCCGTTGCCGCCGCTATTGCCGCCGCCGTTGCCGTTTCCGCCGCCATTGCCATTGCCGCCCTTGCCGGCTTGGGCCTTGGAAGCGACGGGACCGTCGATCGAGAGATGAAAAGGTGCGATAGTCAACGCCAGCGCCGCCAGCGCCCGCAAGACCAGCCTGCAGCCCATGCGCGGTACGCGCATCCCATTCTCCCCATGCCGGTCAACCGGCCCGAACCCAGCCGAAACCCCAACGGCATTGTCGATGCGAAAACATTCACAAATCGCAACGCCTTGCGGAAGTGGCCCACGACCCATGTCTTGACGATTCGGACTTTTGCACAAACGACGTCAGACCAAAGTCCTAGTTCAACCTCGGGATGTAGTCCTGCGAAGGCTCCCGCAAGCCGCAACGCCGCACCAACCCGGGCCCGGCGATCGACGAGTCAGGGCACTCGTTCGGCAACCATCGACCGTTTTCGGCGCTAGCGACCACCGGGCGTCCGGCAACGAATAAAGCCGGGCGACACCGACCTGGCCGAAATCGCCGGACAGCTAGCCGCCGACGGCCTGACCGCCTGAAAGCCATAGAGGCAAGGCTGCATGCCGAGCATTTCAGCCAGAGGCATATCCGCGGCCCGAGCCTTGAAACCCCGCAACCTTGCTGGCAAAAGTAGACATAAAAACAATTGCTTAATTGCAACTGCTGAAGCAGCCTAAGCGCAAGTCTGACTTGGCCAGCCGGGCAAGGCGAGCCGGAAGTTGACAGGCTCGATTGGTCTGGCAAACTCGCTCGACAGTTTTTGGAGTGTGGGATGAGCAAGAAAACCTACGCAAAGCCCGAGCTCGTCAAGAAGGACAAGCTCTCGCAGGTCACCGCGGTCAATGGCGGTTCCGTGATCATCAACGGGGCCGGCTGACAAAGCCAGCAACAAGCCGATATCTAGGCTGGCGACGGCACCGGCGGCCTTGCCGTGATCGCCGTGCCGAAAGCGGCGAGGATTACAGCCGCTATGCCCGCGCATTGCAGTGCGGTCAGACGTTCGTGCAGGAAAAGGAAGCCGATCAGCGCGCCCAGCGCCGGCTCCAGGCACGCCATCATGCCATAGACCCTGGCCGGTATCCTGGTCAGCGCCATCATCTCCAGCCAGAACGGCAGCGCGCAAGAGAGCAGACCGACTATGACGGCCAGCGCCAGCACATGCGGCTCGGCGATCTTGGGTACGATGTCGGTCAGGCCGAAGGGCAGCGACAGGGCGGCGGCGATCGCCATGCCCCAGGCCGTGGTGCGGCCGCCGAGCTCGGCGCCGGCCTTCTGCGCGAAGACGATGTAAAGCGCCCAGCACCCGCCGGCGGCAAGTGCCAGCAGCACGCCTATCGGATCGAGCGCCTGGCGCACATCGGCGAAGGGTGACAGAAGCACGACACCGGCCAGCGCCAGCGCCACCCAGGCCAGATCCCTTGCCCGGTGCGACGTCAGCGTCGCGACCAGCAGCGGGCCGGTGAATTCGAGCGCCACGCAGATACCGAGGGGGATCCTGGTGAGCGCGGCATAGAAGAGAAGGTTCATGAAGCAGAGCGTGACGCCATAGGCGATGAGCCAGGGCAACACCGCGCGGGAGGGCCTTACCCGCCAGGGCCTGAGCACCATCGCCAGCATCAGCGCGCCGGCGACGAGCCTCAACGTCGTCGTGCCCTGGGCGCCGACGACCGGAAACAGGCCCTTGGCGAAGGCAGCGCCCACCTGAACCGACAGCATGGCCGCCAGCAGCCCGAGGACGGGCAAGGCGCCGGCTTCGGCTCGCGTTTTGGTGATTGGCGCCGACGTCACGGTTCTCCCCTGCCTCTTGAGCGATGGGCCGGAGATAGGGTCAAAAGGCCTGCCTGTCGTGAGGCACGGACGCATGGTTGATGGGGCAGGATGCCAATCCCCCCAGCGCTGCTAGGCCGCGCCCGATCTGCTCTTGGCGGCGCCGGCTGCCCGTTGCTCGATGGCTTCAAGCTTGGCGGAGATCTCTTCCGGCGAACCGTGCTCGAGGCCGACGACCTCGTTTCTCGCGGCATCCAGCGCCACGATTATCTCGTTGAGCTTGGCCTGCATGGCCGAGGTGTCACGGTAGTTCTGGATCAGCACGACCCCGGTCAAGGCAATGGCCGAAATGGAGAGGATGTAGGTCCCGACCGTCGAACTCGCCACGAGGGCGCATGAAAGGGCGGCGGCGAGCATGAGATAGAAGCCCGGCGGCTTCGAAAAGAACTCGGCAAGAAAATAGAGCGGCCGCTCCATGATTGTGTCTCCCATTGTTGCCTTCAATGCCGCAAAGGCAGTTCGGTTGCCTCGGGAACAAAATGGCAGACGGCAGATTGAGGATCAGGCCGGCTGCTTTGCCGGCGTGCCAGGGCGTTCATGTCGATGATCTGGGCTTTGCTGAAAGAGAGCGCGACCGGCTTCGTCAACGACAATGCCTTGAGCCGGGGAGCCGCGCTCGCCTTCTATGCCGCGACCTCGCTGGCGCCGATCCTGCTGATCGTGGTGGCAATCTCAGGGATCGCGATCGGGCACCAGGCGGCGGAACTCGCGCTGTCGGCGCAAATCTCCGGGCTGATGGGCTCACAGAGCGCGGAGCTTTTCCGCGCCACACTGGAGTCGGCGTCGAACCAGACAAGCGGAACATGGGCCGCACTGGCTGGATTGGTGACGCTGATCGCCACCGCATCCGGGGTTTTCGGCGAAATGCAGCTTGCGCTTAACACCATATGGAAAGTCCCGCCGACCGACACGTCCCTGTCGAGGATGGTAAGGGCGCGCGCCGCGAGCCTCGGGCTGGTTGGCGCGTTGGGCTTTCTTTTGCTGGTCTCCCTGATCGCCAGCGCGGCGATCTCGGCGTTGGCGGCGATGCTGAACGCGTATCTTCCATTTGGCGAGACGATAGCCAGCGTGCTCAACACGGTCCTGTCGTTCATTTTGACGACGGTGCTGTTTGCGGCGATCTACAAGGTCTTGCCGGACAGGTCACTGGCGTGGCGCGATGTCGGCCTGGGCGCACTGGTGACGGCGGCGCTGTTCACGGTCGGCAAATCGGCGATCGGATGGTACCTGGGCGCCAGCACGATCGCCTCATCCTACGGCGCCGCCGGCGGCCTCATCGTCACGCTGCTGTGGGTCTATTATTCCTCGCAGATCTTCCTGTTCGGCGCCGAGCTGACGCGCGCCTATTCGATCCGCCGCGGGACGAGACCGGACTTGGGCCCGGTCGTAGCGCAGGCCGTGGCCGCTGAAAAGGCCGTTGCCGTCGCCGAACCCGAGCAGCCATCTCGCGGCATCACCTGGGTCTCAATCCTGATTTCGGCCTGCGCCGGCTCGATAGTCGCGCTCATGCTCGACCGGGACCGCCGGGCTGATCAATGAACGCGCCGCCAATTCTGTCTCATTGCGAAGGCCGTGCTGAAAGAGGCAAACGGCAGCCGCCGCCTCGCCTCCGTTCTGCGCGACAACATTTGTTATAGCTCGCTCGGCGGCATGCTAGTAGCTTCGGTTCGCACCATATCTTGCTGCGTTGCACAACGTCGCACTGCCCTTGACCCATTCGCCAAGGCAACCATCCGGAAATTATGATCAAATATCAAACAAGCACTCGCACAAGTTGCGCGCAACTTACTCAGAACTAAACCTTGAATACTTATAGACGAAACAGAACAAGCGTCGGATTTCAGCACGTCTCCCGACGCACTGGCGCGCGCAATTGGCAAAAAAGGCGAAAAATGGGCGAATCTGTGCCTTTTGTCGGGTCCGAGATCACAGTTTTATTTCAACACGGTAAACATTTTGTGTTGCGGCGCAGCATTCCGTGCTACATTCGTTAGCAGTTGCGAATGTGCCGTGGAGGAGCTGAGCAGTTGGGCCTTCTGCTAACCGGCATTGATTTCTATCCAGCCTTAGCGGATGACGTCGGCGGAAGCCGCTGATGGCGAACGCGCGCGACATACAGCTCGATGCGCTGCGCGCCGTCGCCGTGACGATGGTGCTCTATGCGCATTTCCTGGCGCCCGGCGGGACGTCCTTCCTCGGCCATCTCGGCGTCCGGCTGTTCTTCGTTCTCTCCGGCTTCCTGATCACGCGGCTGCTGCTCGAAGCGCGCAATGACGCCGCGTTCGAGGCCGGTCCGGCGCTGCGGGCCTTCTACATCCGCCGCATGCTGCGAATCTTCCCGCCCTATTTCGCGGTGCTCGGCCTCGTCTGGCTGGTTAACCCGGACCAATCGTCGAGGGGATCGCTGGTCTGGCATGCGCTTTACCTCTCCAATTTCTGGTACGCGCTGCACAATGAATGGAGCCCTTGGGTCCTCTCCCATCTCTGGAGCCTGAGCATAGAGGAACAGTTCTATCTTGCTTGGCCACTGATTGTCTTGCTGGCGCCACCCCGGCGCCTCGGGTCGATCTGCATTGGCGTCATTCTGTTATCTCTGTCGTTTCGCTTCTATTGGCCGATCGTCGGCACCCCTGGCCCTGCACGCGACCTGCTTCCGCCGGCGTCGATGGATGCGTTGGCATCGGGTGCGCTGCTCGCCGCTTGGCGATCCAGAGCCGCCGACTTGCCGAAGTGGCTGCGGCTTGGCTGGCCGGCGCTCGCGGCCGCGTTTTTCGTCTTGCAGTGGTTTGGTCCGGTGCCGGAAAATCCCGTGCAGGAATGGGGCCGCTGGTTGCTCCTGGAAGTGTTGCCTCTCGCGCCGCTTTTAATGGTCGTTGCAAGCTGTTCGTCCGGCGTTGGCGGTTATCGGGGACGGCTTCTCGACCTTTCACCGCTGCAGGCCCTCGGCCGGATCAGCTACGGTGTTTATCTGTACCACAACATAGTCTTGGCGCTTGCCGTCATGTTTCAGCCCTGGATCCCCCTCAATGTCTCAGAACAGGGGCCGGGGCGGTTCCTGGTCGTGGGAACGGCCACTGTCATCGTGGCTTCAATGTCGTGGATGGTTTTCGAAAAGCCGCTCAATGGCCTCAAGCGGCATTTTCCCTATGTCGCGCGCGGGCGCAGCGCGACGTGGTCCGGACGGCCGGCGGGCGGCCCTGTGCCGTCGCTGCAGCGAACGGATGCCAGACAATGACCGCCGCGCCGCTCGTTTCCGTGCTTTTGCCGGTCTACAATGCCGGGCCCTATCTCGCTGCCGCGATCGGCTCCATCCTGCGGCAGGACTATGTGCGCCTCGAAGTGATCGCGATCGACGACGGCTCGAGCGACAATTCGCTGGAAATCCTCGAACGCCACCGCAAGGCCGACAGCCGCGTCACCCTGATCTCGCGCGAAAACCGCGGCCTCGTCGCCACCCTCAACGAGGGGCTGAAGCTCGCCCAGGGCGAGTTGGTGGCGCGCATGGACGCCGACGACATCGCCTATCCCTGGCGCCTGTCGCGCCAGGTGGCGCTGTTCGCCGACCGGCCGGAGCTCGGCTTCTGCGGCGCCGGCATAGACATGCTTCAGCACGGCCGCATCAAGAGCGGCGAGCTCGATCCGGTGTTCAAGATCGGCCGCATCCCGATCCTGTCGCAGTTCTTCACCATCTTCATGCATCCGACCGTGGTCTACAACCGCGAGGTCATCGGCGAAGACAGCCTGTATTACGATCCCGGCTACCGGCACGCCGAGGATTTCGACCTCTTCCGACGGCTGGCCGCTCGCTATCCGGCGGCGATGATGCCGGAGAACCTGCTCGTCTACCGCATCCATCCGGGCAGCGTGACCAGCCGGCATGCCAAGGAGATGCGCCGCACGCATCTCAGGATCGTGGCCGAAAACCTCGAACGCGAAGGCCTGGCAGAAGCGACGCGGGACCTTCGCGACATCGGCGAGGACGTCTCGTTCGACACGGTCGCCCGCGCGGCCCGGTTCATCGTCGCGCTGGAGCAGCGGATCGCCACGCTACCGGACGAGACGCGGCCAAGCTTCGCCGCCGGCGCGCTCAACCTGTTCTATTTCCTCTACCAGCTCGTCGGCGACGAGAATAAGGCGCCGCTGACGCATGAACTCTTGACGCGGACGGCGAAGTGGGACGCCATCCGCCGCCGCGAGAAATACGCGCTCAGTCCCGGGCACTGGGCTCCCTGGCTCAGCCTCGCCTCGATCACCGCCGGCAAGAAGGCCGACTGGCTGGCCTACTATCTCAAGACCAGGCCGGAAGCCGAAGTGCTCAAACCGTATCGGGTGGGGGCATGAGCGCGTCACTAAAACCGCCAATCTCTCCGGCGCTGGCGATTGGCGAAAGCCGGTGTGACGGCCAATCTCCCCCCTTGCGGGGGAGTTGCCCGGCAGGGCAGAGGGGGGTGCTGTCCGGCCGGCGTGTCAGCCATGGGCTTTCGCGGCGCAAGCCTGATCTTCGGTTGGAAAAAGCCAACGTCGAAGACCAGCGTTCCTTCCCACCCCCCTCTGGCCTGCCGGCCATCTCCCCCGCAAGGGGGGAGATCGGCGGCTTCGCCGTCGGCGCCCTCTTTACGATCGGCAACCATGACCACCCTGCGGGGGGCGCGGCATGAACGAACGACTGCCCCCGCACGCCCCTGCCCGCCATCGGCCGGAGGTTTCCTTCGTCGTCTGCACGCGCGACCGCGTCGACGTGCTGGAGGCCTGCATCGCCTCGATCCAGGCGGCCTGCCTGGCTTATCCGGCCTTTCCGGCCGAGCTGGTGGTGGTCGACAATGGCTCGCGCGACGGCACGCCGGAACGCCTGGCCTCGATCGCCGAGAAATCGCAGGTCCCCATCACCGCCCTCTCCGAGCCACGGCCCGGGCTGGCGGCGGCGCGCAATGCCGGACTGGCGCGGGCGCGCGGCCGCGTGCTGGTGTTCGTCGACGACGACTGCAAGCTCGAGCGGACCTATCTGCGCGACCTGCAGCGGCATTATGCGAGCGGCGAGAAATGGCTGATCCGCGGCGGCCGTGTCGAGCTCGGCGACGCACGCGACCTGCCCTTCACCATCAAGCGCTGCGAGCAGCGCCAGCGGCTGACGCCGGCCGTCCATCCGGGCGGCTTCGTGCTCGGCTGCAACATGACCATGCACCGCGACGTCGCCGCCCGCATCGGCCCCTTCGACGAGCGCTTCGGCGCCGGCGGCGCGCTGCGCTCGGCCGAGGACACCGACTATCTGGTGCGGGCAATGCTGCTCGGCATGCCGGTCGAATATGTGCCTGACATGACAATCTTCCACCATCACGGCCGGCGCGACCGCAAGGCGATCGACCGGCTGCACCGCGACTATCATTTCGGCAATGGTGCGCTCTGCCTGAAGCATATCCGCCGCGCGCCCTGGCTGCTTAGGCATTTCTATTGGGCGGTGCGCGCGGCGCTGCGCGAGCTTGTCGGCGGCCCAAGATTCGATCCCGAGCTCAGGCTGTCGCACTGGCCCGTCGTCGCCATGAACCTGGCGGGGGCGGCGAAATTCGCGCTGCTTGTCATCACCAGGCGGCCGGCCCCCGAACCGCTGCGGCGCGCCGAGCCCGGCGAAGCCGAGGCCAGGGCGCGATGATCCGGCCGCTGCCACCGGCGCTCTCGATCCTGCGGCGCGCGCTCGGCGGCGGGCTGCGGCGCCTGCTGCCGATCGTGGTGCTGCTCGGGCTTGCCGGCGCCGCGCTGGAAGGTCTCGGCATCGGCCTGATCATCCCGCTGCTCGGCATCATCATGGGTCATGGCGACGCTTCCGGCATGGGCGGTCTCTCCGCCTTGCTGCAAAAGGTCGGCGCCGGTCTCGGCGAGCGCGAGCGGCTGATCGCCATCTCGGCGGCGATCCTCGGCTCGATCCTGCTCAAGAACCTGCTCGGCTTCGCCAATACGGTGCTGACCGCCCACATCTACGGCAAGGCGAGTTTTTCCATCCGCAGCGCGCTGTCGGAACAGCTCTTGAGGGTCGGCTATCCCTTCTTCCTGCGCGAGAGCCCGGGCCGACTGCTCAACATCATCTCCAATGAATCCTGGCGCGCCTCCGACGCCATCCAGGCGCTGCTCGGCTCGATCGTCAGCGCTTCGGCGGCGATCATCCTGCTCGCCTTCCTGCTGCTTCTGTCCTGGAAGATGACGCTGCTGGTGACGCTGGGGCTGGCCCTTGTCCAGGTGGCGCATGCGATGCTGTCAGCCCAGCTCAAGGCGCCGAGCCGCAGCGTCGCCTCGCGCAACAGCGCGCTCGCCTCGCAGATGCTGCATCTGGTGCATGCCGGGCGCCTCATCCGCATCTTCGGCCAGGAGGCGCGCGAGAAGGCGGCGTTCGACAGGGCCTCCGACGGCGTGCGCCATGCCGCCTTCGTGCTTTCGACCCGCCAGGGCGCGCTGCCGCCGCTGACCGAGGTTCTGCATGCCATGCTGTTCCTGGCGACGGTGATCGGCGCCTGGCTGGCCGATGTCAGCTTCCCGCTGACCGCCGCATTCCTCATCCTGCTCTACCGGCTGCAGCCGCATATGCGGGCGCTGCAGATGTCGTGGAGCCAGTTGCAGGGGCTCTCCGGATCGCTGGAAGAGGTGACCTGGTTGCTCGACCCCGCCGGCAAGCCGGCGCCGCCGCAGGGCAGCCTGCCGTTTCCGGGGCTTAAGGAACGCATCGCTTTCGAGGGCGTCAGTTTCACCTATGCCAGCGAGGAGCAGCGCGCGGCGGTGCTGCATGCCGCTACCTTCGACATCCGGGCGGGCAGTTCGACGGCGCTGATCGGCCGCTCCGGCGCCGGCAAGACGACGATCGTCAATCTTCTGTGCCGCTTCGTCGAGCCGGACGGCGGCGAAATCCTCATCGACGGCACGCCGCTTGGCGAGATCGATCCGTCCGACTGGCGGCGTCACATCGCTCTGGCCAGCCAGGAGCTGGAGCTGGTCGACGGCACGATCCTCGACAACATCACCTATGGCCACGACACCGCGTCAGTCGAAGACGCCGAGCGCGCCGCGCGGCTCGCGGAGGCGCATGAGTTCATCGAGCGCCTGCCGCAGGGCTACGGCACCGTCGCCGGCTATCGCGGCGTCAACCTGTCGGCCGGGCAGCGACAGCGCATCGCGCTGGCGCGCGCGCTGGTGCGCGACCCCGACATACTGATCCTCGACGAGGCCACCAACGCGGTCGACGGGCTGTCGGAAGCGGCGATCGTCGAAACGCTGAAATCGCGCGCCGGACGGCGCACGACACTGGTCATCAGCCACCATCACTCAACGATCTCGTTCTGCGACGACGTGGTGATCCTCGACCATGGCAGGGTGAAGAAGCAGGCGCCGTTCGCCACGCTGGCCGCGCTCAGCATGGACGAGCTTTACCAGCCGGAGTGAGGGCGACGCTGAAACTGCCAATCTCTCCCCCGCGGGGAGATCGGCAGCTCTGCGGTTTTCGCCAATCCTAAGAGGCGTGCAGCCGGCGGCGCGCGCGGCGGCGGTGGGTGGGGTGCGCGGGGTCGGCGACCACGCCGGCGATCTCGACGACATTGTCCTCGCGTGTCCTGGCGGCGGTCACCCGATGCAGGCGCTCAAAGGGTAAGAGCTCCTTGATGCGGGCATTGAGCGTCGCGACCTCGGCGCGCAGGTCCTCGCATTCCTGCTTCTGGATATCGAGCTCGATCTGCTCGGAGGCCTGCTGCAGCGACAGCTGCGAGAGATTGGCGTTGACGGCCGAGAGGTTCATTTTGTCGCTTTCGCTCTCGCTCCTCAGCACGGCCAGCTTCTCGTCGGCGATCTGCTTTTCGGCGAGCGCGTCGCTGGCCTGCGCCTTGAGCCTGGCGATCTCGCTTGCCGCCTCGCCGTTCTCGTTCGCGGCACGCTCCAGCCGCGCCTGCAGGTCCTGGATCTCGGAACGCAGGCCGCGCATCTCGGCCTGGCCACGCGCAAGCTCGGCCTCGCGATCGGCCTCGGTGAGGCTGGTCGCCTCTGCCGATTCCTGGAGCCTCGCCTGGGCGCTCTCCAGCGCCTTCTGCAGCCGCGCCTCCTCCTTCTCGCTCCTGCCGAGCGCGGCGGCCAGATCGGTGATCCGCGCCATGTCGGTGGCGTGCATGGCCGCGACCTCGTCCATCTTGTGGCGCGCCTCGGCTTCGCGCTTCTGCGACTGGTCGAGGTCGACCGCCAGGCTGACCTGCTTTTCGCGCAGCATCTTGCTCTCGCTGGCGCTTCGGTTGGCCTCGACGGCTTTCGCCGAAAGCTGCTTGGCGATGTCGCCGAACTCGGCCTCGCGCCTGGCGCCGGCATTGGCCGCCTCGACGAGCTCGAGCCTCGCCGCGGCGAGCGCGGCACGCAGCGCCTCGCGCTCCTGCACCAGGCTCGCCTCGCGCTGCTGCAGCGCCTCGAACGCGCCGTCGCGCTCGCGCTGCTTGCGCGCCGCCTCGACCAGTTGCTCCGACAGCGCCCGCTGCTCGCCGGAAAGCCCGGCATTGGTAAGTTCCATCTCGTTGGCGCGCAGGATGTCGCCATGCAGAATGCCGAGGAACTCGCGCGTCAAATGCTGCGAGGTGGCGATCTCCGAGAGCTTGCCGCTGATTTCCTCCAGGTGCCCCTGCGCATCGCGGAACAGCCCATCAAGGGCGCCAAGCGCGGCAAGCCTGGTCTGCGTGTGCGGGGTCAGGCGCTGTGGATTCTCGCCCGCTTGCACTTCGGCCTCCGGCCCTGGAGCGTCCTCTTCCGGCACGGAATCCGGCCCCGCGGCGCTGACCTCCTCCGACGATTCTTCGTCGAGGCACGCATCGAATGCTTCCGCCAAATCCGTCTGGAGCTCCTCGAAAGCTCTGTCCACCTCATCGGCACGCTTGATAAGTTTCTTGAAGTTCATGACCGAACACCTCCAACTCAAACGCACTTCGGATAATTAACGATTAGCTAATATGGGCTTCTACATCCCTCGCTTCCGCTAGGGAAGTCCCCCGATAGGACTAGCGCGCACGGCAAGAACGGCGCGACAGCGCCCGGAGGGGGAATCCGGCTGTCATGCCTGCCTGTCGCCAATTCATCGTTTGAGGAGTGAGTTGCTCGAAGTTTGAGGAGTGAGTTGCTCGAAAAGCTTCGATCTAGGGCGCAGGGGCCGGCCGACCAGAGGGGGGTGCGAAGGATCGCAGGAACCGCTGGGGAGCTCTGGTTCCTCGCCCCCACGAAGGTGGGGGAGAGGTGGCTCGGCGAAGCCGAGACGGAGAGGGGAGATGCGCCGGCCTTGAAATCGATCAGAGGGAACCCGCCGGCGTCGCAGGCCCCCTCTCCGGCCGCTGCGCGGCCACCTCTCCCCCGCCTCTGGCGGGGGCGAGGTAAAGCACCTGCCCTACCCCGCTAGCGCCAGCGGCGTGGCGCTCTTGTTGGGGATCTGGATGTCGATTTCCAGCGTCGACATGGTCTTGCCGCGCTCCATCGAGACCTGGAGGTAGTCCTGGTCGATCTGCACATGCTTGGCAATGACCGCCATGATCTCCTCGCGCAGGATGGAGACCAGATCGGGCTGGCCGCGGCTCTGGCGCTCGTAGGCGAGCAGCAGCTGTAGCCGCTCGCGCGCCACCGGCGCGCTGGTGCGCCGCTTGAA
The DNA here is from genome assembly GCF_004792275.1 of Mesorhizobium sp. M4B.F.Ca.ET.143.01.1.1. Classification (NCBI taxonomy): domain Bacteria; kingdom Pseudomonadati; phylum Pseudomonadota; class Alphaproteobacteria; order Hyphomicrobiales; family Phyllobacteriaceae; genus Mesorhizobium; species Mesorhizobium sp. M4B.F.Ca.ET.143.01.1.1. The sequence continues at coordinate 151,112 of NZ_SRSR01000002.1, forward strand.
GAGGTCGAGAATGTTCATGCCGCCCTCCTTCCGAGCAGACGGTTGAGCAGGCCCTTGCGCTCGAAGGGCACCACCACCGGCAGGTCCTCGCCTTCCAGCCGCCTTGCGGCGTCGATATAGGCCTTGGCGGCGACGTTGGCCGGATCGGCCAACGTCACCGGCGAGCCGAGGTTCGAGGCCCTCAGCACATCCTGGCTTTCGGGGATGATGCCGAGCAGCGGCGTCGACAGGATCTCCAGCACGTCGTTGATCGACAGCATCTCGCCGCGCGCGGCGCGCGCCGCGTCATAGCGCGTCACCAGCACGTGCTTGGCGATCGCCTCGCCCTGCTCGGCCTTCATGGTGCGGGCGTCGAGCAGGCCGATGATGCGGTCGGAATCGCGCACCGAGCTGACCTCCGGGTTGGTGACGATGACCGCCTCGTCGGCAAAGCGCATGGCGAGCTGGGCGCCGCGCTCGATGCCGGCCGGGCTGTCGCAGAAGACATAGTCGAATACCGAGCGCAGCCGCTCGATCACCTCGCCGACGCCCTCCTCGGTCAGCGCATCCTTGTCGCGCGTCTGCGAGGCCGGCAGCAGGAACAGCGTCTCGACCCGCTTGTCGCGGATCAGCGCCTGCGAGAGCTTCGCCGTGCCCTGGATGACGTTGACGAGGTCGAACACGACGCGCCGCTCGGCGCCCATGATCAGGTCGAGGTTTCTCAGGCCCACGTCGAAATCGACCAGCGCCACCTTCTTGCCGGTCTTGGCGACCGCGGCGCCCAGCGCCGCCGTCGACGTCGTCTTGCCGACGCCTCCCTTGCCTGAGGTGACCACCACTACCTTGCCCATGAATTGCCTCCGTTTGGCGATTGTTGTTTCGGCCGTGCCAGGCACGGTGTTGCAGGACCATCGCACGCGAAACCGGTCCCAGGCTTACGATTGCGCCGCCCCAAATCGGCCGGGGTCAGCCGAGCGGCACCACACACAGCACGTCGTTCTCGAGGAAGGCCTGCACCGCCTTGCCGCGCGAAACCTTTTCCATCTCCTCGGCGGTGGTGTACCAGCCGTCGACCGAGATCAGCTCGGCCTCGTTCCTGCGGCAGAAGACGCGCGCCGCAATGTTGCCGAGCGCGCCGGCGGAAGCGCGGCCGCGCAGGGTGCCGTAGACATGGATGGAGCCGGCGGCGACGATCTCGGAGCCGGACGCGACCGAGCCGAGAACGATGACATCGCCATGCGCATGGAAGATCGACTGGCCGGAGCGGATCGGCGTGCGTACCATCAGCGTGTCGCCGCCGGGCAGCGCGGGCTTCGCCGGCGCCTTGCCGTCCTCGGGCTTTTGCTCGTCAGCCTTGCCCTCTTCCGCCTTCTTGCGGCCGGGATGCAAGAGCAACCCGTCGCTGGTCGCCTCCTTGGCGCCGATCAGCTTCGGCGGCAGATGCGAGCCAAGCTCGGCGCCGCCATCCATCTCGATGGCATAGACGCGGATGCCGCGCTGGCCGAGCACGCCGACCAGCGAATCGATCGCCGCGACATCGGGCTTCAAGGTGTTGAGGTCGAGCACCACCGGCCGCCCGGCAAAATAGCCCGGCGAGTTGCCGATCCAGCGGTCCAGACTCTCCAGCCAGACATCCAGGGGCGCTTCGGGGGTGAGCGTGAAAGCGACGAAAGAACGGGCGCGAAAACGGATGGATTTGGTCTCGACGGGGGCTGCGAAGGTCACGGGAAGCGATTCCTTACTGATAGGTAAACGCTAGGGGCCGAATGGTTAACGAATGGTTAATTTTGGGGGTAAGGACCGTTAAGAGCCGGCTTGGCTAACCTTTTGTGGCGGGGCGGCCACACGGGCGTCCGCGCGGCGGCGCCTGCTCAAAATCATAAGATCGACGGCCGCAAAATCCGGCCCATATGCTGGGCGCCGCGCGAGGGCGCGCGGCCAGGCTCGGCTTGGACACGTCCTGGCAGCTTTCAGCATCTTTGACGCGGCCCGATGAACGGCTGCAGCATGTGAAGTTCCTAATATACGCAGGTATGCCGCACCGGGCACAGTCTGGCCCGGCTGATTTCCACCTTTTCGGAAGGAGACGGGGCATGCGCATCAATCAGGCAGGCAGCAGGCGCGAAGGCAGCAAGTGGGCAGGCAGAGCGAGCGCAACAATTGGCGCGCTGTTGCTGGCATCCCTTGCAGGATGCATGACGTACCGGACGAGCGGCAGAGATACATTCCAGACCAGCGGCATAGATGCATGGTTGACCGCGGCCAATGCCGACGCGGTCATCAATACGATGGCAGCGAAGGGGCTGATGCCGGCTACCATCGACTGCCGCTTCGACCACACCGTTCCGGGTCAGGTGGCTTACGTCTCGAAGTTCACCTGGCAGCGCGCTCCGACAAACACACGCTATCATTGGGAAGTCGGCGATCCGACCTACCTCGCCAGCAAGGAAGTCAAATCCAACCGTGTTGGCCTACACCGCATCGCCGCGAAAACCGTCCGCGACCCCGCCACCGGCCAAAAGGTTGCATGCTCGATCTGGACGAATTAGGCCACTACGAATGGCCGGCGGCTACCAGGCGCCGAGCCGGCGCGAGGCGCCGGCTCGGGTTGCCTCGAGCAAACAGGCCGCCTTGCGTTCCTTCAGGGCCTTCTCAAAGGCATCCTTGATCGGCTTGGATACGTCCTCGGTAGCCTTCAGCATCAATGCCTGGAGCGCCTTGGCCTGCTCGGCGGACTTTTCGATCTGCTTTTGCAGGAAAGCGGTCTGCAGTTCGAGGAACTCGGCCGGCGACTTCACGGCCACCAGTGCTTCGAGGTGCGCGAAGGAGGCCTCTGCATTCGTGCGCAGAGCGGCAATCATCTGCAGGGAGACCTCGTTGCCGGTGGTCTTGGCCATCTCGAGGGTCGACTCAACGGCCTTTTGAGTCGTTTCGGCTTCCGAACTCAATTTGGAAAATACTTCCTTCGACTGCTCGACGCTCTGTTCGGCGACAGCGCGGACTTGCTCGACAGCCTTGGACGGGTCGAAGGCAGGGGATTCGACGTTTTCGATGGTTTCGGTCTTGGCGGGGAGCTTGGACATTATTTCCATCCTTTTTCCAGGGGCGGCGGCCTCAAATCAGAACCGCCCCCTTGACGTACGAGACCGTCGCAACGGATTTATGAAGCCCGCATGAATTTGGGCGAGCGGGCTGCGTCCGGCGTTGCGCAAACAGATGCCATACCGGGTGTCTAATGCCACAAAGTACAATGCCACAAAGTGATCATGTCACGTCCAAGTTGTGGACACGTCCTCTTCATGGGCGCACTCTTGGATTGCGAAACGCAGTCTAGTTTCGCCCAACGCTTCACATGCTTGAGGTGCGTCGGTGATTGTCTCACCCGCCGGATACTTTCGGCTGGGCAGAGTTTTCATTGTGTCGCATATCCGCGGTCAGGCTACGGCCTAACGCACGTTGCAGCCTGCTCCGGAATCAACTGGGAGGTAACAACATGCATAGCCTTCAACGCAGAGAACTTCTCGTTCAAGGAAGTGCGGCTCTTGTCGCAATCGCTGCTCTCCATGCCTCGCGTCGGGCTTACGCTTTTCCAGCACAGGCGGGCGAGGAAACCATTCCGTGGCTGGATCAGCCGACCGAAAATCCCGATCCGGTAGGTATCCAAAGCCAGCTTGTCTGGGAGGATCTGGATAGCTGGATAACGCCAAACGACAAGTTCTTCAGCATCTCGCATTTCAATCGACCAACGATCGATGAAAAGACGTGGTCAATGGAGATCGGAGGGCTGGTCAAGAAGCCGTTAAAGTTGACGCTCGCCGACATCAGGGCGCGACCGCGCCAGGAGGTCGTGTTCACAGTGGAATGCTCAGGCAACCACGGGTTTCCTTTTTTCACCGGCGGCATCGGCAATGCACGCTGGGCAGGGACGCCGCTCGCGCCGATCCTCGAGGAGGCCGGCGTTCTGGAGAAGGGCATCGAGGTCGTCTTCTTCGGGACTGACGAAAGCGAGATCCCGATACGCGACGTCAAGATGAAGCAGAACTTCGCGCGCAGCATGTCGCTCGCCGACGCCATGAATCCCAACAATCTGCTCTGCTATGAAATGAATGGCGTCGCGCTGCCGGCGGCCAACGGTTTCCCGCTACGGCTCATTGCTCCGGGCTGGTATGGGATCGCCAACGTCAAGTGGCTGAAGCGCATCGAGGTTCGCGACACCAGGTTCATGAGCCTTCTGATGGCCCGCGACTATGTCACCATCCGGGAGGAAGACCACAATGGCGAGACCGTGTGGACCGAGAACTCGGTGGGCCGAGCGCTGCTGAAGTCGGCGCCCGCGAAGGTCACCCGGAAAGGCTCGGACTACTCGATCATCGGGGCCGCCTGGGGGGCACCCATCGACCGGGTCGAAGTGCAGATCGATCAAGAGCCTTGGGCGCCAGCGACTATCGACCACAGCGAGGAGGCCGAACACGCCTGGGAAATCTGGTCCCTGACATGGGCAAACCCCTCGCCGGGAGAACACACGGTGACTTCGCGCGCGGTCAGCGCCACGGGCCAGATCCAACCAGCAATGGATGATCCCTTGATCGCCAAAAAGCATACGTACTGGGAGAGCAATGGCCAGGTGACGCGGCACGTCAAGATCGCTTGAGGAACATCGAAACCCACAGAGTCGGAAAGCCCGCAGGAGGCCAACGACTTGGCGAAAATGGTCATGCCGACGCAGCTGCGCGGCATGACCATTCGGGACGTCCTCTGCAGTGCATCGCGCACCCCCTCAGGCGGCGATCTGCACCTCCCTCGCTGCCTCGATCATCACGCTCGCCAGCAAGCCATAAGCCGCCTCCCAGGCCTCGCGCACCGGTGGCGTGAAGGCGTCGCCGAGACCGGCAGCGAGCGTCTCGATCAGGGCCTGGCCGACGATCGGGTAGTGATGTTCCTCGACGCCGTAACCGACGTGGCGCCTGGCGAGATCGCGCACGGTGGGCAGGATGGTCTCGGCGCGGTCCAGCCCGTGCACGACGAAACCCAGCGCCGCCATCACCTTGGCGCCCTGCTTGGTCATGTCGCGCTCCGGAAACAGCGCCCGGAGATCGCCGTCGATGGCGAACAGGCGTTCATAGAACAAGGCGGCTGCGGCCACGCGGATCGGAACGACCTCGCGAAAGCTGTCCTGGACAAGGCGTATCTGGTCGGGTGTCATCGGCGTACTCCTGGGATTGGTAAGCGATGACTTTCCCTCCGGGGCGTTTCGCAGGAATGCCGCCGCTGTCGGCGACGTGTTTCAGCGCTGTCTCAATCCGGTATCAGGCAGGCTGCCGCTTTTCGCGGCGGGATCAGATGCCGTTCATGCCCCGCTGCTCCCTGTCGCGTCGGTTGAGGAGGCCCACCAGATCGTCGGCCTCTTCGATGGGCATGTCGATCAGGGGGACGCCGTCCTCGACGACCGGCAAACCGGTGAAGACGTCGACGATGTCCCACGTGCCTTCAGGTGTCTCTTCTATGCCGTAGCGTTGGGGCATGGCGCGGGTATCTAGGGCAGGCGCGAAGGGCTGGCTAGGTGCCCTTTGCCGCCTCCTCGATCAATTCCGCGACCAGGTTGCGGAACTTTGCGTCAGACTTGTCGCCTATGTTTCCGACGTCTTTCGCTACCATCCCGGGGGCCGACACGGACACCGCTCCGCTCACCTCGACACTGACTGTGAACATCCTTCTGACCGCATTTTCCGATTGCCGCTTCCTGTAGATCTCGAACCGCATCGACGGTGTCGATGCTTTGACCAAGCGATCGGATGCGGTGTCTATGTCGAAAGCCACCTCGCCAGCGACCTCGGCATTGGCCGCTTGCAACGATGCAACCACGACGTCATCCAGCCAGGCCCTCGCTTGCGCCTCAAAGTCCGCCACAGGCACATTTCGCTCCGCAGCCCTCGCATTGTCGGCGCCTCTCCTCTTCTGATTCCGGGCTTCCTTTCCGCGCTCAAGAGCTTCTTTGAACTTGGACATCCCGATGCCTCCGATCTTTCAGCGCATGAGGCCGGCCCGTCAGATCGGGCACGGTCCTCCCAATAGAACGCATGTGATCAGCGCACGTTGCGTCATCGTTTTTCCAACCCCGCGCCCACCGGCACCCATAAAGCCTTGGGATAGCTTGGGGTGAACGAGAAAGGCAGACTTCGCGTGATCCGCCGCCGGGTCGACAGGGCGCATGAACCCAGGGCGGCCTGATGCCATCACGCCGACCGGGTGAGACTGCCGGATACAACGTCACGATGCGGGGAATCGCCGCGCAATCGGAGCTGCGAAGCCAGCGGTGCGGTTGGTAGGCCGGGACCGTTTCGAGCCCCAACCGCGCCGGCATGGTCAAATGCCGCTTGCAAACATGCCCCTCGCCTTCGCGCTGCCGGTCCTTCGCCCAGCCGGCTCAAACGGAACTAGTCGGGCGCGGCGCTCGTTAATGCCGCGGACCATGCCGGGTAAGGCAAAGTGGACATATCCGAAAATCAAATCATTGACGCCGCCAGACCAGGCCGCGGCTTGCTCTGGCCCAACGCGAAGGAACCAGAGATGAAAACGGCTGTTTCGACCTCTCTCACAAGACGAAGCGTCGTCGCGCTGGCGGTCGCCGCCGCATCGACGACTGTAGTGGTCACCAACAACGCGCTCGCGCAGGAGCAGGCCAAGCCTGAGAAAAGCCTGTACGAGCGGCTGGGCGGCGTGTTCGCCATCGCGGCGGTGGTCGATCACTTCAGCGACGCCATCGTGAAGAACCCGATCGTCGGCCAGAAATCCAAGAATGCGCAGCTGCGGAAATGGCACACCAAGAACCTCGAACGGCTGCCCGGCCTCAAATTCATGCGCACGCTGTGGGTCTGCGACGTTTCCGGCGGCCCGCTCAAGTTCGTGGCCACCAAGCCCGGCACGACGCCGCTCGGCCTCGAGGAAGCCCATCGCGACCTGCGGATCTCGCCGGCGGAGTTCGATGAGGTCGCGGCCGAACTCGGGCGGACGCTCGATCACTTCAAGGTTCCGAAGGCCGAGAAGACCGAGGTGCTTGAAGCCTTCGCCGCACACAAGGGCGAGGTTACCGCCGGCTACGACAAACAGGGCTGAAGCCCGGCCCGCAAGGTGATGCCCATTATGTTGTCGCCGATGGCTTGCAGAGTGCGTCGCGCGCCGTCGCCAGTTCTGTTGCGGGAGATCACGGCTCCGCCGCTCAAGGGGTGCCTGGCCGGCCACCACCGGCCCGCGCATGGAACCGGAGTCCGGGGTGCCGGCTTATATTAGCCAGAGCGCAGCAACGATATCTCGGGAGAAACCAATGGCCGACGACAAAAGCAACCGCGGCTTCCGCGACCAGGGTCGCGTCTCAGCCGACGAGGAGTACGAGGTCAGATATTTCGCCAAGCAGAACCGCATCACGCCGGATGAGGTCCGCGCGCTGATACGCGAGCACGGCAATGACCGGAAAAGGCTGGCGCGGGAGGCCAGGAAGCTGCGCGGATGACGAATCTTTCCGATCTCGGGCCGCCCAACGCCGGCACCCGGCGCGGAAATCCTCCGGACGGATATCCGGCCTGTCATTTCTATCTTTGCCTCGGATGCCCCCAGCCGGTCGACATGCGCGACCTGCGCCAGGTGATCTGGCATCAGCCAGTCCAACATGAGCGGCTGGACATCGACGCATGACAACCAGGCGACCCGCGAGAGGCGTTGGCGTCGGCGACGAGGTTGCCATCCATGCCACCGTACTGCGGCGGATCGACGAGGAACGAGTAAGCGTCAGCATTCCGACCTATGGGCATCCGCATTCGATAGCCGACCGCACGGCCAGGAACGGCCAGAACATCGAGCTGATAGGGGAAGTCACGCGCATCGATGAGCAGGCCGGCAAGGTGACGGTGAACCTGCGGCCGGTCGTGACGGTCGATCTGGACCAGGTGAAGCTGGTGACGGGATACGAACCGCCCCGTCCCCCGGTGGCGCGTAACGACAAACCGGACTGAAGCCGGAGCCGCGGTCATTCGGGATCGGCGTTGCCGCCGGGCACGAGACGGTGGCTGAAGCGATTGCGGATGTGGTCGTTGAAATACCGGCCCTTGGCGAAGGCGGACCGGAATGCCGCGAACGTCTCCGGCGGAACACCCTGAAACTCATAGTGCTTGCCGCTTGCCACGAACCATACCGAGAGGATGCGGCGTTCCGGATCGTAATCCGTCTTGCGTATCGAGGTTGACGGCATGCCTGCCAATTCCTGGTCTTGCCCGCTCAATGCCGCTTGAAATACTGCACCTCCCGCTCGTGCTTCTCGGCCGCCTCGCGGCTGTCGAAGGTGCCGAGGTTACGGCGGCGGCCGGTCTTTTCGTCCTTCTTGCGCGAATAGAGCCGGTACTTTCCGGATTTGAGTTTTCGGATCATCGTGTTTCTCCCGAAGAGGAAGGCCCGGCCGTGCCGGGCCCCTCTTTCAGTCCTGGTGCTCGGGCATGTCCTCGAGCTGGTCCTTCGTCCAGAAGGTGACGGCGTGGACGTCGCCGTCTTCGTCGCGCATGAAATCGAGCTGCATGGCGGGAACCGCGACGGGTTTGGCGCCGATGCCAAGGAAGCCGCCGACGTCGATGACGACCTGGCTGCCATGCATGTGGTCGACGGAGCCGATCTTCTCGTCGTCAGGGCCGTAGATGGTCGCGCCTTCGAGGATGGCCGGGGTCAGCTCGGCATTGGTGAGCCTTACGTGGTTGGTGTGATCCATGGCGTGGTCTCCTTCGGGGTTATGAAGGATGAACCTGCGAAGGCACCAAGAGTTCCGACAGAACAGAGGACGGGGTCAGCACGGGCCAAGGCGGCCCCGCCGGCCACCGGCGAAAGGCGGCTAGCGGCGCGGTTGCGGTCTCGCCACCGTCTCCAAAGGGCTCTCCGAGAGCCGGGCCGAGCGCTGCTCACCAAGCCGGGACGACCTCTTCTTCGGTTTCGGCTCCGCTTTGGGGATCGGCGCCTTGGCGATCAGGTAGTCGGCCCGATTTGTCCGGTAGTCTTCCTTGTGCACAGACGTTTTCGGCATAGACATTTTTGATCTCCTTGCTGAGATCAACGCACAGCGACGCCACCCTGTTCCCGGTTTCCTCAGCAAGCCGAAGCTATTTGTTCGTGCGTAGTTGCGGGCGGAAGGCCGTCGCTCATTTTTCCTGAGTTGCAGGACGGAAAACCGCCGCGCATTTTCCTGGAATTGCTTTCGACAAGCGCTATTCCGGACGAAAAACCGCCACGCACTTTTCCTGGAATTGCTTTAAAGCCGCCGTCTCGCCTTGAGGCTGCGGGCGGCGGCCTCGATCGCGGCGCGGTCGCTGCCCAGCCTGTCGATCAGTTCTTGCGCCTCGTCGCCGGTTATGCCGGTGCGCATGGCCAGTTCCTCGACCGTCAGTATGTCGGTGCTGGCGATCTTGCGGGTTTCCGGCAGGGCGTCATCGGCCGTCAGCGGCAAGGCCGCCTCGCGGTCGATTTCCGCCTCGGCCTGGCTCCAGTGCCGGTCGTGATTGCCGAACAAACGGCCCTCGCGTTCCCAGATTTCATAGGCACGCTGCCTGATCTTCTCCAGCCGATCGTCACCCATTGTCGGTTCCTCCATTTCAGCTTTTGCTCAAACGCCCGGCGCGGCCGAACGATCCCAGGAATCTACGCAATCATCGGTTGATGCCCGGATGATCCAGCATCCGAAAGCGGTAGCGCGGTGCATATGGGTATATACCTATGCGCCTGTTCTTTTCCCGGCGCGACACGCCTAGAGTCCGGCTACGGTGTGGCAACCCGGCGGAGCAACACGTGCCGCTGCATAAAGCACGTGACCCTGGACTGACCCGATGAGGGCTGTGTTCGCATTCGTCACCCTGGGGCTAGCGGCGCTGGCCGCAAGCATGCTCTTCATGCTTCTTCTGCGGGCTTATCCGGCCCTCCATGGTGACCGGGGCCGGCTGCCCGGCTCGCCGCTGCCGGGGACGGCGAGCAATCGAGTGGCGGGGGTCTCGTCACGGATCGGCGAGGAATACGAACTCACCACCAGGCAGATTTCGGCGTCGCGGGAAAAGCTGTTCTGGAACAATATCCAGATCCTCAGGCTCATAGCCGCCTATGGCATCGTCTACGTCCATCTCGAGCCTGTCTTCATCGCCATCGGCGCCGGGTCGACCATCGTCGATATGCTGCGCTTCGGAACCGACCTGTTCCTTGTCGTGTCGGGGTTCCTTTCGGCACATGTGCTCAGTCGGCCGGGCAGGACGGCGCCGGCCTATCTGCGCGACCGGGCCATTCGCATCCTGCCGCTCTACTGGCTGTTTACGCTGGCGGCCTTCTTCGCCAAGGACTGGGTGACGGGCTACGGCACGCCGACCGTGCGCGAGCTGGTGATGTCGATGCTGTTTATCCCCTATGGACCTTATCCGATCCTGCATCCTACCTGGACGCTGGTGATCATCGTCCAGTTCAGCCTGATCATGGCCGCCTGCCTGGCGGTGAGCCGTCGCAATGCCGCTTACCTGGCCTCGGCCTTCGTCGTCCTGCTCGTGCTGCTCGGCAGGATATTCCAGCCGGAGAACCCGGCGCTTGCGGCCTACACCGATCCGATCCTGATCGACTTCGCCTTCGGCGTCCTGATCTACAAGGCGCTTGGAGGCGAGCAGCGCTGGCCGGCGCAGGATCGCGCCGTCGGATGGGCGCTGCTGGCGCTCGGCATCGGCATGGCGGCGGTGGTGCTGAGGCCGATGTTCTGGGCGGACCTGCCACGGCCCGTCGGGCTTGGCCTGCCGGCAGCGCTGCTGCTGTTCGGTACGGTGATCCTGGAGCGGTCGGGCCATGTCGTGCGGTCGGCGTCGGTCAATTTCGTCGCCAGATGCACCTTTGCCATCTATCTATGCCACCAGTTCGTCAATGGTGCGTCCGAGAAGATCGTGTCGCTCGACCCGACCTCGCGCGTCGTTCATGTCCTCGTCCTGGTGGCCACACCCCTGCTTGTCACCATCGTCGCCGTATTCATCTTCAGCTATGTCGAAGCGCCTGTGACACGCCATCTCAAAGGGCATTTGGGCTAGCCTCGGCCTCAGATGATGATTGTCGTCGGCATTCTACTTGGCTAAGCCACCGGTCAAGTGTGAGCGGCCAGCGCATCACAGCCCAGCGCGGTTGTGAATGTGAGGTCATTTGCCGTCAGAGCGCCCAAACCCCTGGAGCCTGCATGTCCCTCCTGCCTTCCCTCCGCGCCGCCTGCCCCAACGCCACCGTCTGGGACTCCACCGAGCTCGCCTCCCGCGATCCTGGCTTCGATGCCCGCAATTTCGGCGCCACCGCGCTGGTGCGGCCGGTCGACACCACAGGCGTCGCGGCGCTGGTCAAATTCTGCGCGGCGCGCGGCCTCAGCCTCGTCGCCCAGGGCGGGCGCACCGGCCTGACGGGGGCCGCTGCGACTGTGGAAGGCCAGATCATCTGCGACCTCGGCGGCCTGAACAGGGTGGAAGAGATCGACCCGTTCGCGCGTGTCGCCATCGTCGGAGCCGGCACGCCGCTCTCGGTGCTGCAGGAGGCGGCGGCCGCGCATGCGCTCGATCCCGGCATTGACCTTGCGGCGCGCGGCTCCTGCACCATCGGCGGCATGGTTTCCACCAATGCCGGCGGCATCATGGCCTTTCGCAACGGCACGATGCGCCATCGCGTGCTCGGCCTCGAAGCAGTGCTGCCCGACGGCAGCATATTTTCCGACCTGACGCGGGTGCTGAAGACCAGCGCCGGTTACGATCTTAAGCACCTGTTCATCGGCGCCGAAGGCACGCTCGGCATCGTCACCCGCGTCGCCTTGCGGCTCGATCCGGTGGCGGGCGCCAGCGCCACGGCGCTGGTCGGCGTGCCGGACGCGGCCAGCGCGCAGCGCATCGTGCGGCATTTCCTGGAGCGTACCCAGACGCGGCTCAACGCCGCCGAGATCCTGTGGCAGCGTTTCGCGGCCGCCATGAACCGCATGCTCGGCTTCGCGCCCGGCCAGTTGCCGCTGGATGCCCCCTGCCTGCTGGTGCTCGAGCTCGGCGCCGACAGCGTCGAGGCCGCGCGAGAAGCGCTGGAGGATGGGCTGGCGGCGATCTGGGAGGAAGCCGGCATCGTCGACGGGCTCATCGCCAGCTCGGTCGCGCAGGCCGAGGCGATCTGGCGGCTGCGCGAGGAGACCGAGATGATCGAGCGCATGCACCATCTGCCGCCTTCCTTCGACGTGTCGGTGCCGGCGGGCGGGCTCGATGCCTATGTGGCGCGCATCGAGGCCGGGTTGAAGGCAATCGACGCGACTTACGCGCCCTATGTGTTCGGCCATCTCGCCGACGGCAATCTGCACATCTCGATCAACACCGACGGGCCGGTCCCGCACGCGCTGCACGAGGCGATCGAGGACGTGCTCTATGAAGGCTTGCAGGCAAGCGGCGGCTCGTTCTCGGCCGAGCACGGCGTCGGCCTCGACAAGCGCGACGCCTATGAGCGCCACGTCGACCCGGTCAAGCAGGCGCTGGCCAGGGCGATCAAGGAGATGATCGATCCGGCTAATGTGATGAATCCGGGGAAGATTATCGCCGGCTGAGGTGGTGGGCGTTGCGCTCTGGGAAGCCGGCGCGAGGCACCCCCCCCTCTGGTCTGCCGATTATCTCCCTCTCAAGGGGGAGATTACGCTCCATCGATTTCGCCAATCGCCAAGGAACCTGCCGGCTGTCCCATCACCAGCCGCTTCGCGGCCTCCGCTGCCGCCGTGCAGTAGTCGCGGTCGCCGTGTACGAGGATCATCACCATGGCGCCCTCGACCAGCAGGAACAGCTCTCGCGCCCGCTCGCCGGGCGACGGCACCTTCGCCTCGGCAAGCAGGCTCGCCAGCTGCCGTTCCATCAGCGCCTTGTGCTTGCGCGCCATAGAGCGCGCGGGATGGCCGTTAAGGTCGGCGAGCTCGATCGCGAGGCGAGTGAAGCCAGATCCCGCCCAGCGCGGCTTGGCCGACCATGTGGCCAGTCCCTTGAACAGCTTGTCGATCAGCTGCTCGGCGCCGCCCGACAGGTCGATGCCGTAGGTCTGGAACTCGGCGAAGGCGCGCTCGTGCTGCGAGGCGAGCACCGCCGTCAGCAGCGCGTCCTTGCTGTCGAAATGGTAGTAGAGCGTCTTCTTGGTGACGCCGGCGGCGACCGCGATCTCGTCCATGCCGACGCGGAAGAACCCGCGGCGGCGAAACAGCTTGTAGGCCGCCTGCAGTATCGCTGGTCTGGTCTGGTCGGACGATCGGGGCACGGGGCTGGGAGCGCTCGAATGTATACTCGCTAGTGAGTTTACATCGCCGGCGACGGCGCATTCAATGGGCCCGCACTATCAGCAGTGGCTAATATTCGTTGGGAGACGACGATGGACAGGCTGATCACCGCAGTACCCGAACTCCAACAATCGAGTGAAGCAGCAGTGGTTCGCGACCGGGCCAGGGCGTCACCCGCGGCGGCGCCGCTCAAGGGCATGACCTGCATCGAGGACCTCAGGCAGGCTGCCCGCCGGCGCGTGCCAAAGGCCTTTTTCGACTATGTCGAGGCCGGCGCCTATTCCGAGCAGACGCTGCGCGCCAACCGCGCCGATCTCGAGCGGCTCACCTTCCGCCAACGGGTGCTGGTCGATGTCGCGCAACGTGACACCGCGACGACGATGTTGGGCGAAAAAGCCGCGCTGCCGATCGCGCTGGCGCCGATCGGCTTAGGCGGCATGCAGTGGGCCGATGGCGAAATCCTCGCCTGCCGCGCCGCGCAGACCGCCGGCGTGCCTTATACGCTCGGCACGATGTCGATCTGCTCGATCGAAGACGTCGCCGAGGCGGTCGCAAAACCATTCTGGTTCCAGCTCTATGTGATGAAGGATCGCGGCTTCGTGCGCTCGCTGGTCGAGCGCGCCATCGCCGCCCGCTGCGGCGCGCTGGTGCTCACCGTCGACCTGCAGGTGCTGGGCCAACGCCACGCCGACATCAGGAACGGGCTTGCGGTGCCGCCGTCGCTGAAGCTGCGCAACATCCTCGACATGGCGGCGAGGCCGGGCTGGGCCTGGCGCATGCTCAGCGCCAGGCGCTGGACCTTCGGTAATCTCGCCGGCCATGTGAAAGGCGAGCGGGGCGTCAAGGAACTGGCCGACTGGGTGTCGCACCAGTTTGACGCGACGCTCAACTGGAGCGACGTCGAATGGATCCGGAGCATCTGGCCGGGCAAGCTCATCATCAAGGGCATCCTCGACGCCGAGGACGCACGCACCGCCAGCAAGGCCGGCGCAAGCGCCATCGTGGTGTCCAACCATGGCGGCCGCCAGTTGGACGGCGCGCCGTCGACGATCTCCAAGCTGCCGCGGATCGTCGAGGCGGTCGGCTCAGAAACCGAGGTGCTGTTCGATGGCGGCGTGCGCTCGGGCCAGGACGTGATGCGGGCCCTCGCCCGCGGCGCCAGCGGCTGCCTGGTCGGACGGGCCTATATCTACGGCCTCGGCGCCGGCGGCGAGGCCGGTGTGGCGACGGCCATCGAGATCCTGCGCAAGGAGCTATCCGTCACCATGGCGCTGACCGGGACGAGAAGCATCGACGAGATCGACGAGAGGGTGCTGGATTAGCGGGGCGCTTACTCGCACTGCTGGCGCGGGCCGCCGTCGTAGGGCTGGTAGCTGTTGTCTTCCGGGCGGTAGGAGCGGTAGCGGCTGAAGCAATAGTCGATATGGTCGGCGGAAACCCCGGCTGACGCGCCCTCGCCCGACGTGTCGTCGCCCGGCCAGCCCTGGTAGGTGGTGGCGAAGCCATCCATCGCGGCGGCCTTCATGGAAGTGTCCCGCACCTTGACGTAACCCTGGTCGGCGGCGCCGGCATCGAGATAGGGCGAGATGCAGGGGCGCTGCTCGCCGCTGTAGGACCTGTAGCTATTGTCGTCGAGGCGATAGGAGCGGTAGCGGCTTTCGCACCATTCGACATGGGAGGCCGGCAAGTCCATAGTGGCCTCCGCGCCTTCCGCGGCTGCGGCCGGCGCCTCGCCAGGAGCTTGACCGTCGTCCGCCGGCGGCTCGATCGAGGCGGTCACCTCGGGCCCGATCTCGGGCTTTGCGGCATCGGCGGGCTTGGGGTCGGCCGGAACCGGGCGGGCGGGAACGCGCTCGAGAGCCTGCTTGGCCGCGCCGACCCGCTCGGCGTTTCTGGTCCAGAGCTCGGCCACGCTTTGGCTCGGCGCGACCACGCCTACCGGTTTGGCGGCCAGCAGCCAGGTGGCGAAGGCCAGTCCACTGGCGAAGATCGTGAGGGTCAGCACGAAGCCGCCCAGAATTCCCAACAGAGGTTTCACGCCACGCTTCCTTCAGCCCCCGCTCATAAAATGCGGAGCCGTAAGGCTGGTTCCAACGGAGGAGCCAGAGGCAAGCGCTTCCAGCGAACTTACTCCCTCACCACCTCCCTGTACGCCGTCGCCTTCCCATCGTGTCCGCGGATGCGCCAGGTCTCCCCGTCACACCCCTCGATGTGGCTCGGTCCCAGCGGCACCTTGCCGCCGCCTTCGGGCAGGTCGATGACATAGGTCGGGTTGCAGATGCCGGAGAGGCGCGCTCGCAGCGCGCTCACCAGCGCCTGGCCTTCGGCGATGGTCGTGCGGCGATGCGCCATGCCGCGCGCGAGGTCACCGTGGTGGAGGTAGTAGGGCTTGACGCCGAGCCGGTACATCAGCTCGCGGCAGAGCTCCTCCAGCACCTCGACACTGTCGTTGACGCCTTTGAGCAGGACGCTCTGGTTGAGCAGCACGAAGCCGGCCTGCCTAAGCCGGCGGCAAGCGGCTTCGGTGGCGTCGGTGATCTCGCGCGGGTGGTTGAAGTGCGTCACCACCGTCACCATCAGCCTGCCGTCCAGCGCCCCGACCAGCCCGGCGGTGATGCGCGAGGGCAGCGCGACAGGCACGCGGGTGTGGATGCGCAACAGCCGCACATGCGGGATCGCCTCGATGCGGGCGCGGATTTCGCCAAGCGCCTTGTCGGGCAGCGACAGCGGGTCGCCGCCGGTCAGGATCACCTCGCGGATCTCAGGGTGATCGGCAATGTAGGCGAACGCCTCTTCGAGCGCTTCTCGGGTGTAGCCGCGGCCGATCGCGGTCAGCGACTCCTTGCGGAAGCAGAAGCGGCAATAGACCGCGCATTGATAGGTCGGGAACAAAAGCACCCGGTCGGCATGGCGATGCGTCAGCCGCGGCACCGGGCTGTAGGCATGGTCGGCGATCGGATCGTCGAGCTCGCCTTCCGCCTCGACCAGTTCGTCCGGCGACGGGATCACCTGCGCGCGGATCGGGTCGCCTGGGTCGTTCCAGTCGATCAGGTCGAGATAGGGTTTTGGGATGCGCACCTTGTGGTTCACCGCGGCTTCCTGCGCGGCCGCGCGCTCGGCGGGCGACAGCGGCAGCGCGGCGAGATCGCGCACATGGCGCACGCCGGCGCGGACATCGTCCTGCCAGGCGGGATCGGCGGCGCGCTGATCGCTTGCGTTCATGTCGTTGAATTTGGCGTCTGTCGTCATCGGGGAGTTGCTCGGTAGCGGTTCGCGCGCAGCTATCGAGCGTATGGCCGGCCGGGTCAACTGCCTGTCGCTGCTGTTGGTCGATCGCCGCGATCCTTCGCGCCTCTCTCCGCCCTGCGGGCATCTTCCGAGCTTGGGGTAGATTGACAGCCTGGCTGGTGTCTCCGACCCCTGGCCCATGGTGGCCGAGTCACTCCAGGCGAATGAAAATAGCCAAACCGAAACCGGCCTATCTTTTTGAGAAAAAGAATTATTTTCACACTACGCCTTGTTCGCGGACCCACAACGCTCTATGTTGCAAGTATCGATCTTGCTTGTTGAACCTTGTTCTGGCGCAATCCGCGCTCTCGGCGATCTTCCTCTCAAAATCGATCTGAAATCGTTTGCCGCGCAGGCTGTGCGGCGAGCAGTTTATCTATGGATGATTGAAAGGATATCGTCGTGAATACTGGAACCGTGAAGTTCTTCAATGCCACCAAGGGTTTTGGCTTCATCGAGGTCGGCAACGGCCAGCCCGATGTTTTCGTGCACATCTCGGCCGTCGAGCGCGCCGGCATGCGGTCCCTCGTCGAGGGACAGAAGGTCAGCTTCGAAATCGTGAAGGACAACCGCAACGGCAAGAGTTCGGCGGAGAACCTTCAGGCTGCGTAAGGAGATTGCGCTTCTGGTCGTTGACCACGGATGTACTGGCACCGATCATCGAGGCGCATAGGAGAGGCCGGGTTTCGCCCGGCCTTTTTTCTTTTCATCATTGGAGACCGTCATATGCGACAACAGCCGGTACCCGAAGGAATATTCAAGCCGAAGCCGACTGCCATCGAAACGAAGCAGGACGCCACGACCAGGGCGGCCCGCCAGATCATCGATGGTGAAGCGGCCGAACGCGAGCGAAAGACCGAACGCTTGAGGCAGGCCAGGCTTGCCATGCAAGCTGTCGAGGCAGCCAGCCCCGCGGCCAGGTCGCCCGCGAAGAAGCGAACGGGCAGGCGCAAACAGGCGTAGGCGGTACAAGTCGGGCGACGAAGCTGCCCTGCCCATAGGTATTTGAGCGAAATGGTATTAATCTGCGCAGGCTGGGCTTTCGGGGCAAGCCAATGGATTTCAGCGCAGGCCATGGCTACCTTCTCATCGGCGGCCTCATCCTGGTTGGCGCCGGGCTGCTGATCCTGTCGCTGATCGTCAATCTGCGCGTGGCGCACAGCGTGCGCGACGACGTGCGCCATCGTGAAAAGCTGCTGGAATATTACCGCAACATCTTTTCGCAGCTGGGCGTGATCCTGATCGGCATCGGCGTGTCGCTGTTCATCTTCTTCTTCCAGCAGAATTATCAGGACCAGCGCAGACGCGAGACGGAACTGCAGCAGGTCATGGCAAAATTGGCGGCGCGCCTTGCGCGTGGCGCGCCCGTCGTCGAAACGCTTGGCGAATTCGACGAGGTGCTGGATGAAGGCGGCGCCTATGTCAGTCCCGAGCTCGGCGGCAAGAACGCCGCGATCAGCGCCGAAGGACCCGAGCTTGGCAAGCAGGTCGCCAAGATCCAGCTCGTCGAGCGCGACGTCGATGTCCGCGACTTCGACATCCTGAACCTGTCGCGCGACTTCGAGACGTCGTTCGTCGTCAACGAGCTCGATCCGACGCTTTGGTTCAACATCGTGCGCGACGAGAACGAGATCAAATACGCCACCACCCAGCTCGCCCTGGACTACAAGGATCTGCAGGATGCTATCGGCGGCGAGGCGATCGAGGCTGCCGTGGCCAATCCCGACAAGGAGAGCAAGATCAAGCATGAGATGCTCGACATCCTCTACGATGCCGACCTGCTGCGCCAGCGCAGCAGGCGATTTCTCGCCCGCGCCTGCTGGCTGTTCAGCAAGGGCAAGGGCTTCGTCGCCCTTGCCCCGGTCGAGGCCATCGAGGCCGATGCAAGGTCGCAGCAGGAATGGATCGAGCGATCGAAGCCGCTGCTGGCGCAGACGAAGTCGGGCAGCGGCGATTGCTTCAAACTGCTCCGCTACGGGCAGGCGTCGTGAGTGGACGACCGGCGGGGGCATGCTATTTTCAGTGAAGCGTCACCTGCACATGGACGCGCGAGCGAGCAGCGCCCGCCGAATGCGTGAGGAACGCCATGCGACGGCTCATCTTCTCGGCAATATGCATCGCCGCCACGACGGGCGCCAACGCGCATGACTGGTACGAAGACAAGATTGACCCGCTGACGAAATTCAAGTGTTGCGGTGGTCATGATTGCCGCGCCATACCTCAGTCCTCGGTTCGGTCAAGGACCGACGGCGGATACACCTACCTGCCGCATGGCTTCAACATTCCGCGCGAGCGCGTCCAGGAATCCCCGGACGGCCAATACCACATCTGCGAGAATACATACGTCATAACCAATCAGCCGTATTTGCGATGCTTTTTCGCGCCTCGCGTCAAGGTCTCCTCCCTGCTGCTCCCACGTTGAAGCCAATACTACGTGTCGCAGCAAGGATCTGCATCGGCATGCAATTGGCAACCTTCCCGTCGCATCCTCTTCGTGAGGACTCAGGATCGATGAAACAGTCCGGGACTGCACACCTGGTGCGGTCAAGCCATCGGTGCCGCGCCGCGCCGCTCGAGCGCGGTCTTGCGGATGATCTCCGCGATCTCCGGGCTGCTGCTGCACAGCATCTGGAAATCCGCCGAGTGCAGCGACAGGAGCGAGACCGCCGTTGCGGCGCTGACGGTTGCCATACGCGGTTCGCCGCTGATCAGCGCCATCTCACCGAAGAAGGCGCCAGGGCCAAGCTCCACCGGGCTCGGCGTCGCGACGCTGACGCGCCCCTCCGCGACGAAGAACATCTGATCACCAGGCTCGCCAATGCGGCAGATCACGGCGCCCGCGGGCACCGTGCGCGGTCTTAACGCGCGCACGATCTCGATCAGCACGGCCGGGCCGAGTTTCTGAAACAACGGCACGGCGGCGACCAATCGCCAATTGCGGACGAAATCCTCGCGACGGACTTCCTGATAGAAGCCGGTGGCAAGAATGCCGGCCCAGAGCGCGAAGATACCGATGCCACTCATCATGACCAACCCGGCAAGGACGCGGCCGGCGAGGCTTTCCGGAATCTCGTCGCCGTAGCCGGTGGTGGACAGCGTAACCACCGCCCACCACATTGCCTGGGGGATGCTGCCGAACTTTTCCGGTTGGATGTCGCGCTCGATGACATAGGCCGCGAGCGCGACGCCGAACAGAACGACGCCGAAGAGCGTGGTGACGCCGATCAGATTGCGCGCTTCGTTGGCCAGCACCCTGCCCAGCACCGGGAAGAAAGTGGAGTCGCGCAGCGGTTTCAGCAGCCAAACAGCACAGTAGAGGCTGCGGTCGGGCGTACGGACGAGCAGAAATGCGGCGAGTGGAACCAAGACCGCGAGCACATCGATGGCGATTTCAGGCGTCCTGTTCCGCACGTCTCCCGCCCGGCGCTTGAGCAGCGTCCCAGCCAGTTGCAGAAGATAGGCGCCCCAAATGACAGCGAGCACGGCAGCCAAGGCCAGTCTGCTGCGTCCGGACATGTCGGGTATCGTGAGCGCAGCCACCGCCAGAAGCCCAGGCGCAGCCAGCACCGCGTTGAGCGGCGCGTAAATTCTCAGGAAAGGCAGTACCGACATTTTATGCCCACGAGCCGCTACCACCCTGCAAAATAGAATGCCTTCAAGGCAAGCGCAAAGGTGCCTGCTATCGCTGCGACGTGCATCAACACGGTGAACCAACAGTCCGCGATTGCTTCGCGACCCGGCGTGAACAGGCAGGCCGACGAGGATGACCTGTCTCGGCCAATCTAGTCGCCCACCCGCCGCAGCGTGCCGAGATGATTGTCGTCGAGAAACCCGATGGTGATCGCCGATGCCTTGCCGTCGGGGTCGACGGCAAAGCTGACGCCCGTCGGCCTGTCCGGCATCTCGGCATCGGGGTAGGTCAGGAACAGGTCGTTGTCGAAATGCGTCAGGGAATAGGACCGGGCGCCGGCCGGCCCGACCTTGAGGACAAGGCTGTCTCCCGCGCTCGACACGTGCGCTTCGCCGATGAAGTCGTTGGCGTAGCGGCCGGCATAGGCGCTGGCCGGTCGGGCCGGCCTCGAGGGCGACGGCGGGACGGCAAAGGTGGCCTTGGCCGCCTCGACCACCGGACCGAACATGCCGGAATAGATCGCGTCCCATGCCTTGACCCAATCCTTCTCGACCGAACCGTCGAAGGCGAGATCGGCGAAGCTGTCGGACAGCCCTTCGGGGACGCCGGTCGGAAAAGCGTTGGCGAGGATGACGATGCCAAGTTTCTCCTTCGGGAAGATCGTCACCAGGGTACGCGCCCCGACGCTGAAGGCGCCGGCATGGCCCCAGCTCAAACCGTGCCGGCCGAATTCGACGTTCCAGCCGAGGCCGTAGAAGGACTCGCCGCCGGACACCGGGTTCTTGCCGCGCGTCATCAGCGGCACATGCGTCTGGTCCAGCGCATCGGCGGCAATCAGCGTCTTGCCGGCATAGACCCCGTCGCCCAGCAGCAGGCGCACCCATTGCGCGAGATCGCGCGCGGTGGAGCTGACGCCGCCGGCGGGCGCCTGCGCATCCGGATCGCGCCTGATCTTCGCGGCCCAGGCGCCATCGACCCTGACGTGGAGTGCGGCGCGGTTCGCGTGCTTGACGAAATCCGCATGACGCGAGCTGGTCGAGGCCATGCCGAGCGGACGGTAGAGTTTTTCCTCGGCGACCTCCTCCCAGGACTTGCCTGTCGGCATTGCGGCCGCGACGGCCCCCTCGGTCAGCCCGAAGTTGCTGTAGGAATAGCCGGCGCGAAAGCTCGACGACGGCGGCACGAAGCGCAGGCGGCGCAGGATCTCGGCGCGGTCGTAGCCGATGTCCTCGAGATCGTCGCCGGCGGTGCCCGGTAGGCCGCTGCGGTGTGAAAACAGGTCGCGGATGGTGAGCTCGCTGGTCGGATAGGGCTCGGCCAGGCGGAAAGCCGGATCGAGATCGGCGATCTTGGAGTTCCAGGACACGGCTCCATCGCTGACCAATGCCGCGACGATGGTGGCGGAGACCGGCTTGGACAGCGATGCGATCTGGAACACTGTGTCGGCGTCGACGGATTCGGGTTTGCCGGCCTCGCGATGACCGAACCCCTTGAGGAAGATCACCTCGTCGCCATGCACGACGGCGATGGCCAGACCGGGGACGGCACCGTCCGTCACGGCGGCCTCGGCCAGCGCTTCGAGCTTTGGCAAGGAAGCGGCGATGCGCTCGGGCGTGATGGGGCCGGCCGACGCTGCACAGGGCAAAAGCGCGATCACGGCGATGGCGGCCCATATCCTCAAATGACAGAGATTCCGATCAAGCCGCATCGCGCCCCTCCCTCCCTGCATTCACCGGGCCATGCTACAGGCCAGCGCTGGCGAGGCCAAGCCGCGATCGACTTTCGCCGCAATCGACCCCGGCGCGGATTTCGGGCAATCTCCACCGAGCGGCCTGCCATGGAAAGATGGCAAGCCGTTGAGGGAGGATTGCGATGACCAAGACGCCAGCGGCGGCCGGCCTGCCGCGCTACGAGGACGCCGTCGAGCGCTTCCGCATCGAGGATGAAGTCGCCCGGCTGCATGGCGATCCG
Source organism: Mesorhizobium sp. M4B.F.Ca.ET.143.01.1.1 (assembly GCF_004792275.1). Lineage (NCBI taxonomy): Bacteria > Pseudomonadati > Pseudomonadota > Alphaproteobacteria > Hyphomicrobiales > Phyllobacteriaceae > Mesorhizobium > Mesorhizobium sp. M4B.F.Ca.ET.143.01.1.1. Next base: position 173,296 of record NZ_SRSR01000002.1, read on the forward strand.
GCGACTGGCATCAATGCCTATGTCGAGTGCTGCGGCCGCTACACCGGCGAAAACCGGCTGGCGCTGCGCGCCATCTCGGCGGGCGGGGAGTTGCGCGAGTTTACCTTCGACGATCTCGCCGACATGTCGGGGCGCGCCGGCAATATGCTGAAGGCGCTTGGCGTCGGCCCCGGCGACGTCGTCGCCGGCATGCTGCCGCGCATTCCCGAGCTGGTGGCGCTGATCCTGGGCGCCTGGCGCATCGGCGCGGTCTACCAGCCGCTGTTCACCGCCTTCGGGCCGAAAGCGATCGAGCATCGCCTGAGCTACAGCAAAGCAAAGCTGGTGGTCACCAATCCGGCCAACCGCGGCAAGCTCGACGAGGTGGAGAACCATCCGCGTATCGCCACCATCCTTGGCGCGGGCGAGGCCCTGCCCGCCGGCGACATCGATCTCCCCGCTGCCGTTGCCGCCGCCTCCCCCGATTGCCAGCCAGTGATGCGCAAAGGCTCGGACCTGTTCATGATGATGTCGACCTCCGGCACGACCGGCCATCCAAAGGGCGTGCCCGTGCCGCTCGGCGCCCTGCTCGCCTTCGGCGCCTATATGCGCGACGCGATCGGGCTGCGGCCCGGGGATGTGTTCTGGAACATCGCCGATCCCGGCTGGGCCTACGGGCTCTACTACGCCATCACCGGCCCCTTGCAGCTAGGCATCGCCACCACCTTCTACGAAGGCGCCTTCAACGCCAAAAGCACCTACGACATCATCGAGCGGCTGGGCGTTACCAGCCTTGCCGGCTCGCCCACCGCCTATCGCCTGCTGATGGCGGAAGGCGCCGCGGCTGCCGCTCGCGTCAAAGGTAAGCTGCGCGTGGTGAGCAGCGCCGGCGAGCCGCTCAACCCGGAAGTGATCCGCTGGTTCGATGCCAACCTCGCCGCGCCGATCCACGACCACTACGGCCAGACCGAGAACGGCATGATGGTCAACAACCATCATGGGCTGGCGCACAGCGTGCGCGCTGGCTCGGCCGGCTTCGCCATGCCGGGCTACCGCATGGTGGTTCTGGACGAGGCGGGTAACGAGCTTGGCCCGAACCAGCCGGGCATCCTCGCCGTCGACATCGCCAAATCGCCGCTGCGCTGGTTCGAAGGCTACCACCAGGCCGAAACGCCGGCGATCGCCGGCGGCTATTACCGCACCGGCGACACGGTGGAATACGAGCCGGACGGTTCGGTCTCCTTCATCGGCCGCGCCGACGACGTCATCACCTCGGCCGGCTACCGCATCGGGCCGTTCGACGTCGAGAGCGCGCTGATCGAGCACCCGGCGGTCAACGAGGCGGCGGTGGTCGGCGTGCCCGATCCGCAGCGTACCGAGATCGTCAAGGCGTTCGTCGTGCTGGCGTCGGCCTTCAAAGGCAGCGAGGCGCTGGCCGAGGAGCTTGCCCAGCATGTGAAGAAACGGCTCTCGGCGCATGCCTATCCGCGCGAGGTCGAGTTCGTCGCCGAACTGCCGAAGACGCCGAGCGGCAAGATCCAGCGGTTCCTGCTCAGGAAGGCGGAAGTGGAGAAGCGGAAGGCCGGATAAAGAATTGGCGATCCGCTGATTTCCGCCACGCAAAAGCCGCCAAGTCGGGCGAAGGCTCGCAAGGGCTTTTGATCGCTAACTTGGGGGCTATGTCATGCGGTTGATCTGGACACTTCTCTTCATGCTTGCGGGCAGCGCGGCACTCGCTGCCTCGCCGGAGGACGACTATATCGCCGCGCGTGACAAGGCGATTTCGGACATCGCAGCACAGGAAAGCGCGAACGCTGCCGTGGAAACGCTCGATGCCCAGAATACGAAGGCGATGGCCGATCTCCAGACGCGTCTTTCGGCCCTGCTGGGCCCGCTGGCGGTCAAGGATTTTCCGGCAGCCGGCACGATCAATCTGCAGAGCCTCAGCGACTCCGATATCGGTTTCGGCATGCTCGACGGGCTGAGATACACTACCAGCGACGACGGCCCGAGCCTTGTCGCGACGACGCGCGGGCTTGCCGAGCGGTGGCTCAAGTCCAGGGCCGACGAGACCGATGAGAACCTCAGGCTGCCGGCCGGCATCGACGCGGCGCTGAAGCTCGACGCCTTCTACACCCAGGCCATCGGCGCCGACGCCGCCTTCGTCAGCACGCTCGACTTTCCGCTGAAGAAACCGGAAGGCGCCGACATGGCGTTCGCGCGGCTTGGCGGCTGGACCCAGGATGTCGGGCCGATCTACGACCAGCAGGTCATCGTCACGCTGGTCAAGGGCGATCGCGTGCTGATCGCCGAGGCGCCTGCCGCACCGCCCGTCCCGAAGATCGCGGCCTGCGATGCCTTGTGGACCGCGGCCGACGCCGCCGCCCAGAAATTTCAGGAGGCCTACCAGGCTTCGGAGCTCAAGGACGAAAAGGCCTACGATGCCGCCAACGCCGCCTGGGAAAAAGGCGACGGCGACTACCGCGCCTGCATGGGCGAGCACCTGCCCGGCGACCCGGCCTTCCCTGCCCTGCTTGCCCACGCGCAGGAGCTCGCCGATCACATGGCGGGAAAGTAGGCGCGGCGCTCAGCGGCCACGGACAGTTTCGCATCTATTCGGACGAATTCCTGGCCTCGGCGCAGCGTTTCTGGTGAGTGATGTAGTCCGCCATATAGCGGTCGAGGGCGGCGCGGAATTCTTCTTCGCGTGGGCGCTTGTTGCTCACTGGAACCGTTTGCTCGGTCTCCGTCTCAAACCCGATAGGGTGGGAAACAATGGCGGACATTTCGGCTCTCCTGTCTCGAAACGCAGTGACAGAATGAGCCGGACCGACGGTTTTCGTCCCTGGCGCGCGGCCGAATAGTTCCGAAAAGCTCCGAAAAGATGCTAGTTTGCGCCATGGTGGGGAAACGGTTCGTCTTCGGCCCGTTCGAGCTCAACCCGGAGGCGGGAACGCTGCTCCGGCAAGGTATGCCCGTTGCCGTCGGTTATCGCGGCGTGCTGCTCTTGGCCGCACTCGTGGAGCGGCCCGGCGAAGTGCGGTCCAAGGCCGAGCTGATGAATGCGGCGTGGCCGCATGCGGCGATCGAGGAAAGCAACCTCTCCGTACAGATCGCGTCGCTGCGAAGGCTGCTTGGGTCAGGGCCAGATGACGGCGAATGGATCGCGACCATCCCGCGGATCGGCTATCGCTTCGCTGGCGTGGTGGATTGCCTCGACAGGGCCGCGCCGCCATCCGAGAGCGCGGCGGCCGGGCCATCCATCGCCGTGCTGCCTTTTGCCAATCTCAGCGAAGATGCCGAGCAGCAGTATTTTGGCGATGGCCTCGCCGAAGACATCATCACCCGGCTTGCACGGCTGCGCTGGCTGTTCGTCTCGGCCCGCAATTCATCGTTCACCTATGGGGGCAAGGCGGTCGACGTGAAGCAGATCGGGCGCGAACTCGGCGTGCGCTATGTGCTCGACGGAAGCGTGCGCCGTTCCGGGCAGCGGCTCAGGATCAATGCCAGGGTGAGCGACGCCGATACCGGGCGCCAGATCTGGGTGCAGCGCTACGATGCCGAGATCGCCGATTTCTTCGCGCTGCAGGACGAGATCTCCGAAAGCGTGATCGGCGCCATCGAGCCGAGGCTCTATGTGGCCGAGCACGAGCGTTTCCAGGGCCGGTTGCCCGGCAATCTCGACGCCTGGGGGTTTGTTATGAAAGCGATGCCCTATGTCTGGACCTGGGCTTCCGTGCCGGATTTCGAGATCGCTGAGCGGCTGTTGAAAAAGGCCATCGACATCGATCCCGACTATCCGCGCGCCAACTGCCTGATTGCCTGGGGCCTGGCCGCAAAGGCGATGCTTGGGCTGGCCGACGCCGAAGTCGCCTTGCCGACCGCCCACGACATGGCGCAACGGGCGATCCGCAGCGACCCGGAGGACCCCTGGACGCACTTCGCCACCGGCTTCGTGCATATGGCGTCGCGTCGCTTCGAGCCAGCCGTGAAGGCCCTGTCCGAGGCGATCACCCTCAATCCGAGCCTCGCCTACGCGCACATGATCCTTGGATCGACCTATGCCTATGCGGGCATGCCAGACGACGGCCTGCACCAGGTCGCCCTGGCCGACCGGCTAAGCCCACGCGACTTCACGCAGGCCGGCAGCCTTTCCGTCGCCGGGCTCTGTCATTTCATGGCCGGGCGTTATGCAGAGGCCGCCGATTTCGAACGGCGGGCGGTGGATCTCAGGCAGAATTTCGGCACCGCCTGGCGTACATACGCCGCTTCGGCCGGCATGGCGGGCGATCACGCCGCCGCGGTCCATGCCCTGTCGCAGGCACGGCGCCTGCATCCTTCCGTGTCCGTGGATTGGGTCGAGAAATACCACCCCATCGTCCACGACAAGGATCGCGCCCGCTATATCGAGGGACTGCGCGTCGCCGGGCTCGACTGACCGACAGGACTTGTGCGCCGCATTTCCGCAGCCACGGGCCTTTGGCGGGGCACGGGGAAATATCCGTATGACCTGCGTCACGATAGGCCAATACTGAAACTTCTGGCCTGCATGGAAGTCTAAATTTAAGCACTTTCTACTAAGTTCGACCGATGGGCTATCGTCCACGAAAGGCATTTGGGTCGAATTGGCCAGAACGGATTTCAGCATAGGCCGCGTCAGGCAGGCCGTTTTTTCCCCCGCCAACTTGCCGGCGGCGATAGCCTTCGTCGTGCTTTTGGTCTGCGCCGTCGTTGCCGACCAGCAGAACAGGAAGGTCTCCGATCAGCTGGCGCGCGCCGATGTCCTGGCCAAGGTCAACATCATCCGGGCCAAGCTCGAGGGCAACATCAACGGCAATCTTCAGCTCACCCAGGGCCTGGTATCGGCCATCGTCACCGAGCCGTATCTGGGCCAGCAGAGATTTGCCTCGCTTGCCGGGAATCTGTTCGAGCAGAAGTCGCAGTTGCGCAACATCGCCGGCGCGCCCGACCTCATCATCTCGCTGATGTACCCGATGAAGGGCAACGAGAAGGCGATCGGGCTCGATTACCGCAAGAACGAGGCGCAACGCACGGCAGCGCTGCGGGCGCGCGACCGGCGCGAGCTGGTGTTCGCCGGCCCGGTCGATCTGGCGCAAGGCGGGCGCGGCTTCATCGGCCGCATCCCGGTCTTCGTGCCGACGGCGGGCGGTGGCGACCGCTTCTGGGGCATCATCTCCGCTGTGGTCGATGTCGACCGGCTCTACGCGGCAAGCGGCCTTACCGACCCCGCCATAGACATCGATGTGGCGCTGACCGGCAAGGACGCGCTTGGTGGCAGCGGCGAACGTTTCTTCGGTGGCAGCAATGTCGTCGCCGGCAATCCGGTGACAGCCGAAGTGGAGGTGCCGTCAGGCTCGTGGCGGATCTCGGCCATTCCCAAGGGTGGCTGGCCAGCGGCGCCGAAGAATGAGCGGACCTTGCTGGCCCTCATGGCGCTCGCCGGCGTCCTGGTGGTGCTGCCGATCCTGGTGGCCGGGCGGCTGTTCGGCGAAAGGCAGAAGAACTATGCCGAGTTGCGGCGCCTGTCCGGGCGGCTGGAGCTGGCGCTGGAGGCCTCGGGCATCGGCGTCTGGGAGCACGACCTCGCCACCAACGAACTGGTGTGGGACGAACGCGTCAACGAGATCTACGGCAAGGCCGCCGGCAGCGAGCCGCGCGGCTATGATGACTGGGCGGGAACGATCCACCCCGACGACATCGAGCGCGCTCGACGGGATTTCGACCTGGCTGCGGCGACCAGGGGCCTCTACTCCTCGCAATACCGCCTCATCCATCATGACGGCGACGTCCGCCACGTCCGCACGCGCGCCACGTTCTTCCAGGACACCGGCGGCACGCCGAAGATGATCGGCGCCGAATGGGACGTGACGAGCGACGTGCTGCTCAACGAAAATCTGGAGCGCGAGCGGCAGCTGTCGGAATCGAAGAACGCCGAGCTGGAGATCGCCAAGGCGCGCATCGAGCATGTCGCGCTTCACGACTCGCTGACCGGCCTGCCCAACCGCCGCTATCTCGACGAGATGCTGGCCGAAAGCGGTGAAAGCGGCCGGCGCACGGCGCTGCTGCATCTCGACCTCGACCGCTTCAAGCAGATCAACGACACGCTCGGCCACGCGGCTGGCGATGCCATGCTGATGCACGCCTCGAAAGTCATCAAGGCCAACGCCGGAATCGCCGATTTCGTGGCCCGCATCGGCGGCGACGAGTTCGTGGTGGTCGCCCATGGGGATGGCGACGACAAGTTGGCCGAACTGGCCAGCCGCATCATCGAGGAGATGCGCCAACCGGTCACCTACCAGGGCCACCAGTGCCGGTTTGGCGTCAGCATCGGCATCGCCGCCAATGACGGCGTCGACGCCAGGCAGTTGCTCGTCAATGCCGATCTCGCGCTTTACCGGGCGAAAAGCCATGGCCGCAATCGCTACGAGTTCTTCAACGAGGAGCTGCAGAGCGAGATCGTCCGGACCAAGCAGATCGCCGACGAAATCCTCGGCGGGCTGGAGCGGAACGAGTTCGTCGCCTATTACCAGCCGCAGTTCGACGCCAGGACGCTGGAGATCGTCGGCGTGGAGGCGTTGTCGCGCTGGAAGCATCCGCGCCGCGGCATCCTGGCGCCCGCCGCCTATCTCAAGGTGGCCGAGGAGCTGAACGTGGTGGCGCTGATCGACCGCACCACGCTCAAGCAGGCACTGGAGAATTTCGAGCGCTGGTCGCATCTCAACATTCCGCGCGTTTCGGTCAACGTCTCGGCCCGGCGCCTCGAGGACAGGGACCTGATCAAGGGTTTGCGCAAGCTCGCCATCAAACAAGGGACCGTGTCGTTCGAGCTGGTGGAGTCGATCTTCCTCGACGAGAACGACGACTTCGTTTCCTGGAACATCGAGCAGATCAAGGAACTCGGCATCGACATCGAGATCGACGATTTCGGCACCGGCTATGCCTCGATCGTCAGCCTGCTCAAGCTGCAGCCGCGCCGGCTGAAGATCGATCGCCAGCTGATCACGCCGATCACCGGCTCAAAGGCGCAACGGCGGCTGGTGTCGTCGATCATCGAGATCGGCAAGTCGCTCGGCATTGAAGTGGTGGCCGAAGGCGTCGAAACGATGGAACATGCGCGCATCCTGAAGGAATTGGGCTGCGACATCTTGCAGGGCTACGCCTTCGGCCGCCCGATGGACGCCAAGACCTTCAAGGCCTTCGCCCAGTCGCGCAAATGGCTGGCGGTCGGCTAGCGCCCCTCGTCCACGACGGCTACGCCCCATCTGAGCCCTTTACGGGCACCCAGTCTCCAAGCAGGGCGATCCCGGCTATGGATATTTCGTCGGGGCCTGTGGGCTTGACTCGCCCTGCAACGCCTTGGGCAGCGGAAGGCTCGAGCATTGCATGTGCACCTCGCGGGCGAGCGCCTTTCGCTGCTTCTGCTCGTGCTCCTTGACGGCTGCTATGATCCCCAACCCGTACGGGCCGAGCACGACGAACCCCCAGCCCGGGTGGTTCTTTTCGCGAGCGTCGTAATCCGAAGCGTCCGCGCGGGCTTGCTGGCATTGCGGCGACGCCCATTTCTGATCCTGCTGCGAAAGCGACGCTTCATAATCGACCGGCGAGGTCGCGCATCCGGCCACTGTCGCGGCCAACGCGACCGACATTGCAATTCTCATCCCGAAGCCTCCCCTGAAGGATCGTGGAGGGTACACGGAATTCTTCTTCCGGCAATCGCGTGCCGGATGACTGTAGCGGGTCATGGCCGCCGTCTCCCTAGCTCCTCAGCCCCGGCGCTTCCTGCCCGGTGCGTTCGACATATTCGGTATAGCCGCCGCCGTAGGTGTGGATGCCGTCGGGCGTCAACTCCAGCACGCGGTTGGACAGCGCCGCGAGGAAATGGCGGTCGTGCGAGACGAACAGCATCGTGCCTTCATATTGCGAAAGCGCGTTGATCAGCATCTCCTTGGTCGCCATGTCCAAATGGTTGGTCGGCTCGTCGAGCACCAGCAGGTTGGGCGGGTCGAACAGCATCAGCGCCATCACCAGCCGCGCCTTCTCGCCGCCGGAGAGCACGCGACACTTCTTATCGATCTCGTCGCCGGAGAAGCCGAAACATCCGGCGAGCGCGCGCAGCGGCGCCTGGCCGGCCTGCGGGAAATTGTCTTCCAGCGTCTGGAACACGGTGCGCTCGCCCTCGAGCAGCTCCATGGCGTGCTGGGCGAAATAGCCCATCTTGACGCTCGGACCGCGCGCCACCGTGCCCTGGTCAGGCTCGGAAGCACCGGCAACCAGCTTCAGAAGCGTCGACTTGCCAGCGCCGTTGATGCCCATCACGCACCAGCGCTCGCGCCGGCGCACCTGGAAGTCGAGGCCGGCATAGATGCTGCGGCTGCCATAGCTCTTGTGGATGCCCTTCAGCGTCGCCACGTCCTCGCCGCAGCGCGGCGCCGGCTGGAAGTCGAAGGTCACCGTCTGGCGCCGCTTCGGCGGCTCGACGCGATCGATCTTGTCGAGCTTCTTCACCCGGCTCTGCACCTGAGCGGCGTGCGAAGCGCGCGCCTTGAAGCGCTCGATGAAGGCGATCTCCTTGGCCAGCATCGCCTGCTGGCGCTCGAACTGCGCCTGCAACTGCTTGTCGGCCAGCGCCCGCTGCTCCTGGTAGAACTCGTAATTGCCGGAGTAGGAGGTGAGCGAGCCGGCGTCGATCTCGACGATCTTGGTGACGATGCGGTTCATGAACTCGCGGTCGTGCGAGGTCATCAGCAGCGCGCCGTCATAATTCTTCAGGAATTGCTCCAGCCAGATCAGGCTTTCGAGGTCGAGATGGTTGCTCGGCTCGTCGAGCAGCATCACGTCGGGCCGCATCAGCAGGATGCGGGCGAGCGCGACGCGCATCTTCCAGCCGCCGGAGAGTTTCGCGACGTCGCCGTCCATCATCTCCTGGCTGAAGCCGAGGCCGTCCAGGACCTCACGGGCGCGGCCGTCCAGCGCATAGCCGTCGAGCTCCTCGAAGCGGTGCTGCAACTCGCCGTAGCGCTCGATGATGGCGTCCATTTCGTCGGCGCGGTCGGGGTCGCCCATGGCATGCTCGAGTTCGCGCATCTCGGCGGCGACCGCGCTCACCGGCCCGGCGCCCTCCATCACCTCGGCAACGGCGCTCATGCCTTCCATGTCGCCGACATCCTGGCTGAAATAGCCGATAGTGACGCCGCGATCGACCTGGACCTGGCCTTCGTCCGGCAGTTCCTGCCCGGTGATCATGCGGAAGAGCGTCGTCTTGCCGGCGCCGTTCGGGCCGACGAGGCCAACCTTCTCGCCCTTCTGCAAGGCGGCCGAGGCTTCGATGAAGACGATCTGACGGCCGTTCTGCTTGCCGATGTTTTCGAGACGGATCATAGGACGGTCCGGATAAATGCGCTGATGTGGCGGGATTTGCCCGAGCGCTTACCCGAATGAAGGCGGCGAGGGAAGAGGCAGAAGCGCCGCAGATGAGACATTGGAGATTGGCGAAGGGCGGCGGCGACAGCCGATCTCCCCCCTCGAGGGGGGAGATCAGCAGCTTCGGCGCCCCGTCTTTATTTCGCGTCGTGGAAGATGATCCCGACCGTATGCCGTTCCCCCGAGCGCAAGCGGCTGACGCCGTGGCGCAGGTTCACGCGATAGTGCCCCTTCTTGCCTTGCACCGGCCGATTGTGGACGGCGAAGATCACCGCGTCGCCTCGCCTCAGTGGTACCACCTCGGCGCGGCTCTGCATGCGCGGGCGCTGTTCGGTGAGCACGAATTCGCCGCCTTTAAAATCCTCGCCTGGCTCGGACAACAGGACCGCAACCTGCAACGGAAAGGCGAGCGCGCCGTAGAGGTCCTGGTGCAGGCAGTTGAAGTCGCCAGGGCCGTATTGCAGCAGGAGCGGCGTCGGCTTCGTTTGGCCCTCGTCATGGCAGCGCTTCAGGAAGGCGGCGTGGTCGCCGGGATAGCGCAGCGCCACCCCCATCTTCTCGTGCCAGTCGTTGGCGACGGTGGCCAGCCGCGGATAGAGCGCGGTGCGCAGGCCTTCGATCAGATCGGGGAGCGGATATCGGAAATAGCGGTACTCGCCCATGCCGAAACCGTGGCGCGCCATCACCACATGGCTGCGGAAATGCTCTTCATGCGGATAGAGCGCGGCGATTTCGGCGCATTCGTCGGCGGCGAGAAGCGCGGGCATGACGGCACAGCCATGGGCGTTCAGTTCACCGGTCAGAGTGCGCCAGTCCTGGGCTGCGACGCGCGCTTCGGCAGAGCGGATTTTACGATGCGAGCTTATCGAATGGATGGTCACTGGTGCCTCCTTTGATGGGATCAAGGTGGGGCGGGTGAAAGGTGGCGGCCACCCGATTCCTGCGGAGGTGGGCTCTCCCTTCTCTCCTGTGGGAGATCGCGCTTTCACCGCTTGCGATACCCCTCCAGCTCCGGATCGAGATCCACCCGTACCGCATTGGTGAACAGGCAGGTCGCCACCATGATGCCGGCGAAGGCGACGAGGTTGACCAAGAGCGTGTCGTCGTAGCGCGCCTTGAGCGCGGCCCAGACTTCCTCCGGAACAGCATTGGCATCGGCTGCGACCGCCTTGCCGAACTTTATCAGCAACGCCTCGTCGGCGGTCGGCTCGATCGCCTCCGGATCGAAGCCGGAATCGATCAGCGCGCGGCGGAAGAAGGTGACGGGGATCTCGGCGCGGCAGGTCTCGGAGATCGCGTGCGACAACAACCAGATGGCGCGGTCGTCGAGCGCGGGCTTGAGCAGATCGCGCAGCGTGAACCATTCGGCATAGATGCGATGGGCGGCCGGCGAATGGAGCAGGATGCGCTTCATGTTGGTCATGCGGCCGCGCAGGCTGAGCTCCCTGTCGTGCTCGGCTCGGATTTCTTGCGACGCCGTCGAATAGTCGATGGGCGGGATCATGGCCATGGGAACGGTCGCCTCACCGAAGCGTCGTGTGCAATTCTGGCGTTGCGCGCAGCGTGTTGGAGACGGTGCATATCGCCTCTGCGTCCTCGACGATGCGCTGCTTGGTCGCCGTGTCGAGATCGCCTGAAATATCGAGCCTGATGTTGAAGCGGACGACGCGGGACGGCTCGTCCGCCGCCTTCTCGCCGCCGACCTCGGCGCGCACCTCGCCGAGCTGCGCAGCCACGCCGAGACGCATGGCAGCGATGCGGGCGCTGATCACCATGCAGGCGGCGAGCGAGGCATAGAGCAGGTCGAGCGGGTTGAAGCCCGGCGCGCTGACGCCGGTGACGACATCGACCGTGCCGCCGGTCGGCGTGGTGACGACCGGCAGGCCGCCCGGCTGCAGGACGGCCGTTGCGCCAGTGACGCGTGTCCTCACCTTGAGCTCACTCATCGCGGTATCCCTTTCGGCCGGCGGCACGCCAAAAATCGAGGGCGCAGCCGCCGCGGCGCACGCCCTGCCCCGCTATATGGTACGCGAGGGGCCGACGTCGCAACATCGACTGATGTCTCTGGTTCCGCTAGGCTGCAACATCTTGTTGCATTGTCCTGTTGCTGCACTGTCTCGAGGTTCGGCAATGAAGCGCGGTCTCGCTTTCGCTCTGATTGCAGGCATTGCCGGCGTCGGCCTGCTCGGCGGCGGCGCGCTTTTGACTATCGGTCAATCCGCCGTCTCGCAGGACGCTATCCAGTCGTCGGTTATCCGCACCCCGGCATTGATCGACAGCGCCTGGAAGCTGCCGGTGGCCGCCTCGTTCAAGGCCGACCTCGACTGGCAATCGAACAGCTCGCGATGCGGGCCTGCAAGCGTCGCCAACACATTCCGCTCGATCGGCGAAGAAGAGACGACCGAGGCCGAAGTGCTTGAGGGCACCGGCAAATGCTGGACAGGTTTTTGCATCATCGGGCTCACGTTGGACGAGGTTGCCGAGGTCGCTCGAACGAAAACCAGCCGGGAAGTCTCGGTGCTGCGCAACCTGAGCGCCGAAGAGTTCCGCGAGCACTTGAAGCGCGCCAACGATCCGAACCGCCGCTACATCATCAACTTCACACGCGAGAAGATTTTCGGCGCCGGCAGCGGCCATTTTTCTCCGATCGGAGGGTATCTGGAAGCCGAGGACATGGTTTTCGTGCTCGATGTCAACGAGCGCTACAAGCCCTGGCTGGTCGAGCGTGAACGCCTGTTCTCGGCCATGGACACCGTCGACAGCGATGGCGACAAAAAGCGGGGCTTGCTACTGATCGAGTAGATCGGGTCGCGCGCTGCTCCGCCCGGAAATCGAGGAGCTTTTGCCGGCTCGCGCTACATCCAACCGAGGTCGATCGACGAACGATGGCCTCAAAGATGCTGCCAGATAGCCTTCAGCTGCGAGCCGATTGCCTGCTCGATCCTCCGCAATTGGTTGGTTTCCAACGAGGTCTCGTCGGGATTGACGACCGTAAACGCACAACTGCCGAATGCGGCTGGCCATACATAGCGCAGATCGTTGAGCGATGTGGGCCCGTGACAGCAAGGCGTTACGGCCGCAAGGTCTTCAAAGCCCGATGACGCCGCCCGGTCCATCGCCTCGCCCCACCAGTCCTCGAGATCGCTGCCACACAGGGGGCAGTTGATGCTTTCCGTGTTCGCGCCGGCGTCGAAGAATGTCACCCCTTCTTCGAATTCGACCCCGATATGTTCGGCCCGCGGAAACAAATCTCGCAAGATCGTCACCGCCTCCCTGGCTGCCGCCTCGCCGGGGCGCCAGTGCGGATCGTACGAAACCAATCGCAGGTAATTGTCGGACATCGTGTTCAAAGCAAGATGTTATGGGACCGAATTCCGGACTGTCTATTTCAGCGCCCGCAACAGATGCTTCTGGATCTTGCCCGATGCCGTGCGCGGCAGGGCTTCCACGGCCAAGAATTCCTTGGGCACCTTGTAGCGGGCGATGCGCGCGGCGCAGTGGCTGGCGAGGGTCGCCGGGTCGAGCATGCGGCCGGGTTTCAGCACCACAAAGGCGCGGCCGACCTCGCCCCAGCGCTCGTCGGCGACACCGATCACCGCCACCTCGGCGACATCGGTATGGGCAAGCAGCGCCATCTCGACCTCGGCCGGGAAGACGTTCTCGCCGCCGGAGATGAACATGTCCTTGCGGCGGTCGACCAAAGTGACGAAGCCGTCTTCGTCGCGCTTCGCCATGTCGCCGGTGCGGAACCAGCCGCCCGCGCTGAAGGCGCGCGCCGTCTCCTCCGGTCGGTTCCAGTAGCCCGGCGTGATGTTGGGGCCGGCGAGCCAGATCTCGCCCGCCTCCCCCGGCGCGACTTCGTTGCCGGCATCATCGACGATGCGCAGCGAGACCATTGGTGCCGGCAGGCCGGCCGAGCCCGCCTTGGCGGCGATACGCTCGGCCTCCAGCGGCATGCCGAGCACGGTGCCGGCCTCGGTCATGCCAAAACCGTCGACCATCGGCACGCCCTGCTTGAGCCACCACGTTATGTCGGCGGCAGGGTTCGGCGCACCGCCGGTGAAGAGCGCCACAAGCGATGTCCAGCGCGCAGGCTCAAAGCCGGCATGTTCGCGCAGCATCCTCGCCATTTGCGGCACGCAGAAATAATGGGTGACGCCGAGCGCCGAGTCGGCGAGCCGGCCGTTGGTGACGCCGGGCTCGAAGCCGGAGGAGACCAGCACGGTGCCCCCCTTGAGCAGCACCGGGCGCAGATTGGTGATCAGGCCGATGACATGGAACATCGGCGCGTCGCAGAGGACGACGCTGTCATGGCCGACGCGGCCGATGACGCCGAAATTGACCGCGGTGGCGAAGGCATTGGCCTCGGTGACGATGACGCCCTTCGGTTGGCCCGACGTGCCTGACGTGTAGAGGATGATCGACGGCCGGTCTGCTTCCGGCAAAGGGCGACGCGGCGCTGGCTCGGCCTCTTCCACGGCCGCCTGGAAGCGCGCGACGTCGAGCGGCGCGCAGCCGGTAGGCGGCGCCACATCGAGCCCGGTGTCGTGGACCAGAAGCGCGGGATCGCAATCGGCCAGGATCGCCTGCCGCTCGGGCGCGGCGAGCCGCCAGTTGACCGGCACGAAGACGGCGCCGAGGCGCATCGCCGCCTGCTGCAGGATGACGAGGTCAGCGCTGTTGCGGGCCAGCGCGGCGACCCGCTGCCCCTGCCCTACGCCATGGTTTTCGAGCACCGCGACCGCGCGCTGGATGGCGTCGTCGAGCGCGGCGTAGGTCCAGCGGCGTCCGGACGCCAGGTCGACGCAAGCAAGGCGGTCCGGCTGCGCGCGGGCATGCAGGGCAATGGGGTCCGGTGTCGTCCATGCCGGCATTGCGATCTCCTCCCGTGTCACGCGCCGTATCGGGTGCCAGCCGGCATCGATCGCCGGCCGGTGTCAGGTCACATCGACCGGATCATCTCGCCTTGTCGTAGGCGCCGAGGCCGGGCTTGTAGCTCTTTTCGTCGATGAACTGGCGGATGCCTTCCTTGCGGCCTTCATTGTCGAAGGAATTCGCCGCCTCCTGCGCCCGCACCAGATAGTCCTCGGCATTGTCGTAGGTCATCTCGGCGACGCGGCGGATGGCGTCCTTGGTGGCCTTGAGCGCGACCGGGTTCTTCTTCAACAGGATCCCGGCCACCTCGGCGACACGCGCCTTGAGACCTTCCAGCGGGTGGCTTTCATTGACCAGCTTCCAGGCCGCCGCCTTCCTGCCGTCGATCAGTTCGCCGGTCAGTGCATGATACATAGCGTCGCGCATAGACAAGAGATCGACCACCACCTTGGTGGCGCCGCCGCCGGGCAGGATGCCCCAGTTGATCTCGGAGAGCGCAAACTGCGCCTCGTCGGCGGCGAAGGCGAGATCGCAGGCAAACAGCGGGCCATAGCCGCCGCCGAAGCACCAGCCATTGACCATGGCGATGGTCGGCACGCGATACCAGCGCAGCCGCCGCCACCAGCCATAGGCCTCGGCTTGAGCCTTACGCACGGCGCCCTGGCCCTTCGCCTCGGTCTCACGGAAATATTCCTTGAGGTCCATGCCGGCCGACCAGGCGGCGCCTTCGCCGGAGAGCACGAGAACGCCGACATCGTCGCGGAATTCAAGTTCGTCGAGCACCTGCATCATGCGCCGGTTGAGCGCCGGGCTCATCGAATTGCGCTTGGCCGGCCGGTTGAAGCGGACCCAGGCGATGCCGCCCTCGACATCGAAAGCGACGGTATCTTCGATTTCCTCTGCCATGGTCAACTCCTCCGATATCGCTATGCTACATAGCTTTTATCTTCGCTATGTCGCATAGTATTTTTGTCTTGACAAGGGGCCGGATCGCGGCAATCGATCGGACATGGACGAAACCGGCAACGACCTCGCCGAGGACGCGCTCGACGCGCAGATCGGCTACAATCTGCGGCGCGCCTCGGCGCTGGCGCTCAACGATTTCGCCATCGAGATGGCGGAAGCGGAATTGCGCCCCGTCACCTACGCCATGCTGGCGCTGATCGACGAACGGCCGGGCATCCGCGCCGCCGGGCTTTGCCGGCTGCTCGCCATGAAGAGCGCCAACATGGCGCCGCTGCTGGCCGAGCTCGAGGAGCGCGGCCTGATCGAGCGCGACGACCATGCCAAGGATCGGCGCGTGCAGGAGCTTCGGCTGACCGAGGCGGCCAAGGCCGCGATGCCGGCCTGGCGGCGTCAGGTGCGCCTGCACGAGGACCGCTTCCTGCATCGGCTGACCAGCAAGGAGCGCGCAACGCTGCTGCGGCTGCTGCGGCTGATCTGGGTGGATGAGGCGGAGTGAGCGCCGGCGCGCTCCCAACTCTAGGCAAAACAATCCGATAGCTGCGCATCCTGCCGGATTGATTCATCTGTTCTGCAGGGGAAGCGGCGTAACGGGCTTCCTTCCTTCACGCCCTCAGCGCGTCAGATCGAGCGCCACTGTCACTTTTGTGACATTCTCCCCGCGAACACGGTTGCTGAGCTTCGCGACCGGTCATCAATCCGTTGCACTGGGCACCTAGCCCCGGCGCAAACCGGACCATGCCTATGCCGACAAGACGATGGAAAGGCCTGACAATCGCGATCGCCACGGCGGCGATGTTCGGCTTCGCCTTACCGGCGACCACCGCGGGCAGCACCCATCCCGGCCCGCTGTCGCGCGCGGAGGCTTTCGCGCGAGCGCAGGCGCTGACGGCGCTCGGCCGGAAAATGTTCTTCGATCCGTCGCTGTCGGCCTCGGGCAAGCAGGCCTGCTCCTCCTGCCATGATCCCAACCACGCCTTCGGGCCGGCCTCGGCGGCACCGGTCGAGATGGGCGGGCCCAATCTCGACCGGCCGGGCCTGCGCGCGGTGCCATCGCTGCGCTACCTGCAGGCGGCGCCCGCCTTCACCGAGCACTTTTACGATTCCGAGGATGAGGGCGACGAGAGCGTCGACAACGGTCCGACCGGCGGACTGACCTGGGACGGCCGCGCCGATCGCGGCCAGGAGCAGGCGAAGATCCCCCTGCTCTCGCCCTTCGAGATGGCCAACAAGGATGAGGGCGCGGTTGTGGCGGCGTTGCGCAAGGCGGCCTATGCGCAGGAGTTCCAGGCGGCGTTCGGCGACGGCGTGTTCGAGCGGCCGGGCGACGCCTTCGATGCCGCCGCCGAAGCGCTCGGCACGTTCGAGCAGAGCAGCGCCGATTTCTACCCCTATTCCAGCCGCTACGACGCTTTCCTCGCCGGCAAGGCGACACTCTCGGCGCAGGAACTGCGCGGCCGTGCCGTGTTCGAGGACGAAGCCAAGGGCAATTGCGCCAGCTGTCATCTGAGCCGGCCCAGCAACAAAGGCGAGCCGCCGCAGTTCACCGATTACGGGCTGATCGCCATCGGCGTGCCGCGCAACGCAGCGATCCCGGCCAATGCCGATCCGGCCTATGTCGATCTCGGCCTGTGCGGCCCGCTGCGCACCGACCTCAAGGGACACGCTGAATATTGCGGCCTGTTCAAGACGCCGACCCTGCGCAACGTGGCGTTGCGAAAGAGCTTCTTCCACAACGGCTGTTTCCACACGTTGCGCGATGCCGTCGCCTTCTACGCCAGCCGCGACACGGATCCGGGCCGCTGGTATCCAAAGAGCGCCGACGGCACGATCAACCAATATGACGATCTGCCAAGGGCTTACCGGGGAAACCTCAACACGGATCCGCCTTTCAACGGCAGGAAACCAGGCGACAGGCCGGCGCTAACCGACGCCGAGATCGACGACATCGTCGCCTTCCTCGGCACGCTGACGGATGCCGATCAAGCCGGGCATTGAAGGCGGGCACAGTGCATGCCGCGGACCGGCGGATTTTCCTCCGGTCAGAAAAATATCGGTGAACAGTCTTGCCTGTGTGGCCTCCGTCACAGGGTCGCCGGAAAGTTCCTGCTATATTAGCATCTTCTTCTGAGAGCGGGGGCTCGAATGAGGTTTGTAGCGGTGCAGGAGCCGCCCCATCATAGCTGGGCGGTGTTTGATACAGTCAGGGACGAGCCCGCCGCCTATGCCGGGCGCGTGCTCATCGGCCTGACGTCGCACGAGGCCCGGTGCTTCACGGCCGCGGCCAACGACGATGCGGGAAAGTGGCGGGCGAACAAGCCGTTGCGACGGCGTGCTGCCGGCCTGATTCAGGTCGCGCGCCCGGTCGGCGCGTAGCGGTTCACCACCATGCCGCAGGCATAGGCCTTCGAGCCTATGAGCTTCAGCCTGGCGAAGCCGCCCTGATCGAATATGCGGCGGCCGCTGCCCAGCACCGCCGGGTTGATGAAGAACTGGAACTCGTCGACCAGCCTGGCGGCGATCAGCGCCGAGGCGAAGCCGGCGCCGCCGAAGACGGCGATGTTGCCACCCTCGCCCACCTTCAACGCATTGACCTCGCGCGGCAGGTCGCCGCTGGCGACCCGCGTGCGCTCCCATCGCGAAGTCCTCAGCCTGTCGCTCAACACCACTTTCTGCGCTTCGACGATGCGCTGGGCGAAGGCGTAGAAACGGTCCTTCGGGAATTTCCTCGCCGCATTGCCCCAGGGGGTGAGATAGCCCTCCTCGGCCATCTTGCGGCTGAGCAGGATGGTGTCGACGGTTTCGAACACAGCGTTGAAGTCCTGCTTCAGCGCATCGTCCCAGTCGCTGTCGTCGCCCCATTCCCAAAGCTGCCAGCGATGGTCCTCATCGGCGCCGACGAAGCCGTCGACCGACATCTGCATTTGCAGGATCAGCTTTTTCATTGCGCGGTCCTCTTCGCGTTGCTCACATACGGTTTACTTTTGGAACCAGTTGACGCGAAGGAACGAATGATGTCAATTGTAAAGTGATTTACAAATGGAAGCAAATCAATGTCGACCAGGGAAAGGTCCGGCTGTCCGATCAGCCTCTCGCTCGAACTGCTAGGCGACCGCTGGACGCTGCTCATCATCCGCGACCTGGTCTTCGCCGGGAAAAAGCATTTTCGCGAGTTCCTGCAATCTGACGAGGGCATCTCGTCGCGCACGCTCGCCGAGCGGCTGCAGACGTTGCAGGACGAAGGCATCCTCACCCGCAGCGAAGACCCGACGCACGGGCTGAAGGCGATCTACCGGCTGACGGAGGCCGGCATCGACCTCCTGCCGGTGCTGGCGACGCTCGGCGCCTGGGGCAGCAAATATCGCAAGGCGGACGAGAGCCTGGCTCGAATTGCCAGGGAATTCGCGGCGGATGGCGCGCCGGCATTGGCGCGGATGAAGGAGAGGTTACGGAAGGAGCATCTGGGGTAAGGCTCGGCGGGGCTGGGGGCGCGAAAAGTCGCGGCGCCACCGGGATCACCCTGTAGCGCTTTCATTACCGCCGTTCCCGCTGACCCCGCCCTGCGCTAGACTGGCATTGCAACCGGATTGCCAGTCATGATCGTCCAGGCCTGCATCAATGGCGCCCGTTCCGCCGATTTCCATCCCGCACTGCCGCTCGACGCCGACGCCATGGCCCGCGACGGCGCGGCTTCGGTTGCGGCGGGTGCTGCCGAACTGCATGTCCATGCGCGCGGCGCCGACCGACTGGAGAGCCTCGCGCCGGCAGCAATGGACCGCACCGTGCTGGCGCTGCGCCGCGCCTGTCCGGGCACGCTGATCGGCGTTTCCACCGGCGCCTGGATCGAGAAGGACGACCTGCGCACGCTGGTCGCCATCGCCGGTTGGCATGAGTTGCCCGACTATGCCTCGGTCAATCTCAGCGAGACGGCGGCGCCTGTCGTGATGGAAAGCCTGCGCCAGCGCGGCATCGGCATCGAGGCGGGCCTGGCCTCCATCGCCGACGCCGAGCGGCTGGTCAGCCTCGACCATGGCGGACGGGTGCTGCGCGTGCTGATCGAGATTTCCGAGCAGGCACTGGACGAAGCCTACGCCGTCGCCGACGGCATCGAAAAGGTGTTGGAGCGCGCCGGCATCCGACGCTCGATCCTGCTGCATGGCGAGAATGCGACGGTTTGGCCGTTCGTCGAGCGGGCGGCGGCGCGGAAGCTTTCGACCCGCGTCGGGCTGGAGGACGGGAAGGAATTGCCGGACGGCGGCATCGCGGCCGGCAATGCGGCCCTGGTGGCGGCCGCGGTGACGATTTATCGGGCAGGGCAATAGCGGCGCGAAGAACGCTCGCAAGAAGTCAGCCGATTTTCGCCAGAGGCTCGGCGCTAATCTCCACCCACTCACAGCGCCGGCTGTCGTGATAGAAGGACTGGAACGGCGGCGGGAAGGACGGGTCGGCGAAGGCGCCCACCGGGATAGCGATCACGCCGGGCTGGGTGTCGATCCGGTAGTGGACGGTGGTGCCGCAATCAGGGCAGAAGCTGTAGCTGACGCGGCCGCCCTGCTCGCCGATGCGGGTGAAATCCGCCGCCCGTCCCTGGATCGATACGTCACCTTCCTTGAAGCGGACATTGTAGCTGAAGGCGCTGCCGGTGCGCCGTTTGCAGTCCAGGCAGTGGCAAACGGAAATGCGAACGATCTCGCCCGAGCAGACGGCTGAAAGCTGGCCGCAGGAGCATTCCGCGCGACGGGTGATCATGACCGCTCCTTTCAGCTCCGCCCCTGCCTTGTCCGGGACAGCGCAGGTCGGCACCTTATTGAGTTCGGCGGCGCGGCGGAAGGACGCTTGCGCCTCGCCTGCCACGGAGCGCGGCGGCCCTTGGCAGGCCTGCCTGGCGGCGGTTAGCCCTTGCCATTCGTGACACTTGGCAGCAATCTCGGCGCAACAGCCGCTCCTCGGCTGGATGTCGGCATGATTGGGTATTGCCATGACCCGCGATCAAATGCTCGCCCACCTCCGATCCGCCGACGCCGTCGCGCGCGAGGCGGCAGCGCATGGGCATCATCCGTTCGGCTGCGTGCTGGTAGGGCCCGATGATCGCGTGCTGATGCGGCAGGGCAATCTCAACACGGTGCGCCATGCCGAGACCGAGCTCGCGCGCCGCGCTGCCGAGGCGTACGAGCCGGAGTTCCTCTGGCAATGCACGCTGGTCTCAACCGGCGAGCCCTGCGCGATGTGCACGGGCACGCTCTATTGGGCGAACATCGGCCGGCTGGTCTACGGCTTCGAGGAGGCCGAACTCCTGGCGCTCACCGGGGATCACGCGGAGAACCCGACGATGAGCCTTTCTTCGCGCACCGTGCTCGATTCCGGCCAGAAGAAGATCGAGGTCTTTGGCCCCTTCCCCGAAATCGCCGACGAATTGATCGCGCCGCACCGCGATTTCTGGAAACGCTGACCCCGGTCCTGCGACGACTTTGCTCCCGGCGGAGATCGGCAGTTCGACCCTCACTGCGTGTCCGCGTGCGCTCTCAGTTCGGCGCGCTTCTCGTCGGATACCACCGAGAGATCCAGCACCTTCTGCAATTCGGCGGCGTGGCGGAAAGACGGCTCGGGCTGGACGCCGCTCTTCACCGCATCGACGAAGCGCTGGTAATTGGTCGGCACCGTGCCGGCGTCGAGCACCTCCCATCTGGCGTTCTCGACATTGTCGCCAACGCAGGCCTTGAGCAGCGAGCCGTCGAGATTGTGCACCACCTCGATGCCGCCCTTGTCGCCGTAGATGCGCAGCCTCAACTCGTTCAGATGCCCGCTCGCCCAGCGGCTGGCGTGCACCACGCCGAAGGCGCCGTTGGAGAAATCCAGCGTCATGGCGAAGCTGTCATTGGCGTCGAGTCCATATTCGCCGATGCGATTGCCCGGCGCCTTGTCGAAGGCGCGCAGGCGGCAGAAGACATGGTCGATGTCGAGCGCCGCGCCATAGCTGGCGAAATCGAGGATGTGGATGCCGACATCGCCCAGCACACCGTTCGAGCCGTGGCCGCGCGACAGGCGCCACAGCCATTTCGGATCGGTGCGCCAGTCGCCCCAGAATTTCGACACCAGCCAGCTCTGCAGGTAGGAGGCCTCGACATGGCGCACCGTGCCGATCTCGCCGGCCTGCACCATGGCGCGCGCTTTCTGCAAGGGGGCGACATTGCGGTAGGTGAGGTTCACCATGTTGACGATGCCGGCGGCTTCAGCCGCATCTGCCATCTCGCTTGCCTTGCCGAAGTTCTCGGCCAGCGGCTTCTCGCACAGCACCGGCTTGCCGGCGGCGATCAGCGCCATGGTGGTCGGGTGGTGGATGCGGTCCGGCGTGACATTGGCGACGGCATCGAATTCGCCCCATTTCAGCGCCTCCTCCAGCGAAGTGAAGCGGGTGGGGATCTTGAAGCTGTCGGCGAATTCGCCGACCCGGGCCGGATCGACATCGACGGCGCCGACGATGTCGACGCCATCGATAGCGCTGAAACGGCGGGCATGTTCCTGCGCCATCCAGCCGGTACCGAGTATCAAAAGCCGCATTTTTTGCTCCTCCGAGCGGATTGGTTCGATTCAATGATATGAGCGACTGTGGTCTAAGCGCGATTCTTACGCAATCCCAGAAGGAAAAAACGCCGCCTTTTCCGGAACGCTTTCTGTTGCGCGCGCAATTCCGGACGGAAAACCGCTGCGCACGTTTCCTGGAATTGCTTTAGCGGAAGCCGGCTTCGCCCGCCGCGTGCAACTTGCCGCCGCGCTCGACGATCGGCTCAAGCGCCTTGTCGACCGGCACATTCGGCGCGTCGAGTATGGCGGGCTTTGACCCTTGCGGGTTATGCGCCCATTTCACCGCATTGCGCAGCACCTTGTGAACGGTGGCGTCGTGATAGGTCGGATAGGTCTCGTGGCCCGGCCTGAAGTAGAAGATGCTGCCGGCGCCGCGCCGGTAGGTGAGCCCGGAACGGAACACCTCGCCGCCCTGGAACCAGGAGATGAAAACCGTCTCCAGGGGCTCCGGCACGGCGAACTGCTCGCCATACATCTCCTCGTTCTCCAACTCGAAGAATTCGCCCACGCCTTCGGCGATCGGGTGGCTGGGGCTCGTCACCCAGAGCCGCTCGCGCTCGCCGGCCTCACGCCATTTCAGCGTGCAGGGCGTGCCCATCAGCCGCTTGAAGATCTTCGAGAAATGGCCGGAGTGGAGGACGATGAGCCCCATGCCCTCGAAGACGCGGCGCGCCACGCGCTCGACCACTTCGTCGACGACGGCGCCATGGTCCTTGTGGCCCCACCAGACCAGTACGTCGGTCTCGGCCAGCCGCGTTTCGGGCAAACCGTGCTCGGGCTGCTCCAGCGTCGCGGTCGAAGCCTGTATGCCGGGGTCGGCCTTCAGCGCGTTGGCGATTGTGGTGTGCATCCCCTCGGGATAGATCGACGCGACCACCTCATTGGTGCGCTCATGGATATTCTCGCCCCAGACGACAGCGCGTATTGTCATGACATCCTCGTGGTGAAACCGGAACCGACCCGCCCCGGTCATACATAGTCCGCCCAGGCGCGAATGGAAACGTTTTCGATGGTGATGTTCTGTCCCAAGGGCGCGAGGAGGCGTTGCGCGGAACGAGAACCGAGGCGAGCCTTGCCGCCCCTCCAGCGTAAAGTTCCGGCCTCGAAAACCCTTCCAAACCAGCGCAATAGGCGCCCCTCCTCCGACTCTGAATCAACCCGACCCGGCAACCCTTTGGCAAACGCCGCGTCTCGGTTACAATATCAGCCATGCGCGAAGCGTTGCTTGGGGTCGCGATCTTTGTCTGCCTGGCCGGAGCGTCGCTCACCAGCCTGCTGATCCATGGTCGCTTTCCGCCGCATCACCGCCAGGACGATACCAGCGCGATCGTGCGGCTCGCCGCCAATTTGTTCGTGGTGATGACCTCGCTGGTGCTCGGCCTGATGATCAATTCGGCCAAGAACACATTCGAAGCCATCGACCACAATCTGCACGCCTATGCGACCGAGCTGATCCTGCTCGACCGGTCGCTGCGGCAATACGGCCCCGAGACGCAAGCCGCGCGCCAGCCGCTGATCGCCTATGTGCAGCGCGTCGTCGACGCCACCTCGCCAAGCCAGCAATCGCCGATCGTCGCCAACCGGCTGTCTGAGCTGCTGCTCGACAATGTCGGCGACCAGGTGAGCGTGCTGACGCCGCCCGACGACAGGCATGCAGACATGCTGCGGGATGCCCGCCAACAGCTGCAGAAGGTGATCGAATTGCGCTGGGTGCTGGCCGAACAGTCGGAAGGCGCGATCCCTGGAGCGCTGATCGCGCTTCTTGTCGCCTGGCTGATGCTGATCTTCGCCAGCTTCGGCTTCAGGGCGCCATGCAACGCAACGGTCGTCGCCACCTTCGTCGTGTCGGCGGCCCTGGTCGCCGCCGCGCTCTATCTGATCATGGACATGGACATACCCTTCTCCGGCCCGATCCAGATCTCGCCAGCGCCGCTCGAAAGGGCGCTGGCGGAGCTGAAGCAATGAGGTCAGCTCCCGCCCCGGCCTAGGTCAGCGAGCAGCAGCCTGGCGGCCACCGCCGCTCCGTCGCCGCGGATGGAGCCGGCGAGCGCGACCGCCCGGGCGCGGGTTTCCGGCGCGAGCGCCGTCGCAAGGGCTGCCGACAATGTCGCCGTGGTCGGTATAGGGCCGTCATGCGCCGCCCCTATGCCAAGTTCGGCCACCCGCCGAGCCCAATAGGGCTGGTCGCCGATCTGCGGCACCACGAGCTGAGGCGCTCCTGCCCGGGCAGCGGCGACGGTCGTGCCGGCGCCGCCGTGATGGATGACGGCGGCCATCCGGCCAAACAGTGCCTGCTGGTTGACGTCGCCAACGGCGAAGCAGTCGTCGCGGTCGTCGATCAGGCCGAGCTCGGCCCAGCCAGGCGCGAGCACAATACGGCGACCGTGAGCCCGGACCGCCTCGATGGCCGCGCGGGCAGATTCGCTGGCGACCGCTATGGAGCCAAAGCCGACATAGACCGGCGGAGAGCCGGCTTCGAGGAACGCCTCCAGGCCGTCGGGCAGCGGCCGTTCGTCCGGCAGAATCAAGGCGCCGGTCTGCACGGCGTCGATCAGATCCGACGGCTGCCACGGCCCCAACGTCGCGTCGCAGGCGAGCAGGACGGGATCGCCGTAGACATAGTCGCGGACATTCGCCACCGGCGGCAATCCGAGCGAGGCGCGGTGGCTGTTGATCGCACCGCCGAACAGTGCGTTCTTGGTCAGGATGTCCGTCTGCCACAGCAGCCGGTTGTCGGTTACCCCGGCTGGAAGAGGATGGCCCGGATATTCATGCGGCCGGTTGTGCGCCGAAGGCAGCCAGATGGGGCAGAACGTGCCAAGCATGTAGCGCATGCCCCGCTGCTCCGCGACCAACCGCGCGGCGGCGCAGGACGGAAACAGACCGAAAGCCACCACCGCGTCGCAGCCTTCTGCGGCTGCCGCCAGCGCATCATACTGCCTGGCGACGATCTCGGCCGCCTGGCCGGAGACGAGCGCTGCCACGCCCTCGGGCGATGCCGATCTCCTGCGCCGGATCATCTCCTTGGCCCATTCGCGCACCGGCGAAAAGGCCGGCGCCAGTGGGACGCCGGCGCGGGCACACAGAGCGGCGAACTCCTCATCGCCGGGGGCACTTACCCGCACCTCGGCGCCGACGTCCTGCAGCCGCGCGCCGAGCGCCACCACCGGTTCGACATCGCCACGCGAGCCATAGGTCGACAGTAAAATCCGCATGCAAACTCCCTTTCCTAAACTGAGGTCAAGGGCAGCGTACATACGGCATTGCCGGGGGCTTGCCGCAAGCCCGGGCTGCGCCATATATGCTTTCTGGGAGGGGGAGTTCCCCCTTTCCTCATCCGCAATTCGATGGAACCGGTCACTGCCGCTGTTGCAAGAGACGTGGCGAAGACATCAAGCGCGTGCGTCGACCGCGCCGTGCGTCAACGGCGGTAAAGACCGCAAACCGTTAAGAGATCAAAGGCAGCCTACCGGCAACTAGCTGCTGCCGGCATAGTGGCGGGCGGGTCAGCCCTGGCGGCCTTCCTGGGCGACCTGGGTGGGCGACCCGTTCAGGCGCGGCACAACGACCAGGCGCTTGATCTTCCCCTTCTTGAAGGCAGAGAGGAAGCGGCCATAATCCTTGAAGGCCACGCAGCCGCTGGATTGGGCTGGGGAGCCGCGCAGCAGATAGGTATGGGCGAGCAGACCGTTGCGGTTATATTTGTTCCTGCCGCTGGTCGGCGTCAGCCGGATCGCCTCGACGCCGTGGAAGCGCGATTCACGCATCGACAGATTGTAGGTGTCGGGCGGCGTCGGGCCGGAATTCTTGCGGTTGGCGAAGCGCGGCTGGTCGGCCATGGCGCCCTTCCCCGAATGCGCCTCCAGCTTGGAACCATCGGGCATGTAGACCGTCGCTGTCGAGATGTCATAGACGGCGACGCCGTTGCCCACGCTTGGCCTGTTGCTGAACAGGTTGCCGAACACGCCGCCCGCGCCGCGCTCCGGCATGTCGGGCTTGGCGTAGGCGAG
Source organism: Mesorhizobium sp. M4B.F.Ca.ET.143.01.1.1 (assembly GCF_004792275.1). NCBI lineage: Bacteria > Pseudomonadati > Pseudomonadota > Alphaproteobacteria > Hyphomicrobiales > Phyllobacteriaceae > Mesorhizobium > Mesorhizobium sp. M4B.F.Ca.ET.143.01.1.1. The sequence continues at coordinate 199,146 of NZ_SRSR01000002.1, forward strand.
CATCTCCGCGTCCTGGGCCTTCGACCGCTTGCCCGGCTTGGCCGGCTTGCCCTGGCTGGCCTGCACGCCCGGGAGGGTCGGCACGGCCGCCTGCTCCGAGCTGCGCGGCGATAGGATCGACGCCTTCCCGGACGGCGGCACATCGGCGGCCTTGGCCGACTGGGCCTTGCCGGTCCTTGCCGCCTGTGGCGTCTCGGTCCCTGGCGCATCAGTCCTGCTGGCCTGGCCCTTGGGAGCCAAGGCCTTGGGGGCCGGCTGATCGATCTCGGCCTGCGGCCGGCCGGTTGGCAGCGGAACTGCGTCCGGCATCTCGTCTTGCGGCGGCAGCGAGGCGAGCTGAACTTCGGCCGGCTCCTGCCCAGCGTCAGGCCCGGCCATAGCCACCGATGGCGGCGGCGCCAGCATGTCGACCTCCGGCATTGCATTGGCGAGCGCCAGGGCCAGTCGCGACGAGCGTTCGATTTCCGCCACCTGCGGCCCGAAGCGCACCGATGCCGGGCCCTGCTGGTCGGGCAGGCGAACCGGTTCGGCGAAGCGGGCATCGGCCGGCAGGCTGGCCAGCAGGGCCGGCTTGTCCTGCGCGCGGGCGAAGGCCTCCGCCAGCTTTTGCGGCGACAGCTTTGCCCTGGCGACGACGCTGTCGAAGCGGTCGGTCGAGGCTGCGTGCGCCACGGTTTCCGGCGCGGCCATCTTCGGCGTGATGCTATCGGGGTGGGCGGATGCGAGGCGGGCCATCTTGCCGGCATTGCCGGCAGCGGCGAAGCTCGAGGCCTGGCGCACGCAGCCCGCATCGCAGCGCCCGAGCAGCGCCTGCCGATGCGGGGCGCCAACCGGAAGCTGCAGCATCCAGGAACTGGCAGTCGCGCGGCGCGGATCGGCGAGCGCGATGCTGCCCGGCGCCAGCAGGCTCGGCGGCAATCGGTTGGAGGCGGCGGTGAGCGAGGTGCCCACCGAATAGAGGCCAGCCATGGTCGCCACGGACCATAGAGCAAGGGCGGCGCCGACAGCAGGCACCGCAACCCAAAGACCACCAGATTTCTTCGAAGTTACTCCCTCTTCAGGAGCATTACCCCGGCTTTTCAAACGCAAAGACGCCATACAACCACTCTCAATCGGCATGCCGGTTCGCGGACCTGGCACCCGTCACGATCACAGTTCGCCTGGTGCCCCCTGCACCTTCACGCGTCTGTTGCCGATTGATTCAAAAGATGGACAAAGATGGTTAACCAATCCCTCCAGCGACCGCCGATTGCACTGCGGTCGACACGAAAAAAGAGCCCTCCACAGTCTCCGCTATGGTAAAAATGCTCTCCCTCACTTGCCTTGCTGCCCGTTTTTCCGGCCTGTGTCAAGAAAACGTGAAGACCGGAACCGCAACGTCTTCAGCCGGCTAGAGGCGGATTAGGGTTAAAATGCGGCGTGGCGACAGGAAGCTCCGGCCATCCGAAAAAACTGGCCAGTCAGCCAAATCCGGGAACTCGCCTTGTCTTGCCGCTCAGCTGCGCGCCCAATGTCAGCGCTTGCGGAAGATTCCGGACAGCCACCCTCATCAAGGCTGGACCGCCGGGGCAAAATGCAAGCCGGGCGATGCCCGCGGCTGCGTAGACCCGGGTCGAGAACAATCCTCTCCAGGTGGCCTCGTAGCGTCTGCCGACCGCTTCGCGGCCCGCCTGGCCCGTTGGCGCCCCGCCGAGCTCCGAAGCCAGCAGCCAGCCGGACTGAAGCGCCATCGAGATGCCTTCGGCGATGATGGGATGCGATTCCCCGGCCGCATTGCCGACCCGGAAGATATCGTGCTCGTAGCAGGCGCGGATGCCGGGCCGGATCGGTCCGGCCGCAAGCCATGGACCGTCGAGGCGGGCTCCCTCCAGGACATCGCTCACGCCCCGGCAGGATGACATGAGGTGGCGGCAGACCGCATCGGCCGCAGATAGGTGGCCATTCTCCTTGGGACCATCCTGTTCGGGGGGATGGTTGCCGCGCAGCCGCGCGAGCACGTCGCGCCTGATGCAGCAGGAGATCGACAGCCGGCCATGGTCGGCGAAGACCATGCCGCCATAGCCGCCAGGAAATACCAACAGCGGCATCAGATCAGTTGCGAGCGACGATCCGATGAAATGCGCTTTGAAGCCGAGCAGGTCCGACGGGCGGCTGGACTTTGCGAGTTGGCTTGGCAGGGGGCCCGGTTCCCAGGAACCGTGCGCCGCGACGATCACCGGCGCCCGCAACATCGTGTGTTCGTCGCTGACATTACTGGCTTGAATACGTACCGTCTGCATGTCGCCATCCCGGTCGATGGCGACGGGCCAAAAGGGCTGGAAGATTTCGGCGCCCGCCGAGCACGCCGCCTGCAAGAGCAGAGCGTCGAGCACGTCCCGGCCCAGCGCCCGGCCGAAGCCGTCATCTGCACTGCGCCCTGCTCTTGCCGGAGGCATTGCCGCCTCAACGCGGGTATTGCCGGAGAAGAAGCCGACGCGGCGGATTTGCGGGCCTGCGCTGGCGCGCCAGGCGTCGCCTATCTCCAGCCGGTCGAGAAGCGCGATATTGCTTGCCGAGATGTATTCGCCGCAGACCTTGCGGCGCGGGAACAGCCGCTTTTCCACGATCGCTACCGCCCATCCGCGCCGGGCAAGCGTCAGCGCAACGGATGTTCCCGCCGGCCCGGCGCCGATGATGATCGCATCATGGGTCGACAGACGTGTCATCGGTCCAGATCGGAACCGCTACCGGCGCCGACGAAGACGTGGGAAAACGGACCGGCACGCCGTTCCTCGAGTGGCATGCCGTTGACCTTAAGCCAGAGAGCGGAGAGCTCGTTGCCGCGAAAGCCGGCGCGTACGCTCTGGGCCGCATCGTGCCGGGTGACGTCGTTGACGCCGATCGCCGGCAGAAGGCCGGCAGCGACGAGCGCCGGCTTCGATCTCAGCGGTTCGGTTGCCAGGAGCAAAGGCGCTTTGGGCGCCAGCAGGGAGAACAGACGCAGCAGCCCGGCGTCATCGAAATGATGCAGGAAGAGGTTGACGGTGATCGCGTCGTAGCGGCTGCCGCCGGCCTGTTCCGCCCAGTCGAAGACGTCGGCGGTGATGCCTGCAACCGTCCACCCCAGACTGTCGAAATCCACCGAGAGTTCGGCGGTGAGAACGTCGACACGGTCGAGCAGCGTCAGTTCCACCCGCGGCCACTGCTTGACCATGCGCCGGGCCACGGCCAGCATGAAGGTGCCGTCGCCGGCGCCGATCTCCAGGATGCGGCCCGGCGGCTTCGGCACGAATTTCCTCAGCAATGAGGCCATGATCCGCGCCTGGAGCATCAGCGCGTTGATGCGGCGGAGGTCACGGCGTGAAGCGCGCGCCCGTGGATCGTCGGCGGCGAGCCCATCCAGGATTTCCGGGATAAGGCTGCGCTGCGCGAGGGCGGTCATGAGACGGTCCTGAACAGCATGGTCTCGGCCGTCAGGCCGGGTCCGAAAGACATGCCGCAGCCCAGCAGTCCGCCGGGCTTCTTCAGCATCTTCTCCATCACGAACATGACCGTCGCAGACGACATGTTGCCGTAGCCGCGCAGCACCTCGCGCGACGGCTCGAGCGCGGCCGGTTCGAGATCGAGCGCCCTTTCGACGGCGTCGAGAATGCTGCGCCCGCCGGGATGCACGGCCCAGAGGTCGATCGCCTCCGGCGGCCGGCCACCAAGGATGGCGTCCTGGCTGCTTCGCAACACTTCCTGGACCGCCCCCGGGACCTTGCCGGAAAGAAACATGTCGAAGCCGTGGTCGCGGATATCCCAGGTCATCAGGTCCCGCTGCTCGCCGGCGACGGCGCAACAGAAGGAGTCGAGCGCGATGCCGGGCGGCTCGGCGGTCACGAGCGTCGCCGCGCAGCCATCGCCCCAAAGGCAGAAAGAGAGCAGCTTTTCCAACTCGTCGGTCTCCCTGATGTGCAAGGTGCATATTTCGATATTGACCAGCAGGATCCTGGCTTGCGGGTTGGAGCGGACGATGTGGCGGGCAAGCTTGAGGCCGCTGACTGCCGCATAGCAGCCCATGAACCCGACTATCGTGCGCTCGATGCCATCCGGCAGGCCGCAGCGCTGAACCAGGTCGAGGTCGATGCCGGGCGCGGAGAAACCGGTGCAGGTAGTGACGATGAGGTGGGTGATGCGCGACGCCTCATCGCCAAGATGCAGCCCGTCGACGCCGCTTTGCGCCAGGATGGGGGCGGCTTCGCTGAACATCGCCATTCTCACGGCCGTTCCGGGAAACGCGCCGCGCCTGAAGGTCCCGGCGAAATCGGCCGACGGCCCTTCGGGTTCGAGGGCGGGCGCGAAGCAGGAAAAGCGGTGCTCGATGCCGGCGAGGCCGGCCATGCGTTCGAATATTCGCCTGCGATCGGAGGCCAGCATCGAGGCTGCATAGCGCAGGTAGAACTGGTGCACGTCGTGCTGCGGCACCGCCGTCGCGATCCGGTTGATATAGGCGTTGGCGGACACGTTTCTGCCTCCCTGGGCTCGGGCGCGATGCGCACTGTGCCGGAGGGATTTTCCGCTACTGACAGGCGCCAGGCGTTGAGCGTTGCCTATTCGATAAACGTTTCGAAAAACCTGTTTCTTCCTGGCGCGATCCAAAACATTCTGAAAGGATCATACGCAAAATCAAAGTGTTACGGTCTCGTCGGCGCGCGAAAGGCGCGCCGGCCACAAGCGCATCAAGCCGGCGTGAATCTTCGGTCCGTCAGGCAAAGCTTCGGGCCGATTCACTCGCTGCCTTGCACCCCTCCGGGCACGATCAAGGCTCCCTGGTCGCGCTCCGAATATCTGAAGCCGATAAAGAACAAGGCGATGATGATGAGGCAGATCGCCAGCACGGTGGCGAGGATCCTTCCCGGGTGGTTTTCGGCAGGCTGTTTGTCGTCCATGGCGGTTCGCCTCGCTTATAAACCCGACCGGAGCGGAAAGAGTTCCAGGCTCCGGAGCGCAACGCCGGATTGAAGAAGCCGATCGCCGCGATCACGTGACGTCGACAACGACCATCAGCCCGCCGCCGCCCTTCCGTTGAATTTCCGACTTCAGCCCTCGATCCGGCTTGACCTTCCAGCAACTGGAACCCTTAGCGTGGAGAAATCCGGCGGCGGACTCCCTCGATATCCAGGAGCAAACGATGAATCGACGCGGTTTTCTGGCGGCAGGCCTGGCGACGGTTCTGGCGAGCCCACGCGCGCTGGCGCAGATGAAGATCGACGACATGTCCGGCATGGACATGAGCGGCCATGCCGGGCACGACATGGGCGGGATGGCCGAAGGCGCCGTCGCCCTGCCCGAGGGCGAGGTGTTGCGCGACCTGCCGCTGCTCGCCAACGCGGCCGGCCGGCCAGGCCTGTTCAAGGCACGGCTAACGGCGGAAGCGGCCGTCACGCGCTTCGCCGAAGGGCTGGACACGCCGATCCTCGCCTATAATGGCACGAGCCCGGGGCCGCTGATCGAGGCCTTCGAGGGCGACCGCGTCGAGATCACCTTCGCCAACCGGATCGAAGGCGAGGCCAGCACCATCCATTGGCACGGCATGCCGGTGCCGGCCGATCAGGACGGCAATCCGATGGACCCGGTGGCGGCGGGCACTGACCGCGTCTACGCCTTCGAGCTTCCGGAAGGGTCGGCCGGCTCCTACTGGTATCATCCGCACGCCCACGGCACGACCGCCGAGCAGGTCTATCGCGGCCTTGCCGGCGCCTTCGTCGTCAAGGCCAAGGCCGATCCGGTGCCGGCCGAATATGGCGATACCGTACTGGTGCTCACCGACCTCAGGCTCGCCGCCGACGGCTCGATGCCCGCCAACACCATGACCGACCTGATGAACGGCCGCGTCGGCGACCATGTGCTCGTCAACGGCCAGAAGAATCCCAGGCTTGCCGTGACGAAAGGCGCGGTGCGGCGCCTGCGTCTCTACAACGCCACCAATGCGCGCTTCCTGAAGCTCGCCTTCGAAGGTGCGGCGATGACCGTCATCGGCACGGATGGCGGATTACTGGCGGCGCCGGTTGCGGCCGACGAGATCCTGCTCAGCCCGGGCGAGCGCATCGAACTGGTCGTCTCCTTCGGCCGGCCAGGCCTCGTCACCCTCGCCACGCTTGACTACGATCGCGGCTGGATGGGGCCCGGTCGCCCGGCAGACGGTGGGCTGACACTGCTGACCATCGACGTCTCCGAAGAGGCCGGAGGAGCGATGCCGCCGCCGCCGGCGAGCCTGCGGCCGATCGCGCCGCTGCCTGCCCCCGCCTTTAGCCGGCGCCTGGTCTTCAGCGAAACCATGGCGATGAACGCCACCGGCATGGAAATGGGCTTCCTGATCAACGGCAAGGCCTTCGACATGGCGCGCGTCGACATCGTCGGCAAGGCCGGCGAGACCGAGCTCTGGGAGATCGTCAACCAGGCCGACATGGACCATCCCTTCCATGTCCACGGCACGCAGTTCCAGGTAATCGAGCACGAGCGCGACGGCAAGATCTCCAGGCCGCCCTTCCTTGCCTGGAAAGACACCGTCAACGTGGCGCGCGGCGAGACGCTGCGGCTGCTGCTGCGCCAGGAGCAGCCTGGCCGGCGCATGTATCACTGCCACATCCTCGAGCATGAGCAACTCGGCATGATGGGCGTTCTCGACGTCACGGCATGACGGCGGGCATCGCATCCCGGGTGGCGATGCTGGCGCTTACCGGCTCGCTCGTTATGTCCTCGCCGCTGGCCGTGGCCTCGGGCGACGCGGTCGTTGCTGCCCGCCAGGCTTCAATGAAGGCGATGGCGGCGGCGGCGAAAACCGTTGCCGAGATGTTCGACGGCAAGCGAGCCTATGACGCTGCAGACTTCCGGACGGCGGCCGATACGCTTCGTACCCGCACTGGCCCCGTCCTGATCGCCGAATTTCCGTCAGGCACGCTCGGCGCGCCCTCCGGCGCCAAGGCTGAGATCGATCAGGCGCGGCCTGAATTCGAGGCGCTCGCCCGCCATATCGGCGGGCTCGCCTCGGCGCTGGCCGCAAAGGCCGAAAGGGCGCCGGCGCAAATCACCAGCGACATGCGCATGGGCGCGATGCTGCCGACGGATGGCGGCAGCCTGCTCGGCAAACGGCCGAACGCCGTGCATGTCGATCCTGCCAAGCTGCCGGCGGAGCATCTCCTGCATCTCATCCTGCAGGATTGTTCGAGCTGCCATTCGAAGTTCCGGCGGAAGGTGAAGTGACACAGGCGACCTATCTCTTCAATTCGACGTAACCTGCCAGATGGCAACGCCGGCCAGAACAAGGCCGGCAACGCCCTCGATGCCGCGCGAGAGGAGGTCGAACAGGCGCGGCCGGCTGTCGAAGAGATGCACGAGCCGCTCGCGAAACAAGATCGACAGCACGGCAACGCAGGACAGCGTCAACGCAACGCCGACCATCATGGTCAACGCAAAAAGGATGCCGGCGCCGGGGACGCCGCGCGATATGGCGAAAGTCATGACGAACAGCGTAAGCGGGCACGGGATCAGGCCGGCCATGAAACCCACGACCTCCCCTTCATGCTTGTGGCTATGCCCATGGCCAAGCGCGCGCCAGACCATCCACGCGCCGATCACGCCGAGCAGCGCGCGGCTGACATCTTCGAGCAGCGGCGCCCGACCGACGCTTCCCAATGCCAGCGACACAAGCGGCAGGGAGAGCACGGCGATCAGCACCGCTATCGTCACATGCGTGGCGGAAAGAGCGATCGAGGCAAGCAGACCGCGCGACACCTTCGTATCCGAGCCGGCGAGATAAGTGGCGAGCACCGCCTTGCTGTGTCCTGGCGTCAGTGCGTGAGCGGCGCCAAAGACGACGCCCATCGGCAGGAAGGAGAAGAACGCCAGCCAACCGCCGCCTGCCGCCAGAAGCTTGATCTGGTCGGCGAGCGCCAGGTAGATCGTGCGCTGGAACTCGACAAGGGTCTGAAGCATCGGGCGGGACTATAGCCGCCGGACTCGGCGAGCGTCAGTGCCGATGTCCGGCATGGTCGCCGTGGCCATGGTGATGCTGGTGCGAGTGATCGTGCCGCTCGAACCGCACATTGGCCGCTGCCAGCGCCGGCATGTGCTGGAAGAGTTCGTCCTCGAGCATAGCCGCGAGCCTGTTCGCCTCGGCAAGCGGCAGGGTCTCATCGGCGGCAATGGCGATGTCGGCATGCAGCCTGTGGCCGATCCAGCGCGCCCTCGCATCGACGAGCCGCACTCCCGGCACATGTTCGGCCGCATGGTGAATTTCATCGACGATGCCGGGCTCGACACCGTCCAGCATGCGCGTCAGCACGGCTTTGGAAGACTGCCACACAATGGCGAAGATAGCGATCGTGATCAGCAGGCCGATGATCGGATCGGCGAGTGGAAAACCCGCCCAGACGCCGATGGCGCCGAGGACGACCGCCAGGCTGGTGAAGCCGTCGGTGCGGGCGTGGTAGCCGTCGGCGATCAGCGCCGCGCTATTGATCTCGCGGCCGACGCGGACGCGGAACACGGCGACCGCTTCGTTGCCGATGAAGCCGATGAGGCCGGCGATCGCCACCCAGCCCAGGAGTTCGATCGCCCTTGGATGGATCAACCTGTCGATCGCCTCGTAGCCGGCGACGATGGCGCTGAACAGGATGATGAGCACGATGATGATGCCGGCAAGGTCCTCGACCCGGCCGAGGCCATAGGTGAAGGTCTTCGACGGCTTGCGCCTTGCCAGCATGAACGCGATCCAGAGCGGGATGGCGGTGACCGCGTCGCCGACATTGTGGATGGTGTCGGCAAGCAGCGCCACGCTGCCCGACAGAAGGACGACGACCAGCTGCAGCGCGGCCGTGATTGCCAGCACCACGAAGGACCATTTGATCGCCCAGATGCCGCGCGTCGTGGTGGCGATGGTGGGGTCGACCACGCCATGCGTATGGCCATGAGGGCCGTGACCGTCATGATGGTGGCCATGCCCGGCGTGATCGTGCGAACCGAGGCCGAACCAGTCGAGAACGCGTATGCCAAAACCGCTCATAGATATTTCGCCAATTGCTTGAGCTCGGCGAGCGCGTCATGCGAGCCCCCCTCGGCGCTGTCGTTCAGGCAGTGCTCGATATGATCGTGGATCAGCTCGCGCTTGGCGCTGCTGATCGCACTCTCCACGGCGTGGAGCTGCTGGGCAAGGTCGACGCAGGGGCGTTGCGCCTCGAACATCGAGAGCACCGCGGCAAGGTGGCCCTGGGCGCGTTTCAAACGCTTGACGATGGCGGGGTGTGAGGTGTGGATGCCTTCTGACATGGGGCGGGGAATATCCCCCCGGGGAGGATAGAGTCAAGCAGGCTGGAGGGCTTTCGGAGGCTGGTGCCGCCGGGGTTTGCAAAATATTAATTTGTTCAGCCGACGCTAATATGATGACCAAGAACCTCCACAACGCCACGCGGAACTCTCCGATCCAGGAGATCAGGCCTTCGCTGCTTGGCAAGGTGGCGCCGGCGCTGTTTCCGTTGGTGGTTGTGGCGCTCGGCTATTTCGTCGGACGGCAGTTCTTCGGATTTTGAGGCCGGCGCGCCAGCCTTCCATCCCACCTTCCCAGGCCCGCCCCCTGCCCTAGCTTCTCCGTGGAAGGAGAAAGCGGCATGGCGATCTATGGTCTCAGGGTGGTGAGCTTCATCTTCGCGGCGCTGGCGTTCGTACCGGCCGGCGCGCATCTGTTCTCGATGCTCAACAAGCTGAAGCTCGACGGCACGAGCTATCTCGCCGCGCAGCGCGCCTATGACGGCTGGAGCCTGTTCGGCAGTCTCGTGCTGGGCGCCCTGCTGTCGAGCGCGGCACTTGCGGTCGTGCTCTACCGCTCGGGCGGCGCCTTCGGCCTGGTGGCGCTTGCCTTCATCGCCATCGGCGCCACGCAATTCGTGTTCTGGAGCTTCACCTTTCCGGCAAACCGGGCGACCCGCAACTGGACCATGCTGCCCGACAATTGGGAGATGCTCAGGCGGCAATGGGAATATTCGCACGCGGCCGCCGCCTGCCTCAACGCGCTGGCGCTGCTGTTGCTGTTCCTCGCGGCGCTGCGCCGCGACGCGGGGGTTTGACGGGCTCCGCCCGCGCCGCGAAGCCAAATTCCATCAGTCAGTGGTAAAACTGATTGCAATATGCAATTGGTCATGCATGCTGGCGAAGCGGAACGGAGACGCCGATGGCCAGGATCGTCTATTCCATGCTGACGTCGCTGGATGGCTGCATAGAAGGGCCGGACGGAAATATCGGCTTGCCGGTGCCGGAAGGCGAGCTGCACCGGCATTTCAACGACGAGATGAGACGTACTTCGACCGTTCTCTGCGGCCGCAGGATGTATGACGCGATGCGCTTCTGGGACAGTCCGGAGCGAGAGACCGCCGACGACGAGGTCGAGCGCGACTTTGCCCACGCCTGGCGGGAGACGCCGAAAATCGTGTTCTCGACGACGCTCGGCGAAGTCGGCCTCAACGCCCGGCTGATGCGCGGCGACGCCTAGGCCGTTGCAAGGTCGCTCAAGGCGGAGACGGGCGGCGAAATCAGCGTCGGCGGCGCCGACCTTGCCGCTCATCTGGCGCGCGCTGGCCTGATCGACGAATACCGGCTCTACATGCATCCGGTCGTGCTTGGCGGCGGCAAGCCGTACTTCCAGGTCGGGCTGTCGCTGGGGCTGGAGCCGCTCGGGACGGAAAGCCTGTCCCAGGGCGTGACGCTGCTGCGCTACGCGCCCATCAACCTCGCACCGGGCAAGGGAAGCGGCTACAAGTGAATCATCGATCTCCCGCCGACAGGCTCGCTCATGACTGACCCAGTCATCGAATGGCTCCTCGCTTCCGATCCGTCGATCCGCTGGCAGGTGATGCGCGACCTGCAGGACGCGCCGGAGCCGGTATGGATGGCGGAACGCGCCAAGGTGGAGAGCGAGGGCTGGGGCGCCCGGCTGCTTGCCTGCCAGGACGAGGACGGGCAATGGGCTGGCGGCGCCTTTGTGCCTGCCGGCTTCACCCCCGAAGAGTGGCGCGAGCACGGCCAGCCGTGGACGGCGACGTGCTTTTCGCTGTCGCAGTTGCGCGAGTTCGGCCTCGATCCCGCCTCGGACCGGGCCAGGCGCGCCGTCGATCTGGTCGGCGCCAATTCACGCTGGGACGAAGGCGGCCAGCCCTATTGGCAGGGCGAGGTCGAGGAGTGCATCAACGGCCGTACCGTTGCCGACGGCGCCTATTTCGGCGTCGACGTCTCCGCCATCGTCGAGAGGCTGGTCGGCGAGCGCCTCGACGACGGCGGCTGGAACTGCGAGCGGGCGAACGGCTCGCTCCGCTCCTCCTTCGCCAGCACGATCAATGTGCTGGAGGGCCTTCTGGAATTCGAGCGCGTCACGGGCGGCACGGACCAGTCGCGGCAGGCGCGACGGTCGGGCGAGGAATTCCTGCTCGAGCGCAAGCTGTTTCGCCGCCTCGCCACGGGCGAGCCGGCCGACGAACGGTTCCTGCGCTTCCTGCACCCGAACCGCTGGCGCTACGACATCTTGCGCGCGCTCGACCATTTCCGCTCCGCCGCGATATATGCCGGCACCGATCCCGATCCGCGGCTGGGCGAGGCCATCGACCACCTTCGTTCCAGACGCCTGGAAGACGGCACATGGCCTCTCGACTGGACCCTGCCGGGGCGGGTGTGGTTCGAGGTCGACGAGGGAGAAGGCCAGCCCTCGCGGTGGGTGACCCTCAGGGCGATGCGGGTGCTGAAATGGTGGGAGCAGTAGCCCGGCTGGAAAGCGCCGCCAGCCGCCGCTTGCGGACCGGGAAGCCGGTACACGTTGGTCCTAGGCCCTAGGTCGCTATTGCCCAAGTATTAGCATGAGCGCATGTTCAAGCAGCCGGCGAGGTCGCAGAAGCCGGTCAGGCCCGGCGGCCAACCCATACATCACCCCCCCTCGGCGGCCGGGCCACCTAACTTCCCGAAAGTGATATGAGGTACGATCCAGGTCGCCGGAGAGTTGCGGCGGCGGAGGGACTGGCGGTGCAAATCTTCTGGCGCCGGGGGCCAGCCGGGGGCGCGAAAGATCGATGCGGAGGCAACAAATGCCTCAGCGCTTCGTCGAAGCAAAAGCCTTTGGCTCAGGGAGCCTTAGAAACGGTGGTGGCGGCGAGCGCCCCGAGCTTGCCCGCCTTGAGCAGTACCGGCCTGGCGTAGGTCTTCTTCACGGAATCTCTCCTTCAGCAGATGCCAAATCTTCCGCTGCTTCGCCGCTTCTGTCAACGCGGCGGGGTTTGCGCGGCCGGCTCTGGCGCTTTGCCGAGAAATGCGCGAACAATTCCTCCCTGGGAGACGGCGGGCTGCATCATGTGCAACCTCTACAACATCACCACCAGCCAGGAGGCGATCCGCCAGTGGACGAGCGCCCTGCGCGACGTCATCGGCAACCTCGAACCCTCGATCGACATCTATCCCAACCAGTTCGCCCCGGTGGTGCGCAACGCGGCGGGCGGGGCGCGCGAACTTGCCAATCTGCGCTGGGGCATGCCGACGCCACCGGAGCGCATGCGCGGCAATGCCGACCCCGGCACCACCAACATCCGCAACCCGCAATACGCCCACTGGATGCCTTACCTCGGCGTCGAGAACCGATGCGTGGTGCCGGTGACGAGTTTCGCCGAGCCCTCGCCCCAGCCTGGCGACAAGGACCCCGAGACCGGGGTGCAGAAGAACTTCTGGTTCGCGCGCGGCGAGGACCGGCCGCTGTTCTTCTTCGCCGGTCTGTGGACGCCCTGGCAAGGCGTGCGCAAGGTCAAGGAAGGTCCGGGCGACCATCAGCTCTACGGCTTCCTGACCACCAAGCCGAATGCGCTGATCGCGCCGATCCACGAGAAGGCGATGCCGGTGATCCTGACCACGCCGGAGGAGACCGAGACGTGGCTGACCGCGCCATGGCCGGAAGCGCGGAAGCTGCAGCGCCCGGCGCCGGACGACGCGCTGGTGATCGTCGACAAGCCGGCGACGCAGATCAAGTTTCCGGCGGAGCCACCGGCGCAGGGATCGTTGTTCTAAAAACCAAAGCTGGCAATGGCCGCCCGCCTTCTTATTGCTCATCCCGCCACACGACACGCCGCACCGTCCTTATTTCGGCAAGTCGCCTCACCCGGATGCCCTGCCTTTCCAGGGCCGACGGGCTTTGCGTCTCGGCATGCATGAATTCGTTCTTGCCGCAGCGCTCGCAGCGCATCTTGCTGCCCACGAGGTCAGGTTCAATGTCGCCGAAAATCGTCATGAGGTCGTCGGGCTGATACCAGCGCTTGACGTTGCACAACCCGCAGCGGACGAGCACGAGCTGCCCAATCTCATGGGCGTTGCTGAGCCGCCGTCCGCCGCCGCGCTTTCGTCTTCCGTCAGTATCAGGCATGCCTAATAATAGGAACGCATTCCTCTTCCGGTCAATTCGCCCTTGACAATTTTGTACCCTTTTTGTTCACTTCGCACACGATATACGAGGAGGTGTCGGGATGGACCAGATCGTGAGGCTGGACAGCCGCCAGGAAGCGGCGCTTCAGGCCGTAGCCCACAAGTTCATTGCGCTCCACAAGGGCGATGCGGTGAAGGCGCTGAAGGAGATGATCGTACTCAATGGGCATCTACAGGAGCGCCTCGATGGGCTGCAGGTTTCAAGGAGGCGGCCATGAGCATCTTGCATCTCGACGCCGAAGCGCAGGCTGAATTGCAGGCCGAGGCCGAGAAGCTGATCGCCCGCTACGCGAGCCCGCTAGAGACGGTGAAAGCGCTGATGGCCTACAATTGCGAATTGGAGACACAAATCCTCGCGCTCGCTCACCGCCACCCGGAGCTGGTGACCGTGAGCTATGATGATACACCGGCGGTGATCGGCTGAGCCCCGTTGGCGCGACGACGCGGTTGCCCGCGCCGTCGCCTCGGCGGATGCCTGGCCGTCATGCCGCCCGCAGACCCTCCTTCGGACGCAGGTTCTGGTTCATGCGGAACAGGTTCTGCGGGTCGTAGCGCTGCTTGATCTCCAGCAGCCGGCGATAGTTGCCGCCATAGGCAGCTTCGACCCGGTCGATCTCGTCCTCCGGCATGAAGTTCACGTAGGCCGTACCGACGGCAAAGGGCCTTGTCGCCTCGTAGACACCGCGGGCCCAGTCGATGCAGGCCTTGTCCATTGCCGGTTCGCGCCAGCGGGCGTGGACGTTCATGACGAAATGCGAGCTGCGCTGCGGGAACGCCGTGGCGTCCGCCGCCACACGACCGGCCGCGCCACCGATATGGGCGAAGAACACCTCGCATTCGGGGCCTGGCAGCTTGGCTATCGCCGCCGTGGTGATCTCGATCGCGCTGTCGGAAAGCTCGGTGAAGTCATGGCTCTTCCAGTAATTGCGGGCGCCGGGCGCAAGCAGCGGGTCGAAGGCCTGCTGCCAGCCGGTGAGCGGATTGGGCCCGACGACATCGGCGATCGGCGAGCCGATGGCGCGCAGCTTCCGCGTCGCCTTTTCGCCGGCCTCGATGTCGCCGCAATAGCACATGGCCAGCACCAGCACCTCCTTGCCGTGCCATTGGGCCGGCAGGAAGGGCAGCGGCGGCGCCTGCCGCATGACGACCCAGCAGGTCAGTTCGTCGGGCGCGGTCTCCAGTGCCTCGCGATATTCGCGCAGCACTTTCTGGGCATCGGCGAAGGGATGGACGACGAGGCCCGACAGCACTTGCGGCCCGAATTGGTGAAGTTGGAACTCGAACGCCGTGACGATGCCGAAATTGCCGCCGCCGCCGCGCAGCGCCCAGAACAAATCGGGATTTTCGCTCTGGCTGGCGCGCAGCAGCTTGCCGTCGGCGGTGACCACATCGGCGGAGACGAGATTGTCGATGGTCAGGCCGAATTTGCGGGTGGTCCAGCCAAAGCCGCCGCCCAGCGTCAGGCCGGCAATGCCTGTGGTCGAGTTGATGCCGACCGGCACCGTCAGTCCGAAGGCCTGTGTTTCCCTGTCGACATCGACGAGCGTGGCACCCGGCCCAACCCAGGCGCGGCGCGCCGCGACGTCGACTCGCACCGACTTCATCAGCGACAGATCGATCATCAGACCACCGTCGCAGACGGCGCTGCCGGCGATGTTGTGGCCGCCGCCACGCACGGAGACGAGGAGCTTGTTCTCGCGGGCGAAGTTCACGGCGGCAACGACATCGGAGGCGCCGACGCAGCACACGATCAGCGCCGGCCGCCGGTCGATCATGCTGTTCCAGATGCCGCGGGCGTCCTCGTAGGCGTCGTCGCCGTCCCGCAGCACCGTGCCGCGTATCCGTGCAGAAAGGGCTTCGAGGGCCGCAGCGTCGACGGTCGCCTTAGCGCCGTCAAGGGTGGTGAAGCTCATGGCATTCATGCTTTCCTCCCGATCTTGTTGGTGAGCCCCCCAGAATTTTAGTGTGCGCTTATGTTGGATTTCTCGCAAGTTTTCGTCGGCAACGAGCTTGCGCGGCAGAGCAATAATTCGAGCTAGATGAAGCCGGATAGCTCACGACCCGGCGACGCATCCCCTGTCCCACAGAACAAAGGATGCCAGGATTGAGCCAGCCGGCTCCTGTGACGCCGCCTCTTACGCTTTCTCGCGCTTCAGCGCCTGCGCCATGCAGTGGATGCCGCCGCCAGTCTTGGAGATCTCGCTCATGTCGATCGCCGCGACCTCGAAGCCGCGCGCCCTCAACTGGCCGATCAGCGTCTGGCTCGACGTCGGCGCGATCACCCTGTCCTTGCCGAGCGACATGAAGTTGCAGCCGAGCGCCATCGTGTCCTGGAAGGGCACGTCGATGATCTCGTGGCCCTTGCCCTTCAGCCAATCGACGATGCCGGGTTCGGTGCAGGCGAGGCACACCGCGGTGAGCTTTTCGGCGATCGGCACGACCATCAGGTCGATGTGGACATAGTACTCGTCGATGAAGGCAATGCGCGTCTCCCAGCCCTCCTTATCGAACCAGGCTTGCACCTGGCGCGCGCCCTCCTCCTGGGTGCGGGCGCCGCCGCAGCCGATCAGCACCACGCCGTCCTCGATGACGTTGAAGTCGCCGCCTTCGAAAGTGCCGGCGGTGACCATGTCGTAGATAGGGATGCCGAGCTTTTCATAGGTGCGGATCGCGGCGTAGTTCTCGCCGCGCCGCCACCAGTTGGCCATGGCGGTGATGAAGGCGCCGTAGGGAGTCATGACGCTGGAGTCGCGCGAATAGACCTGCATCGGCAGTTCCGGCGTCGGCTCGTGCCAGTGGATGTTGACGCCGAAATGCTCGTAGGCGGCGACCAGGTCCTTGTGCTGCGCCTGCGCGATCTGGACGTTGCAGGGCGCCTCGCGCAGATGTTTTCTGGACAGCGAGCTGGTCGACAGATGGCGCAGGAAGTTCGGCGAGCCGAGCAAGACGTCGGTCAGCACATCGGTCTCGTTGGCGAAGCCCCAGGCGGTCAGCGGCTTGGTGCCGCCGTTGGGGTTGCGGCGCTGCAGCGAGAACGGCTCGGCGACGATGCGGTCATGGACGGTCATGGTTGTTCTCCTCGAGGTGGTCTGCTTGAGATCATTGGCTGCTTGGTATCCACCAGTCGCGCCCACGCGCGGTGGTGACATATTCCGGCCAGCGGAAATTGATCGGCGGCTCGTAGTCGCAGAGCGGCGCGATCCAATTCGCGCCGCCGATGCCACCGCCGGTGCGGGCAACGAACTCGTCCATGGCGGCATCGCGCGCGGCCTTGTCCTCGAGCAGGCGCAGCGCCGTCAGCGCGACGGTCTTGGAAGCACAGGTCACCATCGGGTCGATCGTCGCGGCAATGCCGCCCAGCGCGTTCATCACCCAGCCTGGCCAGGCATGGCCGATTGCCGAGCGCAGCGCCGGGCGCGCGACATAGAAACGCGCCGTCGGCGTATGCCAGCTCATGTCGGTGTAATCGTCGGAGGTCGAGTTGACCTGCGAAGGCGGCAGATCGCGACGCAGGATCGCCTCGGCCTCCCGTGGCGAAATCAGCCGCTCCAGCTCGTCGATGAAAGGGTTTTCGGTCGCGACGCCGCCGGCATTGACCTGGATTTCCCGAGCGACGGCTCTCGCTTCTTCGTCCCAGCGCGGCGGACCGACCGTCGAAAGCGCCGCGTAGGTGATCTCGGCTATGGCATGGTTGGCGAGGCCTGGCCGCGACTTCGACACCCAATGGCGCTCGTGGCGACAGCCGCTCATCGTCGCCGCCGCTTCCGCGTTGCGGTCGAGTACGGCGGTGACCTGCTCGGCCATGGCAATGGTCGGCACGCGGATCATGTACTGGATCTCGGCCAGTCCGGCCGGCAGATTGTCGGCGGTCGCCTGGCCGGCCGTCAGGATCGCCTCGCTGATCGACCAGCCGCCCTGGTGCGGCAGCATGGAATCACGCAGCGCCTTGGAAGCCATGTACATCAGCATCAGCGCGTCGTTGGCGCCCGGCGCCCTCACCGCCGAATGCGCCTGCGGGATGGGAGCGCCATCGCCTGCGCGAACCCAATTTTCCGGCTCGTCGCAGATGAAGCGATAGATCATCGCGTAGGCGGCGCCGCAATGGGTGTCCCAGCGCGCGGTGTTGCAGAGCGGCAGCATGTAGAAAGGATGGAAGGAGATCATGCCGGCAAGGCCGTCATAGTAGCCCTTGGCGGCATGGATCGGCTTCGAGCCCCTCACCTTCTCGGCCGGCTCGCCGGTGAAGCGCAAAGTGCCTGGAATGCCGTGGCGTTGCATCGCCGCCTTGGTGGCGAGCAGGCCGCCTAGGCTGGCGATGCCGAGCCCCGAATGCGGATCGGTGTGGCCGCCGGCCTCGACACCGAGGCCTGGGCGCGGTCGCTTCACCGGCTCCGCATCCTGGCAGTTGCCGGGCACGGCGTCGTACTCGGCATACATGCCGACGGTTGGGCCGGCGCCGTTGGTCCAGTGGGCGCAAAAGGCGGTCGGCATGCCGCCCGAGCCTTCCTCGACCGAAAAGCCTTCGCGCTTCAGGCGTTCGACATACCAGGCGGCCGACTGGTACTCGCGCCAGGCGGTCTCGCCGAAGTCGAAGATGGTGCGCGTCCATGCCGACAGTGACGGCTGGATGTCGTCGAGGCAGGCAAGCGCGGTCGCTTGCGCCGATGTCGTCGCCGGTTGCTCCATGGTGAGAAGAAAGCAGTGAAGCGGCTTTTCAAAAAGTGATATGTTTTCCCGGCTCGTGCAAATTCGGTTCACCTGAGGTCCCTTGCGCATACCTTCCACACAAGCCCTGCGTGCCCTCGACAGCTTCGCCCGTCACGGCAGCGTGTGGCGCGCCGCCGACGAACTGCACCTCACCCGCAGCGCCGTCTCGCACCAGCTCCGCCTGCTCGAACGCGACCTCGGCTTCGACCTTTTGGAGCGCATCGGCAAGGGAGTGGCGCTCACTCCGCGCGGCCAGCGCTACGCCAGCGACGTGCGCAAGGCGCTGACCGTTCTCGGCGACGCTGTGGGGCGCAACGCCGGCACCGGCGTCGGCGGCTCGTTCGCCGTCTCCTGCACGCCGGGCTTCGCCTCGCTGTTCCTCTGCACCCATATCGGCGAGTTCCGGCAGATGTACCCGGATGTCGCGCTGCACATCCTGACGCCGAGGCGGCTCGACGACGTCAGCAATCCCGACGCCGATGCCTTCATCGCCTTCGGTGTCGGCAACTGGCCGAACCGCGCGGCCGAGCTCCTGTGCGAGATCTCGTTCACGCCGCTCTGCAGCCCGACGCTGCTCAACAAGGTCGGCGGTTTTTCCAAGCCCGCCGACGTGCTGCGCGCCAACCTCCTGCATCTCGGCGATACCGAGGACTGGGCGCGCTGGCTGGCGCTGTCCAAGGTGGAGAACCCCGACACCGAAGGCGGCATCTTCTTTTCCGACATGAACCTCGTCTTCTCGGCGGCGATCGCCGGCCAGGGCATAGCCATGGGTGACGAATTGACCAGCCGCAAGGCGCTGAACGAGGGCCGGCTGGTGCGCCCTTTCGACATCGCGATCAAATCGCCGCGGTCGTATTTCCTGGTGTCGGAGCACGCCAAGGCCAACCATCCGGTGCTGCAGGCGTTCGGCGGATGGCTGCGATCGAAGCTGTCGGAGAACCGGGTCGGGCCGTATTGAGGCGGAGCGCCATTTCCGCCTAGTCGGCCCAGACGTGAATCAAATTTGCCGATCAGACGAAAACTATTCGATTGCGGTGAACGCGCGCCGTGCCTACGATTTCAACCGAGACTGAGGAAGAGGCAGGAATGCAGCAACCCGGCCGGGCAGCAGAAATCAAGGCGAACGGGATCGGCAAGAGCTTCGGCTCGTTCCGGGCGCTGGACAATCTGACGCTCGATATCGGCCGCGGCGAGTTCCTGACCCTGCTCGGGCCGTCGGGCTCCGGCAAGACCACCTTCCTGATGATCCTCGCCGGCTTCGTGCAGCCGAGCGAGGGCCGCCTGTTCAGCGACGGTGTCGACATCACTCAACGGCCGGCCGAGCAGCGCGCCGCCGGCATGGTGTTCCAGGGCTATGCGCTGTTCCCGCATATGAGCGTCGAACAGAACATCGCCTTCCCGCTCAAGGTGCGCAAGAAAACGGCCACCGAGATAAGGCAGCGCGTCGGCGAGATGGTCGAGCGCGTCGGGCTGAAGGGCCACGAGAAGAAATTGCCGGCGCAGCTTTCCGGCGGCCAGCAGCAGCGCGTGGCGCTCGCCCGCGCACTGGTGTTCGAGCCGGGCGTGCTCCTGCTCGACGAGCCGTTCTCGGCGCTGGACAAGAGCCTGCGCGGCCAGATGCAGGCCGAGATGAAGCGGCTGCACCAGGAGACCGGCACCACCTTCGTCTTCGTCACCCACGACCAGAGCGAGGCGCTGGCGCTGTCGTCGCGCGTCGCCATTTTCAACCATGGCAAGCTGTTGCAGGTCGGCGCGCCGGATGAGGTCTATGACCGGCCCGCAAACCGCTTCGTCGCCGAGTTCCTGGGCGAGATCAACATGCTGCCGGTGAAGGGCGTCAAGCCCGCCGACAATGGCGCCATCGGCCTGTGCGAAGACCGCGCGGTCAACATGCGCTGCAAGGCCGAGACGGTCAAAGGCGACGCCTTGCTGGCGATCCGACCGGAGCACATGTCGATCGCGCGCGAGGCGGCGGTGGGCGAGAACGGCATCGCGGCGACCGCGATCGCCTCCACCTATCTGGGCGCTGCGACCAGGCTTGATCTTACGACGCGCCAAGGTTCGAAAGTGACGGTGTCGGTGCCGAACGAGGTGGCCGCGGCGGCGCTAAGCAAGGGCAATTCCGTCTGGCTGACCTGGCCGGCCGAAAAAGGTTTCCTCCTTCCGGACGGAGGACAATGACCGCTGCTGCGGCCTGACCTCGCCGCACCGGCTTTCCGGATCAGATCAACGACAAAACAAGGGGAACTGACATGACCGATACCAAGAAACACGCCATCGAATCCCTTGCCGCCAGGGCAAGGAGCGGCGAAATCTCGCGCCGCCAGTTCGCGCAGCTCGCCGGCCTCGTGCTGGCCGGCACGCCGCTGCTCATGCGCTCGACCGGCGCCTTCGCCGCGGCGAAGGAACTGGTGCTGGTGAACTGGGGCGGCGACGCCATCACCGCCTATGACGCCGCCTATGGCCAGGCCTTCACCAAGGACACCGGCATCACCGTCAAGATGGACGGCTCGGGCCCGACCGAAGGCGCGATCGCGGCGCAGTTCAAGAGCGGCGCGCCGACCTGGGACCTCGTCGACGTCGATCCGTTCTCGGCGATCACGCTGGGCGCGCAAGGCATGCTGGAGCCGATCGACTACGCGGTCGTCGACAAGAAGAAGATGCGCGAGGGCTTCGGCTGGGAATACGCCGCCTCGACCTATTTCTTCTCCTATGTGATCGCCTACGATTCGGAGAAATACGGCAGCGAGGCGCCGACCGGCATGGCCGATTTCTTCGACGTGAAGAAATTCCCCGGCAAGCGCTCGCTCTACAAATGGGGCGTGTCGAGCTGGGAGGCAGCGCTTCTCGCCGACGGCATCGCACCCGCCTCGCTCTACCCGCTCGATTTGAAGCGTGCGCATGACAAGATCGCCGCCTTCAAGGAGAATGTCGTCGCCTATTGGGGTGGCGGCGCCGAAAGCCAGAGCGTGCTGCTCAACGGCGAGGCCTCGATGGCGATCGTGTGGTCGACGCGCGCCTCGCTAATCGAGCAGGACTCCGGTGGCAAGATCAAATTCATCTGGGACCAGGGCCTGATCTCGCCCGGCGCGCTGGCCGTGCTCAAGAACAACCCCGGCGGCAAGGACGCGGCGATGAAGTTCATCGCCAGCGCGCAGGATCCGCAAAAGCAGTTGGTCATGTTCGACAAGCTCGGACAGGGCCCGGCCAATCCGGCCGCCGACGCGCTGATCCCCGCCGACAAGAAGCGCATCAACCCGGTCGATCCCGAGAACATGAAGAAGCAGATCGCGCTCGATATGGAGTGGTACGCCAAGAATTACGGGCCGGCGCTCGACGAATACACCAAGATCATCTCCGCCTGAGCGGGCGCGGATTTTCTGGCTGACATGAGAGGCACCCTCTCCGACAGGACGGGCGCGGCGCTGTTGATGGCGCCGCTGCTCCTGTTCCTGATCCTTGCCTATGCCTGGCCGTTTCTCGGCGTGGTGAAGTGGAGCTTCACGCTGCCTACGCCGGGGCTCGGCCAATATGGCGCGCTCGCGACCGATCCGCTGGTGCAGTCGGTGTTTGTCCGCACGCTGCGCATCGCGCTCATCGTCACGCTGGTGTCGGTCACCGCCGCCTATGCCATCACCGTGGTGTGGGTGCGCGGCAGTCCGGCGCAGCGCGTGCTCGCCGAATTCTGCATCCTGGTGCCGTTCTGGATCTCGGTGCTGACGCGCGCCTTCGGCTGGGTGGCGCTGCTCTCCAACCGCGGCCTGATCAACACCTGGCTGCAGTCGATGGGCTTCATTTCCGAGCCGCTCACCCTGGTGCGCAACGAATTCGGCGTCATTGTCGGCATGACGCATTTCCTCATCCCCTTCGCGGTGTTTCCGTTGGCGTCTGCCATGCGCAGCCTCGACGAGCGCGTGCTGCTCGCGGCGCGCGGGCTGGGCTCCAGCCGCATGCGTACCTTCTGGACGGTGTTCGTGCCGATGACGCGCTCCGGCGTCATCGGCTCGGCGATGATCGTCTTCGTCTTCTCGCTGGGCTTCTTCGTCACGCCGGCTATCCTCGGCGGCGGCCGCAGCGTGATGATCGCCGAGCTGATTTATCTGCGCATCTTCCAGAGCCCGGACTGGGGACTGGGCGCGGCGATCAGCGTCGTGCTGGTGCTGTTCGTCGGCGCGCTGATGGCGCTCCTGTTCCGCTACGTCAAACCGAAGCAGCTGGTGTAGCGATGCCGACCTATCGTCCCGGTCCTGTCTCGCTCATCCTCGCCGTGCTGGTGGCGCTGTTCCTGCTGCTGCCGCTGCTTGCCGTCATCCCGGTATCGCTGACGCCGAGCCGGATGCTGGCAATGCCGTCGGGCGAACTGTCGCTGCGCCACTACCGATCGCTCTACGAGGATCCGCGTTGGATCGACGCCATCCTGCTGTCGATCCGGATCGGCGTGGTCAGCAGCGCCATCTCGACCGTGCTGGCGCTGTGTTTCAGCCTTGGGGTGTGGATGTTCCAGCCGCGCTTTACAGCCGCACTCGTCGGCTTCGTGCTGTTGCCGATGGTGGTGCCGCCGGTGGTCTCGGCGATCACGCTCTACTTCCTGCTGACCTCGATCTCGGGGGCGAGCTCGTTCTTGGGCTACGACACCTGGCTCGGCGTGGCGATGGCGCATTCGGTGATGACGGTGCCCTTCGCGACGGTGCTGATCCTGGTCTCGCTCAGCCAGCTCGACCGCCGCATCGACCTCGCCGCGCGCGGCCTCGGCGCCAGCGTGTGGGAGCGCGCGACGCGCGTCATCATGCCCAACATCAAGTTCGGCATCGTCACCGCCGCGCTGCTCTCCTTCGTGCTGTCCTGGGAGGAGATCGGCGTGACGCTGTTCATCACCTCGGTCAACGCCATCACGCTGCCTCGCCTGATGTGGATGGGGCTGCGCGACAACATCGACCCGGCGATCGCCGCGCTCTCGGTGATCCTGATCATCATCACCGTGCTGGTGCTTGCGGTGAGGAGCGTGGTGACCAGGCGCGCAGCGCCGTAGAGCGATTCACCGCTTCACGGAAACAGGGCAAAAGGCAGACACGACATCGGCACCGGCCTGGAAGGCCGGTGCCCTGTCACGGGATCGACAGGCTGCCGGGCGCGGCCGGAGCGCCAGGCGTGCCTGTTCAGGCCGCCTGCGGCCGGCGCTGCCTTTCGGCCACGTACTGCCGGTGCTGGCCTGCGAGCGGTCGCTCGGTCGCCAGCAGACCATCCAGCAAGGCGAGCAGTTCGCGCGCCGCGGCCGACTTGCAGGAGTAATAGACCATCTGCCGGTCGCGGCGGGTTTCGACCAGGCCAAACCTGCGCAGCTTAGCAAGATGCTGCGACAGGGCAGACTGGCTGAGGTCGACCTTCTCGGCGAGAGTGCCGACCGAGAGTTCGCCCGCAGCCAGATAGTTCATGATCATAAGCCGCTTCCCGTTGCCCATCACGGTCAGAAACGCGGCCGCGGTTTCGGCGTTGGAAGTGAGTTCCTTCGAGACCATCGATTTCCCCATACTTCGTGCTCTTCCGAAGCCACGGGGGCAATGGCATCAGACATCCAGAGCGTTACCTGAGCGAACCATCCCGACGGTATCGGAACGGAGCTCTGCTTCTTGTTTGACCATGATCCTTCTCGAAGAATCGGTTGCCACCATTCGGGATCATGGCCGGGACGACCCACGCGCCTTGGAAAGCGGCGCGAGCCGGCGCAGATTCGCAAACTTCCGAACCCGCGCTGCCAAGAAGTACCAGCACGGCGCTCTTTCAGCAACAATATAACGATTTTTTGCGCGTGGTCGCAGCGCCCTCACCGCTCCGAGACGGTGAAGCAAGGGCCGGATGCATCGGCAATGGCGACCTCACGGGCTGTTGAGAAGGGCAATGAAACCTCGCGGCCGTTCCCGCGTTTTGGATGGTTGAAGGCAGTGAGGGTTCCAACATGACCCAGGGTTGGTTTTCGAGGCCGGTCACGGTTTCGGTGGGCGTCGCGGGCGCGATCAGGCACATTTCGAGCGCACAGCAGGCGGCCGAGCTGCTGGCGGGTCAGTGGCGCGACGCCGGCAGCGCGCTGCACGGCTCGGCGTTGCGCGCCTGCCGCAGGGCGATGAGCGGCGAGGTTCCGGCCGACGCCGCCCGGGACGCGTTCATCGGCGCCGCGCGCGAGGCGCATGTGCTGGTGGAGCACGCGTCGGAATGATGGTGCCCGGGCGGGATGGACAGGTCCATCCGTTCGGGCTTCAGATCCCGAACATCAGGGTCGCATAGACTATCGGGCCTGCGATCAGGCAGACAGCCATCGCGATCAGCACGGCTATGGCGAAGCGCTCCGCGCGTCTGACACGGTTCGCGACCTCATCATCGTCGGTTGAGATGAGATCGAGGATCGAAAAAACTCGGGGGGCAGTATGGTTGTCGTTTGCGGGTCGGCCTGCTTCGTCATGCAGGTTCAGTCTGCTTGGGCTAGAGGTCACATTCGTCTCGCTATTCGAATACGCCACACCGCTTGCCGCTGGTGGCGATGCCAATCGGCGCCCGCTATGTCAAGAAGAACTTGCGGACATCCGGTGACTGACGACAGGCCTTGCCGCAGCCGCTCACCAACTCGCGACCGTGAAATTGGTTGCCGGCCGCGGCCCATTGCGCTCGGCGATCAGGCTTTGGTCCGACCCGGTCCGATCGAGACTGTCACGGTGGTGGAACTCTTGACGGCGGGAACCATATTCCGACGCCGGCCGTTGACCGACGCGAAGGAGAAAACCAATGGCCGAAACAGACGACCAATCCTCGACACCCAAAATGACCCAACGCGAGGCTCAGGAGGCACTCGAAAAGCAGGTCGCGCAGTTGAAGCGCGAGATCAACAAGATCAATCGAACATTGTCCGAGCGCGCCGAAGAGGCTCTGGAGGAGGCCAATGGCTGGTATGACAGCGCGACTGATCGTGCCAGCCGGACCGCTCAGGCACTTCGCAGCAGAGCGCAATCGGTTTCCGGAGTGGTCCAGGAAAATCCGGGCACGGTCTCGACCGCCTTCGTTCTCGGCGGCACGATCGGCCTGATGCTTGGGCTCATCCTGACCGGTGCGGACGATCCCCGCCGCGGGCGCTGGCTCTAGGTCCGCCTGGATCGCGCTCGGCGCGTGGCCCTGCCGCGCATCATATTAGCAGGAAACGATATGTTAACGGCTGTCATGCAGCCTTTGCGCGTGGAGGAAGGGCAATGCCCTCCTCATCGACGTTCCAACGTGCGCCCTCGAGCGCCGGGACGTTCGACCAATGCGGAGCAAACGCATGAGTGTCGAAACAGCTCTGGAACAATTGCTGCGGTTGATTCATCGCCGGGCCATGAGACTAGCGGCTTTGCCGGATGACGAGAGGGATTTGCACTACGATCTCATCCGCCTGTCTTGTTGCAAGGCGGCGGAGCATATTGGGCAAAGTCCGGACGATGCAGCCATCACCGCAAACGACATGGTCGAGTTCGTTCGCGCGCTGGTCGGGATCATCGAAGTGGGGCGCGGACATGACCGGCGCGAAGCGCCGATCGGTCGCCGGCCGGCACAGCAGTTCGCCGGCCTGGGGAACGGCGCCACACGCACTTAGGCCGGCGCTTCAGCCTCGCCAGCCCCGCCAAAAAGTCAACAAAATCGGAGATATTGGCGATCCCGGCAGGATTCGAACCTGCGACCATCGGCTTAGAAGGCCGGTGCTCTATCCAGCTGAGCTACGGGACCGCTGGCCGGCGATGCCGGGTTTCTGCTTCTCGGCCGGGCGCGCCGCCCGGCTTGCCGGTCAGTGCGTCCAGGGCGTCCTGCGGTCATAGCGGAAATTCTCCGCGTAGGAAATCTGCCGGCGCTTGGTCTCCTTCGGCTCCTCGACGCGGTAGGCGAGGCCTTCCTTTTCGGCATAGGCCACCGCTTCTTCCCTGGTGTCGAAGGTCAGCCTGACTTGGCTCAGCATGTCGCCCGAGGTGGTGTAGCCCATCAGCGGGTCGATCTTCTTGCGCTGCGCGGGATCGAATTCCAGAACCCAGTGACCGGTCTTGGCCTTGCCTGACTGCATCGCAGTTTTGGCTGGGCTGAAAATGCGCGCGGACATGTCCACCTCGTTGTTGCGGGCCGGCGGCAGCGCCACCCTTCGCCTGTCATTACTGTGCAACGGCGCCGACGGCAAGGCCAACGGCCGCCGGGCGGGGGCGTCAGCCGGCGCGTCGGAACCTCGCCGAGGCCTGGGCATTATCCAAAACATCAGGCGACCTGTCTCGCGAGCGGGACGAATTCCGCCGCCGGCGCCCCGCGCCGGCACCCAGGCAAACGCAGCCGTTCCAACAGCCCGGACACGCATCATGAACAATGCAGCCCAAACCCGCGCAATCCAGCTCGCCGTCATCGTCGGCAGCCTTCGCGCCCAGTCCTACAGCCGCAAGATCGCCAGGGCACTGGCCGCCCGCGCACCAGACTCGATGCGCTGCCGCTTCATCGAGATCGGCGACCTGCCGCTCTACAACGAGGACCTCGAGGGCGAAGATCCGCCGCGCGCATGGTCGACATTCCGCGCGGAAATCCGCAGCGCCGATGCGGTGCTCTTCGTCACGCCGGAATACAACCGCTCGATCCCCGGCTGCCTGAAGAATGCGCTGGATGTGGGCTCGCGCCCGTCAGGCAAGAGCGTGTTCAAAGGCCTGCCGGCCGGGGTCGTCAGCGTCACCCCGAACAAGCTTGGAGCGTTTGGCGCCAACCATGCGCTGCGCCAGACCTTCGTCTTTCTCGACATGCCGGTGATGCAGCAGCCGGAAGCCTATATCAGCACCGTCGCCGACCTGCTGGACGACAAGGGCGGGGTGAAGAGCAGCGAAACCGCTGGATACCTGGAGAAATTCATGAGCGCCCTGGAGGACTGGATCAGAACCATCCGGCCAGACGATGCCTCCTTCGAGGCGTTCATGCGGCAGCGTGAAAAGATTGCCGAAGACTATGTCAACGGCGACGCGAAATCGCTCGAGGCGATCGTCACGCACGCGGAACCGGCGACTTTCTTCTCGCCGCGGGGCGATCATCTCCGGGGTGCCAACGCCGTCGCGAGCCGTTACGAGCGCGACGCGCGCAGCTTCCATGAAGGCGGCAGCACCGATCTCGAGGTGCTGCAATCCTCGGCAAGCGGCGGCCTGGCGTTCTGGACCGGCCTGCAGCACGCCGAGGCGCGCATGGGCAAGAATGGCGAGACCACGGCGATGACCTTGCGGGTGACCGAGGTGTTCCGCTTCGAGGACGGCGCGTTCAGGCTCGTGCACCGCCATGCCGACCCGGCGAAGGCCGTATAGCACCGCGACATAACGCCGGCGGCTTTGCAACCGCGGCATCTTCCCATTGCGCTGCAAGCGGCATATGTCGGATACAACGCCGTGCCAGACAGGGTGATGACGGCGACAAACAAGGACATGGACGCGGAAACCTTGCAGGCTCAGGCCGGCCGACCGGAGACCTTCGACGGCGCGATCGTGATCGGCGCCGGCGCGGCCGGGCTCAGCGTCGCCCTGGCGCTCATCGAGGCCGGCGTGGCAACGCAGGTGCTGGAGCGGGAGAGCCGGCTGGCCGAACCCTGGCACCGTCGGCACGAAAACCTGCACCTCAACACCCATCGCGATCTTTCTTCCCTGCCCGGCGTCGCCTACCCCGCCGGCACGCCCGCCTTTCCGCACCGCACCACGGTGATCAGCCATCTCAACGAATTCGCCGAGACCCACGGGCTGCCGGTCGAATTCGGCGTCGTCGTCGAGGAAGTGACCTTCAACGGCGATCACTGGAAGGTCAGGACAACCGCCGGGCCGCGGCTTGCGCGCCATGTCGTTATCGCTACAGGTCGCGACCGGCATCCGTTCATTCCCGCCTGGAAAGGCATGAAGGACTTTGCCGGGCGCATCGTCCATTCGGCCGATTTCGGCGCGGCGAAGGACTATGAGGACAAGACGGTGCTGGTGGTCGGCGCCGGCAATTCGGGCTTCGACGCGCTCAATCACCTTTCCGGCGTCAAGACCGGACAGATGTGGCTTGCCGCCCGCAACGGCCCCTCGCTATTGCCCAAGCGCATCGGCCAGATCGCAGTGCACCGTTTTTCGCCTTTCATGGCGCGGCTGCCCGTGAGGCTGGCCGACTGGGCGATGGCGCTGACCCAACGCCTCGTCTTCGGTGACCTGCGCAAATTCGGCCTCCCGTCGTCACGCGTGGGCGGCGCCAGCCGACTGGGCTCCGACTACACCGCGATCGCCTCCGATGACGGCGCCGTCGATGCCATCAAGGCCGGCCGTGTCATCGTGGTTCCGCAGATCAGGGAATTCACCCGCGACGGCGTCATGCTCGACAACGGCCAGACGATCACCCCCGACATCGTCATCGCCGCAACCGGCTACCGCACCGGGCTGGAGCCGATGGTGGGCTCGCTCGGCGTGCTCGACGCCAAGGGCGTGCCGCTGTTCAACGGCGCCGACAGCGACCCGAGACTGCCGGGCCTTTGGTTCACCGGCATGCGGCCGAGCATCCGCGGCTGCTTTGCCAATGCCCGCATCCAGGGCGCCGCGATCGCCCGTGAGATCGCCAGACGACGACGCTGAGCGCAAATCGCTCGTTTCTGCATGAAGGCGGCGAAGTTCTCCCTCGTCGACTGCAGCCAGCTTTCGTCATTCGTCAGCACTTCGTGCCCGATGAACGATACAGCGCTTTCGTTTTTCTCGTTTCGTGGGTTGCCTTCGCGGGTCTGGAACCTTATACGCCGCAGGGCCTCGGAGTGTAGCGCAGCCTGGTAGCGCATCTGGTTTGGGACCAGAGGGTCGGGAGTTCGAATCTCTCCACTCCGACCATTTTTCTCCCCATCCTTCAACACTCGCTCGGCCCAGTTCCCGCCCGGCCGTCGGCGCCGAGCGGAGTCGGTTGGCCGCCTCAATCCTTGTAGAAAATCTCGACGAGTCTCGCGTGGAAAGGGCCCAAGCTGTGGCGGCGACGCGTGTGGCGCCGGCTACGGCAGGGGTTGAGCCGGGAGTAAAACGGAAACTTTGACGCAACGCCTGAATTGATGTCATCTGCAATATTAGCAGGATCTCAACTGGGGCGGCGGAACTAAGATGGATAAACCCTATCCAGGGGAAGGAGCTACGGCCGAACAAATACTGCTGCTCGCAAGCGAGTTCAAAATGGCCGCAATCCGCTTGTTTGAGCATCGACGCAAAGGGGACCCGCTTTCGTTCGTGCCCTGCCGGTTTACCGCCCTTCATGCAATCGAACTCTATTTGAACGCCCATTTACTCTCGACCGGATCCGATCACAAAACCATACGCAACCTCCAGCATGATTTTGCCTTGCGCGCTGCAAAGGCGATCGCTTCGGGATTGGTGCTGCGAAAGCGGACCGCACATCACCTGGCACAACTCGCGGAGAACCGAGAATATCTGGTCACGCGCTACAGTCCGGGAACGACCTCCTACACGCAGATCAACAGACTGCTGGCGACCCTGGAAGAGCTTGCCGGGAAAGTGGCGATTTAGGCGAACCGCCCCCTACAGGGCGCTTTCGAGGTCTTGGTAGAATCGTCGCTGACATGGAGCAGCCGGCAACGGGGAGCGTTGCATCTGGAAGGCAAGCTCGCCGGGCGAGAACCCCAACCGCCTTACACCCGGCGAGCCCACAACCCGATCTGGAACGCGATCGGGGCCGGGATCAGCCGGCAAATTGGATGTTGCAAGATGGATGCCGGTGGCCTTGTCCCGAAATGGGACAGTTAAGTGGCGCTTTCCCATGGATTGACGACGGGTATGCCCGCCGCGTGAAAGGCCGACACGTCACGTGAAGCGACGCGGAAGCCTTTGGCGGCGGCGATAGCCGCTATGTAGCCGTCGGGTATAGGAAACCCCTTGCCCGCGGCTCTGGCCTTTGGGGCAAGGCCGGCATACTGCCTCGCTGCCTGCGCATCGAATGGCAGAACGCGCTGTTCGAACACCGCGCGTATGCCAGCAAAGGCCTCAGCCAGGGCATTCTTGCGGCGCCCCGCAGCCATCACCTCGATGCCGAACAGCACCTCAGCGAGAGTCACGCTGGAAATATACAATGTTTCAGCAGCCTGATCGTCCAGCCATCCCAGAACCGCCGGATGGGGCTGTGGCCTCATCACCTCCGAAACGACATTGGTGTCCAGGACGATCATTCGAATCTCAGAGGCTCGGCCGGGCTTTTATCGCGGACCTGCTCCAAGGCATCTACATCCTCGCCTTTTACTCCGGCGCGGCGGGCGATGTCGGACAGCAAAGTGCCCAGCTTCACACGCCCTTCCGGCCGCACGGCGTTTTCGAGTATGGCTCGAATCTCCGCTTCCGTGCTTCGGCCGTGGACGGCGGCCTGCACGCGCAGAGCGCGGTGGGTTTCTTCCGGAATATTTCTGATCGTCACAGATGGCATTGATATCATCCCGATGTCATTGACATCATATCACCATATGTCTCTGATGTCACTGGCTCTGACGTCACCTGCTGGCTACCGGACAAGGCCTAAATCTCGAACTCGCCCTGCCCTTCGTCCATGGCGCTGACGGTTTCGGCGGCGAGCGCCCTGGTGATCGGCGTCTTGCGCTCCAGCGCTGCGCGGTCGAGGCGTTCCACCACGCGCATGGCGGTGGCCAGCGAGCGCTCGATGCGCCTGACCAGATATTGCACGACATGCGGCTCGACCTCGACCTGGCGGTCGGCGAAAAGCTTTGTGATGACGCCGGCGAGCAGCAGATCGTCGGGTTCGTGGATCTCTACGGTCGCTGCAGCCTTCAGCCGCGAGATGAGGTCGGGCAGCGCGACACCCCAGGCCGAGGGAAAGCGCCTGGCCGTCAGCAGCAGAGAGGAGCCGGCGCCACGGACGGCGTTGATGAGGTGGAACAGGCCAGTCTCGTCGACGGGGTGCTTGTCGATGTCGTCGATGAGGACGGGCATCTCGCCAAGATCGGCGATGCACTGTTCGATGCGTCCGGCATCGACCCTTAGCGCGCCGGCGCGGGCCAGCCAGATCGAGGCCAGATGCGTCTTGCCGGAGCCGGCCGGCCCGGCCAGCACCACGACCGGCGACGGCCAGTCGGGCCACCGGTCGACCAGCGCCACCGCCTGGGCGTTGGTCGAAGACACCACGAGCTCGTCGCGCGAGTAGCCGGTGCCGTGGCCGAGATCGAGCGGCAACTGGCGCGGCGGATCGGTTCTGTCAGCGGCCATGGCGTGTCAGCCGCGCGGCTTGGCGGCCCGGCGGCGGTTGGCCGGCAGCGGCGGAATGGGCTCGGTCGCGTGGCCCTTGTAGAGCGGCGATTCGAGATAGCGGGCAATGGCGAAGCGCACCAGCACAGCGACCGCCGCCGAAGCCGGCACCGCGATCAGCAGGCCGACAAAGCCGAACAGCGCGCCGAAGGCGAACAGCGCGAACATCAGCCAGACCGGATGCAGGCCGACGCTTTTGCCCACCAGCCTCGGCTGCAGAATGTTGCCCTCGATGAACTGGCCGACGAAAAACACGCAGGCCACCGCAGCGATCATCACCCAGTCCGGCCAGAACTGGACAAAGGCGACGCCAACCGCGAGCACCAGCCCGGTCAGCGAGCCGACATAGGGGATGAAGGAGATCAGCCCGGCGAAGAGGCCGATGAGGATCGCGAAGTTGAGGCCGGCCAAAGTCAGGCCCGTGGCGTACATGGCGCCGAGCACCAGGCAGAGCGTGCCCTGGCCGCGCACGAAGCCGGCGGTCGCGGTGTTGATGTCGCGGGCGATCGTCCGCACCGTTTCGACATAGTCGCGCGGCACCCAGCTGTCGACCTCGGCCACCATGCGGTCCCAGTCGAGCAGCATGTAGAAGGCGACGACCGGCGTCACCACGAACAGGCTGACCACCGAGACCAGCGCCACGCCGGAGCTCCAGATCGAGGTGAAGACGGTGGTGAGCAGGCCAAAGCCGGAAGTGAGCAGCGAGTTCAGCCCGTCGCGCAAGCTGTTGGCGTTGACGCCAAATCTCTGCTCCAGCCATTTCGGGTCGAAGCTGGTGATCAATGCCTGCAGGCGGGTGAGATATTCCGGCAGCTTGCCGGCGAAATCGGCCATTTGCGTCGCCAGCACCGGCACCAGGATGACGAAGGCGAGCACAAGCACGACGATGAAGGCGATCAGGATGACCACCGTCGCCATCAGCCGGGAGAGGCCGAGGCGCTGCAGCCGGTCTGCGACCGGATCGAGGAAATAGGCGAGCACCATGCCGGCGACGAAGGGCAGAAGGATGCTGGAGAAGACGTAGAGGAACAGGGCGAGCAGGACGGCGGTGCCCAGCCAGAAGAATATCTGGCGGCGGAACGCCGAGGACGCGGCTTCGCCGGCCGCCGCTGCCTCGGCGGCCGCCGCGATGGATCCTTGGTCAGGAGTCCGGTTTGGAGCCTTCGCCATAGCCGCTCATATGCCTCAACCAGGTCACGAGATAGGCCGCGGCCGAAGCCACGGTCAAGACCCCGGACAGCAATATGAGCGCCGGCCTCAGCGGGTCGAAGTGGATCGAAATAGCCAATTCGCCAAGCACCACCGCCGCCAGAATGATCTGGATGGCGGTGTTGGCCTTGGATATCAGGAGCGGTTTCATCTCGACCGGATGCGCCATCACCGTCGACAGAAGCACGGCGCAGACGATCAGCGCGTCGCGCGAGACCATGGTGACGACCAGCCACAGCGGCAACTCGCCGATGAAGCCCATGACCACGAACGCCGAGACCAGCAGCAGCTTGTCAGCCATCGGGTCGAGATAGGCGCCGAGTTTCGAAAACTGGTTGAAGCGGCGAGCGATGAAGCCGTCGACGCCATCGGAGATGCCGGCAACGAGGAAGCCGGCAAAAGCCCAGTCCCAGCGCGCCTGCAGCATGGCCAACACCACGGCGGGCACGAGAACCAGGCGCATGATCGTAATCATGTTGGGGATGGTCAAACGTCTGCCCCGTCGTGGCTTGTTGGGAGATAGATGATGGAGATGGGAGGTAGGCGCAAGGACCGCTTGCCTCATTCTTCCACACGACCGATTGGCGAAAGCGGCGATGACGATCGATCTCCCCCGCAAGGGGGGAGATCAGCTGTCGCCTTGGACTTCGCCAATCGCCAATGCTGTTCCGACCATCGCTGTCCACGGTTTTGTCGGCTGACAAGGCCGTCATCCTTGCTCCCCGAAACCATTCATGCGAAGAGCCCGCAAGCACAGTGGAAACAGCGACGAGCCGGATATGACCAAGCGCGACACAGCCAAGCGCAAGAACGGGCTCACCTATGCCGAGGCGGGTGTCGATATCGATGCCGGCAATCTTATGGTGGAGAAGATCAAGCCGCTGGTGCGCGCCACGCGCCGGCCGGGCGCCGATGGCGAGATCGGGGGCTTCGGCGGGCTGTTCGACCTCAAAGCCGCCGGCTTCTCCGATCCGGTGCTGGTTGCCGCCAATGACGGCGTCGGCACCAAGCTCAAGATCGCCATAGATGCCGGCAAACACGACACGATCGGTATCGACCTCGTTGCCATGTGCGTCAACGACATCGTCGTGCAGGGCGCCGAGCCGCTGTTCTTCCTCGACTATTTCGCCACCGGCAAGCTCGACCCCGACCAGGGGGCGGCGATCGTCGGCGGCATTGCGCAAGGCTGCCGGCAGGCCGGCTGCGCGCTGATCGGCGGCGAGACGGCCGAGATGCCCGGCATGTATCACGGCAAGGATTACGACCTCGCCGGCTTCGCCGTGGGCGCCGCCGAGCGCGGCCAGCTGCTGCCCACCGACGACATCGTCGAGGGCGACGTGCTCCTGGGTCTGGCCTCGTCCGGCCTGCATTCCAACGGCTTTTCGCTGGTTCGCCGCATCGTTGCCGCCAGCGGCCTCGCCTGGAGCGACCCGGCACCGTTCAACGACGAGGCGACGCTTGCCGAAGCACTGCTCGAGCCGACGCGCATCTATGTGAAGTCGATCCTGAAGGCGATCCGCAATACGCATGGCATCAAGGCGCTGGCCCATATCACCGGCGGCGGCTTTCCCGAGAACATTCCGCGCGTGCTGCCGAAGGACTTTTCCGCCGAGCTCGACCTCAACGCCATCGAGGTGCCGCCGGTGTTCGCATGGCTGGCCAAGACTGGCGGCGTGGCGCCGGAAGAGATGATGCGCACCTTCAACTGCGGCATCGGCATGATCCTCGCCGTGGCCTCCGGCCAGGCGGCGCAGGTAGCGGCGGTGCTGCAGGAGGCCGGCGAGACGGTGACGCCGATCGGCCGCATCGTGCCACGCCGCGACGCCGGCGTCATCTACCGGGGGTCGATCGGCCTATGAGCAGGAAACGCACCGTCGTTCTGATCTCCGGGCGCGGCTCCAACATGACGGCGCTGATCGCGGCGGCGAGCGACCCAGCCTATCCGGCAGAGATCGTCGGCGTCATCTCCGACAGGGCGAACGCCGCCGGCCTCGCCATTGCGGCCGCGCGCGGAATCGCCACCAAGGTGATCCAGCGCTCGGATTATGGCAGCAAGGAAGCGCATGACGGCGCGATCGATGCCGCCCTTGCCGGCTTCGGCGCCGAAATCGTCGCGCTGGCCGGCTACATGCGCATCCTGGGTGGCCGCTTCGTCGAGAAATGGCTGGGGCGGGTGGTCAACATCCACCCTGCCCTTTTGCCTGCCTTCAAGGGCCTGGATACGCATGCCCGCGCCCTGCGCGCCGGCGTTCGCATCCATGGCTGCTCGGTGCATTTCGTGACGCTCGACATGGATGACGGCCCGATCATCGCGCAGGCCGCCGTGCCGGTGATGGTCGGCGACAATGAGGATACGCTCGCCGCCCGCGTGCTCAAGGCCGAGCACCGGCTCTACCCGCTGGCGCTCGGTCTCGTCGCCGAAGGCAAGGCGCGCATGGAGAAGGGCCACACCGTGCTCGCCCATTTCGCCGACGATGCCGACAACGGCACCTCGGTGGTAATGGCGCCCGACCCGCTGCGCGAGGAAAGCGATCTCGAGCAGTTGGCGCGGATCACGCCGTAAGGGATTGAGGCTGGTAGCAAATATTGCCACTTTTCCGAGTCCGGACCGCGACGACCTGACGTTGGTGCCGAAACCGGAGCGCCGAGCGTCGGCAACTATCTCATACTCCATCGC
The DNA here is from genome assembly GCF_004792275.1 of Mesorhizobium sp. M4B.F.Ca.ET.143.01.1.1. Taxonomy (NCBI): domain Bacteria; kingdom Pseudomonadati; phylum Pseudomonadota; class Alphaproteobacteria; order Hyphomicrobiales; family Phyllobacteriaceae; genus Mesorhizobium; species Mesorhizobium sp. M4B.F.Ca.ET.143.01.1.1. Next base: position 234,486 of record NZ_SRSR01000002.1, read on the forward strand.
CTCGCCAAGGAACGGATTGAGATCGTGCGTATCGTGCATGGCGCACGCGACGTCTCGACGTTATTTTGAAAGGCAGTGGCGACAGGGAATGGTGATATGGCGAAAGCAAGACAACTCCTCGTCCTGCGCCACGCCAAGTCGAGCTGGGACGATGCCAAGCTTGCCGATTTCGACCGGCCGCTCAGCTCGCGCGGGCTGAAGACGGCGCCGCTGATGGGACGGGAGCTTTCCCGGCGCGGCTGGTTGCCGGATCTGGCGCTGGTGTCTGCCGCGCTGCGCACGCGCGACACATGGCGGCTGGTCGCGGCCGAACTGCCACGAAACGTGCCGGCGGAATTCACCGATGCGCTCTACGAGGCAGCGGCAGAGGATGTGTTGGCCGTGGTGCGCAAGGCCAGCGCGGCAAGTCTCTTGCTGCTCGGCCACAATCCCGGGCTGGAGGAGTTCGCGCGCCGGCTCGCCAGTTCGAGGTCAGATGCCCAGGCGCTGAGGAAGCTCGAGGAAAAATTCCCGACGGCGGCACTGGCCCGTTTTGTCCTCGATGGAGACTGGGCGGATCTCGGCTTCGGTGGCGCGCGGCTGACGCATTGCATCAGGCCGAAAGAGCTGAGCTAGCGGCCTCCACGGCAGCGCGACCCTTGGCGCGCGCGGAGCCCAAAGACAAAATCCGACCAAAGCGATAGCGCCGAACCTTGCCGATTTGATTCAGGCTTGCGCAAGGCGAGGCGGCGGGACAAGCCCGCCGCCTCGGGGAACAATCTTGGCGAAAATCGTCGTTGACGGCCAATCTCTCGACCGGGGCAGTTTCAACGCCGCAACACGTCGCGCATGTCGTATTCGCCGGGCGGCTGTCCGGCGACCCAGAGTGCAGCGGCGATGGCGCCGCGGGCGAACATCGAGCGATCGCCCGCCGAATGCGACAGCGTCAGCACCTCGCCGTCGGCGAGGAAGCTGACGCTGTGCTCGCCGACGATGCTGCCGCCGCGCATCACCGCGAAGCCGATCTCGCCGGGCGGACGCGGACCGGTGACACCGTCGCGGCCGCGCCGGGCGACGTCTCCCAGCGCAATGCCCCGCCCCTGTGCGGCCGCCTCGCCCAGCATCAGCGCCGTGCCCGATGGCGCATCCACCTTCGCGCGATGATGCGCCTCGAAGATCTCGATGTCGCAGTGGTCGGGGCCGAGCGCGCGCGCCGCCTGCTCGACCAGCCCGGTCAGCACGTTGAGGCCAAGCGAGTAATTGCCGGAACGCACGATGGCGACCGTCTTCGCGGCGGCGGCAATGGCGGCAAGCTCGGCGGGGTCGAAGCCGGTCGAGCCGATCACCAGCGCCGGGCCGCCACGCACGGCGCAAGCCTCGGCGAAGTCAGCCGACGCGGCCGGCGTGGTGAAATCGATGATGACGTCGGCGAGCGCCAGCGCTTCGTCGCGCTCGACCAGCCCCTCGCCGGTGGCGCCAAGCCGGTGGAAGCGGGCAGCGAGTTCGAGGCGCGGATCCGCCGCAACGGCTTCCACCATCTGGCGGCCCATGCGGCCGAGCGCGCCGGCGATGGCTATCTTGAGCGGCTTCGGCATTACGGCTCCCGTGGGAAAGACGAGTCGGAACAACCAGCTAGAACAACGTTTTGCAAGATTGATTCACCCGACGGGAGCGCCATTCGTCTTCAGCATCATGCCGGCGATCTCCTTCACCAGCTTGGCGGCGACCAGAGCGGTCTGGTTCGAGAGATCCTGGCTCGCATTGTATTCAACGACATCGGCGGCGACGATCGGCTGGTCGATTCCCTGGATCAGGCCAATCACCTGGCGGGTGGTGAAGCCGCCTGGTTCGCGATGGGAAATGCCGGGTGCGAAGGCCGGATCGAGAGCGTCGATATCCATCGAGACATAGACGGGCGTCTTGAGGTCAAGCCGCAGCCCTTCCTTGAAATGCCGCATCTCCACCACCTCGACATCGAAACGCCTGAACTGGTCGCGGTGGTGGTCGTTGATGGTGCGCAGCCCGATCTGGATCAGCCGGTCGGCAAGCCGCTCCTCCATGATGCGCGCGAAGGGCGAGGTGTGCGAGCGCGGATTGTCGCCATAGGCATGGTAGATGTCGGGATGGGCATCGATATGCAGGATCGTCAGGCTGGGATGACGGCGCCGTACGGCGCGCAGCACCGGCCAAGAGATCGCATGGTCGCCGCCGAGCGAGATCAGCGGATGGCCGGCATCCAGCGCGCGGCCGACTTCGCTTTCGATCCGCTCCCACGGATCGCCGGGTTGCGTGAAATCGATGTCGCCGTGATCGATGAAGCGGTCGCTGAGGTCAAAGCCGGTTTCCGACCATGAACTGTAGGCATCGCTGGCGAGTTCGCGCCGGATCAGCGGCGGCGCTTCGGCCGCACCGCGCAGCCAGGACGAATTCCCGTCATGCGGAATGCCCAGAAGCGATATCTTGCTCACGACATCCTCCCTCGTCGCAACAGACAGGGCGTCTCTATAGACGCGGGAGCTGGCGGCCGCGACGGCAGGCGCTTGGGCCAGATCGCGGGATCAAACGCCAAGCTCTTGCGGCTTGCGCAGCCATACCTTGTTGTCGTGCAGCGCGGCACCGCCATAGGGCGCCGGCGCGTCGGCGCCGGTCAGCACGTTGATGCCCTCGCCGCGCTCATGCGCGCTGTTCGGCCAGATGCCCTCGGCGATCACCACGCCGCGCTGGATGCCGTCGAAGAACTTGGCGTGCAGCACCAGCTCGCCGCGCTGGTTGCCGACCTCGACGCGGCTGCCATCGGCAAGCCCGAGTTCGGCGGCATCGTCGGGATGCAGCAGCAGCACCGGCCTGCCCTCCTTTTCCTTCGACACGGGCGTCTCGGCGAAGGTCGAATTGAGGAAGTTGCGCGCCGGCGAAGTGGTCAGCCGGAACGGATGGGCCTCGTCCGCCACCTCGATCAGCTCGACATGGTCGGGGAATTCCGGCAGCTGTTCCACCGGTCCGAACAGCCCCATGCTCCTCGGCGGCCGGTTGGGCGCCGCCTGCCCGGACCAGTCGGGACGGAAGCGGAACTTTCCGTCCGGATGGCCGAAGCCGTCGATGAAATGCGCCGCCTCGAAATCCGGCTGCATATCGATCCACTTCTGTTCGCCCAGGCTGTCGAAGCTGCCCAGCCCGCGCTTGCCGAGGATGATGTCGATATGCTCCTTCTCGGTCAGGCCGAAGCCCGGCCTGTCGGAGACGCCGAGCCGCTTCGCCAGTTCCTCGATGACAAAATGGTTGGTGCGCGGCCCTTCCGGCGGATCGATCAGCTTCGGGCCGAGCGTGATGTGCTGGTTGCCGCCGCCCTTGTAGATGTCGTCATGCTCGAGGAACATCGTCGCCGGCAGGACGACATCGGCGAGCCTGGCGGTGTCGGTCATGAACTGCTCGTGCACGCAGGTGAACAGGTCGTCGCGCAAAAAGCCCTGCTTCACCAGCCGCTGCTCGGGCGCGACATTGACCGGATTGGTGTTCTGGATGAGCAGCGCCGTCACCGGCGGACCGCCATAGAGCGCGTCCGCGGCCCCTGTCAGCACCGGGCCGATGCGCGAATGGTCGAGATGGCGCACGTTCGGGTCGCGCAGCGCGGTGCCTTCGAGCAGATCCTGGTTCAGCTTGAAGATGCCTGAATTGGAATGGAAGGCGCCGCCGCCTTCATATTGCCAGGCGCCGGTGACGGCGGCGATCGAGGCCGCCGCGTGCATGTTGACCGAGCCGTTGCGCTGGCGCGAGAAGCCGTAGCCGAGACGGAAATAGGTCTTCTTCGTCGTGCCGACGAGATGCGCGAAGGTCTCGATCTCGGCAACGCTCAATCCGGTGATCGCGGCCGCCCAGTCCGGCGTGCGGGTGCGGAGGTGCTGCTCCAGCCCGCGCGGATCGTCGGTGTACTTGTCGAGATAGGCGTGGTCGGCGAAGCCGTCCCGGAACAGCACATGCATGACCGCGCAGGCCAGCGCGCCATCGGTGCCGGGCTTGAGCACCAGGCCGAGATCGGCCTGCTTCATCGTCGCGTTCTCATAGACGTCGATGACGACGATCTTGGCCTTGCGTTCCTTACGCGCCTTGATCGCGTGGGTCATGACGTTGACCTGCGTGACCACGGCATTGGTGCCCCAGATCACGACGCAGTCGGACTTGGCCATCTCGCGCGGATCGGGACCGCGCAGCGCGCCTGCTCCAACCATCCAGCCGGTCCAGGCGAGGTTGGTGCAGATCGAGCCGAAGAAGCCGGAGTACTTCTTCGCGTGGCGCAGCCGGTGGATGCCGTCGCGCTGCACCAGCCCCATCGTTCCGGCATAGTAATAGGGCCACACCGTTTCCGAGCCGTACGTCTCCTCGGCCTTGATGAACTTCTCGGCAACGAGGTCGAGCGCCGCTTCCCAGCTGGACTCCTTCCAGATGCCGTCGCCCTTGGCGCCCGCCCTGACCAGTGGCTTCAGCAGGCGGTCGGGGTGGTGGACGCGGTCGGCATAGCGGGCGACCTTGGCGCAGATGACGCCCGCCGTGTAGCTGTTGGCCTTGGCGCCGTAGACGCGGCCGATGCGGTTACTATCGAGCAGCTCGACCTCGAGCGCACAGGTGGACGGGCAGTCGTGCGGACAGGCCGAATGGCCGATCCTGAGCTTGGCGTGCTGGTTCATGCGGGTTGTCTAGCGGGATTCAGGCTCGGCGTGTAGGTCCAGATCGGGCGCGGATTGGTGCTGGCTTGCGAGGATGTGCTGCGCTTCGAGTCCAAGGCAGGATGTTCTTTGCGCGACGCCCGAACTGCCAATCTCCCCCCACGTGGGGGAGATGTCCGGCAGGAAAGAGGGGGCGTGAAGGATCGCCAACCTCTGAGTTCATTCGGTAGCGAAACACCATGGGACTTCGCTGTTTGGCTGAGAGGCCGGCGGGACAGCGCCCCCCTCTGCCCTACCGGGCATCTCCCCCACTTGGGGGGAGATTGGCTGTCGCCGCGGGTTTCGCCAATCGCCAACCTCGGAGATTGGCGCAACGCCCCCTCACATCCCGAACCAGCGCGCGCGGCGGCTGGAGCCGAAATGCTCCTTGTCGGCTCTGAGCGCCAGCGAGGCTTCGTGGTAGGTGCCGGTCGGCTTTGGTCCGGAGAAGAAATCCACCTCGACCTTGCCGATGCGGCCGCCGCCGAATTCGATATAGCAGGTGCCGAAACCATCATATTGCTTCGCCGTGCCGCTGTTGGAGAGCTTCACGATCAGATCGCTGGCGACGGCGCGCGCCGCGCCTTCGGCGAAGACGCCGGCTTTCGGCGTGCCGGTGTTGGCGCCGTCGCCCACGGCGTAGACGCCGGCGTAATTGGTCTCCAGCGTCCTCGGGTTGACCGTGATCCAGCCATTCTCGGTCATGCCGCTGGCAATGACCACGTCGGGCACGCGATGCTTGGGCACGCCGAGGAACAGGTCGAACTGCATCTCCACCCCGTCGTCGAGGATCGCGACCTTGCGCGCATTGTCGATCGACGCGACGCGGCGGCCTGGAATGAAGCCGATGTTGCGCTCGACGAAGGCGGAGACCAGGGCGCGCGAGGTTTCCGGCGACGGCGGCACCGGGCTCGGCAGCGGCAGCACGAAATTGATCTCGCAGGCTTCGCGCACGCCGCGCTTGACCAGGTAGTCGTGCAGCATCAGCGCGCATTCGCTGGGCGCCGGCGGGCATTTGTAGGGCGCGCCGCAGACCCCGACCAGCGCCCTCCCCCTGGTGAAGGTGGGCAGCACGTCGCGCAGCCGCTCGGCGCCGGCGACGGTGTAGAATTCGTTGGCGCCGGCGAGCCCTGGCGTGGCGTCGAAATCGTAATCGGCGCCGAGCGCCACGACGAGGAAATCGGCCTCGTGGACGCCGGCGTCGGTGGTGACGCGCCGCCGCTCGGGATCGATCGCGGTGACCGTCTGCCTGAGCAGGCGCACGCCCGGCTTCGCATAGTTCGAGTAAGGCAGGCGCACCTGATCAGCCGTCTTGTGGCCGAACATGACGTCGAGCTTGGAAAAGCCGAAGACGAAGCCGTCGCTCTTGTCGATCAAGGTGACGTCGATGCCGGTGCCGAAGGTCTCGGAAAGCAGGCTGGTGAGTTCGAGGCCGCCAAATCCCGCCCCCAGGACGAGGACGCGCGGCTTGCTGGAAGTGTTCATGTTACCTCTCATTTGTTGCTTGGAATGACGCGCGTCGTAGTCAAATTTCCCTAGGACCAGTGCCTCAACGTGGCGGTGTCCTCGGCGAAGATCACGCCGAAGAAGCCGTCGATCATCTTCAGCGTGTCGGCATCGCTCATGCCGGGCAGCGCCGGGAAATCGCCCTCCAGATCCACCTTGGTCCTGCCGCTCATCGGCGTGTAGCTGTGGGTGAATCGCGCGCCGTCGAAGGCGCCGCCGGTCAGCCTGGTCTCGATGCCGCGCGGCGGATCGAGCGTATGCTCGACCTGCATGGCGAAGGTGGTTCCGTCGGGATTATAGACCTCGGCGTCCAGGGTGACGACATTGCCGGCCACGCCGGCGAGCCGGTGGCTCTTGAAGGCCAGATGCCGGTGGTTGCCGGCCCTCATATACTGGAACAGCAGCTCCGGCGTGGCGTCGAAGACGGCGATGGCGGGCTTCACGTAATGCACGGTCATGGCGGTCTGCTCCTGCGATGGTTCTTTGGGCGCGCGGCCGGAAAGGGTCTCGCCGCTCCCCGGCCGCGGCTCACGCGGCCGCGGCTCAGGCGTGCGGCTGCGGGACGATGCGGATGTAGGGCTTGGGCGCCTTCCATCCGTTCGGGTAGATCTTGGCCGCCTCGTCGTTCGACACCGAGCCGGCGATGACGACGTCCTCGCCCTGGCGCCAGTTGACCGGAGTCGCGACGCGGTGTTTCGCGGTGAGCTGCAGGGAATCGATGACGCGCAGGATCTCGTCGAAGTTCCGGCCGGTGGTCATCGGATAGGAGATCAGCAGCTTGACCTTCTTGTCCGGCCCGATGACGTAGACGTTGCGCACCGTCTGGTTGTCGGCCGCGGTGCGGCCCTCCGACGTGTCGCCGACAGTCGCCGGCAGCATGTCGTAGAGCTTGGAGATCGCAAGCGTCGGGTCGCCGATCATGGGGTAGTTCGGCGCATGGCCTTGCGTCTCCTCGATGTCCATGGCCCAGCTCTGGTGCCGGTCGACGGGATCGACGCTGAGCCCGATGATCTTGACGTTGCGCTTGTCGAATTCAGGCTTGAGCTTGGCCATGTAGCCGAGCTCTGTGGTGCAGATCGGCGTGAAATCCTTGGGGTGGGAGAAAAGGACGCCCCAGGACTCGCCGAGCCAGGAATGGAAGCTGATCTGGCCCTGCGTCGTCTCGGCTCCGAAGTCCGGGGCGGTGTCGTTGATGCGGATGGACATGGTGAGTTCTCCTCTATGAATGGGTTGACGCGGCCATACTGACCGGCCGGCGTTCCTCCACCGTTCCCCGAATGCGCTTTGCCTGTGCCGGCCCTTCCAATCGGCATCGATGCCGGACTATGGTTGGCTGGGGCCTTGGGAGACGAAAATGCACGTAGAGGTGGATTTGCTTGGCCAATTCCGCGTGTCCATCGATGGACGCGCGGCGTCCGCGGCGGCGTGGCGGCGCACGAGCAGCGTGACGCTGGTCAAATTGCTGGCGCTTGCCCGGCGCCATCGGCTGCACCGCGAGCAGGTAATGGACGCACTATGGCCCGACCTCGAACCGGAGGCCGCCGCCGCCAATCTGCGCAAGGCCGTCCACTTCACCCGGCGCGCGCTCGGCGCGCATGAGATCATCGCGCTCGACGGCGAAGTCGTGGCGCTGGCGCCGGGCGCTGAGCTCGCCGTCGATGCTGCTTTGTTCGAGGCCGAGGCGACGGCGGCGCTGCAGGCAAACGATCGCGGGGCCACGGAACGGGCGGCCCGGCGCTACGCCGGCGACCTGCTGCCGGACGACCGCTACGCTGAATGGGCGGAAGAGCCGCGCCAACGGCTGCGCGAGCTCTATGTGCGCGTGCTGGAGGCGGCCGGTCTGTGGGAACGCTTGCTGGCGGTCGATCCCGCCGACGAGCGCGCCGGGCGGGCCCTGATGCAGGCGGCACTCGACGCCGGCAATCGCGGCGAGGTCGTGCGGCAATTCGAGCGGCTGCGCGAAAGCCTGCGCGTCGATCTCGGCGTCGGCCCGCAAGCGGCGACGGTCGCCATCTACGAGAAGGCGCTGGCGCTCGGCGGCGCGCAGCCGACCGGGATCGCCGAACGGGTGCGCGGGCTTTTGGCCTGGGGCATCATCCAGCTCAACAGCGGCGACTTCGGCGATGCCGGGCAGAAGGGCGCCGAGGCGCGCACGCTGGCGATCGCCGCCGAGCTCGGGCGCGAGGTCGGCGAGGCCAGCGCACTGATCGGGCTCGCCGCACACATGCAGGGGCAATGGCAGGAGCTTTTCCAGTCCGAATTCGTCGACTGGGTTCGCGGCGCGCCAAGCGTTGCCTCCAATGTCTTCGACGGCCATCTGTGCCTGGCGGAATTCTGCCTCTACCGGGCCGGCGGCCATGAACACATGGCCAAGGCCGCGCGCGAGCTTTTGGGCATCGCCGAGGCCGCCGGATCGGTTCCCGGCCGCGTGCTTGCCTCGCTGATCCTCGGCGAGGCGGAGCTGTTCTCGGGGCGGCTCACAGCGGCGGAGGAGCTGTTGACCAGCGCAGCCCAGCTCAGCGCTGCAGCGCGCGCCCCTTTCGGCGAGGCGCTGGCGCTGCATCGACTCGGCGAAATCGCGCTGGCGCGCGGCCAGAAATGGCGCGCCGGCCGGCTCCTGCAGAAGGGCTTGCGCCTTGCCGAATCCACATGGCTCGCCCCGCATCTGCTGATCCGCTTCCAGGCCCTGGCGGTCGAGGCGGCGGCGACGCAATCGCAGGCGATGGAGGCGATCCGGCAGGGCGACCGCAGGCTGGCCGAAAAATGCACCTGCCAGCCCTGCTCGATGGGCTTTCGCGTCGCGTCCTCGATCGCGCTGGCCGAGGCCGGGGAACTCGACCAGGCGAGCCGGCGCATCGACGAGGCCGAGCGACTGGCCGGCATGTGGCAGGGCGGACCGTGGGTCGCCGCCGTCTGGGAAGCGCGCGGCGTGCACCGCCAGGCGCGCGGCGAAAGCGACCAGGCCTCGGCGCTGTTGCGCGAAGCGGCCGCGCGCTACGCCGAACTCGGCCGCCCACGCGACCAGGAGCGCTGCCTGGCGCGGGCGCAAGCGGTTGAAGTGAGGCTGGCGGGGTAGCTGGCACCTCCCCTTCTCCCCTTGTGGGAGAAGGTGGATCGGCGCGCAGCGCCGAGACGGATGAGGGGTGCTGGAAGAAACTCAGCGTCGAAATATATAATGATAAACGCTTGCAAATTTAGGCCGGCGATCCGTCCAACACCCCTCATCCGACCGAGCTTCGCTCGGCCACCTTCTCCCACAAAGGGGAGAAGGGAAGAACTCCGCCTCACCTACTCCGCGATCCCTTCCTCATATTCCGCCGACATGGACAGCCACTTGTCCTCGTTCTGCGCCAGCGTCTGAGCGAGTTGCGAGCGTTCCTTGGCGAGGCGTGTCGCGGTCGAGGGGTCCTTCTCGTAGATCGCCGGATTGGCGAGCTCGTCCTCGATCAGGTCGATGCGCTTGCGGATGCGGTCCATCAGTGCCTCGGTGGCGCGGATTTCCTTCGCCAGCGGTTCGAGCGCGGCACGGCGCTGGGCCGCCTCGCGGCGACGGTCGGCCTTGGAGGCCTTGTCGGCTTCCTTCTGTTCGCGGCGATTGGAGGAAACGCCGGTGACCAGCGTCTTGTAATCCTCGAGGTCGCCGTCATACGGATTGACCGCGCCGTCCTTGACCAGCCACAGGCGATCGGCCGTCGCCTCGAGCAGGTGACGGTCGTGCGAGATCAGGATCACGGCGCCGGGGAAATCGTTCAGCGCATGGATCAGCGATTCACGGCTGTCGATATCGAGGTGGTTGGTCGGCTCGTCGAGGATGAACAGGTTCGGTCCGTCGAAGGTCGACAGGCCCATCAAAAGGCGCGCCTTCTCGCCGCCGGACAGATCCTTGGCGGCGGTGTTCATCTTCTCGGTGGTGAGGCCGAACTGGGCGACGCGGGCACGCACCTTCGATTCCGGCGCCTCCGGCATCAGCCGGCGTACATGCTCATAGGCGTTTTCCTCGGGGCGCAGATCGTCGAGCTGATGCTGGGCGAAGATCGCCACCTTGAGGCCCGGCGCCACCGTCATGGTGCCGGTCTCGGCCTTGAGGCGGCCGGCGAGCATCTTGGCGAAGGTCGACTTGCCGTTGCCGTTGGCGCCGAGCAGCGCGATGCGGTCGTCGGCATCGATGCGCAGCGTCATCTTCTTCAGGATCGGCGCGCCCTCGGTGTAGCCGACATTGACGCCGTTGAGCGCAACGATCGGCGAGGCCACCGTCTTCACCGGCTCGGGGAAGGAAAACGGCCGCACCGTGTCGTTCACGATGGCCGCGATCGGCTTCATCTTCTCCAGCGCCTTCAGGCGCGATTGCGCCTGCCTCGCCTTGGAGGCCTTGGCGCGAAAACGCTCGACGAAGGACTCCATGTGCTTGCGCGCCGCTTCCTGCTTGACGCGGCTCTTCTCCTGCAGTTCCCGCTGCTCGGTGAGCTGGCGCTCGAACTGGTCGTAGCCGCCGCGCCAGAAGGTCAGCTTCTTCTGGTCGAGATGGACGATGGAGTTGACGGCGCGGTTGAGCAGGTCGCGGTCGTGCGAGATCAAAAGCACGGTGTGCGGATATTTGGAGACGTAGTTCTGCAGCCACAGCGTGCCTTCGAGGTCGAGATAGTTGGTCGGCTCGTCGAGCAGCAGAAGGTCTGGCTCGGAGAAGAGCACGGCCGCCAGCGCGACGCGCATGCGCCAGCCGCCGGAGAACGACGAGGCCGGACGCTTCTGCGCGGCGTCGTCGAAGCCGAGGCCGGCCAGGATGGTGGCGGCTCGGGACTCCGCCGAATGCGCGTCGATGTCGGCAAGCCGCGTGTGGATCTCGGCGATGCGGTGCGGATCCGTGGCCGTCCTTTCCTCTTCGAGCAGAGCCTGGCGCTCGGTATCGGCCTTGAGCACGATGTCGATCAGCGGCTCCTCGGTGCCCGGCGCTTCCTGCGCCACCTGGCCGATGCGGGTGTTTTTGGGCAGGCTGATCGAGCCGGTCTCGGCGGGGAAATCGCCGGTGATCGCCTTGAACAAGGTGGTCTTGCCGGTGCCGTTGCGGCCGACGAGCCCGGCCTTGGTGCCGGCCGGCAAGGTCAGCGAGGCATGATCGAGGAGCAGGCGCCCCGCCATGCGCAGCGAGAGGTCGTTGATGATAAGCATGGCCGCGCTTTTGCACGGGACATGAGCGCTTCGCAAGAGCCAGGGGCTTTGGGACGAAGGTCACCGGCGATGGTGGGATGGCCGGCGGTCACGAAATGCTCGCCGGCTGGAACCAGATGGCGGCCGGAGCGTTTGGGGCCGATGATCCGCTATTTCGCCCTCGCCGTCATCTTCTTCCAGGTCGCCACCACGGCCGCCCTGGCGACGCAGGTGGTGCTGTTTGCTGACAACACGGATGCCGCGCCGCTGCTGGGGGCCGTTGACCTGGCAGGTCAGTGACGCTGCCAATCTCCCTTTGACATAGCGGCGCCTGCAACTTCACGATATGCCATATCGCGCATCGACATTCCTTCGAACACGAATGTTATCGGTACACCGGCGCTTTTCGAGCATTAAGTTGATAAATCAGACAACTTGAAGTTCCGATCCAACATATATTAGCGCATGGCGAGCGCTTCAGATGCGTGTGGCGCAGAAAAATCTCTTGCCGCACGCGGGATGCTTTGCGAAAATTCGATGTCATTTTCGCACCGATGCTGTGATCTTGGGATCGCGCCATGAGTCGCCGTGGGCGCCAACGATAATTGTATTGGTCAGGAGCCAGGATGGACGAGGCAGCGAAGAATCTGCGCGCGCTCAGATTTGTCGCCGACATGACGCGCAAATTGGCGAAGATGCTTTCGCGCACGCGCTACCACATGCTAGTCTATTTTCTCGAAATGACCGCGGTCGAAGCCGAAACCCTGGCCGACGCGCAGGATCCCAAGCTGACACTCGCCCAGAAAGCGCCCGAGCCCAAAAACTGAGTGCGCACAGGCCCGGTCCATCCCGATGATGCCGGGATGGCGCCGGGCGAGGCCAGAAAATCAGACCTTCTTGCGCTTCGCCACCTTGGCCGGCTGAGCCGCCGGCTTGCGGCCGAGGCCGGAAGATTTGGCCAGCGCCGAGCGGGTCGCCGAATAGCTGGGCGCCACCATCGGATAGTCGGGCGCAAGCCCCCATTTGGCGCGGTATTCGTCCGGCGTCAGGCCATGGTCGGTGGCGAGGTGACGCTTCAGGGACTTGAACTTCTTGCCGTCCTCGAGGCAGACGATGTGGTCCGGAAACACCGAGCGCTTCGGATTGACGGCCGGGTTGAGTACCGGAGCCTCCTTGGCGGCGGCAACCGAGCTCAGCTTGCGCACCGAGGCGCTGACGCTGGCGATCAGATCCGGCAGACCGGAAGCCGGAAGCGGATTGTTGCCGACATAGGCCGAAACAATGTCGGCGGTTAGTTCAATCGCGGTCTTGTCATCGATATTGTGCAATTTTTTTCCCTCTGCCGATGATCAAGTCACCAGCTCTAGTTGTAGACTTTTGATGATGTATCGATTTTGACCGTGCTCCCCAACGGACCCATAGAGTCAATAAACCCTGCAGACTCAATACGGGGCGATATTTTCATGGGCGACGGCAGCCGCGCAATTTAGAAAATCTAATACTTGGAAGCGGCAGACTTGGATAGGCCGGTATCAGCCAAAATTTCGAGAATACGCTTCCAACGGGCACAACGACCGAAATCTTTCTGCTCAATCGCCTTTTCTGCCTTCATCGCGGCGTAAAGCGGCGCTTCGGCGCCGAATTCCTTCACCAGCCAATGCGCTTCCTGTCTGGCGCGGCGTTCGTCCTCGTCAAGCATGGTTCCCGGCCTCCGGACCTTCGATGCCCACCGCAATGCAACTGCCGATGACAAGGACGGCGCCGGCGATAGCCGTCATCGTCAGCGTTTCGCCCGACAGCGCCAGAAGGAGCGTCGAGGCGATCGGCGTGAGATAGGCGGCAACCGCAACCTTGCCGCCCCGGTCGAGCTTCAGCGCCCGCGACCAGAAGTAGTAGCCGAGCCCCATCGGGCCGGCGCCGAGATAAAGCCCGGCAATGAGATAGGTTCCGGCCTGCCAGGCGACGCCGTCATGCAGGCACCAGGCAAAGGTCAGGACCACGCCGGCCACGGCCGACGGCAGCAGGAACCGGTCCGGCGGGGTGGCCACGCGACCGACGAAGATCGAATAGAAGGCCATGCACAGCGCCGAGCCGAAGGCGGCGAGATAACCGACAAGATTGCCCTGGAACAAGGACTGCTCGCGGCCTCCGGAAATCACCAGCGCCACGCCGACAAAGCCGAGCGCGGCGGTGACGCCGAGCAGCGCGGGGCGACGCGGGCTGTCGAGCACGATCAGCGCGGCCGCCACCATCAGCGGCCAAGTATAGGCGACAAGATTTGCCTCGATGACCGGCATCGAGGCGAAGGCGATATATTGCAGGACCATGGTGCCGACGAGGCCGATGAAGCCGACGGCAAAGGCAGCGAGGTTGCTCACTGGCCTCCCCTTCTCCCCTTGTGGGAGAAGGTGGATCGGCGCGCGGCGCTTCAGCCTGATCAACGCAAAGACCAAGGCGGCGCCGATGAATTGCAGGAATTGCACCAGCGATACCGGATGATTTTCAAGCAGCGACTTGCCGACCAGCGCATTGGTCGACCACAGCGCCACCGCGCCGGCGGCGAAGGCCAGCGCGGCCGCGGGGGCCGCTCCATCCCGCACGATCCGGGATGGGGTCCTGTCTTCCTGCCTGGCCATGACCTGTTCCGAATGCTGGATCAGCGAAGCAAGCCGGTTTCCGCCCATGGCTTCACTACCATGATTCCCTGGCACCGCCGGCGACGGTTTCCGCGGCCGGCTGCGGCGCGGGATGCTCCTCGGCAAAACGGCGATAGGCCGGCAACTGGTTGTTCCAGACGTCGTCGGCAAGCTCATTCACCCATGCACGATCGTGGTCGTTGTCGGCGGCGAGGTAGAACATGCGGTTATCGTCGACATAGGGCTTTGCGACCGAGCGCTGGTTGAGCACCAGGGTGACGCGCGAGCCGAGCTGGATGGGCGCGGTGCGATGCAGCACGCCGAGGAACTGGCCGAGCGTGGCGTAGTTCATCTTGTGGTCGATGCGCATGATGCGGTTGCGCGGAATCTCGCGTCCGGATTCCAGGATCGCCCGCCCGGTCTCGGAATCATCGCAATAGATCTCCAGATGACCGCCGATCAGCGGATCGCTGATCGACAGCGGGATGAGCTCGGTGACCGGCACGCCGTCGCAATGCCATTCGACGGCGCCGTCCTTGGGATTCATGAAGGTGACCGTCGAGCCGACGATCGACAGCGGATAGGGCTCGAGCTTGGTGCCCATCATGTCGGAGAGCCGCTCCAGGCGCAGCTTGTCGTTCAGCAGTTCCTTGATCTCGGGAATGTAGCGGTCGGCGCCGGTGATGAAGGTGAGATCCAGATGCTTGTGCACGGCATGGCTGGACTTCAGCTTCAAGGCAGCCTCCTCGATGGCGGCAAGCAGCGCCGGGTCGTAGCCGTGCAGATACTGGGCGACGCCGAAACTCGACACTTTCCAGGCGGTGTCGTGGCCGATGATGGCTTCACGGCTCATCGCACAACGCAGTTCGGGGATGGTGTGGGCGTTCATTCTACTTCTCCAGCGTGGGGGCAACACTTGGTAAACAGTCGATTAATCCGCCCACCCCTGTAAATTTAGGAATGCTGGTGCTACCCTAAGCCCAGCTTAAGGTCGAAAACGGTGCGTCTGCTCAGTCAGGTCAACCTCAATTCGCTGAAAATCGTCGAGAGTGCTGCCCGGCACGGGAACTTCACGCGTGCCGGTGAAGAACAGTTCATCACCGCTTCCGCCGTCAGCCAGCGCGTCAAGAGCCTTGAGGACCAGCTGCGCTTCAAGATTTTCCAGCGCGGCGGCAACGCGGTGTCGCTGACGCCGGAAGGCGAGACCTATGTGTCGCGGGTGCGCGAAGCTCTGGAGCGGATCGTGGCGGCCAGCATGGAAGCGACCGGGCAATCACAGGCGCATGTGCTGAAGATCTCGGTGCTGCCGACCTTCGCGGCGCGCTGGCTGTTCCCGCGCCTGCCGCTGTTCCAGCGGCAATATCCCGATATCGAAATGCGGGTGTCGACCTCGTACGCCACGCATGAGTTCGCGACCTCGGAATACGACCTGGAGATCCGTTACGGCGATGGCAGCTTCCCCGGCCTGCAGGCGGACCTGCTGTTCAAGGAAGATTTGACGCCGGTGTGCAGTCGCAAACTCTTCCACGAGATCCTCGGCGACAAGCCGCTGTCGAAGGTCACGCCGGACGATCTCAGGCATTTCACGCTGCTCCACTCCGACACCTGCACCCAGAATTGGCAGTCGTGGCTGGGCTTTGCCGGGGCGAGCTTCGTGCTCGGCGAGACCAAAAGCATCTATTTCGATTCCTGCATGATGTCCTACGAAGCGGCCAATGCCGGCATGGGTTTTGCCGTCGCCAACCGCGCCTATATGGCCAGCGACATCCGCGCCGAGCGGCTGGTGGCGCCGTTCGCGGTCCACCACCCCAACACCGCTGGCTGGTACTTCGTCAGTCCCGACACCCAGCACGCGGCACGCAAGGTGGTGCTGTTCAAGCAATGGGTGATGGCCGAAGCGGCGATGACCCAGCGCCAGCTGGATCAGGAGATCGAAGGCGTGCCGGTGAAGCGCGTCGCGGCGATGGCTTGAGGCACTCGCACAGGCTTCTTCGATCAAGCCATGTGCCCGATCAGGTACAAATGACGACCTCCCGCCGCAACTCTGGGTTTTTGTTGTAGATTTCACACAATAGGCGGAATTTCCGCCGGATTTCCCCCACTTCCAGCAGTCTTCCCCAACCTGTCCCCCTGACCTAGCGGCAAGACTCAGCTATGATCTTTCTTGCGGCGGGCCTGACTTTCCCGCTTGGCCGGCGCTTTTCAGCTTCCTCCCAAGCAGCGCCGGCCTTCTTCTGTGCAACAGCTGCCAGATTTGCTGAACTGCGCCGTGCGTCACTGTGCCGGCTGCGTTCCCTGCTGGTCACCGCCGGTGGTCGACTTCGGCACCGGGTTCTTGTCGACCTGCGGGTTCTGGTCGACGGGCGCCTTTGTCGGCTGGACGCTGTTGTCGCAGGCGGCGAGCGCGAGCCCCAAGGCTAGCAGCATCGGAAGCTTCATCATGACAACCTCCTCTCGTTCGCCCCTGAGGGCAAACGAGACGATGGCGGTTTGGTTGCACCGCGAGCCAGGTCGGATGAGGCGCCGGCGGAACAAAATGCCCCTCTCCCCGGTTGGTCCGCTGAAGGAGCTTTTGATCATGATCCGTCTGCTGATTGTTGGCCTGTTCGCCTATGCGACCTATCGCTTCGCCAAGAAAGTCATCGACGAGGTGCCCGACGGCTTCGAGCCACTGCCATTGCAGGATGATGATGAACGCCGGTCGCTGCGACGCCAGTCGGCGGCGATGGGTGCCGAGCCAAGGCGGTAGGTTAAGCCAAACTGCCCCTTTTGGCGGAGATTGGCAGGGTCGCCACCATTGCGAACAAAGCGGAAACGATGCTTGATGGGCGATGAACCTCGCCCTCCGTGATTCGTCCTTGCGGCCAGCCTATCTCGACAAGCTCAATGCCGAACAGCGGCTGGCGGTCGAGCATGGCGACGGCCAGGTCGCGGCGCCGCTGCTGGTCATCGCCGGGGCGGGGTCGGGAAAGACCAGCACGCTGGCGCATCGCGTGGCGCATCTGATCGTCAAAGGCGCCGATCCGCGCCGCATCCTGTTGATGACGTTCTCGCGCCGAGCCGCCTCTGAAATGGCCAAGCGCGTCGAGCGCATCGCCGGCGAGGTGCTGGGGCGCGATGCTTCCGTCATCGCTGACGCGCTCTCCTGGGCCGGTACCTTCCACGGCATTGGCGCCCGGCTGCTGCGCGACTATGCACTGGAGATCGGCCTCGATCCCGCCTTCACCATCCATGACCGCGAGGATTCCGCCGACCTGATGAACCTTGCCCGGCACGAGCTTGGCTTCTCCAAGACGGAGAGCCGTTTCCCGACCAAGGGCACCTGCCTGCAGATCTATTCGCGCGCCGTCAACGCGCAGGCGCCGCTCGGCGAGGTGCTGGGCGGTGTGTTCCCATGGTGCGCCGGCTGGGCAGAGCAGTTGAAGGACCTGTTCGCGGCCTATGTCGAGGCCAAGCAGGCGCAGAACGTACTCGATTACGACGACCTCCTGCTCTACTGGGCGCAGATGGCGGCCGAGCCGGAGATCGCGGCGCATCTCGGCGGCCGCTTCGACCATGTGCTGGTCGACGAATACCAGGACACCAACCGGCTGCAGGCCTCGATCCTGACGGCACTGAAACCCGACGGCGCCGGCCTGACGGTGGTGGGCGACGACGCGCAGTCGATCTATTCGTTCCGCGCCGCGGAAGTGCGCAACATCCTCGACTTCCCCACGCAGTTCGCCCGGGCAGCGGCGATCGTCACGCTGGAGCGCAACTACCGCTCGACCGAGACGATCCTGGCGGCGGCCAACGCGGTGATCGGGGAGGCCGCCGAGCGCTTCACCAAGAACCTCTGGAGCGAGCGCAGATCGTCCGAAAAGCCGCTTCTGGTCACCGTACGCGACGAGGCCGAGCAGGCAAGCTATGCCTGCCACGCGATCCTCGCCGAGCGCGAGGCCGGCACGGCGCTGAAGTCGCAGGCCGTGCTGTTCCGCGCCTCGCATCACAGCGGGCCGCTGGAGATCGAGTTGACCCGCCGCAACATCCCCTTCGTCAAGTTCGGCGGGCTGAAGTTCCTCGATGCCGCCCATGTCAAGGACATGCTGGCGGTGCTGCGCTTCGCCGAAAATCCGCGCGACCGCGTCGCCGGCTTCCGCGTGCTGCAGCTTATGCCGGGCATCGGGCCGTCGGCGGCCGCGCAGATCGTCGAGACGATGGCGACGTCGCTCGACGAGGCGATGGGGCTCGCCCGTTACCGGCCGCCGCAGCGAGCGGCCGAGGATTGGCCTTCCTTCCTGTCGCTCTACGAAGGCCTGCGCGCCGGCGCGAAATGGCCGGCCGACCTCGAGCGGATCCGGCTCTGGTACGAACCGCATCTCGAGCGCATGCACGAGGATGCAACGATGCGCCGGGCCGACCTCCTGCAGCTCGAGCAGATCGCGTCCGGCTACCCGTCGCGCGAGCGCTTCCTCACCGATCTGACGCTCGACCCGCCGGACGCCACCAGCGACGAGGCAGGCCCGCCGCACCGCGACGAAGACTATCTGATCCTGTCGACCATCCATTCCGCCAAGGGCCAGGAGTGGAAGAACGTCTTCGTGCTCAACACCGTCGACGGCTGCATCCCCATCGACCTCGGTGTCGGCAGCAAGGAAGACATCGAGGAGGAACGGCGCCTGCTCTATGTGGCGATGACGCGGGCCAAGGACAGGCTGCACCTGGTCATGCCGCAGCGCTTCTTCGTGCACGGCCAGGCGGCGCGCGGCGACCGCCATGTTTATGCCGCGCGCACCCGCTTCATCCCGGCCTCGTTGCTCTCCGCCTTCGAGCAGACGTCCTGGGCGAGCGTGCAGGCGAAGGACGATCCGCGCCGGCGGCCTGAGGTCAAGGTCGACCTCGGCGCGCGCATGCGCGGCATGTGGAAATAGGCCCGCCGCCCGCGGCCGTTTCCTTTGCCGGCAACCAAAGCCCGGACCTGGCGTTAACCCGCATTGACGTGGAGCGCGACGATGGACCCTGTAGCGGCGGCGGCAATGATCCTGCTTTCCTGCAGCCCGGACATGGCATCCTGCCATCCGGGAGAGGCACGGCCAGTCGTGTACCGGGACATGGCTCAGTGCTCCGCCGCTCTGCCCGACAGGCTAACGGCATGATAGGCAGGTGCCGGCCTATTGATGCGGCGACAGCCAGAAGCGGTGCCAACGGCAACCAGTTGGCGACCGTGCGCGTCACGCGAGGAACCGGCGCCAACGCCGTTTCGACGGACTACCTCGTCCTCCATGCCCCGGACTGACCAGCCTTCATCGTCGCTGGCCTCCTCACGAAACGTATCAGCACGCCCCTCCATCGCGATGGAACCATCAGCCAGCGGGCGGGTTTCCGTAAGCAAGACCTAATGCAAAGGAGACGGACATGAAGAACGTTGTTCTCGCCGCCATGCTTGGCATGGCCACGCTGGCGCCGGTGACGGCTCCGGTGCAAGCGGCAAGTCTGACCATCACCACCGACAACGGCACGCGCTATAGCGATGATTACTCCTGGCGCCGCCATCATCGCCACTATGCAATGCGCGATTATGACCGTGACAATCGGCGCCACTGGCGTCGCGACCGCGACCGCGACCGCTGCCATGTCAGGGTGCACAAGCGCTGGCACCACCACCGCCTGGTGATCAAGCGGGTGTGGAGCTGCGGCTACCACCGAGGCTGGTAACGTCATGGGCGTGGCGCGAACCGTGGCTTCAGGTCGAGCATCGGTGAGCGCCTGTCCCACGTTGTGTCGGACTCTGCTTTAGCGGGAGGGTGTAAATGCGTTTCGTTCCCGCCACCATGAGCCGGCGACAACGGCTTGGGCAGTTAGCCGGGCGGCTGTTCGTCAATGTCGTCGCAGCGCTTATCGCCGGCGTTGCCATTCTCTTGCTCGTGCTTTCGACCCACCATCCGGGGGCACCAACAGCGCCGCCCCAGGTCCTCACGACCACGGTGCCGTAGCCGCGGCCCGGCTTGCGCCTATCGAAGGGCAACGCCCTGGTGCTCCTGGTGCCCCGCCTTATTCTCCGTATCCCCCAAAATCATGGAACCTCCCGCCCCTTCCCGCGTTCTCTGGCGTTCGACCCCCGATCGGAAACCGGCGCCCGCCGACCTCCGCCCAACCCAAGAGGCCAGAATGCACGACAGGATGTTCTTCACCCCGGTCGCCCTTACCGTTGGCGCCGGCCACAAGCGCATGATCGCGTCGCTGTTCGACATGCATGAATTCCTGACCGAATTCCCGCCGTCGCGGCGTCGGCTGAGCTATGGCGCCGCGGTGAAGGCGTGCGAAGCGGCGCGAGCCGGCGAGATCTCGCCCGAGGCGGCGCGCGATGCGCTGATCACCTTCGCGGTGACGGCCGGCATCCTCTGGCCCGCCACCCAGCCCGCCGTCTCGGTCAAGCCGGTGGCGCGCAGCTTCGGCGGCTATGCTGCGTAAAGTGAATAGCGAATAGGGAATAGCGAGCAGGGAAGGCAATGCATGCGCCAGCCGGCGCAACGCTATTTGCTACTCACTATTCGCTACTTGTCTCAATGGACCGTCGCGGCGTCGTCGGTCAGCGGGCCAAGCAGCGCGACCGTTGCGAAGCTGACCTGGTCGCGGCCGTTCGACTTTGCCTTGTAAAGGTGACTGTCCGCCGTCCGGTACATGTCGGCAAATGTAGCGGGACCGTTGAAGGCGACGCCGCCGATGCTGACCGAAAGCGGGCAAGGCCGGCCGTCGGGGGAGAACTCCACCTCGCGGATGCGCCGCCTGATCCCTTCGGCGACCAGCCAGGACTGCGAGGCGTCGGCGCCGGGAAGAAAGACCGCGAATTCCTCGCCGCCGATGCGCCCGACAATGTCGGCGCCGCGCAACTGGCCCTGGATCGTCTTGGCGATCAGCTTCAGCGCCTGGTCGCCGCAATCGTGTCCGAGGCGATCGTTGATGGTCTTGAAATGGTCGGCGTCGACGATGAGGAAGGCGCCGGCATCGACGACCGCCTGGCTGCGCGCCTGGTCGAGGTAGGCCTCGACCAGCATCGAGAAGGCGCCGCGATTGAACACCGCCGTCAGGCTGTCGGTGGCCGCGACGATGCTCAGCTCCTTCTGGGCGACGGCAAGCTGGCGCATCTTGAACATCAGGAAGAAGAAGAACGACCCCGCCAGCACGAGCGGCAGCAAGAGGTCCGTCATCTGCGCGCGCCACAGGGCGTCCGGCGACAGCAAGGGGAAATTGTAGGAATCGACGAAGAAGGCCGCGGCGATGCAGACCGCCGTGCCGACCACCGTGACTGCAATGACCCTGCCCCAGCTCGTCGGGGACAAATCGATGCGCATTCTATTGCTCCCGCTGCGTCAGGCCATCCTGCGTCGGGAAGGCAAACGAAATCCTAATATTAGCTTCGCCTTTCTTGAACGTGGTTAACCGCCCTCGAAAGCGTCCTCGGCGGTCGGCACCCAAAAGCCCGCCACCGGGATGGCAAGGGGTGGCGGGCTTCCGACTCTGGCCGTCGTAAAGTCTCGCGGCCGGCGCCGGACTTGTCAGCGGCGGGCGATCAGCAGGCAGAGCTGGCGCAGGTCGCGGTCATAGGTGCCTTCGCTGCTCAGCACGTCGACGCAGCGCTTCTTCATCCGCGCAAGCTGGCCGCTCGACATGCTGGCGACGACGCTCGACAGGCCCAGCGTGCCGGCAGTCGCCGAAGTGCCGGGGATGCCAGGAACCCCTGACGTTCCAACCCCGATACCTGTGTTGGCGCTGGTACCGCCGAACGTCGTCCCTATGGCGGCGTCGACACCGTTGCCGGTGCCCAGGGACGCGTCAGCGCCCGCACCGCTGGTGCCGCCCAGGGACACCGTAGCCGCTCCGCCGCCTCCGCCGATCAAGGCATTGCCATTGGCGCCATTGGTGCCGCCGATCGAAGCGTCGGCGCTGGTGCTGCTGCCGCCAAAGGATGCATTGCCATTGGCCCCGCCGGGGCCGCCCGCATTGGCGCTGGCTGCATTGCCGCCGACCGAAACGCCGCCTAGGCCACCAAGGCCAACTTCGGCCGCACTCGCAGGAAAGGCGAGAATAACGACGATCGTTCCGCCCGCAAATGCTCTGGAGATTTTCCGAACGATACTGGACATGACACTCTCCCTTGTTGCCCTTCTGGTTCATGCGCTGCAACGTTGTGGCAAAAATCGACAATGTTGCTCGCGCATCAAGGGCTACGCTTGGAGATGCATTCCAGTTTCAACGCTCGTTCTGCCGTCGTGAGTCTTAGTTTTTGAACATTTCACAAAAAGTAGCGCTTTATTCTAAATATTTAGACATTTCTAATATAGCAACCCCAGCCGCGGAATCAGGCATAGGCGCGGCCTTCCTCGCTGCGCTGGAACCGCACCAGATCGAGCGGCACGGAAGGTCGGCCAAGCACGGTCAGGATCATGTGCGCATGGCCGCGATGGTGGGTCTGGTGGTTGAAGAAATGGCTGAGCGCCGGCGCCAGCCGCTGCGAGACGGTGCGCATGTCGGAAAGGGTCATGTAGGAGAAGCGGCCGGCGAGCGCCTTGTCGCTCATGCCTTCGATCCAGCCGATGATCCGCTTGTCCTCCGCCTCGCGCGCCAGCCAGAGGACAGGCAAAGCGCGGTGGAGGATCGCGTCGGTCCTCGAAGGAGCATCGCCCTCGCCGGTGAAGCGCTTCATCCAGATGCGGTCAGCGGCCAATAGATGGTTGAGCGTTCCCGCCATCGAGCCGAAGAAGGCGCCGACATCCCTTTCGAATTCTTCGTCCACGAGGTCGGCGGCAGCCTCGTAGATGCGGCCGTTGGCCCATTGGTTGTAGGCCGCAAACATCATGAAATGCTGTTTCATCTCTCCGGCCCCGCTGCGTTAGGTTCAGGCCTACCTAAACCCTCGAAGGATTCGATTCTAGGGGAGTAAGGCAGCATGGCAGTAGGGCAGTATGCTGGGCCGCTGAGGTCGCCCCCGGGAAACGCTGCCCTGCAGCCCTCCCCCGAAATGCGACAAAGTGGACCCGCCTGCGTCGTTTCGCGCGCCTCATGGCCGCCTTGATCGGGGCAAAGAAGAAGCAGCCGGCAGATCCGGCTAACACAATGAAGGCAGCACGGCGGCATGGTACCAGCCCCGGATTTTTCCGACGAATTTCGTCTCGGGCTTGTCAGCCTGATGCGGTGGCGCCGCGATGTCAGGCGCTTCAGGTCGACGCCGCTGCCCGACGGCACGCTGGAGCGGCTGCTGGCGCTGGCCGCTGTCGCGCCGTCCGTCGGCCTCAGCCAGCCCTGGCGCTTCGTCGTGGTCGACAGTTCCGAGCGGCGCGAAGCGGTGAGAGGCACGTTCGAGCGCTGCAACGCGGAAGCGCTGCGCTGCTTTTCCGGCGAGCGCGCCGCGCTCTACGCCCGCATGAAGCTCGCCGGGCTTGCCGAGGCGCCTTGTCAGTTCGCGGTCTTCGCCGACCGCACGACGGCGCAGGGTCATGGGCTCGGCCGCCTGACCATGCCCGCCACCATCGACTATTCGGCGGTCATGGCGGTGCATACGCTGTGGCTGGCGGCGCGGGCGGAAGGCATCGGCATGGGCTGGGTGTCGATTCTCGATCCGGCCGAGATCGCCGCCATTCTCGACACGCCGCCGGAATGGACATTGATCGGCTATTTCTGCCTCGGCTATCCCAGCGAACAGGACTGCGTGCCGACGCTGGAGCGCGAGGGCTGGGAACAGCGGCGCGCGCCGGTGGTCCTCAGGCGGTAATCACTTCGCTGGGTCCCTGTCGACGAGCTTGACGCAGATCGGGTCGCCCTGCACCATGCGGGCGCATTGCCATTCCGGGCCGAAACCGAAATTCTCCCTTGGCCCCAGCCCAGGAAAGACCAGCAGGACAAAGAGGGCGACGCCGACAAACACCGCCACGAACAGGATGCCGGCGATATCCCCGCGTCTGAGGTAAGGCCAGTTCATCGTGCGCCGTGCCCGGCTCCTTCGCTCTTGACCGCACGCCGCCATTGTCGCGCAAAGCGCCGTCCTTGGCCAGAACGCCAGCGGGTGGGCGCCTCCCCTTGGCAAGGCGCCATGCGGCTTGTATAGAGCCCGCCACCTCCAATTCCATTCTCACCACAAGGACGACCCAATGGCGATCGAACGCACCTTTTCCATGATCAAGCCGGACGCGACCCGGCGCAACCTGACCGGCGCCATCACCCAGATGCTGGAAGATGCCGGCCTGCGCGTCGTCGCCTCCCGCCGGGTGTGGATGAGCCGCCGTGAGGCCGAGGGCTTCTACGCCGTGCACAAGGAACGCCCGTTCTTCGGCGAGCTGGTGGAATTCATGTCTTCGGCGCCGACCATCGTGCAGGTGCTGGAAGGCGAGAACGCGATCGCCAAGAACCGCGAAGTGATGGGCGCCACCAACCCGGCCAACGCCGCCGAGGGCACCATCCGCAAGGTGCATGCGCTGTCGATCGGCGAGAATTCGGTGCACGGCTCCGACGCGCCGGAAACCGCCGCGCAGGAAATCAAGTACTGGTTCTCGGACACCGAGATCGTCGGCTGAACCGTTCAGCACGACGCAGGAATGAAGGCGGCAGCCGGCCGGTCCGGCGCCGCCTTTTCGATTCCAAGGTAGACAGGCCCATCTGGAGCGCTAACTTGATGTCATCGGCGATAACTGACCAAGGGCATCGCCGGCTGTGAGCGAGTATCGCGCTTCCGCCCTTCCACCAGGAAGCGGGCGATGATCGATCCCAAGGTTTCCACGAGCGGCATTGCCTACCCTGACGACCTTGCCTTGCTGAAGCGGGTCTATGACCGCATCTGCCAGGAGCGGGGCATCGGCGCCGGCAGTGCCGAAGCCGCGGATCTGGCGGCGCAAGCGATGGCGCTGTTTAACGCCGGCGTCTTCGACGAAGACGAGATCAACCGCAGCCTGTCCTAAGACGAGTAGCGCCCGCCTGGATGCCCCGCCGCCCCTCGCGGCGGGTTCCCGTCACTTCGGTTGGCGGTCCTTCAGATTCGCATGCTCGTTGGCCGCCTCCGTGTCTGCCGCAGGCGTTCGCGTGTCGGCGCCTATAAACGGACTGCCCTGCCCGGGGGCGAGGTCGCCGCCAGGATGGCGCAGAACCAAGCTGAAAACCTGTGATGCTTCGCGCGCCTCTGTCACCCCAGTCCCATACGAAACTGTCGAGGACTAACTCGCGGCGTTGAAGCGCAGGATGACGCGGTCGTCCTTGTCGGCGATGATGAGCTTCCCGGCGTCGATATGGTAGGAGGCGGCCTTGGCGAGCGCTTCGAACAGCGCCTTCTCCTGCGCCATCACCTCCGGGGCGCAGGCCATGTAGGTCGAGCCGATGTCGCTGATGGCGATCTTTTCGCCGTCCACCTTGGCGGTGGCGAAATAGGCATTGCACGGACCCTTGCCGCCGGCCTTGCCGGCCTCGCCGACGCGGAACGTCGCCTGAGGCTGCGCGATCACGCCGATGCCGTCGATATATTCGATCAGCCAGCTCTGGCCGAGCAGCGCGTCGGCCGGCGCATCGCTCGACGCCACTATCTTCAGCATGATGCTTTGCGGCCTGTCGCTCAGCGGATCGACCCGGTGGCGCGTGTCGGTGGTGAAGAGCAGCTTGTCGTCGACGGTGATGCGCGCCTGCAGCGCATAGGTCATGTTCGGCCGGATCACCTGCGGGTCGAAGCTGATCTCGAACCTGATCGGCACCTGACCGGCGGGCGCCACCTTGCGCTCGCCGATGATGGCTGCCGGCGCATCGGCCAGCGACACGTCCGCAAGCTGGACGGAGAGCACGGCATTGGGCGGCAGCGCGATGCGCTCGCGGTACGTCGCCTCGCCCTGCAGTGTCTTCTCGGCGGCATCGGAAAGTTCCGGCACTGCAAGCACGCCGACGACCAACGGCACCAGGCCGAAGATGAAGAATTCAGCGATCCTGTCCAGCATGACCCAGCTCCCCTAGGTTGCGCCAGCAAGGGGAAGAATCCTTCAGGATTGCGGTCAATGCATGGCCACGGGGCGGATTTAATTGGTCGGCTTCGTCCAGCGGCTGGCCGCCTCGTCGTCGGCCTCCTTGGCCTCGACCCAGCCGCCCTCGGAGCCGTCGGCATGATGCTCCTTCTTCCAGAACGGCGCGCGCGACTTCAGATAATCCATGAGGAAATTCGCCGCTTCGAAGGCCGCATGGCGGTGGGCTGAGGCAGCCACCACCAGCACTATGTTCTCGCCGGGCGCGATCCTGCCGTGACGGTGGATGACGGTCAGCCCCTGCAACGGCCAACGTTCGATCGCCTCGGCGGCGATGCGGCCGATCTCGGCTTCGGCCATGCCGGGATAGTGCTCGAGCTCGAGCGCCGAAAGCGCACCCTGCTCGTCGCGGCAAAGGCCGGAGAAGGTGACCACGGCGCCGATGTCGGCACGGCCTTGCGTCAGCCCGGCAATCTCGGCGGCGACGTCGAAATCCTGCGCCTCGATGCGCACCGTCGGCCGCACGGCGCCGGGCATGGTTTCAGCCTCCGGTCATCGGCGGGAACAGCGCGATCTCGCGCGCGCCGGCGATCTTCTCGCGGTGACCGACATGTTCCTGATTGATGGCGACGCGGATGACGTCGGGAAACTGCAGCGCGTTCTCGTACTCCTCGCCGCGCGACTTCAGCCAACGCAGCAGGTCGGCCACCGTCTCGATGCCGGCTGGAAGTTCGACATCCTCCTCCGGCTTGCCGATCCGCTCGCGCACCCAGGCGAAATAGATGAGCTTGGTGGCCATCTCACTCGTCCATGATGTGCTTGAGGCCGGCGCGGAAATAATCGTAG
Organism: Mesorhizobium sp. M4B.F.Ca.ET.143.01.1.1; assembly: GCF_004792275.1. Taxonomy (NCBI): domain Bacteria; kingdom Pseudomonadati; phylum Pseudomonadota; class Alphaproteobacteria; order Hyphomicrobiales; family Phyllobacteriaceae; genus Mesorhizobium; species Mesorhizobium sp. M4B.F.Ca.ET.143.01.1.1. The sequence continues at coordinate 261,261 of NZ_SRSR01000002.1, forward strand.
CCGGTGTAGAGCGTCACCAGCGCCGCGATCCACAGCAGCACCAGCCCGGTCTGGGTGGTCAGCGGGAAGATCTTGTCGCCGGCGGGGCCCGCGAGCAGGAAGGCGATGGCGACCATCTGGATGGTGGTCTTCCATTTGGCGAGCTGGGTGACGGGCACCGAGACCTTGAGGGCCGCCAGATACTCGCGCAGGCCCGAGACCAGGATCTCGCGGCACAGGATGATGATCGCCGCCCACAGCGACCAGCCGGCAATGCCGGCATGGCGGTCGGTATCGGCGGCAAGCAGCAGCAGGCAGGTCGAGACCAAAAGCTTGTCGGCAATCGGGTCGAGCATCTTGCCGATGTTGGAGGTCTGCTGCCAGGCACGCGCCAGATAACCGTCGAAATAATCGGTGATGGAAGCGAGCAGGAAGATGGCCAGCGCCGACCAGCGGGCGAAGTCGGAAGACTTCAGATGGCCCTCGAGGAAAAAGCACAGCACCACCAGCGGCACCGCGATGATGCGGGCGTAGGTGAGGATATTCGGCAGGTTGAACGCGCGCTGGGCCATCTTCTCGGGAACTCTTTCTGCCTGCGTACTCAAATCAGAAGGGAATGTGGGGGGTCAACAGGGCAGATTCGATTGGTCAGCCGAAAATAGGCGCAAGAATGGTCAGCTGTCATGAAAATGGTTGTAAACCAGCTTCGCCATCTGCTCGGAGATGCCGTCGACCTTGACCAGATCCTCGACCGCGGCGCGGCTGACCGCCTTGGCGGTGCCGAAATGCAAGAGCAGCGCCCGCTTGCGGCCGGGGCCGATGCCGGCGATCTCGTCGAGCGGGTTCTTGACCATCTCCTTCTTGCGGCGGGCGCGGTGCGAGCCGATGGCGAAGCGGTGCACCTCGTCGCGCAGGCGCTGGACGAAATAGAGCACGGGATCGCGCACCGGCAGGGTGAAGGAGTCCCTGCCCCGGACGAAGAAGCGCTCGCGGCCGGCGTCGCGATCCTGGCCCTTGGCGATGCCGATCGCGGCGACGCGGTCCTCGATGCCGAGATCGGCGAGGATCTTGCGCACCGCCGTCATCTGGCCCTGACCGCCGTCGATCAGGATGACGTCGGGCCAGGCCGGGAAGGCTCCATTGCCGCCGACAAGATCGTCGGCCGTTTCGTCCTCGACTTCGGCAGCCGCCACCTCGCTTGAGGGCTGGACATCGCCATGCTCCTTCAGCAGGCGCGAGAAACGCCGCTCCATCACCTCGCGCATCATGCCGAAATCGTCGCCAGGCGTGATCTCGGTCGAGCGGATGTTGAATTTGCGGTACTGGTTCTTCACGAAACCTTCGGGCCCGGCAACGACCATGGCGCCGACGGCGTTGGTGCCCATGATGTGCGAGTTGTCGTAGACCTCGATGCGCACCGGCGGCTTGGCCAGGCCGAAGGTCTCGGCAAAACCGGTAAGCAGGCGCGCCTGCGTCGAGGTTTCGGCCAACCGTCTGCCGAGCGCCTCGCGCGCGTTCTGCAGCGCGTTGTCGGTCAGGTCCTTCTTCTCGCCGCGCTGCGGCACCGAGATCGACACCTTGCGGCCGGCGCGGGTCGAGAGCGCCTCGGCAAGCAGCTCCTGCTCCTCGACGGCAAGCGAGAGCAGGATGGCGCGCGGCGTCGGCTTGTCGTCGTAGAACTGCGCCAGGAACGAGCCCAGCACTTCCGATCCCTCCAGCGCCGGGTCGGCCTTGGGGAAATAGGCTCGGTTACCCCAGTTCTGGCCGGTGCGGAAGAAGAACACCTGGATGCAGGTCTGGCCGCCCTCCTGGTGGATGGCGAAAACGTCGGCCTCCTCGACGGTTTGCGGGTTGATGCCCTGATGCGCCTGCACATGCGAGAGCGCGGCCAGCCGGTCGCGATAGATGGCGGCGCGCTCGAAATCGAGCTCCTCGGACGCCTGCTGCATGGCGGTCGAGATCTCGGTCTTCACCTTCAGGCTGCGGCCGGAGAGGAAATCCTTCGCCTCGGCGACCAGCCCGGCATAGTCCTCATGCGAGATCTCGCCGGTGCACGGACCGGCGCAACGCTTGATCTGATAGAGCAGGCACGGCCGGGTGCGGTTCTCGTAGAAGGAATTGGTGCAGCTTCTCAGAAGAAAGGCGCGCTGCAGCGAGTTGATGGTGCGGCCGACCGCGCCGGCCGAGGCAAAGGGGCCGAAATAATCCCCTTTTCGCGAGCGCGCGCCGCGATGCTTGTAGATGCCGGGCGAGACATGGTCGCCGGTCAACAGGATGTAAGGGAACGATTTGTCGTCCCGCATCAGCACGTTGAAGCGGGGTCGCAGCCGCTTGATCAGGTTCGCCTCGAGCAGCAGCGCCTCGATCTCGGTGCGGGTGACGACGAACTCCATCGTCGCGGTCTCGCGCACCATGCGGCCGATGCGCAGCGTGTGGAAGCGCCCCTGCGCGTAGTTGGTGACGCGCTTCTTCAGGCTGCGCGCCTTGCCGACATAGAGCACATCGCCGGCAGCGTTCATCATGCGATAGACGCCGGGCGCGTTGGGCAGCCGCTTGACCAGCGTCTGGATCACCTCGGCGCCGACCATGCCGTCGGCGTCTCCGGCATGCGGCGTCCAGTCTATGGCGGTGAAGGCGACGTCCGGTCCGGCCGGGACGGCTTCCGGCTCCACGATCTCCTCGGCCGCATCGTCCTCGAGATCGATCTCGGGGGGCAGGTCGTCGGCAGCGCCGCGCGTCTTGTGTTTTTGCTCTGCGGGACTCATTCCACCATGCCTGTCACATCGGGCGTCTGCCACGCAAGATGCTGGCCGCCGTCGAGCGCGATCATCTGGCCGGTGACCGAGCGCGCTTGCCAGAGATAGCGGATGGTAGCGCCGAATTCGGTCAAATCCGGGCCACGCTTGAGGATCAGCCCGTCGAGCTGCGCGGCGAAATCATCATCGTCCTGGCGGACACTCTTCAGCGTCGGGCCGGGGCCGATGGCGTTGACGCGGATGCGAGGCCCGAGCGCCTGCGCCAGCATCTCGGTTTGCGTCCACAGCGCCGACTTCGACAGCGCATAGGAGAAATAGCGCGGCGTCGGGCGCCAGACGCGCTGGTCGATGATGTTGACGATCAGGCCCTCCTCGCCTTCCGGCAGGGCGCGGGCGAAATTCTGCGCCAGCAGCGCCGGCGTCTTCACATGGATGGCGAAGTGGCGGTCCCAAGCCTGCCAATCGAAATCCTCGACACTGTCGTCGACGAAAAGCGAGGCATTGTTGACGAGCAGCGTGACGGGGCCAAGCGCCGCCTCGGCGCGGCCGACGAGATCGCCGACCGCATCCATGTCGGTGAGGTCGGCGGCGACGACCGCGGCGCGGCCGCCCTTGCCCCTTATCTGTTCCGCCAGCGCCTCGGCCTCGGCGCCCGAACGGTTGGCGTGGATGGCGACCGCGAAGCCGTGTGCCGCCAGATCCTCGACGATCGCCTTGCCGATCCGTTTTGCGCCACCGGTCACCAGCGCCGTCGCGGTCTTGGTCATCTGTCAATCCTCAATCGGCGCCTCGATTCCACCAGCCGGCACATTATGACCGGCCGAGGGGTTAAACGCCGTTTCCACCTGGGGCGGGAATGTGGCGAAGCGGACTCGCCGCAACCTTTGCGTGATCCGGATTCGCGCCGGCAGGATCGCAATATAGGATGCTCGACTCCTTGTACCAAGCCGCGTGCAGCGCAGCATGGAACCGCTGCTGACATTTCGCTGTTGCGAAGATGCAACGTCACGGTTCAGCCTCATTCGCGCCGGGGAATGACCCAAGTTCAGGTTCGCTTCAGCCGCATTTCGACACGACATTCGGAACCGTTGAGCGCCGGGTCCGTTTATCCCCCCGGACGGGTCTTGGGGTGCTCATGAACAACAAGCCTACGTGTCCTGTGGCTTAAGGAGTAAAGAACAATGCAAGCCAATCTCAAATTCGCACGGCCGCTGGCTGTTGCCCTCGGGCTCTTCGCCCTCGGCGGTACCGCTTACGCAGCTGACGTCGTCTCTGAAGAGCCGCCGGCGCCCGCTCCGGTTGCCGAACTCCCCGTCGCTTCCTGGGCCGGTCCGTATCTCGGTCTGAGCGCCGGCTACGGCTTTAGCGGCCATGCCGACGTTTCCGGCGGTCCCGACATCAAGACCAAGGGCTTTGTCGGCGGCGTCTTCGGCGGCTACCAGTGGCAGCAGGAGAACTTCGTGTATGGTGCTGAAGCCGATCTCGGCTACAACGGCGTCAAGGGTTCCAGCGCCGGCGTCGAAGCCAAGGGCGGCCTGGACGGCTCGCTGCGCGCTCGCCTCGGTTATTCCGTGACTCCGGAAATCCTGCTCTACGGCACCGGCGGTCTTGCGGCCAAGAACCAGAAGATCGACGACGGCGTCTCCAGCGACAGCAAGGCGATGCTCGGCTGGACGGCTGGTGTCGGCACCGACATCAAGATCACGGACAACGTGTTCGGCCGTGTCGAGTACCGCTACACCGACTACGGCGACAAGGACTTCGACAATGTCGGCAACGTCAAGTCGAAGGACAACCGCGTCACCTTCGGCGTCGGTATGAAGTTCTAAGTCGTCGAAGCCACGACACGAAAAAGCCGGGCCTCGCGCCCGGCTTTTTTTGTGCCTGCACTTGAACGGATGCGGTCCCCGCACCTATCAGCTTGTCAGGTGCCTGGTCGATCGGCTGGCTTTTCCTGGAAGCCGTCATGGGCGGGTATCGATGTCAGCCGATCGAGCCATTTCATCCGCGAACGCGTCAAGACCTCCGCATCGGGCTGGTAGTCGTCCGGATTGGTCATGGTGGCGGCGTGAACGTGAATCTCGCGAGGCCATCTGTCGGAGCGGAAATAGAGCCTCGTACCGCAGGCCGGACAGAACCCGCGAAAGGTGTTCGGGCTGCTTTCAAAGTGCATGATCTCGCCGGTCCAACTCACCTGCTCCGGACGCATGCCCAGGAAGGCCGTCAGCGGGGCGGACGTGGCGCGCCGACAATCGGCGCAGTGACAGACCAGATTGCGGGTGATGACCCCGGAATAGGTCCAGGTGACCGCTTCGCACATGCAACGTCCCGTCAGAAACGCCATCGCAATCCTCCCGCCGGCCGCGTTGCCGAGCCGGTTCACGACACCAGTCGATGCAGCCCAAGATAGGCTGCTCCATCAACTCACATTCGCTTCTTTGCGACCTTGGCTGGCTTCGATTTCGGCGGCAGCGTCTCGACGAAGGCCAGCGCGAGTTCGAGCCAGCTGGCGAGATCGGCTGCGCTCGCGGTGCCTTCCGGCGCGACGTGGACGTAACCCTCCATCCCGCGCCCTCCCATTTCCATCGGGCGCGCATGCGGACGGGCGACCGCCGCTTCATGCGCCGCCTTGCCGACGCGAACCAGCAGCCCGCGTTTCGAGGTGCCAATCAGCATGTTGCCGTTGAGCATGAAGCAGGTGCCGCCGAACATCTTCTGTTCGGCGAAGGCGCGCCGGCCAAGGGCTGCACGCAGGCGCTCGACCATGGGATCTGGCGCGACGCTGGTTTTGGTGACTGACTTCGCCATGCTCAGCCCTCCGCGAAATGCGCGGCGTCAAGCAAGCATGAAAGCAGGAGGAGATTCAAGCCGGAAGCAAGGGCGGAATTCTCGATCCACCCGGCGACGGAAGGCGTTTCCAAAGGCTGCAATTATTCTTGACTTAAATAATCATCTTAATCTAAGGCGAGCCACCAAGCCAACGGCGCGTCCCCTCCTGGGTGGCCTCAGCCAAAGTCATTCAACAAAAGAGACGTTCCCGGTCGGCGGGCACGCGCGGATGTCATTTGGCGGGCAACATGAACGGTCCTGAAATCTTCATCGTCTCACCGGTCACACTGGCCTCTTACGCCCGAACCTGCCTCAGGCTGGTTCATTTTGCGGGTCTGACTTTGGGGTTCGGAGGGGCCGTCTTCCTCGATCTCATGTTTTCACGCTACCGAAAGACCCCGGTGACGACCGAACTCGCCGACAATGTGGAGTGGGTCAGCAAGTTCGTGGCTCTGGGACTCGGTCTGCTTTGGGTATCGGGGCTGGGATTCCTCGTGCTGTATCACTTCGCTGAGCCGGAAAAACTGACAAACCCGAAGATCTGGGCAAAGGTCGTGATCGTTGCGATCCTTACCCTCAATGGCGTCGCCATCCACAAACTGGTCATACCTTTTGTGCGTCAGCGGATCGGCAGCCAACTCCTTGTCGGCATGACACCCCGCATGCACAGCACTTTGGTTGGTTGCGGCGTCGTCTCCCTTGTGTCCTGGACGATGCCCGTAGTGCTCGGCGCGGCGCCGCAACTGAACTTCGTCGTTCCGTGCGCGCTTATCCTGGCCGGATACGCGGCAGTTCTCGGACAGGCGTTTCTAATCGCAAACTTCTTGCTACGCCGCGCCTCGGGGAACATCCCGGTCCCGGCGTCGTCAACGCCGGGCGAGCCTGATCCAGGTCTTGCCCCTTCCTGAAAAGGCTCGCAACGCAAGGCAGTTCAGGAAAGGCGTGTCGCAGAGCGACCATGACGGTCACTCTCCACACAAGCGTCCCACCGGGGAGATCGCAGTTCTCAGCCTGGCACGGCCGGCTTCAGTTCCGGGAACTTCTCGTCGAAGCGCGCCGCCCAGCGGGTCAGGCGGCCGCGGCCCTTTTCCCATTTGCCGGCGAAGCGCAGCGCCAGATAGCCGAGCGTGGCGCGCAGCGCCATCTGGCCGGCGGTGATCTTCTTCGGCAGCTTCGGCGGGTTGGCGTTGAGCAGGTCGAGCGCGGTGGTGATCTTCGCCCACTGGCGATCGAGCCAGGGCTGATAGACCATCTCTTCCGGCCGCGTGCGCCGCTCGTAGACCATCGACAGAGCGCAATCGCAGATGCCGTCGGCCAGCGCCTCCAGCACCTCGGCCTCGAGCCGCTTGTCGGGGTTGCGCGGGAACAGCGCGTTCTTCGCTACGCGATTGAGGTGCTGGGTGATGGCGCGGCTGTCGTAGATCGAGCGGCCGTCGTCGAGGACCAGCACGGGGATCTTGCCGAGCGGATTGGCGCCGATCAATTCGGCCGGCTTCTCCTCGGTCTTGACCGGCACGAGGTCGATGGCGATGCCGGCATAGAGCGCGGCCATGCGGACCTTCGAGCTGTAGGGAGAGGTGGAGGCGTAGAGCAGCTTCAGCATGGTCGGGTTCCTGATTGTCTGCGCGCACTGTTGACCGATCATGGCCGGCAAGACAACGGCCAGTGTCGCGAAACCGGACAGCCAATGCGCCGGCAACGAATTGCTGGCGAAGCCGGACAACAAAAAAGCTCCCGGAAGTTTGCCGACGGCAAAGTCCCGGGAGCTTTAGGGGGAGCGTGCGCTCCAGCTTCGCCAGTGACGCCGAACCGGCGAGAGGGGCACCGACGGCACCCGCCCTCACCTGTCCTTGTCGCGAGCGAAGCTACGCGATCACTTCTTGGCGGCCGGCTTCTTTGCCGGAGCTGCCTTCTTCACTGCAGACGCCGACTTGGCGGCGGCCGCCTTCATCGGTGCCTTGGCGGCGGGCTTGGCCGCTGCCTTGGCTGCAGGCTTCTTGGCGGCAGGCTTCGCTGCTGCCTTGGCGGCAGGCTTCGCTGCTGCCTTGGCTGCGGGCTTCGCCGCTGCCTTGGCGGCGGGCTTGGCCGCGGCCTTGGCGACCGGCTTCTTGGCGGCGGGTTTCGCCGCTGCCTTCGCCGGAGCCTTGGCGGCTGCCTTCGGCGCTGCCTTCTTCACTGCGGGTTTCGCGGCAGCCTTCGGTGCCGCTTTCTTTGCCGGCGCTTTCGCCGCCGGCGCCTTGCTTGTCGTCTTTGCCATGCGATGCCCCTTGCGTTTTGCCGGCGATCGTCAGTGATCCGGCATGCTCATGCATATCTGACTCGCGGCTTTCTAGCCAGCGAAGCATTACACTGAATTTCGCAGATTAAATTTCGGTTACGGCGAAAGCATGCTCGCAATGATCGGCACTAAAGTGCGCAGAGATTCTTCGCAGCCCGCCGCGAACTTCCGCGAGAGAAATTTGAAGCCTCGCGACTCATGCGATCTTCTCGTCAAGCATGGGAACTCCTGCTACGGCGGCGGTCGTGCGCGTTCACCCGAAGAGCTGTCGTATCGGCTTGCTTGATAGAGCGACTGCAGAACAACTTAAAACTTAATGCGAGCTTTTAGCTCGTATATGTTCTGCCCGAACTAAGTGGCGGTGAAGCAGCATTCACTGCAGGACAACGCCACTCTCTGTGCCGCCGACTTTCGTCACTCGGCAAGCCAAACCGTTGGCTTTCCGTTCGCTACACGGTACCGGTCCTCAACTCCTCACTTGGGGGAGATTGGCGGTCCCGCCGGCTTTCGTCAGTCGCCAATGCTGCAGGATTGAATGGCGCGCGAAGGACTGCCGTGTCTCCCGCTCTGCGCAGCCACTTTTCCCTTGAAATGCAAGGCTTTCGGGCCGTCACAGCGCGGCCGGCTCTGACACCAACTGCAGTCTTCGCGACGGCTCGGTCTGATGGAGATAGACGGCAAATGTGTCCCAGGGCGGAGTGATGCCGATTTGCGCGAGGATGCGGCCGATCTCGCCGCGATGATAGCCGCCGTGGATGACGACATGGGTCAGCATTTCCTGGCGCGACATCATCGCCTTGTCGCCATCGGTGAAGGCGAACGGCATCGGCTCCGAGAGTAGATTAGGCGAGACGGTTTGCAGATAGTCGCGATACCAGCGATCCATCGCCGCGACATCGCCGTGCAACGTGTCGAGCGACGGCGTCTCCTCGGTGTTGTCGGAGGCAAAGCCGTGTTGCGTGCCGGAAAGATGCGCGGCGAATATCTTCGAGACGACAAGGTTGTGGTTGAGGAGACGGATCGCTGCGTGGCGCTCCTTCGCGTGCGCATCAGGGTCGAGGTGAGCGAGCTTCTCCAGCAGTTCGTCGTTGGCCCAGGCTTGATAGGCGAAGAGGCTGCGAAGCAAGTCAAGCGCGCTCATGGCCGGTGTTCCTTTTTTCGAAATGTGAGTATGTTGTTTATATTTTCGCGAGGTGGAGCAAACATGTCTACTCGCATTGCAAAGCCGCGCATGCGCATGCGTAAGGTGCCGCGCCAGGCGCGTTCGCGGGCAACCGTCGAGGCGATCATCGAGGCAGGTGCTCATGTTCTGAGCGAGCTCGGATGGGCCGGCTTCACCACCAACAAAGTGGCCGAGGCGGCCGGCGTCAGCATCGGCTCGCTCTACCAATATTTTCCCGACAAGCTGTCGCTGCTCGAAGCGATCCGGCGCCGCCATTTCGATCAGGTGCTGTCGGTGATCGCCGAATCAGCCGAAGGCGGCAAACCGCTCAGGCGATTCGCGCAGGAGTTGGTGCGCGGCATGATCGAGGCGCACAGCATCCATCCGACGCTGCATCAGGTGCTGCTCGACGAAGCCCCGGGCGACCGCGGCTCGCGCGCCGCGCATGCCTCGTTCCAGGCCCGCTATCTCGAACACTACACGGCCGCCGTGGCGCAGTATCGCCGACGCCGGAAAGACGTCGAGACGATCGCGCGCGTGCTGTCGTCGGCGGTCGAGGGCGTGATCCACAATGCGGCGCGACGCGACATGCTGGACGCGCCGGAGCTTCGCAAGCAGCTGGTCGAGCTGATCTGCGCTTACCTCTCCGCAACGCGGACAGGATGATCGCCGCTCACGCCTGATAGCCGAGGCAGATGGCGCCGAGCGCGACGACGGCGCAGGCGCCGACGCGGCGCGGCGTCAGTTGCTCACCGAGGAAGAACCGGCCGATGAAGGCGGCGAAGACGACGCTGGTTTCGCGGATGGCGGTGATCGGGCCGGCGGGGCCGAGCGCGAAGGCGGCGACCACCACGCCGTAGGCAAGCAGCGCGAACAGGCCGCCGGCCAGCGCCTTGCGGGTTTCCGGCGCGCTGAAGTCGACGATGAGCCTGCCGCGCAGCGCGACGAAGGTGACTGGCAGCAAGGCGCCGTAGATCAGCAGCACCCAGGCGGTGTAGGCGCCGCTGTCGCCGGCGGCGCGGACGCCGATCGCATCTACGGTTGCGTAGGCGGCGATGATCGCGCCCGTCGCCAGCGCGTAGAGGATCGACGTCGTCGATGCCCTTCCCTTGCCAAGCGACAATCCCATGATGCCGCAGGCGACCAGCGCGACGCCGGCGATCTCCGGCGTGGTGAGCCGCTGGCCGGCCATGAGGAAGCTGCCAAGCGTAACCAGCAACGGCACGCTGCCGCGCACGATCGGATAGACCTGCCCCAGCTCGCCATAGCGGTAGGCGGCGACAAGGAACACGCTGTAGCCGACCTGCAGGCCGGCCGAGAGCACGACATAGGGCCAGGCGGCCGCGGCCGGAAGCGCGTGAAAAAGCGCCATGGGAATGGCGATGAACGTGCTGGAAAAGCTCATGACCGTGATCGTCCACAGCCTGTCGGCCCCCGTCCGCAGGAAGGCGTTCCAGCTGGCATGCAGGATGGCGGCGAACAGCGCCAGCCCGATGACCGCCGCGCTCATTGCCGCCCCCACGCGCCCGCGATGATGGCGGCCGCTGCCTTGCGGGCATTGCCGATGGCGGCGTCAGCCTCGCCCATCTGCGCCAGCAGCGTCGCCCCCTCGATGAGCATCAGCAGCGCCGCCGCGGCGCCCTCCGCCCGCTCCGGCGGCATCGTCTGCTCGAGGATCGCCTGCATGCGCGACCTCAGGCCATTCTTCTGGCGGGCGACGGCCTTGAACACCGGGTGGGCGGGATCGCCGAACTCGGCCAGCGCATGCGCGAACAGACAGCCATGGAAATCGGCGCTGCGGAACCAGCGCTCGTGCCAGTCGAGGATCGTCGCGATTTTTTGCCCGGGCGTCGCGGCTGCCGTCGCGAGCCGGTCGAGCTGGCGCTCGAAACGGCGGGCGCGATGATCCAGCACCGCGACGATCAACTCGTCCTTGCTCGGGAAATTCCGGTACATCGTCATCTTCGCGATGTCAGCCTCGGCGATGATCCGGTCGATGCCGGTGGCATGGAAGCCGTCGCGCTTGAACAGCGCATAGGCGGTGTCGACAACGTGCTGGCGTTTGGCCGAGGTGCGTGCGGGTGCCATGGCATCGCCCCGTGATGAGACAGGTCTGTCTCTTTTCTAGGACGTGAGCGTGCCTATGTCAACTGGCGAGTCGGCGCGATGGCTCGGAGACACAGACTATGGACTCACAGTTCGGGTCCGCGATGGCCAATCGCAGGCGAGCACCCGCCTTCCTGGGCCGGGAGCCGGCGGTCAGCGCTGCCCTTAGCGCGTGGCGACCACGGCCACGCCGGCGCCGATCATCGCGCCACCGGCGGCGCGATTCACGCGGCGCACGACGGCGGGCGTCCGCAGCAGGCCGCGGGCGCGGCCGGCGAGAAGCACATGCCCGCCGATGACCACCGCCTCGACGACCAGGATCACCATTGCCAGCACGCCGAGATGACCGGGTGCGAGCGATGCGCCGACCACGTTCGGCAGCAACGCCACATAGAACAACGGCATCTTCGGATTGCCGAGATTGAGCGCGACGCCGGTGGCGAAGGTCGCCAGCAGGCCCCGCCGGCCGGAGACGGGCTGCAGGTCGGGCACCACTGGCACGGCGGTCCACAGCCTGATGCCCATCCAGATCAGATAGGCCGCGCCGCCATAGCGCAGCATGGTCATGACGATCGCCATCTTGGCGGCGATGATCGACAGGCCGAAGGCGGCGAGCGCCAGGAAGATGAGGATGCCGACCACCGTGCCCACGCCGTAAGCGATGCCCGACGCGGCGCCATTGGAGATGGTGCGGGCGACGATCGTCATATTGTCCGGACCGGGGCTCGCGGCAAAGACGAAGAAGGCCGCCGCGAAGGCAAGCAGGGTCGCAATGTCCATGAAGACTCCCGAGTGTGATCAATCGCTCTCGGGAGATCAGGTTAGCCGATTTGCCACGCGGCGAAACCCGGCAAAGCCGGAATCTTCGCTACGACAACCGCGCTTGCGCCTGGCTCAGCGCAGCACGCGGCAGCGGCCGTTATAGACCATCCAGCGGTCGAAGCCCGAAACGCAGAATTCGACATTGTCGCCGATCGAGGCAAAGCCCTGGCCTTCCTCGATCAGGTACCAGATGGTGCGGGCGCGGCCGTCGGACAGGCTGACCGTGGCGCCGCAATAGCGGCGGCCGATCGGCCATTCCTCGCTGGCCGGCAGGTAGCGGTGCTGGTGGATGCGGCTGAAATCGGTGATCGCGACATCGGGCAGATGCGGCACGTGGCGCACCTGATAGGCGAAGCGATTGGTGATCTTGTTCAGCACCCAGGCCTCGCCGCAGATGCCGCCGTCCTCCTCGGAATAGACGGCGAGGTCTGCGGCATGCGCCGTCTGGGTGAAGCCGAGCGACGTGGCCAGCGGCGTGCAGAACGAAATCAGGGCGGCAAGAGCGGAACGAGCGAAGCGAGTCATGGCAGCCTCTCAAGGTCGATTGCGCGCACTGTGCGGATTCGCCGCTCAACGGTCAAGCGGTTGCGCTGGCAATGGTTTCCAAGGCATGGCCAGCGGCATCGGCGGTCGATCGTCAGTCCTCACAAGGCACCGCGCGGCCGAAGCCGGCGACACTTTCCCGCTTGGCTAGCGCCGGCCCTGCATGGGGGCAAGCTACTCGCCCGCCAGCCAGTCAATCGTCCAGCGCGACGGCTGCGCGACCGCCATCGCCTTGTGCAGGGCCGGCAGCATCAGGCGCAACTCGCTTTCCAGCGTGAAGGGCGGGTTGACCACCACCATGCCGGTGCCGTCGAGGCTGGGCTCGGCTGATGCCGGCCGGATCTCGAAGCCGATGTCGAGCAGCTTGGGGATGCCGGCATTCCTCAGCGCTGCCCTGAAGGCAGCGACCGCCTTGCGGTCCTTGATCGGATACCAGAGCGCGTAGATGCCGCCCGGCCAGCGCCTGTGCGCTCTCGACAGCCCGTCGACGAGGCGGGCGAACTCCCCCTCCTCCTCGAAAGGCGGATCGACGAGCACCAGGCCGCGTTTCTCCTTCGGCGGCAGATGCGCGCCGAGCGCCAGCCAGCCGTCGAGTTCGATCACCCTGGTCTGGAAATCGCCGGCGAAGACTGCCTTGAGCCGCTCCGCGTCCTGCGGATGCAGTTCGATCGCCGTCAGCCGGTCCTGCTTGCGCAGCAAGTGCCTGGCGATCAGAGGCGAGCCGGGATAGTTCTTCACCCCGCCTTCGGGGTTCACGGCGCGAACGGCCTCGAGGTAGGGCGCCAGCAGGCCGGCGACCCTGGTATCCAGATCCGCGCCGACCAGCCGGCCGATGCCGCCCAGCCATTCGCCGGTCTTCTGCGCTTCAACCGACGACAGATCGTAGCGGCCGATGCCGGCATGCGTGTCGATGACGCGAAACGCCTTGTCCTTCTGCTTCAGATAGTCGAGCAGTCGCGTCAGCACGGCATGCTTGACGACATCGGCGAAATTGCCGGCGTGGTAGGCGTGGCGGTAATTCATGCCGGGCTCAATTCGACGTGCCGCCGCGGCCCCAGCGCGGCGGTGGTGGCTGCGAATTCGGGTTCTGCGGCCGGCCGCCGCGACCGCCGAACGCGAAGGAAAGCACCAGCCCGATCAAGCCGGCTGCCATCAGCGCATAGCCGGCCGGCCGCGCCCGCTCGTCGATCGCGCCGGCCTCTGCACGCAGCACGAGATCCACCGCCCTGATCGGGATATCCTCGGCATCGCCCGGACCGACGGTGAAGAGATAGGGGCCGGCGCTGACCGTCTGGATCACGCCTGCCTCGTCGCGAAAGATCTTGTCCGGCGGTTGCGGGCTTGCCTGGCGCGGATTGTCGGAGTGGTTGAAGTGGAGCGTCGAGGCGAGCGCGGTGCGACCGCCCGTGGCGGCGGTGAGCGTTAGCACGGTGCGCTGCTGCGAGACGATGCGTTCGGCCCGAGCGGTGAGATCCACCAGCACCCGCAGCGGCGCGTCGCGCGCGGCAAGCGGGATCGTCACCGGCCGGAAGCGGCCTTGCTCGTAGACCCGCCAGGTGCCGATCTCGTGGCCGGAGAAATTGCTCATCGCCCAGGGATAGAGGACGCCGATGGCGACGCCGGCGAGGAGAACAAGAACGAAGAGAAAGCGCATCGAGGGCCTTGGCTAGCTAATTGCTGTGGCCGCGATCGCTTCCAGCTTTTGCGGTCGCGGCCCGGGCACCATCGCGAATCCGCTCCATCTCGTCCAGCAGCATCTCCAGGCCGAGATCGAAGGTCTTGTCGAAACCGGTGGTGCCGAAATAGGCCCCGGCCGCCACGACGCTGGGAAAATCCCGCGCCATCTCCTCGCTGCTGACGGTGGTGACCGCCGACGGGCCCTTGGCATAGCCGGCGGTCTCGTCGAGGATCGCCCCCATCAGGTAATAGCCAGCGGCACGGAACAGCCGGGCGCTGAGCTCGGGCCCGAAGCCGCCCGCCTCGAACAGGCCGATGATGCTGTTCAGCTTGGCCAGACATGGCGGCGAGTTCATGCGGTAGACGACGATGAACGGCGCGAAGGCCGGATGCTCGGTCGCGACGCGGCGGAACTCCTGCATGCCGATGCGGACCCGTTCGCGCCAGGGCAGGCCGTCGCCGGGGATCACCAGCGCGTTCATCTGCCGGTCGACCAGCGCCTCATAGAGATGCGCCTGCGAAGGATAGTGATGATAGATGCTCATCGCCTCGCAGCCGAGCGCCGCGGCGAGTTTTCGCATCGAAAAGCCGGAAAGGCCCTCCCGGTCGATCACCTCGAAGGCGGCGTCCTCGATCATCTCGCGGGACAGCCGGCCGCGCGCTCGCTTTTTTTTGATCGATGAGTCCATGGCGTCGCTTGACAGCTTACACTGTAAGGTTCATTTTCTACCCTACCTTACATCGTAAGGCTAACAAACACCAGAGGAGAAAAACATGTCGGCCCGTCGCACGCTTTCGATCACACAGTCCTCCCTTCGCCTTGCCTCCGCATCCATGCTGGCTACCGCTTGCGCGCTGACCCTGACCCTGGCCTCGGCGCCCGCCCAGGCCGACGACTACGACGCCACCATCAAGGACATCCAGTCGACCATGGGCGGCGTGCCAAGCTTCGTGAAGCAGTTCCCGAAGGCCGGTCTGCCCGGCGCCTGGGCCGAGGTCAAGGCCATCGAGCTCAGCGACAAGACGGCGCTGCCGCCCAAGGTCAAGTCGCTGATCTCGCTGGCGGTCGCCGCCCAGATCCCGTGCAACTACTGTATATGGTCGGACACGCAGGACGCCAAGCGCGCCGGCGCCACCGACGAGGAGATCCAGGAGGCTGTGGCGATGGCTGCGCTAACCCGCCACTGGAGCACCATCTTCAACGGCATGCAGGTCGATTTCGAGCAGTTCAAGAAGGAAATGGGCGGCGAATAGGAGAGGAATGGGGCGGCGGGCAGCCCGCCGGCAGCAAGGATCTGGTTGATCGACAAGGCCCGTCATCGGCGGGCCTTGCTTGCTGCCGCCGATGGCTACCGCGCTCTTCCTCCAACTCGCGCGGCGCGGCATGCTGCGCCCTTCGGTCGCCGGATCAAGCCCGGCCGTTCAATGCATCCCAGAGTGGCAGACCTCACGCCGTTCCGGTTGAAACCGGGCCGCGGCGCCCGGATGACGGGCACGCCCGCCTGCCCGGCGAGATATGCGGCAGTCGCCGTCCGGCGCCGTCGCGCCTGTTTGCGATCCGGGCGAGTGCTGACAGAAATCGCGCCAACTCTTTACCGACATAGAACGGAGCCTGGTCAAGAAAACCTGTATTTCCCAAGATTGAGAAAAGCACATCCGCAGCGCACGGAAAGACAGACACCCGCTGCATTTGCCGGTTCGATAAGTCGACACCTTCAAGTCCGCTGGCCCCTTCGCCAACAAGCTTTGCGAGGCTCCCAGAGAGCCTGCCTCGCCGGGGGCCGCAGCCGATTTCGCCCACCATTCCGGACCGGCAGGCAGCCCGATTCGTAAGGTGCATGATTAACCAATCACCAATGTATGAGGTTAACGGATCGCTAATTTAGTTGACTACAATCGCCATAGGTATATTTTTATATGCGTTGGGTGTGCAATTTGGGCGAGCAAGATCGGCGATGGTGGCAACCAGACGCGTGATCGCGATTCACGGGGCATAGCGGGCTGAGCGGCAACCAATAAGCCGTACGGCACTGCTCCCGCAAACTCAGACGTTTTTACGCACATCATGGGTGATGGCGCCTCGGCTTACGCTGAGGGTCGCTACTGTTTCGGGACTTGGTCGAGCAACGCTCTTGCTTGGCCGGGGTGGTGGTGCGCGTGCTGCGTAAGGGGGAGTCATGAGCAGGGTGATGAAGGTCGTGAAGCTCGACCCAAGGGGTGGTCGCAAGGGTGCCAATACCGATCGCGGCCGGGCGCTGGTCGCTGGCGGCGCCGGGTTCCTGGGTTCGCATCTGTGCGAGAGGCTGCTGCATGACGGATACGAAGTCGTCGTCCTCGACAACTTCCACACCGGAAAGCGCTACAACCTCAACGGCATGCATCGCGATCCGTTCTTCACCTGCATCAAGCACGACATCGTCGACGCCTTGCCGATGGATCTCGCCGTCGACGAGATATACAACCTCGCCTGCCCCGCCTCTCCGCCGCACTATCAGGCCGATCCGATCCATACATTCAAGACGAGCGTGCTGGGCTCCATCAACCTTCTGGAACTCGCCCGGCGGCACAATGCCAAGATCTTCCAGGCTTCGACGTCGGAGATCTATGGCGACCCGCTGGTGCACCCGCAGCCCGAAAGCTATTTCGGCAACGTCAACACGCATGGCCCGCGCTCCTGCTATGACGAGGGCAAGCGCTCGGCCGAGACGCTGTTCTTCGACTATTCGAGGACATACGGCATCGACGTGCGCGTCGCGCGCATCTTCAACACCTATGGCCGCCGCATGCAGCCCGATGACGGGCGGGTGGTGTCGAACTTCATCGTCCAGGCGCTGCGCGGCGAAGACATAACCGTCTACGGCAGCGGCATGCAGACGCGCTCGTTCTGCTACGTCGACGACCTCATCGAAGGCTTCATCCGGCTGATGAACGCCCCAACTTCGCCCGCCCATCCGGTCAATCTCGGCAACCCCGTCGAATTCACCATCATGGAACTGGCAGAGCTGGTCATCGACTATACGAATTCGCGCTCGCGGATCGTGCACCGGCCGCTGCCGGTCGACGACCCCAAGCAACGCAAGCCGGACATCTCCTTCGCCAGGCAGCATCTCGACTGGGAGCCGAAGATCAGCCTGAGAGAAGGGCTCGCCCATACCACGCAGTATTTCGACGCCTTGCTCGGCAGTCGCCGGCCCGTCAAGGAGGCTGTCACGTCATGAAACGCCGCCCGATCCTGGTGACAGGTGGGGCCGGATACATCGGCAGCCACACCTGCAAACTCCTGTCGGAGGCGGGCTACCTGCCGGTGGCGTACGACAATCTGAGCCGCGGCAATGAGGGGTCCGTAGCCTGGGGTCCTTTGATCGTCGGCGACGTCCGCGATCGTCGGACGCTCGAGCGGGCGATCACGACCCGCCGGCCGCAGGCGATCATCCATTTCGCAGCGCTGGCCTATGTCGGGGAGTCGGTCAGCGAACCGGCCGACTATTATTCGACCAACGTGGCGGGAACGATCGCGGTGCTCGACGCGGCGCGGGCAAACGGCATCGACAACATCATCTTTTCCTCGAGCTGCGCGACCTACGGCGTGCCGGCGTCGCTGCCGGTCAGCGAGACCTCGCCGCAGCGCCCGATCAGCCCCTATGGCCGCACCAAGCTGATGGGCGAAGAGATCATCCGCGACTATGCCTCGGCCTATGGCATGAAGTACGCGATCCTGCGCTATTTCAACGCCTGCGGCGCCGACCCGGACGGCGAGCTCGGTGAATGGCACACCCCCGAAACCCATCTCCTGCCCAGGGTGCTGATGGCTGCGTCCGGCATGATCGATGCGATCGAGGTCTTCGGCACCGACTACGACACGGCGGACGGCACCTGCGTGCGCGATTATATCCACGTCAGCGATCTTGCCCGTGCCCACCTGAAGGCGCTCATTCATCTGGAAGCGGGCGGCGACAGCCTGTCGGTCAATCTCGGCACCGGCCGCGGCGTTTCCATCAGGGAGATCCTGGAAACGGTCGCCCGGATGACGGCGCGACCGGTTCCGGTCGTCTACCGGCCGCGGCGTCCCGGCGATCCGGCCGAGCTCTATGCCGATCCGAGCCTGGCGCGCGAGCAACTGGGCTTCGTGGCGGAACTGTCCGACATCGACACCATCGTCAGGACGGCCGCGCCCTTCTTCGGTCTCGGCCCGGCAATGCCGGCGCCCGCAATTTCCGCTCCGGATCCCGTGACAGCGCCGCGCACTGCTGCGCGGGCACCGGTAAACACCAGCCCACAAGGCTGGCAGTCGTCCCTGTGAGTAATGTGTCGGGGCGTGGGCTCGCTGAGTTGGGTTGAAAACTCGCTCAGCGGGCCTCTTCTTTTTGCTGATTGCTGCGGTGGGCCGACCAGTGCCTGACGGTCACGGTTTCCACCGAAACGGAGAACCGCTCTATCTCTTGTTTTGTCGCAATTCCGGACGGAAAACCGCCTCACGCGTTTCCTGCAATTGCTTAGCCCTTGGGATCCACCAGCTTGCGGGCCGTTTCGAACTCTATGTTCTTGGCGTCGCCTTCCTGGAACTTCCGGTGCTCCCCGGAAGCATCGTCCGAAGCGTGCTTGAAGCTGTACCAGCCGCCGTCCGGATCCTTGCGCTGCTCGACGTTGCCGTCCTGGATGCGATGGCTGAAGCAGGTGCGGATCGGCGTCGCGGCATAGGCCGTGGACCGCCAGACGAGCTCCATGCACATCTTGCCGTTGCTGGTCAGCAGCCATCTGCCTTCGGCGATGGAGGTCGAATCCGGTCCGGCGGTCCAGGCACGCAAACGCCTGTCCTGCGCGAAATAGGCGGCTCCATCCTGCCAGTTCCACGTGCGGTCGGCGTAGAACAGCTGCATCTCGAACGCCGTCGGAACGGTGGCGGTCTGGGTAGGCGCTCGATCCTTCGCGGCGGCCGTGTGCGCAACGCCGGCAAGCGCCATTTCGCTGCAGGCGACGAGGGCGATCAGCAAGGCGTGCCGCGCAAGCGGCCGGCCCCTTCCGGCTCGTTGAATTGTCGGCATGATAGACGGTCGCATGTCGGTGTTCGCCTCCCCCATCCGGCGCCAACACGCACACGCAAGCCTTCGCCCCAAAGGCATCGCGGTTGCCGCCCCCGCCTGCTATTAACCGCGAGGCAAGGAGCGGTGTCAATCGCTGTTGCCCACGGATCCACGACACCGTCTCGACGGGCGGGACCAAGCTTGTGGATTCGAACAGGCTGCTGGTCTATAGGAGCAGCCGCCACCACAAGGAGCCGCGACCTTTGGGCTTAGGGGCCGCGGACAATCGGCAAGGAACCCGATGCCGGGCATCTCGGATCTTCCCGATGAGCCCACCGGAACGCGGCGGCGAAAGCCTGCGGAGAATTGGTTGAAACGAGCAATCTCGATAGTCGTTACCCTGGCGCTGCTGGCCTGGCTTGCCAGCGACGCGCGCTGGAAGATGGTGGGCGATGCCTTCGACCGCGTCACGCCAGCCACCTTCGTGGCTGTCGCCCTTACTCTGTTCGTTACCTATGGGCTGCGGGCGCTGCGCGTCTGCGACGAATTCCGCGACGAGGTGCATGGTCGTTTCGGCGCCTGCCTGCGCGTCATCCTGATCCACAATGCGATGATCAACGTCGTGCCCTTCCGCGGCGGCGAGACCGCCTTTCCGCTGCTTTTGCGCCAGGTCTTCGGCATCTCGATCATGCGCGCCAGCGCCTCGCTTTTGTGGTTCAGGCTGCAGGACGCCTTCGTCGTCGGCATCCTCGCTTGCCTGGTCTGGCCAGGGTTGCACCCGGCGCTGAGAGCCGCGGGGATCGCGGCGCTGATCGCCGCCGCCTGGTACCTGCCGCGCTGGGCGCGCGCGCCGCATGACTGGGACGGGCGGGGCCGGCTGGTGGCCAAGCTCGGCCGCATTCGCGACATCTTCACCGAAGCGACCGGACGCTCGCGCTATGGCTGGTGGTGGACGGTCGCCAACTGGGCGCTGAAGCTTTCCGTTCAGGCCTGGCTGCTGGCGCTGATGCTGGGGACATCCTTCACGACCGCCTTTCCGGGCGTGGTCGGCGCCGAGGGCGCCGCCATCTTGCCGGTGCAGGGCGTTGCCGGCTTCGGCACCTATGAGGCGGGCGCGGCGGCGGCGCTGCTCACCTCCGGCATCGCCATGAAGAGCGGCCTGCAGGCGGCGCTGGCGCTGCACCTGTTCATCTTCGGCTCGGCGATCGCCACCGGCGCGATCGCCTGGCTGTTCCCCTCCAAATCGACGCTGCCGGAAAGCCCGGCGGCGGAACCTGCAAGGAAGCCCTCGCTATGAGCCTGCTGCCCATCCCTGCGTCAGGTTTGCCCGACGGCGCGGTCATGCCGGAACATATGCTGTCGATCGTCGTGCCCATGTACAACGAGGCCGAGAATGTCGAGCCGCTGCTGGCGCGCATTCACCAGGCGATGGAGCACTATAGCCAGCCCTGGGAGGTCGTGCTCGTCGATGACGGCAGCACCGACGCGACGGCAAACGAAATCCGCCGCCTGGCGGCGCATTACGGGGCGCATGTGCATGCGGTCGAGCTGGTGCGCAACTACAAGCAGACCGCTGCCATGCAGGCAGGGCTCGATGCCGCGCGCGGCGACGTCATCGCCACCCTCGACGGCGACCTGCAGAACGATCCTTTCGACATACCGCGCATGGTCTATCGCCTGCTGACCGAGGACCTCGATCTCGTGGCCGGCTGGCGCAAGGACCGCCAGGAGGGCTTTTGGATGCGCCGGCTGCCCTCGCGCATCGCCAACAGGCTGATCGGGCGCGTCACCGGCGTGCGGCTGAAGGATTATGGCTGCAGCCTGAAGGTCTTCCGCGGCAGCGTCATCCGCAGCGTCCGGCTCTATGGCGAAATGCACCGCTTCATCCCGGCCTGGCTGGCGACGGTGACGACGCCGCGGCGCATCGCGCAGGAAGTGGTGACGCATCATGCGCGCATCTACGGCCAGTCCAAATACGGCATCTCGCGCACCTTCAGGGTCGTGCTCGACCTGGTGTTCATGTACTTCTTCATGCGTTACCGCACCCGGCCCGGACATTTCTTCGGCGGCATCGGCATCGTGCTCGGCGCGCTGGGTTCGCTGGTGCTTGCCTATCTCTTCTGCGTGAAACTGTTCCTCGGCCAGGACATCGGCACGCGCCCGATGCTGTTCGCCGGCTTCTTCCTGCTCATCGCCGGAGTGCAGATGGTGACGTCCGGCGTGCTGGCGGAAATGCTGGCGCGCGTCTATCACGAGGCGAACGGGGCGTCGGCCTATGTTGCGCGGCCGCGGCCGGATGAACAGGAAAGTGACGGCTGGCGTCGCCCGGCGTCATGATTTGACCGGACTTCCATGGAACTTGCGCCAGCAATGATCCCGCCAATACGCAGGCGCGGCAGTGCGCTTGCCGCCTCGCCGCAGGAGGTTCGATGTCGATAGTGGTGACCGGAGCCGCCGGCTTCATCGGCAGCCATGTCTGCCAGCGGCTGCTGGCGCGCGGCGACGATGTCATCGGCATCGACAATATGAACAGCTATTACGACCCGGCGCTGAAGGCGGCGCGGCTGGCGCGGCTTTCCGGCAGGAAAGCATTTTCGTTCCACCAGCTCGACATCGCCGAGCCGGGCGCCCTGGCGGCAGCGCTGGGCAAGCGGCCGGTGCGCGGCATCGTGCATCTGGCGGCGCAGGCGGGCGTGCGCTATTCGCTCGAAAATCCGCGCGCCTATATCCACGCCAACATCGCCGGGCAGCTCGAAATCCTGGAGCTCTGCCGGGCCTCCTCCGGGCTCGAGCATCTGGTCTATGCCTCGTCGAGCTCGGTCTATGGCGGCAACACGAAAGTGCCGTTCGCCGAGAGCGACCGCGTCGACGACCCGGTGTCGATTTACGCGGCGACGAAGAAGGCGGACGAGCTGATGAGCTCGACCTACGCGCATCTGTTCGGCCTGCCGCAGACGGGCCTGCGCTTCTTCACCGTCTATGGCCCGTGGGGCCGGCCAGACATGGCGAGCTGGATCTTCACCGAGGCGATGCTCGCCGGCAAGCCGATCCGCGTCTTCAACCATGGCGAGATGTGGCGTGACTTCACCTATATCGACGACATTGTCGAGGGCGTCGTCGCCGTCCTCGACAAGCCGCCCGCGTCCGACGGCCCGCGGCACAGGCTCTACAACATCGGCAACAGCCAGCCGGTGCATCTCGGCCGCTTCATCGACACGCTGGAGAGCCTGCTCGGCGTCAAGGCGAT
This sequence comes from Mesorhizobium sp. M4B.F.Ca.ET.143.01.1.1, assembly GCF_004792275.1. NCBI lineage: Bacteria > Pseudomonadati > Pseudomonadota > Alphaproteobacteria > Hyphomicrobiales > Phyllobacteriaceae > Mesorhizobium > Mesorhizobium sp. M4B.F.Ca.ET.143.01.1.1. The sequence goes on from NZ_SRSR01000002.1 coordinate 283,681, forward strand.
ACGCGACAACCTGCCCCTGCAGCCCGGCGAGGTCGAAAAAACCTATGCCGACACCAGCGCGCTGGAGCGGGATTTCGGTTTCAGGCCGAAGGTGCGGATCGAGGAAGGCCTGCGGAAATTCGTCGACTGGTACCGGCAGGAATGGCGGCCGGAGGGCAAGAGGTAAGGCGCAAGGCCTGCGCCAGCCTCTCGCCCTCGGCTCGCGCCCCCCGGCGAAGGATCAGTGTCGCGAGCGGCGGCTTGAACGCCAGCCGCTCTTTTCCACTGCCCTTCCATATTAGTCGACGCTGATTAAAATTCGGGCAAGCGGCGTGGTGAGCACCGTCTTTCGCCATTGCGCCAGATATTGTTAAAATGCCACCTATTGGCTTTGCTGCCCGCCCTCGGAAGGCGGCGCGTCAACGCGGTACGCAGATCCTCGCTCCTACACGCATCCGTCGACGAAGGGACCGCCGACCCATAGCGAGCCGTTGTTGTACATGCTGGTGCCGCTGCCATCGGTGTAGCCGGTGGCCCGGTTGTCGATATGCAGCCTGCTGTTTGGGACCAGCTGGCCGTTCACCTTAATGCTCTTGATGAACAGGTTGCGATCGCCTGGCTTGCCCTGCCCGGCCCACAGATCATTGGCAAAGCGAAGCTCGATCAAATGCGGACTGGCCACGGCGCTGAGGTCGACGAAGAATGGCTTCGCATCGGCCGACGCCGCCTGCAGCTCGGCGCCGATCTGGTCGGGCGTTATGGCCTTGCTTTGCACGCCCGAAACGTTGATCTGGGCGACGGGCTTGCCATCCACCAGGACATCCAGGCGCGGCGGTCCTTCGAACTCCGTGCCGGTGGCGTCGATCTCCAGGTTGGTGACGGTGCAGCGCGCAGTGTCTTTGGCCTCGGCAGCGACCAGATCGGCGACGCGCCGCCGCTGCGACTGCACCCATCCGGCGATTGGCTGCAGCAGCGCGTTGCGATCGCTGGCGTCGTTGAAGAGATTTGTCCGCTCGTCGGGATCGGCCTTGAGGTCGTACTGCTCGACCTTGCCGGTGGTCGCGTTGAAGACGACCTTGCGGTCGTCCTCGCGGTAGCCGAACAGGAAGCCAGCCCAGGGATTGAAGAAGAAGATCTTGTTCGGCCGCTGCTCGCTGAACAGGCTGCGCCCCTGCCACTGCTTGGGCAGCGGAAGACCGAGTATGTCGAGGATGGTCGGGGCGATGTCGACGATGCCGCCGACGGAATGTACGACCTGATCGTGGAAGAGATGCTTGTTGATCATGATCAGCGGGATGTGGACGTTCTCCTCATAGATCGCGCTGGCATGGACATAGTCGTCATGCTCGCCGAACGCCTCGCCATGATCGCCAAGGATCACGACCAACGTTGAATCGAGCTTGCCCGACTGCTTCAGCGACTCGAGGATTTCGCCAAGCGCCGTATCGCCGACCTTGAGGGCATTGAGGTAGGCATTGAATTTTTCGTCGTCCGAGTAGTGGACCAGCCCGGTGTGGGAGGACGGCGCCATCTTCGAGAACATCGGGCTGTCGGTGATGTAGGGATAATGGGTCATCGCCGTGAACATGATGGCGAAGAAAGGATTGCCCTCGTCCTTGTTCATCCAGTCGATGGTCGACTGCGCCGTGCACAGATCACTGTTGTAATCCATATTCTTCCACTGCTCGGAACTGAGCTTGAAGGTGGGAGTGGCGCATTTCTGCCCGCGATAATCCTGGATCGTATCAAGCCCCTTGTTGAGCAGGAATTCGTCGACGCGCTGGAACCGGGAATCCGCGCTCCAGAAGAAGCCGGTGCGAAAGCTGTGCGCGGAAAGGATGTTGGAGATCGAGTCCAGCGGCAGATACGGATGCTGCATCGTCATGCCGTAGTATGAGATGTCGTTGTACATCGAGGTAAACAGAGAAAATAGCGAGTAGTGCGTGGAAGGGGCATGCGCATAGATGTTGTCAAAGCGCACGGAATCCGCCGCATAGCTTTTTATGTTTGGCGTGACGGGGTATTTACCGCCAAAGGTCTCGATATATTTGGATGGCACCGACTCCATCATGAAAATCAGCACGTTCTTGATCGGGTTCGGTACTGGCGCCTTGAAGCTCGAGGTTTCCGGCGGCCGCTCCGCGACGCTGGCGGTGTCGGGGTCATTGGCGCTGGCGTTCATCGTCAGGACCACCGGCGTCGGACTGAGCAGGGCCGATTCGACGAAATGCACGATCGGATTGTCGATCTTCGCCGCTGGCAGCGCTTCCGCATGCACGTGATAGGCCGTGCCGGCCAAGGCGCCGGCGACGCCCAGCACGAGCGTGGCCAGAAGGACCCTGTGACCGACGACACCGAGCCGCAGCCACAGTCTGGCCGCCGCGTAGCCTAGGACAAGCACCAGAAGGATGGACAACGACACGATGGCGACGTCCCTGGTGTTGAGCGCGTCGCCCATGGCGTTCCGGGCGTCGGCATTCTGCAGGAAGTCGCCATAGACCAGCCATTGGAAGGTGAACGGCTCGCCCAGCATCTTGACGAGATTTATGTTGGCAAAGCCCCAGCCCAGCGACACCAGGACGGCGAGGTAGAAAATGAAGCCGACGACAGCGCAGCCAAGCCGGCTGGCCTTGACCGGAAAAAGAAGGATCAACGCCGTCACGGTCAGGGACGCCATGACGATCAGGTCGTAGTAGCTCGATGCCAGTCCCTTGGGCATGGACGCGACAAGGCCGCCGAGCGTCGTTTGCGGATCGACGATGACGCCCCGGTAGACGCCCAGAAGCAGCCACGACAACAAGCCCGTGCAAATGATCTGCAGGCTCATGCGCCGGAAGCGCGTGTCCCGAGACGACGCTGGCGGCTCGTTCGACACCATACGGCCGCTCACGGCAATGCCCTGCCCGGCGTGCCGGAACGGCTCGCCCAGCCCGTGCCGCCAATGACGCCGGCAATCGCGAAAACACTCATAGGACTATCCGCCGCCAGTTTGCGCTTCGGCCCAGCTACGGCCGAAAGCCTTCAAACCCCCATGACAGAATCGGTCCGAGCTAAAAAAGAGTCAACAAAATCAAGTATTCGTTAACCAAACTTGTCGTGAACTGGTTAACCGGACGCGTTGACCTCACCCGAACGCGTAGAGGGCTTCCGTGGAAATGGCCCTGAAGTAGGCGGTGAATTCCCAGTAATTCTCGATGCGCTCGGCGAACGGGCGCGATGGCGGCTTCAGGATGTCGGTCTCGAAACGGTCGAGGCGCTGAGAGCCGCCGAGATAGGCTATGATCGCGTTGCCGACCAGCGGATCGGCGATGTCGCTGTAGTGGATCGGGAAATAGGGCTGCCCGGTTTCGAACAGTACGGATTTGATCTTGGCCCGAAACAGGTTCAGTTCGTGGAGATAGGCATTGAAGCGGTCGATGTCGAAATGCACCTTTTTCCGGTAGTCGCCGGCGGGCAGCGGATCCGAGGCGTGAACCGCCCAGACTCCGGACGCCTCCGCCTCGAGCAATGAAACGAACGACGCGACCGGGTTCCTGACGAGCCAGAGTTTCTTGACGCTCTCGTCTTCCAGCACCGGAAGAATGGCGGGGCGCGTCTGTTCGGGGAATATGTGGAAGCCGACAAAGCGGGCCGCGGGGTCGTCGAAAATCCGCGCTATGAATTGTTCTGGGTCGGCGTCGCGCATCTCAACGCCTTCACGCGGCAGGCTCAGCTTCTCGTGGTAGTCGCTGCGCAAGCCGACAAAGCCCGCGTTGAAGATCTCGCCATGCATCACCATCCCCTCATACTGGTTGAGATGACGGTTGAGCGCTTGCGATCCTGTCCTTTGCGAGGCGAGAAGCACGAACTTTTGGCAAGACTGCATTCGCACCAGGCCCGTGACGAATAAGACGGCTTCGAAAATACACCAATGACTTCTTGGATCAAATGCGGGCAGCCGCGGGCATGAATCGGCTGTGGCGGGCCTGCGCCCGCCACCCGTCAATGCCTTTCAGTACTGGTTCGCAGGATCAGCCGCCACGCAGGCGCGTCGGGCCGAAGCTGGCAATGGTCGTGCCGCGCTGCTCGGAAGGACATGTCGGCAGAAAGCGGCTGGCATCCGCATATGTCATGGTCGCGATCGAACCCTTCAGTCCGCCGCGCTTGGCGATCCAGCCGCGAACCCAGCCCGGATAGTTCTTCATCATGAAATTGGCGGCGACCTGGTTGCCCCGCGCCCCTGCGCCATAAGGCAGGTGGAAGCCGAACGACGCGCGCTGCGTGACGCACACCTTGCTCTTGGGCATCGACAGATAGAGCGTACAGGCCGAGTCGCACGCACCGTTGAAACGCACGAAGGTGCCGCTGCGGCGCATCTTCAGCGCACGGATAGCATAGTCGATCACATAGCCGCCGCGGTCGCCGCTGATCGTCTTGACGTTGGCACTGCCGAGGTTGATGCGCGGCCGCATAAGTTGGTCGGCGGAGCTCGCCGAGACCGTTGCGCCCATTACGACGAGCGCACCGAGAAACTTCATTGTCGTTTTCATTTGCGCCTCCTGGTATGCCGTCATGACTAGCCAGGAGCCGTAAAGATTGCTTATGCCGGGTCGCTAAAGTTGTAACAGTCGATTGTTTGCACAGTCATTTTAGCACCTGCTTGACGAGTTGGTTTACCGATGGCGCAAAAGCATGATCACCGAAAAGTAAACCTGACGCGGGCATAGTGGCGGGTGGACCGCGTCGCGAAGGGCGCTGTCGGCGGGACCGAACAGGGAATTTCGATGGTCGTTGGTGGCAAGGAGCTGGGGCCGGTGGAGCCGGAAGGCAAGCCTCGCCGCGTCTGCGTCGTGACGAGCGTGATCGGCCGTCCCGGCGAGGACGATGCTGCCATGCCCGCGCTGGCCAGGCTCTTCGCCGGAGACGGCGACGACGTCACCCTGGTTTGGGTGCCGGGCCCGGACGCGCCGTCTTCCGAGGTGGTGGCGACACACCGCGGCGAGTTGGAGGCGGCCTCCATCCGGCTGCAGGTCCTCGACCGATCGGATCAGCTGCTTCCTTGGCTGGCGACGCCCGAGAGCCGGTCGGCCGCCGTGCTGCATTACCTGGAGCGGTCCGGCCATGACCTGGTCTATGCGCCGCTCGAGGGCGGATTGCCCTACTTCACCTTGCTCGCGGCCGAGACGGCGGCGTTCGTCGCGCCGCCCATCGTGATCGTGGCCCATGCCCCCAGCGAGTGGGCCGATGAAGCCGACAAGGCGTTCATCGACAGTACCCAGGCGATTGCCGTCGCCCATATGGAAAAATACTGCGCCGAGATGGCCGACAGCACGATCTGTGCGTCGGCCGCCCTGCGAAAATGGATGTTGTCGCGGGGCTGGAAGGTCAGGAAGGCGACAGTGGCGCCGCTGCTGCGCGATCCGCTCGACCAGACCGGCGCGCGCACGATCGCCAGGAAGAGCGCAAGCGAACTCGTCGTCCTCGCCGGGTGGCGGGTCCGCGATGGCCTGACGCTGTTCTGCGATGCGCTGGACATCCTCGCGCCGACCGCGCCCGAAGGCCTTAAGGTCACCGCGTTCGGCCCGTTCGGAAGGATCATGGGCGAGCATAGCGGCGGACTGCTTCTGCGGCGCGCCGAGCGATGGCCGTTCAAGCTCAACCTTCTGCCGGGCGCCGACCTGAACGCAAGGCTCGACCACGTCGCGCGGACCGGGGGGCTCGCTGTCGTTCCCGCGCGGGCGGCATCGACCGGCGGAGTCGTCGCTGCCTGCATCGCGGCGGGAGTGCCGATCGTTGCGACCAATATCGGCGCGAACGCCGAGGCCTGGATCGCCGAGGCCGGTCAGCCCGGGCTGGTCGATCCCGATCCCGCCGCGCTGGCGCGGGCGATTTCGGCCGCGCTCGACAGCCCGCCCCGCCCCCAGCCGATCGTGCGTCAGAATCGCCAGGCCTGGCTGGATACGCGCGCTGCGCCGCGCAAGCGGGCCCGCAAAGGCGCCGCCCCATCGCCGCTGGTTTCGATCGTCATGGCCCATCGCAATCGGCCGCTCTATCTGAAACAGGCGATCGCTGCGATCGAAGCGCAGACTTACCGGGATCTCGAGCTGGTGCTGGTCGACGATGGCAGCGACCAGGACGAGGCCAGGCGATTGCTGGATGCGCTGGAACCGGACTTCCGCCGGCGCGGATGGAAGATCCTGCGCCGACCGCACCGGCATCTCGGCGCGGCGCGAAACGCCGGCGTTCGCGCCGCCAAGGGCGAGTTGATCCTGTTCGCGGACGACGACAACGCATTGTTTCCGGAGGCGGTGGACCATTTCGTGCGCGCCATGGCAGCAACGGGCGCGGACATCTGCACGGCGTTCCAGCTGATCTTCTACGAGGACGTCGTGCCGGAGAAGCGGGCCGACGGGCTGATCCAGTATCTGCCGCTCGGCGGCCCCGACGCGCTCGGCCTGATCCACAACGTCTATGGCGACGCCAATGCGATGGTGCGCCGGTCAGTCTTCTCGCGGATCGGATTCCTGGTCGAAGAGCCTGGCTACGCCGTGCACGACTGGGAATTCTTTGCGCGAGCCTCGCTTGCCGGGCTGAAGATCCGACCGATCCCGAAGCCGCTCTACTGGTACCGCTCGAAACCGGATAGCATGTTCCGGACGTCGAACTGGTACGATAATCGCCGCCCTGTCCTGGAGACATTTGGCTCCGGCCAGTTCGATGGCGCCGGGCCGCTCTACCAGCTCGCCATCGCCCAGAACACGACGCGATCCGAACTGGAAAGCGCGCGCGAAAACCTGAGGTACACACCCGCCTATCGAGACTATCTGGAACTCTGCGATCTCGAGCCGAACAGCGATGTGGCCCTGCAGAAACTGGCGGGCATTGCCGGCTCGATCGGCCGTCCCGAGACCGCGGCCGGTCTGCTTGGACGGCCTGCCACCATGGCCGTTGATGCCCCCGGTCGTCCGCGCGACGGCGGCGGTTCAACCACCCTCGCCTACGAAGTGCTGCGGAGCGCCAGGTTGCTGACGCCACGCGCCTCGGCCCTGCCACTGTTGCTTGTCGCGCCGGATGGCGGCGGCGTGTTCCTGCGCCCGCACGCGGACGGCGTCGTCGCGGCCTCGCTTGATCTCCATTTTCCACCCTTCTTTCGAAGGGTGGAGGCAACGGTCGAGATCGCGCATGCCGAGGCGTCGGCAATGGACTTCGCGCTTGCGCTTGCCCGCCCCGATCAAAGCATAGACTGGCAGGGGGATATCGCCGCCCAGACCTTTGCCTTCTCAGGCTGGACGACCGTCGAAGAAAAATTCGTGCGCCACTCGCTGGTGGCGGCGCTTCGCGCGCGGCGCAAGATGCCGCTCTCGATCGCGCTTGCGGTTCGTTTCGCGGGAAGGCCGAATGGTTCGCCGACCAATGCCTTCTTTCGGCAGCTTGTATTGTTCAGCGACTAGCGCCTTCGCGGCGGATTCGGACGTTAACCTTGCGCCAGGATGGGGCTCGGCACACCCGCAGTTATGGTTGACAAAATGCTAACAAAACAATAAATTCAACGTGGTGCGTGGTGAAAGGGGTTAGTTATGCGTAAGATCCAATCGCTACTGTTGGGTGGGCTTAGTATTCTTGGTGTAAGCGTCGCTTTCTCGGGCGCGGCGCAGGCGCAATTCGAAGTCGGGGTCAAGGAGGCCGAGCTCGCATGTGAGCAGGCCCTCAGGATCGGCACGATCGAGGCGCTCGAGGACTATCTGCATCGCTATCCGAATGCTCCGACGGCATGCAAAGCGCTTGCTTTGAACAGCCTGGCGCAGTTCGATCCGGATGGCGACGGCGGAGATCATGGAGAGGGTGGCGGCGGCTACGGCGGATAGGTACCCGCCGCAGTTTCCAGTTCGCTATGTCAGGTGGCCGTGCCTTGGCGCGGCCCGACGGCGTTTGCGACGAACTCGGCGTAGCGATCCGAGGTTTTCATCCAGCCGAGGTCCACAAGCTGCGCGGCGTCGTGATAGCGAACGGAGCGATGGTTCCGGAGCGACAGTTTCGGATTGCGCTCCAGCGCCTCCATGTAGGCGGCGCGCTCCTCGAGCGTCTTTTCCTTCAACTGCGTGTTCTCGCTCAGCGACGACGCTGATTTCTGGCGGAAGCCCCAGACGAATTTGAAGTGCAGCAACGCGACGCGGAGCTCGCTGAACCGGACCTTGCTGATCGTGTGCTGCGCCACGTGATAGTGCCTGCCGCGCTCCCATCGCACGATCGGGACCTTGCTCAGGCACGGCGGAAAAGTCTGCTTGAACCGGCCGTGCCAGAAGACGCGCTCCCGCACGCCGCCGAACATCTGCTGCGGCGGATACAAGCCGTCACGCGCACGCAGCCAACCCGGCTCCGGATCGAAATAGGGTGAGGCCTCGATAAGCGGGATCTTGCCGTCATAGCTGCACTCGGCCAACGGGCCGTCGGCGTACATGTCGATCATGGAGCCGATCACCGCGTCCGAGCCGGTCGCGTCGAGATAATCGCAAAGCCGGTGCAGATCCACCCGCTCGAAATCCGGGTAGACGAGCAGTTCGTCGGCGTCGATCGACAGACACCAATGGCCGGTGCCGAAGACGTTCATCAGCGTGTTGATCCACCGCGGTGGATCGATGTTTTCGGCGAAATGCGATCCCTCGGTGTGGAAGCAATGGCTGTCCGCCTGCTCCAATATCAGTTCGCGCGTACCGTCGGTGGAGCCGTTGTCCAGGAAGAAAAACCGATCGACGCCAAGGCCGCGATAGTGATCGAGAAGCTTGGGCAGCAGCGTCGCTTCGTTGCGCAGTCCGACAAAGCACAGGATCTCGCCTGCGGCCACGTCGATCGGCCGCTCGTCGAGTCGCGCGAGGTGTTTTGGGGATTGCAGGCCAACCATCGGAACGTCATCAATCCGGTTACGCGAACGCGCGGGAGCGCTATTGTGAGCCGCAAAACAATTATCAAAGTATTATCCAACTGTTGGCAAGACTGTTTCGAGCGCGGCGGCAGGCTGACAGTGGACCGATAGGGGGACCGATTGAGCGTTGGTTCGAAGGCGGGCACGACGCCCAAAGGCAAGCGGCAGGCAAGCCGGAAGCCGCGCAATGTATGCATCGTTTCGGAGGTCGAATTCGGCTCGACAGTGACCGCCGATCCCGGGTCGGCGACCTACGCGCTGGCACAGCATCTGGCGGCGACCGGCGATACGGTGACGCTGCTCTGGGTGCCAAGCCCCACAGGCAGCCAGCCGGACGAGCAGGAGATCGCCAGGCTCGGCAAATGGTGTTTCGACAATTTCCTGGTGCGGCTCGAATTGTTGCCGCCATCGCCCGAATTGCTGCGTGGGTACGATTCGAGCGACAAGCATTCCGTGGCCGTCTACCACTATCTCAAGCAGAACGCGTTCGATGTCGTCTATTTCGCGCTCGAAGGCGGACTGGCGCATTTCCCGACCGTTGCCAAGCGGACCGGCGTCTTTCCCGATCCTCCCGCCATCGTCGTGCTTGCCCACGAACCGCTGATGTGGAAGCTGCAGGCGAACGGTCGGGCGGTCGAGCGCAAGGAGCAGATGACCGTCGCGCATATGGAACGGATTTCGGCCGAGACCTGCGACCATCTCGTCGTCACCGGCCAGTCGCTGCTCGACTGGATGACCAAGGCAGGGTGGAAGCTGCCGGCCAGCCGCCATGTTGCCGCTCCGCTGGTGCCGGAGGAATGGCGTTCGAACTTCCACTCCGATCATTATCGGCCGCGACAGCGGCTGACCACGGAAGTGGTTCATTTCTCGGGGACCGAGGCGCGCGGCGGCCTGACGCTGTTTTGCGATGCGCTCGACCGTCTTGCCGACAGCGGCATCACCGATCTGGCGGTGACTGTCGTCGGCGCCTTCGGGCATGTGCTTGGCGAGCATTCGGGCGGCATGATCGTGCGGCGCGCGCAGCAATGGCCGTTCAAGCTCAAGCTGCTGCCGATTCGCGACGAGCCGGACATTTTCAGGTATCTGCGGCAGAGCCATGCGCTGGTGGCGATCACCCATGCGGCGGCACAGCTGCCGATGGATGTGGTGGCCTGCATCGACGAGGAGATCCCGTTCGTCGCCACCGATGTCGGCAGCGTACGCGACATGCTGCAGCCCAAGTCGGCCGATGCCGTCCTGATGGCGCCTGCCGCTTCCGCCATCGCGGCCAAAATCGCGACGGTGCTGGAAAACCGCTCGATCGTCGCGGCGAAGCCGATGCATGGGCGCGAGGCCCGCGCCAAGGCCTGGAGCCGGCTGCACGAGAAATTCGGCCGCGAACCGCGCAAGGCCGCGAGCCCGCGCCGCAGCCGGCCGCCGCTGGTTTCGATCATCACCGCGCACTACAACCGGGCGCAGCTGTTGCCGCAGGCGATCGCCTCGGTTCGCCGCCAGGACTATCCGAACATCGAATTGGTCGTCGTCGACGACGGCAGCACCGATCCGGACGCGGTTCGGCTGCTGGCGGAACTGGAACCGGAGTTCGAGCAGCGCGGCTGGCGGATCATCCGGCAAAAGAACGGCTTCCTCGGCAAGGCGCGCAACACCGGCATCTGCGCCGCCAAGGGTTCGCTGATCCTGTTCCTGGACGACGACAATGCGCTGTTCCCAAACGCCGTCAGCACGCTTGTCGCCGGCATGCAGAACTCCGGCGCCGATATATGCACGACCTTTGCCAAGTGGCTCAACGAGCCCTTCGTGCCGCCGGATACCAAGAGCGGCTACATGCTCTATTTCCCGGTCGGCGGCCCCACCGACATCGCCCTGATCACCAATCCCTATGGCGATGCCAATGCGATGTTCCGGCGCGAGGTGTTCGACAAGATCGGCTACCTCAACGAAGAGCGCGGTTTTTCCGCCAGCGATTGGGAATTCTTCCTACGCGCCGACCTCGCCGGCCTGGAGGTCGTTACCGTGCCGGAGCCGCTCTATTGGTACCGGTCGGCGCCGACAGGCATGAACCGGAATGCCGAGTGGCTGAGGAACCGCAGGCCGATCATCGAGGTCTTCCGCAAGCACAAATTCGCGCGAACGGACATGTTCGTGCAGCTCGGCATCAGCTCGAACACGGCCAGCCACGAGAAGGACCTCAACCTCTGGAATCTGGAATTGCGGGTCAAGGACGAGCGGTATCTGAGGCTGAGCGCGGGTTCCGCCAATGCCCCGGACGCGATGCAGCTGCTGGCCGAGATCGCGGCCCGCGAAGGCCGGGCGGACACCGCGATTTCGCTGCTCGCCCATGCGGGGCGATCCGACTTTACGCTTGGCGTGGTCGACATGCTCAAGGCAGCCGCCGACGAAACCGTGCCGGAACTGCATTCCTCGCTCTATCGCGAGCACTACCTTTCCGTCGAGCCGCTGCGCCTGGCGCATGTCGGTTCACATCCGGATGCCGATGCCAATCCGCTGAGCTATGTCGAACAATCGCCGGATCAGCTGTTTCTCGAAGCCAAGGGCGGCAACATCACCATGGCCTTGCTGAAGGGCGTCTGCCCGCCGGGTGCTATCGGCGCGAGCTGCTGGGTCTATCTCGACGAGGACCTGACCGAGCCCGCGCAGTTCCAGCTGGCGATCGTCGACGCGGAAAACCAGACCTTCGGCGACCTCGCCAAGGTGCTGGAGAGCAATGGCGGGAGCGGCTGGGCGGATGTCAGCCGGGCGCACGAGGCGCGCGAGATCCAGGCGGCCGTCAGCTCGCCGTCGTTTGCCAGGCGCGACCTGCTGCTCGCGGTACGGACTGCCGGCAGCCGCGTGCTGGGAGGCTTTTCGAGCATCCAGGTTCGCCATGCGGTTTCGAACGGCGCGAGACACCCGCGTCTCAACGCGCCGCAACAGCGCCAGCGCATGCGCCGGATAACCAATGACGAGCTCAAGCATGCGGCGCTCGTCACCAACCATCCCTCCGACCTGCCGACGCTGCTCGTCGCCGGCGACAGTGGCGGCATATTCCTGCGGCCGAACACGCATGGCCCGGTCGTCGCCGCGCTCAATTCAGCCTTCCCGGCCTTTGCCAGAAGCGTCGTGGCAACGGTAGAGATCGCTCATGAGGAGGCGTCTCCTTTCGAGTTCGCCATGGCGCTGGGCAAGCCGGAGGAAAAGCTCTCCTGGAAAGGCGATGCCCCGACCGGCGCCCTCGCCTTCTCCGGATGGACACGGGTTTCGAGACCTTTCGAGCTGCAAGACTTGAAAGTCTCGATCCGCGAGATAGATCGCAAATGGCTGACGATCTATCTGGCCATCCGCCTGCCGCGCGGCTCCAAGTCGATGCCGTCCAATGCCTTCTGGCGCAAGCTGCTGCTCGTGTGGGACTGACGAACGCCGGCCGCGGTTTGCCCACCTTGCCGCAGTAAAGAGCGGGGCGTTAGACTAAGCCGCAGCAGGAGGCGCCAAGAAAATGAAGAAATCATTCATTCTTGTTCTGGCCTTTATTAGCGCTGTCGCAAGTACGGTAACTTTCAGCGCAGTCGCCCAGGAACGCGACGTTGGCCCGAACTGCACGCAGTGGAACTCCTATCGCGTCCTCTTCAAGAAGGGCGACGGCAAGATAGCGGAGGATTCCGCCAACGCGTTGAAGGCTTTCATCAAGGACGCCGGGAAGGATTGCGGCTACAGGCTCTATGCGACGGCGAGCAAAGAAGGTGGCTACGACAAGGCTGACGGCATTGCCGGCCGCAGGCTGAACGCGACCAGCGACTTCCTCAAGGTACAAGGCGTCAAGCCGGAAATGGTGCTGGCGCTCTCGCATTGGGTCGACGACAGCGCCACAAACACGAACACGGCGCGGAGCGCGATCGTCTACACCTTGCCGAAGCAAGGCATATCGTGCCGGCAATATGAGAGACGCGCAGCTGTCCAGGTCCATCTGTTTTTCGACAGCCAGTCCTCTGTGATTTCATCGCGGATCAAGAATGACCTCGAGAAGTTCGCCGCGAGCATCAAGGACTCGCGCTGCAACGTCGAACTGACGGCCTTGGCGGCCAAGGAATTCAAAGGCGCCAATGCCGTAAAGACAAACAAGGCACTGGCCAGGCAGCGCTTGAAAGTGATCGTGGACATCCTGACCGCGGCTGGGATCGACGGTGACCGGCTCATCGACACGAACGTCGAATATGTTGGCGACAGCAAGCCGAACGTCGCCAGGAATCGCCTGGCGATCGCCTCGCTGATGTAGCGGCTCGCCGAGCCCTTCCGGGATCTTCAGCCGCGGATCGCTCGGCAGCGACGTCAACCCGGCTGCAGTTGCAGGCGCCCGTTGCGGGCCATCAGCCAGCGCAGGCCGCAAGCCAACACGACGTTGAGCAGCGCAAGCGCACCGAGAACGGCGAGCGTGCCTTGCGCTCCCGTACATTGCATCAGCAGCGCGCCGAGCGAAGGGGCGGCCGACTGGGCGATCAGGCTCGGCATCGCGAGGCGGCCCATCAGTTTCGCGTAGCCCGACGGCCCGAACAGAGCGAGCGGCAAGGTGCCGCGCGCGATCGATTCAAGACCGATGCCGGCGCCGTAGAAGCCGAGCGCCACCGGCATGGCCGGCATGCCGGTCCAGAGCGCCAGGACGCCGATGGCGACAAAGCTCGCCGAGACGAGCTTGGTCCAGATCGGATGATGGTAGCGCGCGATCATCATCTCGACGGCGCGCGCCGTCACCTGCGAAGGACCCACAAGGGCGCCAAGACCAACAGCGGCGGCGAGCGCCAGACCGCCGGCCTGCAGGATCGACAGCAGATGCACCGAGAGCGTCGAGGAGATCACCGCCGCGAGCGTGATGGTGGTGGCGAGCAAGGCCATGACGGGGAAGGATGGATTGCCTGCCGTTGCGGCGACGTTGCGGTCGATTTCGGATACGGCGCCGCGTTGCGGCGCCCGGCGCGGGAGCAGGGTGAGATAGAGCGGCAGCGCGATGAGGAGCTGCACAGCGGCATAGGCAAGGCAGGCGCCGCGCCAGCCGATCGCGGCCATCAGGAAGGCCGAGATCGGCCAGCAGACGGTGCTGGCGAAGCCGCCGAACAGGGTCAGCGTGGTGATGGCCGAACGCGCGCCGCCGCCATAGAGGCGGCCAAGCGTGGCGAAGGCCGCGTCATAGAGCCCTGCCCCCATGCCGAGCCCGATCACCAGCCAGGCGGCGATATAGGCGGCAAGCGAAGGCGCCATCGCCAGGCCGATCTGGCCGGCGCCGATGCAAACGGCGCTGAAGGCTAGCACATTGCGGCCGCCATGGCGCTCGATCGAGGAGCCGACGCGCGGCGAGATCAGGCCGGCGACCATAAGCCCGAGCGACAGGCCGCCGACCACCCATGCCAGCGGCCAGCCGGTGTCGCGGGCCACCGCCGGCGCGATAACCGCCGGCAGATAGTAGGACGAGCCCCAGGCCATGATCTGCGTCAGGCCGAGCACGGTGATGATCGTGCCGCGGCCGCGCATGCCCGCCGGGGTGCTCATGCGGCGACGCCGCAGCCGCAACCGCCCTTGCCGGCGGCTTTCGCCTCGGCGTCGGCGACGCAGCAGGCATCCGCAACTTGCGGGGCTGGGCCGCCGCAGCAGCCAGCGGACACGTCGTCGGTTGCAGCGAGCGCTGCCGGCACCGTGCAGACCCCGGTTTGCGGCAGCACCAGTTGCACCGCATCGGCGGAGGCCATGTCGCCTGCCAATGCGGCCGCGACAGAGCGCACCTGCTCGTAGCCGGTCAGCAGCAGGAAGGTCGGCGCACGGCCATAGCTCTTGATGCCGACGGTGTAGAAGCCAGGCTCGGGATGACTGAGTTCGCGGTGTCCGTGCGGAGGCACGTCGCCGCAGGAATGCTCGTTGGGATCGATCAGCGGCCCCAATGCCTTGACGCCTTCCAGCCATGGATCGAGGTCGAGCCGCAACTCCCTGGCCAGGCCGAGATCGGGCCGCTGGCCGGTCGCGGCGATGATGCGGTCGACAGGGCCGATGCGCTGCAAACCGTCCGCCGTCTCGCCCTCGACAAACAGGCGGCCGCCCTCCCCGCGAATTGCCGTCGTGGCAAACCCTGTGACCAGTCGGACGCGGCCGCTCTCGGCTAGGTCCCGGACGTCGGATCCAAGTTCACCGCGAGCCGGCAAGGCATCCAGATCCCCGCCGCCATAGATGCGTACGAGATCGGTGCCGCGCGTCGTCCAGATGAAGGCCGTTCCCGGCTCGTCATCCGCCAGCCTGGCAAGGTCGAGCAAGGCATTGGCGGCCGAATGGCCGGAACCTGCGACCAAAGTGGTACGGCCGGCGTAAAGGGTTCGCTCCCGGCCGAGAATGTCGGGAATGCCGTAGGCGATGCTGTCGGCGAATTTCGCCTCGCCCTCCGCGGCGATGCCGCCGGCACCGAGCGGATTGGGCGTGCGCCATGTGCCGGAGGCATCGATGACGGCGCGGGCGCTGTCGCGCCTGATGCCGCCGGTGGTTTCGACCACCAGCATGAAGGGACGCGCCTCGCGCTCCTTGCCGCGCACCTTGTCGGCGCCCCAGCGCGAGATGCCGGTGACGCGGGCACCGGTTTCGATCACCGATGACAGTTGCGGCAGTTTCGTGAGCGGCTCAAGATAGAGATCGACAAGCTCATTGGCTGTGGGAAACGCTTCGGGGTCGGGCATGTCCCAGGCAGTCGCTTCGAGCAGCTTTCTCGCCGCCTGGTCGACGCAATAGCGCCACGGCGTGAAAACGCGGACATGGCCCCAATCCCTGAGGTTGGAGCCTGCTTCGTCGCCCGCCTCGTAAAGCTTTACCGGCACACCCTGCTCCTGCAGGTGGACGGTCGCCGCCAGGCCGACAGGGCCGGCGCCGATGACGGCGACTGGGAGATCGTTCTGCTCGCTCATGCTTTCACCTTCCGTAATTCCGGGAGTATCGAAATAGCAGGCAAAAAATTATGCCGCCGCCTCTCCCGTTACGGGGTTGCAGGCGGCGTCAGCGCAGCATTCGTCAGCGAGGAAGCCAATCAGATCGCGCATTATCGGATAGTTGGCGCGGCAGATCAGCGTCGTCGCCTGCCGCTCCTGGCTCACCAGCCCGGTCAGGATCAGCCGGTGCAGATGATGCGACAGCGTCGAAGCGGCAATGCCCAGGTTCTCCTGCAGGTAGCCGACCGGCCTGCCGGCCTCACCTGCCCTGACCAGGATGCGATAGAGGTTCAGCCGCGTCGGATTGCCGAGCGCTTCCAGCTGCTTTGCCGCTTGTTCGAGTTTCATGGAAATAGTGATACACCCAAGACAAACGGTCGTCAAACTACATTTCGATGAAATTCGAAATAGACCTCAACCAGCCCGCTTGCCGTCGGCGTCGATCACCACCTCGCCATCCTCCTTGGTGAAGGGGCCGATATCCGGATTGGGCAGGATGTCGAGCACCGCTTCCGACGGCCGCGCCAATATCGTGCCCTTCGGCGTCACCACGATCGGGCGGTTGATCAGGATCGGATGCGCCAGCATGAAATCGAGGATATCGTCGTCGCTCCATTTCGGATTGGCGAGGTCGAGTTCGGCGTAGGGCGTGCCCTTCTCGCGCAGCAGCTGGCGGGGCGTCATCGCCATGGCGGCGATCAGTTCGACGAGCTTTTCGCGCGAAGGCGGCGTCTTCAGATACTCGACGACCTCCGGCTCCTCGCCCGACTGGCGGATGATGGCCAGCGTGTTGCGCGAGGTGCCGCAGGCGGGGTTGTGATAGATAGTGATGCTCATTCGGCGGGCCTCGGTGCGGGGTTGGATTGAGGATCGGCAAGCAGCCAGCCGGCGAGCGCCAAGGCGAGCAGCGTGCCGGCCAATTCAGCCACGATGAAGGCCGGGACATCGTGCGGCCGGATGCCGGCAAAGGTGTTGGAGAAGGCGCGTGCAACGGCCACTGCCGGATTGGCAAAGGAGGTCGAGGCGGTGAACCAATAGGCGGCGGTGATGTAGAGCCCGACCAGCCAAGGGATGGCATCGCCACGGAAGCGCAGGCCAGCCAAGATGGTGAAGACCAGCCCGAAACTCGCGACTAGCTCGGCGATCCACTGCCCTGCCCCGCTGCGCACCGTCGTGGACAGCTCCACCAGAGGCAAGCCGAACATGGCATGCGCAACGAACGTGCCGGCGAGGCCGCCGAGCAACTGGGCCGCGACATAGCAAAGTGCGGCATGCCAGCCGATCTCGCGCCTCAGGCCAAACACCAGCGTCACAGCCGGATTGAAGTGAGCCCCTGAGATCGGGCCGAGGATGGTGATCAGCACCACCAGGATGGCGCCCGTCGGGAGCGTGTTGCCGAGCAGGGAAAGCGCGACGTCGTCGGTGAGACGATCGGCCATGATGCCCGAGCCGACGACGGCAGCGACCAGCATCGCGGTGCCGAGCGCCTCGGCAACGAGACGGCGGGGAAGATCGACAATCATGTGCGGATCCGCATGTCTTGTAGTGCTAGCATTTGCAGCTCACGGCCTGGAGTGCCGGCTGGCAGAGCTGCGGCGCGCCGTTGCAGCAATCCTCCATCAGATAGGCGAGCAGGTCGCGGAAGCCGGTCATGTCGGCGACATAGCGGATTGTGCGCCCCTCGCGGCTGGCGTTGGCCAGTCCGGCATGGTCGAGCACCTTCAGATGCGCAGACATGGTGTTCTGGACGATGCCGAGCCGCGCGGCGATCTCACCGGCCGGCAGGCCGCCCGCCCCGGTCTTCACCAGCAAGCGGAAAACCTCCAGGCGGGTGTCCTGGCCGAGCGCCGCCAATGCCCGAAGGGCCGCTTCCTTATCCATGCACATATCCGAAAATCTGGATTTAAGGATGCTTATCTTCACCGTGTGACAGTTGCATGACAGCCACGCGAACGTTGACAGGTTGATCGCATTTGACTGGCGCCGCGGCGGTCCGCGGCTGGAACGCGGCCTGCTTTGCGCTAAGGATGCAACATTGATCGACGGATGAGAATCATGACTGGCGACCTGAGCAGGACCGTGCGGTTGGTGGCGATCCTGAACCTTGCCTATTTCGGGATAGAATTTGCGATTGCCGTCCGGATCGGGTCCGTATCGCTATTTGCCGACAGCATCGATTTTCTGGAGGATGCGTCGATCAATCTCCTGATCCTGGTCGGGCTGGGTTGGGCGGCCCGCAATCGGGCGCGGCTTGGAATGCTGCTCGCCGGCGTACTCCTGGTCCCGGCTTTGGCCACGCTATGGACCGCATGGCAAAAGCTCCATTTTCCGGTTCCGCCCTCGCCCGTACCACTCACTCTCACGGCGATGGGTGCGATCCTCGTGAACCTGTCATGCGCACTCATGCTCGCGCGTTATCGCCATCATGGAGGAAGCCTCTCCCGTGCGGCGTTCCTGTCGGCGCGCAACGATGTCCTTGCCAACGTAGCGATCATCGCTGCCGGTCTGGTCACGGCATTCCTGTGGAATTCGGCCTGGCCCGATATCATCGTCGGGCTTGCCATCGCTGTCTTGAACGCCGATGCCGCCCGCGAGGTTTTCAGTGCCGCGAGGCGCGAGCAGGCCGAAAGTTGAATCCGACATGACACATTCAGGCGGCCTGGTTGTGATGCCTCTTCCCCGAAAATCGCGCCGGGCACGGCAATGGAACTCAGAACGTATCGAAGCGACGCTCCACCTCGCGCGCGAACACTTCCCGCTTTTCGTCCGATATGCTGTGAACGGAGTATCGCGACAGGTACAGATGCCGCACGCCCCGGCCGCACATGGTCTTCAGGCCGCGCAGCAGCACCTTCTTTCCGGGGTTCTGCATATAGAGTTGGGTGTACCACCACGGCGACCCGCATGTGGTGACCACGCCCATGCGGCGGATATTGAGCAGCGAAGGCTTGATCAGGCCGTCATCGGGCGGCACCTCGTAAGCGATGCCTGGGCGCCATACGCGATCGAAATAGCCTTTCAGTATGGCGGGCATGCCCGACCACCAGGTCGGAAAGCAGAAGACGCATGCCTCTGCCCATAACAGCGCATCGACATAGACCTGCAGATCCTTCGGCACCTGGGAGGGATCGTAATGGCCACGCCATTCCTCGGGCAGCATCGCCGGATTGAAACCCATCTTGTACAGGTCGAAGTCGATGACTTCGTCGCCTCTCGCCTTGAGCGTCTTGACGATGCGCTGGTGAAGCGACGCCAAATAGCTGTCAGCCGCCGGGTGCGCGTAGAGTACGTTGACCTTCATCGGATGACGCCCTCAAGCCTTCCACCCCGAAGGTACTAGTCGAAGCTAATAGGCTTGCCTAGCTGCCGGCACGCCCTTGCGGTTGGCGTCATCCTTGCCGCTTCGGCTAGGCCACGCAGATCCCCGGCACCGCGACCTTCTCGAACAGATGCGGCGACGCGACGGCCGAGGACGGATAGGCCGAGATCTTCGCCCTGAACTGCGGATGCGTGAAGGCGGCGCGGAAGGCGGCGGTCGATTCCCACACGGCATAGTTCAGGTAGGTCGGGCTGTCGCCGATCGCGCGGTGAAGCTGGGTCGAGATGAAGCCCGGCTGCTGCTTCATGAACACGGCGTCGTCCTGCCAGACGTCGAGGAAGGTTTGCTCGTCGGCCTTGTCGAGCGTGAAGACGTTCACCAGCACGACGGCGGTGGCATCGATGGCGACCTGGCGGTCGATCGGGAAAGCGGGGTCGAGGGGACGCATATGGGTCATGAGGGTTTCCTTCAATTGGTGTTATGATGTCAATCTGTTACGATGCCTACATATGCATTTGACAACATGATGTCAATATCGATACAAGGTGACAAATGCCCAGCACGAAACGAACACCGCCCGGCAAGGCCTTGAGCGACCTCATCCTCGACCTGTTCAGGCTGAACAGCCGCATCAGCGCGGCCGGCGACAGGCTGGTCGCCAATCTCGGCCTGACCAGCGCTCGCTGGCAGGTGCTGGGCGCCATCGTCGCCGCCGCGCATCCGCAGCCGGTGGCGTGGCTGGCGCGGGATCTCGGCGCAAACCGCCAGAACGTGCAGCGCATCGTTAACGATCTCGAGGGCGAAGGGCTGGTCGCCTTCAAGGCCAACCCACATCACCGGCGGGCGCAGCTTGTCGTGCTGGCCGACAAGGGGCGTGCAGCCTACGACGCGGCCATGCGCCTGCAGGCCCCCTGGATCAACAACCTCGCCGACGGGCTTTCGGTCGAGGACATCAACACCATGCACGGCGTGATCACGGCGCTGCGCAAAAAACTGGAAGGCAACGACGACGCTGAAGAGCAGAGCTGACCGCTGCGGAACGGTGGCTGTTCCATCCACTTGCTGAGCGCTGTCCCGATGCTGGCGCTGGTCGGTTCCCGGGATCGCCGGCTTTGGACGACCCGAGCCGGCTGACGATACAGGCGCGGCTCCGTTGCCAAGCGCGCCGATTTCGCGCAACGGTTCCGCCAACCGCAATCACCGCCGTGGGCTTGCCGATGCCAATGTCCCGTGCCCGATAGCACTGTCCTCGTCACCGGAGCGCGCGCGCCGGTGGCGCTGCATCTGGCGCGGCTGCTGCATGGCGCCGGGCGACGCGTAATCCTGGCCGACACCCCTGCCCGGCCGATCGCCGCCGCCAGCATAGCCTGCGCGCTCTATCGCCGCCTGCCGCCGCCGCGCTTCGAGCCGGCGGCCCATGCCGAGGCCGTCGAGGCGCTGGTGCGCGCCGAAGGGATTGGCCTGGTCATCCCGACCTGCGAGGAGGTTTTTCATCTGGCGCTCGCCTGGCGCGGCCGCGCGATCCCGGCGCGTCTGCTCGCCCCCGGTATCGAGCTGCTTGCCGAGGTCCACAACAAGCATGCCTTCATCCGGCTGGCCGAACGGCTTGGCCTCGCCGTGCCGCAAACGACGCTGCTGCAATCCAGAGCCGATCTGGAAGCGGTGCGCGGCCGCGCGCGCGAACTGGTGTTCAAACCGGTATGGTCGCGCTTCGCCAGCCAGGTGCTTTTGCGCCCCTCGCCCGACGAACTCGATGCCGTCACCCCCTCGCTCGCCATGCCCTGGGTAGCGCAGCATTTCGTGACGGGCGAGGAGATCAGCGCCTATGCGGTGGCGCGCGAGGGCAAGCTCAAGGCGTTCGCCCTCTATCGCTCGCTCTACCGTGCCGGCAAGGGCGCCGGCATCTTCTTCGAACGCATCGAGGATGCGTGGGCGCGCGAGCTGGTCGAGCGCATCGCCGGTGGCACGTCATGGACCGGGCAAATCTCCTTCGACCTGATGCGGCAGGTGGACGGAACAGTGCTGCCGCTGGAGTGCAACCCGCGCGCCGTCAGCGGCCTGCATTTCTTCCGCGATCCGGCGCGCTTCGCAGGCGCCGTGCTGGGAGACGGGCCCGAGGTCAGACCCGATGTCACCGCGCCCCAGACAGTGCGGCTCGCCATGTGGATCTACGGGCTGCCGGCGGCCTTGCGCTCCGGTGGCCTCGGCCGCTTCAGCAAAGCGATGCGCGGTGCGGAGGAACTGCTCGACTGGCCCGGCGATCCTGCACCGGTCAAGGCGCAGTGGCCGGCGCTGGCCGAGATCGCCGGCATCGCGCTTCGAGAACGCATCGGCCTGCAGGCGGCGTCAACGCGCGACATCGAGTGGAACGGGCCTGAGGAGCTCTTCTGAGGTCCGGCGCGAAGGAACGACACGCCGAGTTCTCCAATGCACCGTCTAAAGCTCGATCTGGTGCACGCGCGGCTCTTCCGCTGCCGGGGGCAGTTCGCCCGCGATGATCGCGGCGATGTCTCGGCGCAGGAAATCGAGCGGCCCGATCACCGGCAGCGCTGGCGGGGCAAAACGGGCGTTGTCACTCGCCGATTTCAGCACGCGGCGATCCTGCTGCAACGCGATGTTGAACAACGGTTTGAAGGCAAGCGCCTTGATCCCGCCGAGCCAGCCCTGGCGCGGGCCGATCAGCCAGCCGACGCCCTCGACGGTGCGCGCGTCGGCCTGGCGCAGATGGAAGGTGGTGGCGAGCGCGAGCCCATCCTTGCCCCAATATTCGAGTTCGGCGATGCCGGGGTAACGGAAGCGGCCGATGGTTTTCGCGCGCTCGCCTTCCAATAGCCGGCTGATCAGCCCCTGCTGTCGATCCTCGCCGGTGTAGCAAGCCTCGACCCAGCCCTCACCGCCTGTCACTTCGACGCGCACGAGATGGCGCTTCGAACCCAGGCCGCGCAGCAGGCCCTTGTGGGTGAAGTGGGTGTGGGTGGCATCGAGGATGTTTTCGGCCGCGTCGATCACCGTCGACTGCGTCGAGCTGCGCACCCGCCGCACGACGACGTTCTTGCCCTGCATGCAATGGAGATAGGGTTCGGCCTCGGGCGTGCCCGACGAGACGAAGACGACGCCGTCGCGCACGATGGCGCCAAAGCGGCGCACCCGGTAATGCGGCATCTCGCCGACATGACCGGGGATGGCGGTGCAGCGTCCTTCCCCGTCATAGCGCCAGCCGTGATAGGGGCACTCGATCTCGCCGCCGACGAGCTTGCCGGTCGACAGTTCGACCAGCCGGTGCGGGCAGCGGTCGAACAGCGCCGCAATGCCTTGCGCCGAGCGGAACAGCACCAGCGGCTGGCCGTCGAACAGGATGCGCTTCGGCTTGCCCCTGATGTCGCCCGACAGCGCCACGGCCTGCCAGTGATCCTTCCGCTTTTGGCGCTCGCTCAAAGTTCGAACCTCCTGAGCAGGGGAATGCCTACCCGCGCCAGCACGGTTTCCATGACGCGGATCGCCACGCGTTGGCGACGCGGCAGATGACCGGCATAGACGGCGTTGTATTCGATCGCCGCGACGGCGCCGCGCCGTCGCTTGAAGCTTGCGGCCCCGGCGCTCATGTTGAAGAACAGGCCGCGCGCCGTGGCATGGTCCTGCGCCATCGCCATCACCATGCGATAGAGGCCCTCCGCTATCGGCAGCCCGGTGTCGTAGCCGACGATCGGCTGGGTCAGCGTGCCGCCGTTCTCGAACAGGCCGGTGACGGCGACGAGTTCGCCGCCCGGCCGACGCAGCCCGACCAGGCTGAGAACGCCGCGCCGGTGCATCTCGGCGATGTAGCGAGCGGTGTAGTGCGGGTTGAGCGGCGTGTATTTTTCCAGATAGAGCATGCTGTAGAGCTGTTCCGCGCGCGCATAGTCGGCTTCGCTGAAATCGGCACCGCCGACGCGCTTGAAGGGCGTGCTGCCGAGCCGCTTGCGGTCGCGCTTCATGTCGTTGCTCATGGCCGGCGCCGAACCGCGGTCGGCGAAGATGTAGATCTGGCGCGCCGCCAGCATGCGAAAGCCTTCCGCCTTCAGCGCCGCGATGGTGGCCGGGTCGGCGATCTCGTTCAGCGAACGGATGACGATGGCGCGGTCCGGGAAGCGCACCGCAAGGTCGGCACGCAAGGCGGCGATTGCGGCACGGTCGAGCAGCGGCACCGGATTGGTCGAAAAGAGCCAGTTGTTGAGCTGAACCTGATGGTCGAGGCCGCTTGCGCGCACCAGCGGCGCGCAGGCGCCGATCAGCGCTTTGAGCGAACGCCGCAGCGACGGGTGCGCGATGAAGTTGCGCGTCTCGTCGACGGCATAGTCGATATAGGCGCCGGACGGGCAGCAGATGTAGCAGTTGGGCGCGTCGCTGGTGTCGTTCAGGGTCAGCGGGAAGGTGCGGCCGGCGACCTCCACGCTTTCGACCGACGTGGTAAGGTTGGAAACGAGAGCGCGTACCGGCACGTCGTTGAAGAGCCGGACGAAAGCCTCGACCTTGCCGGGGCTGTTCTGGACTCGGTCCGCCTGCTGAAGCGGTCTCTCCATCATGGCGGCCGGGCTCACGGCGCCACTCCCAGCCGGCATTCGACGCGGCGCAATTTGCGGCCGGTCTCCAGCGGCAGGGGCGCCCGCACCAGATCGACCGTCGCCATCGCCTTGCGCGCCGCAAGCAGCGCGAGCACCGCCTGATGCGCGGCAGTCGCCGCCTCGTCGGCGAGATCCGGCGCGAGCCTCAGCTCAATGGCATCGGTCGCCGACTGCACCAGCCGGAAATCGTCGATGCGACGGTCGGCCTTGAGCACCGCATTGCGCAGTATGTCGGGGGTGAGCAGGACCTGGCCAGCGACCGATTCCAGCCGGAAGACGTCGTCCATGCGGCCAACGACCTCGTCGACGCAGCGCAGCGGCGAACCGCATTTGCAAGGCTGCTCAGAGAGCCGCAACAGGTCGTTCATCCGGTATCGCGCCATGATCTGGGTCTGACGGCGGAAGGCGGTGACCAGCGGCGTCACCAGCCCGTCGCCGGCCGGCTCGAATTCGAAGAACACCGAATCCTCGGCGAGATGCAGGCCGCCCTGCCGGCAGGTCACCGCGAACAGGCCCTCCGTCGCCATGTAGATCTGGTCGAGCGGCAGCCGGAAGAAATTTTCGATAACCGGACGGTCGACCGGATCGAGCGTCTCGGCGGCCGAGAAGACGCGTTGCGGCGAGAGCCGAAAGCCCGACGTCGCGAAATGCCGCAACATCTTCGGCGGCGCGATGATCACCGTTGGCCGAAAGTCCTCGAGCGTCGCGCGCCAATGTTCCGGGCCGAGCGTCAGGTCGAAGAAGCGCAGGTCGATGCGCCGCGATTTGCGCGCGCTGTCGTACAGTCCCGTGTTCTGCGGCAGGATGACGGCGACGCGCATGCCGCGCCACAGAAGATCGGGTGCCGCCTTGGCGAGGATCGTACCCAGCCAGCGGTATTTTTCCGCCTCGGAGATGACGAACAGGCCGCGATTGCCGGACGTACCGGTACTCGCGCCAACCGTCAGGTCGCCGAGGCGGCCGTCGGCGGAAGCGGCGGCCCAGGCATCGCGGGCCGATACGCCGCCGATATTGAAGCGCTCGAAATTCGCCATCAGCAGCGCCTTGTCGGTCACAGGCAGGTCGCCGAGCTGTCGCGGCGCCCGGCCATAGAACGGCGCCAGCGGCAGGTCGTGGTCGAGCCAACGACGCAGGGTGGCCGCTTGCCAGCGCTCGAAGGCCGGCCGGCTTTTGCGCGAAACCCAGCGCGTCAGCACGAAGGAACCGATGGCTTCCGCGAGCCCGTTCATCCGGCCACCGCCGGCAGATCGTGCGCGCTCAGGTCGTACTGCGTCATCGCGGGGTCGTGGCAGAGCATCACCTGTCCACCCGTCGCCTGGAAGCGACGCAGCATCTCGCAGGTCGGGCCGATGGCGGCAACGTCCTCGGCGATGAGGCTGGAGGGAAAGCCGGGGGCGCGCTTCGGATCGAGTGCGGCGAGCAGCCATTGCGCGTCGACGGCATAGAGCAGCGGCCGCTCCAGCCCGGCGAACAAAAGGCCGAACTGGCCGTCGGCATGGCCGGGCAGATCGACCGCCACGACGCTGCCGTCGCCGAAGAGATCGGCGCCGCCGGGCACGCCGCCGCGCGTGTCGATCCGCCGCTTCGTGGACAGGCCGTCGAGCCTTGCCTCGAAGTCGGCCGGGAAGAGTTCGGTGAAGACGCCGTGGCGCAGGTTCTGCCTCGGCGTGCGCGCCTTGAGGCGCGCCCAGGCGGAGCCGCTGGCGATGAAACGGGCGTTGGGAAACAGCGACAGACCCGAGATGTGGTCGGCGTGGAAATGGCTAACGATGACGGCGCGGACATCGCCGGGCGCAAGGCCGAAGCGCTGGAGCACCGGCAGCACCTGCTCTGCCGCTTTGAGCTCGGGCCGCAGCACCGCGCCATAGAGGCGCAGCATCCAGCCGCGCCCCTCGCCCGTGACAGACTCCGGCGTGTAGCCGGTGTCGACCAGCACCGGCCCGGCCTGCGGATGCAGGATCAAGCCGTAGCGGACGCGCAGCCGCACACTGTGCCAGCCGCCGCCGCGCAGGATCAGCCGTTCGGCGGCACTGACCCAGGCACTGTTAGCAAAGTGGACCTTCATGCCGGGCCTCCGCCGGCGAAGGTGCGGTCGAGCCCCTGCGCGAAGGCGATTTTCGGCGCCCAGCCGAGCAGGCGGCGCGCCTTGGCGAGGTCGAGACTTTGCGCGTAGGCGAAGAGGCCGAGCCCATAGCGCGTCACCGGCGGCTCGGGACGGCCGGGAAGAGCGAGCGCTACCGCCTCCATGGCGCCGGCGGCCAGCATCGCCGGCCAGAGCGGCATCCGCCGCCAGCGCGCCGCGATGCCGGCGCGGGCGCAGGCCTCGTCGGCGATGCGGCGCACCGGCAGCGGCTCGCCGCCCGACACGTTGAAGACCTCGCCTTCCGCCTCCGGCGGCGCGGCAAGCGCCACCATCACCGCATCGACGACATCGTCGACATGGGTGAGATCGATGCGGGCGCGGCCGTCGCGGAAGACCGGCAGCGGACGGCTCTTCGCCGCCTTGATGAGGCGCGGCAGCAACGCGCGGTCGCCGGCGCCGTAGATGCCGCGCGGCCGCAACGCTACCGGGTGGATGGCGGGCGCCGCCAGCACCAGCCGCTCAGCCTCGCGTTTGGTGCGGGCATAGTGGTTGACCGGATCGGGCAAGGCGGCGTCCTCGGTGAGACCGAGCTGGTCGCGAAAGGCGAAGCACACGGACGGGCTGGAAATGTGGACGAAGCGGCTCACACCTCGCCGGGTCGCGAAATCGAGCAGGTTTTTCGTCGCCGTGACATTGGCCGCCTCGAAATCCGCCAGGCGCCCGAACGGCGCTGACAGTGCCGCGCAATGGACGATCCGCTCGACCCTGCCCAGTCTCGGATCGAGCGCGCTGTCGAGCGGCTGCGACAGGTCATGGCGGATGATCCGATGGCCTGCGGCCTCCAGCGCCGCACAACATGCCGCATCACGGCCGAGCCCGAGCGCCAGCGTGCCGGACGCGGCCAGCCTTTCCAGCACATGGGAGCCCAGAAAGCCGCTGGCGCCGGTGACGAGCACGGCCATCGTCAAACCTCCAGCGCCATGCCGCCGAAGGACACGCCGGCCGAGGTGCCGAGGAACAGCAGCCTGGCGCCCGAGGCGATCTGGTCCCCGCGCCGCGCGACATCGAGCGCGAACGGAATCGAGGCAGCGATCTGGTTGCCGTAGCGGGCGGAGATGTCGACGAGTTTTTCCGGCGCGAAGCCGGTCTGGCGCGCCATATGCGCCAGCGCGAACGGGCTTGCCTGATGCGGCACGACGAGGTCGACATCCTCGCGCCGCCAGCCGGCGCGCTGCAAAAGCTCGGTTACGAAGCCGCTGAAATGGCGCGAGGTGACGCGGAACAGTTCCTTGCCCTCCATGTGGAACAGGCTGTGGCGGGCGAATTCCTCCGGCTGGCGATGGAAGTCGAAACGCGTGCCGCCCGATCCGATGCCGCAGACCTCGTAGGCCGAAGGATAGGTGCGCATCAGATTGGCCACCACACTGCCCTCGCCGGGTCCGGCCTTGCGCAAAATCGCCGCCGCCGCGCCGTCGCCGAAGAGAGCGGCGACCTCCGGCTGGTCGCGCCACGGCAGCGCGCGCGAGGCGACCTCCGAGGAGAATACAAGCGCCGTGCTGAATTGCCCGGCCTCGATCAGGCGCGAAGCCGTCTCGAAGGCGGTGAGGAAGCCGAGGCAGGTGCTGTTGACGTCGAAGGCGGCGGCCGAGCCGTCTGGCAGGCCAAGGCGCTGCATGACCAGTGGCGCGGTCGCCGGCAGCGGCTGATACGGCACGCCGCAGCCGCCGATGATCAGATCGACCTCACAGACTTCCAGCCCGGCATCGGTCAGCGCCAGACTGGCCGCCGCGCAGGCCAGATCGATCTGCGATTCGCCTTCGCAGACGTAGCGCTCGACGACACCGGTGGCGGCTTCGAGCCGACCCTGGGCAAGGCCAAGCCGTTCCTCCAGCGCGCGCGAGGTCACGCACTGAGCCGGCACCGCCCCACCGGTTCCGATGATTTTGATACGCATTCTCAACCCGCCGAATGAGTTCGCGTCTATCTAATCCATAAAGCGGATCAGGGGCGATGGCCATGATGGTGGCCCAAGGGTGAGAGTTATCCGGGCGGGGTCGCATCGCCCCAGAAATCGTCTATCGGCGCCGCGCCGACGTTTCCTATCTAATGATTGGCGCCTATCAGTATGGAACCTACGCCTTGCGCTCCCAGCGCCGATCCGGCGTCTGCTGCCAGTAGGTCACCGTGTGGCCGGCCTCCTTCATCGTCTTCCAATGGCTGCGCGCGCCTTCCAGTTGCGCGGCGTCGTGGCCGTCGAACAGGAAGACGGCGCGCTCGTAGCCCGAGAGGTCGGCAGGCGCCGCGCCGTCGACCAGGAAACGGATCTGCGCGGCATTCGGGTTGCCCTCGCCGGTGGTGAGCAGGATCTGCTGCTCGCCCGGATAGGCTTCTCGGTCGGTGGCATGCGCCAGGAACGAATCGTCGCGGAACGTCCACAGATGCTGGTCGAGCGCGTCGCGCCGCTCCTCGGTGCCGGTCTGCACCACGGCGCGCCAGCCGCGGTCGACGCTGCGCTCGAGCAGGCCGGGCAGCGCCTCCTCGAGCGTCGATTCGGTCAAATGGTAGAACAGGATCTCGGCCATGATCGCGCCTCGAACGGCCTTACCCCTCGTAGTGGTCGCGCACGAGACGGTCGAGCAGCCGCACGCCGAAGCCCGAACCCCAGGACTGGTTGATCTCGCTTGGCGGCGAGCCCATCGCCGTGCCGGCAATGTCGAGATGCGCCCAAGGCGTCTCCTTGACGAAGCGCTGCAGGAACTGCGCGGCGATGATGGCGCCGCCGTAGCGGCCGCCAATGTTCTTCATGTCGGCGTTCTTGGAATCGATCAGCTTGTCGTATTCGGCGCCCAGCGGCATGCGCCACAGCCGCTCCTGCGTCGCCTGTCCGGCGCCGGAGAGCCGGTCCGCCAGCTCGTCATTGTTGGAGAACAGGCCGGCATAGTGCTGGCCGAGCGCGACCATGATGGCGCCGGTCAGCGTTGCCAGATTGACCATGAATCTCGGCTTGAAGCGGTCATTGGTGTACCAGAGCGCGTCGGCCAGCACGAGGCGGCCTTCGGCATCGGTGTTCAAAACCTCGATGGTCTGGCCCGACATCGAGGTGACGATATCGCCGGGGCGCTGGGCGTGGCCGTCGACGGCATTCTCGACCAGGCCGATGACGCCGATGACATTGGCCTTGGCCTTGCGGGCGGCAAGCGCGTGGATGAGCCCGGTGACGGCAGCGGCACCGCCCATGTCGCCCTTCATCTCCTCCATGCCTGAGGCCGGCTTCATCGAATTGCCGCCGGTGTCGAAGGTGACGCCCTTGCCGACGAAGGCAACCGGCGCGTCCTTGGCCTTGCCGCCCT
This sequence comes from Mesorhizobium sp. M4B.F.Ca.ET.143.01.1.1, assembly GCF_004792275.1. Lineage (NCBI taxonomy): Bacteria > Pseudomonadati > Pseudomonadota > Alphaproteobacteria > Hyphomicrobiales > Phyllobacteriaceae > Mesorhizobium > Mesorhizobium sp. M4B.F.Ca.ET.143.01.1.1. The sequence goes on from NZ_SRSR01000002.1 coordinate 312,859, forward strand.
TCCAGTGCATGACCGCCATGCGGGCGCCGCGCGGCGAGCCTTGCGCGACGCCGAGCAGCGAGCCCATGCCGAGCTTCTTCATCTCCTTCTCGGTCAGAATCTCGACCTCGACCCCGAGCGCCTCCAGGTCCTTGGCGCGCGCGGCGAACTCCACTGGGCCCAGCGTGTTGGCCGGTTCATTCACAAGATCCCGCGCGAGAAGCACGCCGTCGATCACCGCCGCCTCATCGGTGAAAGCCTTCTTTGCCGCGGCGGGATCGGCGCAGTGGATGATCACCTTGACCGGCTTCTTCGGCTCGTCCTTGTCCTTCTTGGTCTTGTACTTGTCGAAGGAATAGCTGCGTAAAAGGATGCCAGCGGCGAGGTTCGCGGCCTGCCTACCGCCGGCCTCGGCGCCCGGAACATCGAGCACGACGGCGACTTCCTTCGCCTTGCGCAGCAAGGCCGCGATGGTGCCGCCCAGCCTCAGCCAGGCCTGGTCGTCGAGGGCGGCGGCCTTGCCGGCGCCGACCGCCACCAGGCGGTCGAGCGAAGTCCCCTCCGGCGCCAGCACCTCGGCGACGGTGCCGAACTTGCCGGAAAAGTCGGCCACCGGGAACGCGCGCGCGAGCGCCCCGGCCGGATCGCAAGCCTTGCCGGCTTCGCCAACCGCGCCATCGTCGGCCGCCAGCACGAAGGCGCTGCCCTTTTTCGGCGCGGCAAATTTGGCGAAGGCAATCGAAGGTGTCGAAGTCATCAGAACCTGCTTTCGGGGATGGGCGCCGCACAACGGCTTTCAAGAGTGCGCGACATTTGGTCGTTTTCCATCATTTGGCAAGACTTTGGCCGAAATCGCAGCCTATATCGCCGCCGCAACCATCAGTGGATTCGTCGCGGCATGGCCCCGCATTCCTGCCGTAACCTCTTGTTAACCACCAATGTTTTGCATTTCTTATGCATTGCCTTGGACACTCCGGCCAGCCGGGGCGCGTGATGTGGAACGGGAACCAGATCGAGCCGCCAATGCAGCCAGTTGTACTGCCGTCGCCGGATGACTACCTTGTCGGCGGGCATGATGCCGTTCGGCAAAATCGAGAAAGCCTTCATGAAGGTCGTTGAACGCTACATCATGCGTCGCGCAGCGACGGTCTTCGTGGCCGCGCTGACCTGGACGCTGGCGATCGTGTGGACGACGCAGGTGCTCGCCAAGATCGATCTCGTCACCGACAGCGGCCAATCGGCGCTGACCTTCTTCGAGGTCGCGGCGCTGATCATCCCGTCGATCATCCCGATCGTGGTGCCGTTCGCGCTGGTGGTGGCGGTGGCGCAGACGCTCAGCGTCATGAACACCGATTCGGAACTGGCCGTCATCAATGCTGCCGGCGCCTCGCGCTGGACCATCGCGCGGCCGATCCTCCTGCTGGCGCTCGCGGCCAGCGTCTTTTCCTTTGCCGTCGACAATGGCGTCGACCCCTATGCCAGGCAGAAGAACCGGCAGCTGGTGGCGTCGTCGCGCGCCGACCTTCTGTCGCTGATCATCCAGGAAGGAACGTTCCGCAAGATCGACGACGGCCTGTTCCTGCAGATCGGCGAACGCCTGCCGGACAACAGGCTCGGCGGCATCTTCGTGGCCGATTCGCGCGAGGAAGGCGCCAACCTGATCTACTACGCCAAGTCCGGCAGCATCGTCGAAAAGGGCGACGAGAAGGTGCTGATGATGAATGACGGCGTCATCAACCGCAAATCGCTGACCGGCGACCTGTCGGTGATCCGCTTCACCTCCTATGCGTTCGACCTCTCGGCCTTCATGTCGGCGGCGAACGAGATCACGCTGCTGCCCAAGGACCGCACGACGCAGTACCTGCTCAACCCGGATCCCAACGACAAGATGTTCCAGCGCAAGCCGGGCAGCTACACCGCCGAGCTCGACCAGCGCTTCTCCGAATGGTCCTACCCGCTGGTGTTCGCGCTGATCGCGCTGGCGGTGGCGGGCGACGCGCGCTCGCACCGGGAAGCGCGGATCCATCCGCTGATCACGGCCATCGCGATCGCGCTGTTCGTGCGCTGGCTCGGCTTCTTCGCCGCCGGCAAGGCCGACAAGGTGCCGCTCTATGCCTATATGGTCTACGGCCTGCCGATCGTGGCCTCGGCTGTTGCCACCTGGTTCATCGTCTCGTCGAGGTCGATGGAACTGCCGGCGGCCTGGGCGGACTGGATGACCAATTTCGCCGGCCGCGTCAGCGAGACCTGGACGGCCATCAAGCTGCGTCTCTCCCGGCGCGCTTCCGGCCAGGGGGCATGACGATGGGCTGGACGCTGGGCCGCTACTTCTTCTTCCGCTACGTGTCGATCACCATCTGGTTCTTCCTCGGCCTTCTGGCGCTGGTGTTCCTGATCGACTTCACCGAACTGTCCGGCCGCACCACCGGCCTGCCCGGCTTCACCTACGGCACCGCCTTCGCGATTTCGGCGCTGAGGATGCCGATGATCATGCTGCAGACCGTGCCGTTCGTCGGCCTGTTCTCGGCGATGGCGACACTGGTGTCGCTCAACCGCAAATACGAGCTGGTCATCGCGCGGTCGGCCGGCGTTTCGGCCTGGCAATTCCTGCTGCCCTGCTGCATCGGCGCGCTCATGTTCGGTGTGCTGTCGGTCGGAGTGCTCAATCCGATCGCGGCGCACGGCTTCTCCTGGTCCGAGCAGATGGAAAACCAGCTGCGCGCCGGCAATTCGAACGCGGTGCCGGCCGACACGACGCCTTGGATCCGGCAAAAGACCGCTTCCGGCGACACCATCATTGGCGCCCGGGCGATTCTCAACCAGGGCCTGGAAATGGCCGACGCGGTGTTCTTCGTGCTCGACCACCAAGGCAACATCGTCGAGCGCAAGGACGCGGCGCACGCCTTCCTCCGCGACGGCTATTGGGAGTTGCAGGACGTCAAGGTGTTCAAGGACGGCACTATCCGGCCCGCGACATCCGACCGGGTCCAGACCAACCTCAAGCCTGAATTCGTGCAAGAGCGGCTGGCGCGCCCGGAAACCATCCCCTTTTACGACCTGCCCGGCAAGATCGAGGTTGCCCGCTCCTTCGGGCTGAAGGCAAATGCCTTCGCCATGCAGTTTGATTCGCTGGTGGCGCTGCCGTTCCTCCTCGTCGCCATGACGCTGATTGCGGCAACAGTTTCAATGCGATTTGCGCGTATGGGGCAGTCGGCGACGATGATTCTGGGTGGCGTCCTCGCCGGCTTTCTGCTTTATGTCGTTTCGGTATTGGTCAAGGCATTCGGCGTGGCGGGATTCGTCCCTACGGCGGTGGCCGCATGGGTTCCGGTTGTCGTGGCTATGTTCTTCGGGGTGACGTTTCTGCTATACAAGGAAGACGGCTAGTGAGGGAGGCGGTTTTGCGCAGCCATAGGCACGCCGGTTTGGCACGCCTCTATGGGGCGACCGCCTTGGCATGTCTGTTCGCCTGCGCGGTGCCGACGGTACCGGCGCTGGCGCAGGACATTACGGCGAATCCCGTTCCGTCCGGCACGCAGATGCTGCTTGCCGCAGATACGCTCGTCTACAACAACGACAACAACACGGTGACCGCCGTCGGCGGCGTGCAGATCGACTACGGCGGCAACAAGCTGGTCGCCCAGCGCGTCGAGTACAACCGCAACACCAAGCGCCTTGTCGCCAGCGGCGCGGTCGAGCTGATCAACAGCGACGGCACCAAGATCAATTCGGACCATATCGACATCACCGACGACTTCGCCGACGGCTTCGTCAACGCGCTGCGTGTCGAGACCGTCAACAAGGCCTATTTCGCCTCCGAGAGCGCCGAGCGCATGGGCGGCGTTCTGACCACCTTCCACAACGGCGTCTACACGGCCTGCGAACCCTGCGAGGACAAGCCGGACAGCGCGCCGACATGGCGCGTCAAGGCGCGCAAGATCATCTGGAACGGCGAGAAGAAGACGGTCCGCTTCGAGAATGCAAATTTCGAGTTCTTCGGCTTCCCGCTCGCTTATCTGCCGGCTTTCGAGATCGCCGACCCGACGGTGAAGCGCAAGAGCGGCTTCCTGATCCCCGGTATCGTCTACAAGAGCGACCTCGGCGTCGGCGTCAAGATCCCCTATTACTTCGCCCTGTCGCCGACCTATGACCTCACCGTCACCGGCACCGGCTACACCAAGCAAGGCTTCCTCGGCGAAGCCGAATGGCGCCAGCGCTTCAACAATGGCGAATACAGCCTGAAGATCGCCGGCATCCATCAGCAGGATCCCGACGCCTTCATCGACAACGGCGTGCGCAATGTCGATTCGGGCGCGGCGGGCGATCCGAACAAGTTCCGCGGCATGATGGGCACCAAGGGCCAGTTCGCCATCAACGACCGCTGGAACTTCGGCTGGGACGTGCTGCTGCAGACCGACAAGAACTTCTCGCGCACCTATGCCATCGACGGCTACAGCGACACCGTCCACCAGTCGTCGATCTACCTGACCGGCCTCAACGACCGCAACTATTTCGATGTCCGCGCCATGCGGTTCGAGGTCCAGGAAAACACGCTCTCCAGCGACGCGACGGCGCGCGCCGGTGAACAGCCCTGGGTGCTGCCGTCGCTCGACTACGCCTACATCCCCGATATGGCCGTGGCCGGCGGGCAATTGTCGCTCAACGTCAATGCGCGCGTTATCAGCCGCGACCGGCTCGACGTGGCGCTGGCGGATCCTCTCGATGACACCTCGATCAACAATGTGCGCGGCATCGAAGGCCAGTCCAGCCGGCTGACAACCGAGGCTGAGTGGAAGCGTACCTTCACCACCGATGGCGGCCTGCAACTGACGCCGCTGCTGGCGCTGCGTGGCGACGCCGGCTATGTCAACGCCAATACCGCCTCGCTGAACGCGATCAACCAGATGGCGACCAATCTGGGCGAACAGGACGACATGCGCACCTCGCTGGCCCGCTACATGGCGACGCTAGGCCTCGAAATGCGGTGGCCGGTGCTGTTCTCGATGGCGAGTTCCAGCCATATCGTCGAGCCGATGGCGCAGGTATTCGTGCGTCCGAACGAGCAGTATGTCGGCGGCCTCGCTGTTCCCAACGAGGATGCGCAGAGCTTCGTCTTCGATGCCACGACGCTGTTCGAGCGCGACAAGTTCTCCGGCTACGACCGCATGGAAGGCGGCACGCGCGCCAATGTCGGCTTCCGCTATTCCGGCGCCTATGAGGGTGGCTGGAGCACCAACGCCATCTTCGGCCAATCCTACCAGCTGGCCGGCCAGAATTCGTACACCGCGCCCGACCTGGTCAATGTCGGCGCCTATTCGGGCCTCGACAAACCGACTTCGGACTATGTCGGGCTGATCGGCTTCAACAGCCCGAGCGGCTTCTCCGGCTCGCTCAGCGGCCGCTTCGACGAGCAGACCTTCGACGTCAGGCGCGCCGAGGTGAAGGCCGCCTATTCCGGCCTGCCGGTTTCGCTCACTGCCAAATATGCCTTCATCCAGGCGCAGCCACTCTACGGCTTCGAAACCGATCGCCACGAGGTCACGCTCGGCGCTTCGACCCACCTTGCCGAGAACTGGCGCGTCTTCGGCACCGGCACCTACGACATCAAGCAGAGCGTTCTGGTCAAGGACGGCGTCGGCTTTGCCTATAATGATTCCTGCTTCACCTATTTGATGACGTTCTCGGAATCGCGCGACCTTGTGACCAAGGAAGTGTCGCAGAATGTCGGCTTCAACCTGTCGTTCCGCACGCTTGGCGATTTCGGGTCGTCGACCAGCGCCATCGACACCATCCAGTGACGGCTGGCTGACGACATGGTTTCGCCGCATAGGGCTGGCAGGGGTTTCGGTCACATTACGCATGACCCCGAAACCGGAAGACATTTGCCGAAGGATCATGCGCCAGATCAATTGCCATAGCGTCTGCCGCGGGTCCGAGGGGACGCTCGGCGCTGTAGAAGCGGGACAGAATTGGGATACGTGAGATGAGGAAATACCTGTTTTCAGCAGGCTTCGCGCTGCTGGTGGCGGCGACCTCGGTTTCGATCACGGCGATGACGCCGCCTGCCTTCGCCAGCACGATCAAATATGTCGTCAACAACGTACCGATCACCACCGGCGACATCGCGCACCGGGCCGCATTCCTGAAACTGCAGCGCAAGAAGGGCGATGCTGGGCAGGAAATGATCGACCAGACGCTGCGCATGGCCGAGGCCCGGCGGCTCGGCATCCGCATCACCGATGCCCAGGTCGATGCGGCGTATCAGCGCTTTGCCACCAACAACAAGATGCAGCTCAAGCAGCTCGACGGCATCATGGCGCAGTCCGGCGTCACCAAGGAGCACTTCAAGGACTTCATCCGCGCCCAGATGGCCTGGAACCAGGCGTTGGGTGCCCGCTATCGTTCCGGCGAGGGCGGCGCGGTGACAGAGCAGGACGCGGTGCGGCGCATGCTGGACAAGGGCGGCGCCAAGCCGACCGCCATGGAATACATGCTGCAGCAGGTGATCTTCGTGGTGCCGGCCTCCGAGCGCAGCGCGACACTGGCCAAGCGCAAGCGCGAGGCCGATGCCATGCGCGCGCGCTTCAACGGCTGCGACAGCACGCGCCAGTTCGCCAAGGGGCTGCTCGACGTCACCGTGCGCGATCTCGGCCGGGTCCTGGCGCCTCAGCTGCCGGCTGACTGGGCCGACCAAATCAAGGCGACCAAGGTCGGCGGCGCCACCGCCACCCGCGAGACCGAGCGCGGCATCGAATTCATCGGCATCTGCTCGTCGCGCGAAGTGTCCGACGACAAGGCGGCGCAGATGGTGTTCCAGAGCGAGGGCGGCAACGACAAGGACGCCGACGAGCTCTCGAAGAAATATGTCGACGAGCTGCGGAAGAAGGCCAAAATCGTCGAGCGCTAGATTGGCAGGGTTTTGGGCGTGAGTGAACGAGACGACAGAGCCACCTCCTGTCCATACCCGGGCAGATCGCCCCGCAAGACGGCCTAGACATGCGCAAGACCGATGCCCCGCTGGCAGTGAGCGTCGGCGATCCATCCGGCGTCGGCCCGGAGATCGCCATCGCCGCCTGGCTCGCCGGTGAAAGCGCCGGGGTGCCGCCCTTCTACCTGCTTGCCGATCCGACACTGATCGAGGCGCGCGCGCACCACATCGGCGCCAGGATAGCCATCGCCGAAACGCTGCCGGCGCAAGCAGCGCGGATGTTTTCGCGGGCGCTGCCGATCGTGCCGCTCGATGCCGGCCATGTCGACAATCCCGGGCGGCCCGACATCGCCAATGCCGCAGGCACCCTCGAAGCCATCGATCGGGCCGTGGCCGATTGTCTTGCCGACCGCGCCGCGGCCGTGGTCACCTGCCCCATCGCCAAGAAGCCGCTCTACGATGCCGGCTTCCGCTTTCCCGGCCACACCGAATATCTGGCGCATCTGGCGGGACTGCACACGGGCGCCGAGGTGACGCCGGTAATGCTGCTTGCCGGCCCGGAACTGCGCACCGTCCCGGTCACCATCCACATCCCGCTCGTCGACGTGCCGAAGGCGCTGACGAGCGAGCTGATCGTCACCACCGCACGCATCACCGCCGCCGACCTGAAAACCCGCTTCGGCATCGCCAGGCCGAGGCTCGCGGTCGCCGGCCTCAACCCGCATGCCGGCGAAGGCGGTGCAATGGGGGTGGAGGACAGGCGGGTCATCCAGCCGGCGATCGAGCAACTGAGGGCGGAGGGCATCGACGCCTTCGGACCGCTGCCGGCCGACACCATGTTCCATGCACGGGCGCGAGCCGGCTACGACGCGGCACTTTGCATGTACCACGACCAGGCGCTGATCCCGGCCAAGACGCTGGCCTTCGACGAGGCGGTCAACGTCACGCTCGGCCTGCCCTTCATCCGCACCTCGCCCGACCACGGCACCGCTTTCGACATTGCGGGCCAGGGCATCGCGCGCGCCGACAGCCTGATCGCGGCCCTGAGGCTCGCCCGCCGGCTTGCCGACAGCGGGACCGAGGCCGTGGCCGCATGAGCGCATTGCCGTGAGCCTGACCGCATGACGATCGACGGGTTGCCGCCGCTGCGCGAGGTGATCGAACGCCATGGGCTGCAGGCGAAGAAGTCGCTCGGCCAGAATTTCCTGCTCGACCTCAATTTGACCGGCAAGATCGCGCGCTCCGCCGGCGACCTCGCTGACGCCACCGTGATCGAGGTCGGCCCCGGCCCCGGCGGATTGACGCGGGCGCTGTTGTTCAACGGCGCCAGGCGGGTCGTCGCCATCGAACGCGACGAGCGCTGCCTGGAAGCGCTGGCGGAGGTCTCCAATTACTATCCCGGCCGTTTGCACGTCATTCCCGGCGATGCGCTGAAGACGGACTTCGCCGCGCTTGCCGGGGAAGCCGGCGGACCGGTGAAGATCGTCGCCAACCTGCCCTACAATATCGGTACCGAACTCCTGATCCGCTGGCTGACGATTGCCGAATGGCCGCCCTTCTACCAATCGATGACGCTGATGTTCCAGCGCGAGGTAGCCGAGCGCATCACCGCCGCCCCAGGCAGCGATGCCTATGGCCGGCTCGGCGTGCTCGCCGGCTGGCGCACGCAAGCCAGGATCGCCTTCGACGTGCCACCGCAGGCCTTCACCCCGCCGCCGAAGGTGACGTCATCGGTGGTGCATCTGGTGCCGCGCACGGCCCCCTTGCCGGTAGAAGCGAAAAAGCTCGGCCGCGTCACCGAGGCCGCCTTCGGCCAGCGCCGGAAAATGCTGCGGCAAAGCGTCAAGAGCCTCGGCGGCGAGGCCTTGCTGGTCCGCGCCGGCATCGACCCGACGCGGCGGGCGGAGACGCTCAGCGTGGACGAGTTCGTAAGGTTGACGAACGCGGTGTAGTGCTGCGGCCTCTCCTTCTCCCCTTGTGGGAGAAGGTGGCCTCGCGAAGCGAGGTCGGATGAGGGGTGTTGGACGGATCGCTACGCAGAAGGGCGTAAGCGCAGAAAAGCCTTCTGCTTTTCACGCCTCATTTCTTCCAGCACCCCTCATCCGTCTCGGCGCTGCGCGCCGATCCACCTTCTCCCACAAGGGGAGAAGGAGAGGCGCACCGCCTCACTCCGTCTTCTCGTCCAGCAACCCCGAAACGAAATCGAACAGGCCCGGCCGCCTGTCGCGCCGCAGCCGCTCGGCGGTGACGATGCCGCGCACCTCGGCGAAGGCGCGGTCGAGATCGTCGTTGACGATGACGAAGTCGTATTCCTTCCAGTGCTCGATCTCGAGGCGGGCGTTCTTCAGCCTGGTCTCGATCACCGATTCCTGGTCCTCGGCGCGGCGTTTCAGCCGCGCCTTCAATTCCTTCATCGACGGCGGCAGGATGAAGATCGAGACGATGTCGGCGCGCATCTTCTCCTTGAGCTGCTGGGCGCCCTGCCAGTCGATGTCGAACAGCATGTCGCGGCCCTGCGCCAGCGCCAGCTCCGCCGGCTCGCGCGGCGTGGCGTAGCAATTGCCGTGCACCTCCGCCCATTCGAGCAGGGCGTCAGAATCGCGCAGCCGCTCGAACTCGCGCATGGTGCGGAAGTGATAGTGCACGCCTTCGATCTCCGAGCCCCGGCGCGGTCTGGTGGTGACCGAGACCGACAGCTCGAGACTGGAATCGCTTTCGAGAAGATTGCGCGCGATCGTTGACTTGCCGGCGCCCGACGGCGACGACAGAACCAGCATCAGCCCGCGGCGGCGGATGCGGGACCCCAGATCCCTGGCAACCATCGGCTCCTTGGCAACCATCCGGGTCACTCCAGATTCTGAACCTGTTCGCGAAACTGGTCGACGACCGCCTTCAGCTCCAGCCCGATGGCGGTGACCGCGGCAGCGTTCGACTTCGAGCACAACGTATTCGATTCGCGGTTGAATTCCTGTGCCAGAAAATCGAGCTTGCGGCCGATGGCGCCGCCATTGGCGAGCAGCACACGCGCGGAAGCGACATGGGTCTTCAGCCGGTCGATCTCCTCGCGGATATCGGCCTTGGTGGCGAGGAAGGCCGCCTCCTGGTGAAGCCTGCTGGCGTCGAGATTGGCCGAAGCATCCAGCAACAGGCGGACCTGCTCGGCGATGCGTTCGCGGATCGCCGCCGGCTCGCGCGACGGATCCGCCTCGGCCTTCAGCGTCAGCGCCTCGATGGCGTCGATGTGGCCGGCAAGCAGCGAGCGCAGGGCGGCGCCCTCGCCCTGACGGGCCATTTCCAGGCCTACCAGCACCGTTTCGAGCGAGGCCAGGATGGCGCCGTCGAGCGCCGCCCGCGCCTCCTCGGTTTCGATCGTCTCGGGAATGTCGAGCACGCCGCGCAACGCGAGCAGCCCGTCGGCGGTGGCGGGGGCGGCGCCGAATTGCTCCTGCAGGCGCTTGGCCAGCCCGGCCAGATCCTTGAGGAAGGACTCGTTGACCACCGGCTGCACCTGCTGGCCGGCGGCGCGGCCGACCGTCAGCGTCGCCTGGAAATTGCCGCGCGAAAAACGCTTCTGGATCGTCTGCCGGACCGCCGGCTCGAGCCGCTCGAAGCCTTGCGGCAGCCGCAGCCTCACCTCGACGCTCTTGCCGTTGACCGATTTCACCTCCCAGGCGATCGAGGTGCCGTCATGTTCGGCGACCGCCCGTGCAAAACCGGTCATGCTCTGCAGATTCATAATGCCCTTGCGCCCCCTTGCGCGCGGTCGCGGACGTTGCGCGACCCTGAGCGGTTGATGGCATCGCCGAACCGCTCTAACTATTTGTTTCTACGCAATTCCGAACGGAAAGCGTTGCACACTTTTCCTGGAATTGCTCCAAAAAACCACGGCGCCCCCTCGAAGCGTACGCCGCCGTCAAAATATCAACGCCCCCTTGCAGCCGGGCGCAAGTTCAAAAGCGTTTGTCTATTGGGCGGCGCCCGCATCGCCACCGGCGTCACCGCTATCGTCGCCGGTGGCCGGCGCGTCGGTCTGGCCCTCGACCTTGGCGGCGCCAGCCTTGGCGGCGTCCTCGGCCTGCTTCTTCTGTAGTGCCCGGTAGCGGGCGACGTTCTGGTTGTGCTCTTCGAGCGTCGCGGCAAAGACATGGCCGCCGGTGCCGTCGGCGACGAAATAGAGATCGTCGGTCTTTGATGGATTGGCGACGGCCTCAAGGGCCGCACGGCCGGGATTGGCGATCGGCGTCGGCGGCAGGCCGTTGATCAAATAGGTGTTGTAGGGAGTCTGCTTGTCGATGTCCGACTGGTAGATCGGACGGTCGGCGGGTTTGCCCTTGCCGCCGAACAGGCCGTAGATGATGGTCGGATCGGACTGCAGGCGCATGCCCTTGGCGAGACGGTTGAGGAACACGGAGGCCACGCGCGAACGCTCGTCCCCCCTGCCCGTCTCCTTCTCGACGATCGAGGCCAGTGTGACGAAGTCCTCGACATTGGCGATCGGAAGGTCCGGCGCGCGCCGCTCCCAGACATCGTCCACCAGCTTCTTCTGGTCGGCAAGGAGCTTGTCGATCATCTGCTGGCGCGTGGCGCCGCGGGTGAAGCGCAGTGTGTCGGTGGCGAGGCTGCCCTCCGGCGGCATGGCCGCCGGCATGTCGCCGGTCAGCGCATCCTGCTCGGAGATGCGCTGCAGCGCCTGCTCGACTGTCAGCCCCTCGGGGATGGTCAGCGAATACATCACCGACTTGCCGCTCTTCAGCATTTCCATGATGTCGAGCATCGAGGCGCGCGGCTTGATCTCGTATTCGCCGGCCTTGAGCGCGGAATCATTGCCGGTGGCACGCACGCCGAGGCGGAAGATGCGCGCGTCGCTGATCAAGCCGCGCCGCTCGAGCTGGTCGGCGATGTCCTGAACGCCGGTGTTCGGCTTGACCAGGAAGGTGTCGCCATTGGCCGACGGGCCGGGTTCGGTGAACGCCTGCTTGCCGAAATAGAGCGCGGCGCCGGCCGCCAGGATCATCAGCATCACCAGCGAGATGACGAAATTCATGAACACGACGACCTGGCTGCGCGAGGCGCGCGAGCGTCGCGGCGGCGGCGTGCCGGCCTCGGGACGCAGCGCCTCGGCCGCCGTCTTCGGGACGATCGGACCAGTTGCGGCCTGCTGCTTGCCGAAATCTCCGCTGCCGCCCGGATTTGTGTTCATAGCGCCCTACCATCTGATCTCTTGGAGAGGCGCACGTCCCAGCGGACGCGCGGACCACGCTCCAACATTTCAACCCTGCGCCTCGTGCCTTGCGAAAACCGGCCGCGGTTTTCTGTCCGACGCGCGAATCCCCAAGGGCAGAGTAGGGGCGAATATGGCAAAATTGACGACAGGCCGCGCGAGCGGCCGCCGGCCCCACACTCAGCCATTGTAACGCTGGAAGACGAGCGAGGCGTTGGTGCCGCCGAAGCCGAAGGAGTTGGACAGCGCCACGTCGATCTGGCGGGCGCGCGGCTTGTTCGGCACGAGATCGATCGCCGTCTCGCGCTCCGGATTGTCGAGGTTGATGGTGGCGGGGGCCGTGTTGTCGCGGATGGCGAGGATCGAGAAGATCGCCTCCGCCGCGCCCGCCGCGCCCAGGAGATGGCCGATCGACGACTTGGTCGACGACATCGAGATCTTCGAGGCGGCATTGCCGACAAGGCGCTCGACGGCGCCAAGCTCGATCGTGTCGGCCATGGTCGACGTGCCATGGGCGTTGATGTAGTCGACGTCGGCGGGCGAAAGCTTCGCCCGCTTCAGCGCCGCCGTCATGCAGCGGAAGGCGCCGTCGCCATCCTCGGCCGGCGCGGTGATGTGGTAGGCATCGCCGGTGAGCCCGTATCCGGTGACCTCGGCATAGATTTTGGCGCCGCGCGCCTTGGCGTGTTCGAGCTCCTCAAGCACGACGACGCCGGCGCCCTCGCCCATGACGAAGCCGTCGCGGTCGCGGTCATAGGGACGGGAAGCCTTTTGCGGCGTCTCGTTGCGCTCGGTCGACAGCGCGCGGCAGGCGGCGAAGCCGGCCAGCGAAAGCCGGGTCACCGGGGCCTCGGCACCGCCTGCCAGCATCACGTCGGCATCGCCGAAGATGATCAGGCGGGCGGCATCGCCGATAGCGTGCGCGCCGGTCGAGCAAGCGGTGACGACGGCGTGGTTCGGGCCTTTCAGCCCGTGCCGGATCGACACCTGCCCGGAGACCAGGTTGATGATGTTGCCGGGGATGAAGAACGGGCTGATACGGCGAGGCCCGCGCTCGTGCAGGATCAGCGCATTCTCGGCGATGCCCTCGAGCCCGCCGATGCCGGAACCGATCATGACGCCGGTGGCGCAGCGCTCCTCCTCGGTGCCCGGCTGCCAGCCGGAATCCTTCAGCGCCTCGTCGGCGGCCGCGATCCCGTACAGGATGAAGTCGCCAATCTTGCGCAGTTCCTTCGGCTCGAGCACGGCTTCGGGATTGAGCGTGCCGTTGGAGCCGTCACCGCGCGGAATGACGTGGGCGATCTTGCAGGCAAGATCCTCCACTTCGAACTCGGTGACGCGCTTGGCTGCGCTGCGGCCGGTCAGCAGTTCCTTCCAGCTGTGCTCGAAGCCCATGCCAAACGGCGAAACCAGGCCAAGGCCCGTGACGACGACACGCCTCATCGCAGGTCCTCCCCGGTGATGCCCGCGAAAAGCCTCAGGCCGAGGCCTTGTCGATGTACTTCACCGCGTCGCCGACGGTCAGGATGGTCTCGGCGGCATCGTCCGGAATCTCGACGCCGAATTCTTCTTCGAACGCCATGACGAGTTCGACCGTGTCGAGGCTGTCAGCGCCCAGATCGTCGATGAAGCTCGCCTGCTCCGTCACCTTGTCGGCATCGACGCCCAGGTGCTCGATGACGATCTTCTTGACGCGCTCTGCGGTGTCACTCATTTGGGGCATCCTCGTCTTATGTTGAGTTGTCTTCGTTAGCGGGCGGAATGCCGCTAATCAAGCTGAAATATGGTCTTGCGGGTAACGCAACGCCACAGGACCGGTTTTTGCCCGAACCGCCGGGTTGCCGGCCGCATTACACGAAAAATGCGGGAGGTCCAAGCCGAAATGGCGCTTTTCACAACCGCCGGACCATAGTCGGAACAAGGCTGCTCAGATCATCGCCATGCCGCCATTCACATGAATGGTCTGGCCGGTGACATAGGCCGCTTCGTTGGAGGCGAGATAGGCGACCGCGGAGGCGACTTCGGCGCTGGTGCCCATGCGCCGGGTCGGGATCGCCGCCATGATCGTCTCTTTCTGCTTGTCGTTGAGCTTGTCGGTCATGGCCGATTCGATGAAGCCCGGGGCGACGCAGTTGACGGTGATGTTGCGGGTGGCGATCTCCTGCGCCAGCGACTTGGAAAAGCCGATCATGCCGGCCTTGGAGGCGCAGTAATTGGTCTGGCCGGGATTGCCGGTGACGCCGACCACCGAGGTGATGTTGATGATGCGGCCATGGCGGCGGCGCATCATCGGATGGGTCAGCTCGCGCGTCAGCCGGAACACGGCGGTGAGGTTGACCTCCAGCACGCTGTCCCAATCGGCATCCGACATGCGCACGAACAGGCCGTCCTTGGTGATGCCGGCATTGTTGACGAGGATGTCGACGCCTTCGAGATCGGCTTCCGCCTTCTGGCCGAGCGCCTTGACCTCGTCGCGGTCGGACAGGTTGGCCGGGAATAGTTTCACGCGGTCGCCGAGTTCGGCGGCCAGCGCCTCGAGCTTCTCGAGGCGGGTGCCGTGCAGGCCGACGATGGCGCCCTGGCTGTGCAGCACGCGGGCGATCGCCTCGCCGATGCCACCCGATGCGCCGGTGACGAGCGCCTTGCGGCCGGTCAGTTCGAACATGTTGGTCTCCTGATCTCAGAGAGCACCCTTCACACGGGTGCGTTCAAATCGCCAGTGGATTATGCGAGCGCGGCCAGCGCCGCCTCGACATCGGCTGCCGTGCCGACGGCGCCGGTGGCAACGTCGCGGTTGATCCGCCGCGCCAGGCCCGACAGCACCTTGCCGGCACCGACTTCGTAGAGCGTGGCAACTCCGTTGGCGGCGAACCACTCCACCGTCTCGCGCCAGCGCACGCGGCCCGTCACCTGCGCGACCAGGCGCCGGGCGATCTCGTCGGGATCGCTGGTCGGGGTGACCGTGACGTTGGAGACGACGGGAACCACCGGCGAATTCTTTGCCACGCCGGCCAGCGCCTCGCGCATGATTTCGGCGGCAGGCTGCATCAGCGCCGAATGGAAGGGGGCGGAGACCTGCAGCATCAGCGCCCGCTTGGCGCCCTTTTCCGTGCACAGCTTTGCCGCCAGCTCGACCGCCGGCTTGGCGCCGGAGATCACCAGCTGGCCGCCGCCATTGTCATTGGCAACCTGGCAGATGGAGCCTTTTGCAGCCTCGGCGCAGGCTGCCTCGACATCGGCCTGCTCGAGCCCGATGATTGCCGCCATGGCGCCCTCGCCCGCCGGCACCGCCGCCTGCATGGCATTGCCGCGCACGCGCAGCAGGCGCGCGGCGTCCGCCACCGAAACGAAGCCGGCGGCGGCAAGCGCCGAATATTCGCCCAGCGAATGCCCCGCCACGTAAGCGACCTTGTCCTTCAGCGAAAATCCGCGCGCTTCCAGCGCGCGGATCGCCGCCAGCGACACTGCCATCAGCGCCGGCTGGGCGTTGGCGGTCAGCGTCAGCGTCTCTTCCGGCCCTTCCCAGATCAGCTTCGACAGTTTCTCGCCGAGAGCGTCGTCCACTTCCTCGAACACTCTGCGCGCCTCGGGAAAGGCGTCCGCCAGGTCCTTGCCCATGCCGACGGCCTGGCTGCCCTGTCCCGGAAAGGTGAATGCGACGGCCATATCGAGGCTCTCCAATGGCTGATTTTACCTGCCTGTGGCGCAAGGCGGACGGGCAAGTCAAGCCCGCGCCACCCTGTCCGGGCGCGAAATCACCACCCGAGTGCCTGTTCCAAAAGGCTTTTTGGCGATCACTGATGATGAAAACCGCTCACGATTCGTTTGCTGGCTCTTCTTATTTTCGCCACAGGCGCTAGCTTTGCGTGACAGTTCAATGACAATTCAATGACGCCGATCGGATTGGCGCGCAGCGTGGGCCGGGGAATATCGAAGTGGCACGGATCAGGAAAGGCGCCGGCAAGGTGGCGCCGCAGTTCTTGGAAGACGATCCATCCACCGGCTATCTGCCGGGGCGGAGATGGCCGATCGTCCGCTACGGCCTCGTTACCCTGCTCGCCTCCGCCATACTGGTGTTCGCCATCGAATGGATCGTGCGCGGCGATTTTTCCGGCACCGTCGACTTCTTCCTGCAGCCCTTCAAGCCGGGCTGGACCACCATCATCGTCTTCGCGCTGGTGCTGATCGGGCTGGACGCCGTGCTCGGCCGCAGCCACCAGAGCCTGATGATCGTGGCGCCGCTGACCCTTGCGCTGGCCTTTGTCGGCCACCAGAAGTCGCACTATCTCGGCGATCCGCTCTACCCGACCGATTTCCTCTACTCCCGCCAGATCATGGCGCTGATGCCGCTTCTGGTGCGCGAGCGGCCGCTGACCGCCGTCGCCATCGCCATCGCCATCGTGGCCGGCCTGTCGCTGCTCGTCTATGGCTGGCGCCTGTGGCGCCGGAAGGTGCCGATCCTCAGCCGCAAGGGTCGGCTGGCGCGGCTGACGCTGACGGTGCCGCTGCTTGCCTTCTTCGTGTCGATCATGGACTACGCCACCTTCTCGTGGACCCGCGACCGGCTGCAGATCATCCCGATCATGTGGGACCAGAAGGAGAACTACGCCTCCAACGGCTTTGCGCTTGCTTTCGCGCTCAACGTGCCGATGGCCCATGTCTCGGCGCCGGCCGGCTATTCCGACAAGGCGATCGCGGCGATCGCGAGACCTGACGTGACGGCCTCGGTGCCGGACGAGAAGCCCGACATCATCGTCGTCATGAGCGAATCCTTCTGGGATCCGACCAAGCTGCCCGGCGTCACCATCACGCCGGACCCGATCCCCAATGTGCGGGCGCTGCGCTCCGGCTATATGTTCTCGCCGGAATTCGGCGGCATGACCGCCAATATCGAATTCGAGGCGCTGACCGGCTTCTCCAACGCCTTCCTGCCGGCCGGCTCCATCCCCTACCAGCAGTATGTGCGCACGCCGACGCCGTCGCTGGCGACCTTCCTGAAGAGCGAGGGCTACAGGGCGCGCGCCATCCATCCCGGCACCAACTGGTTCTGGAACCGCGGCGCCGTCTATGCCGATTTCGGCTTCAACGACTTCCGCTCGGAGGAGACGCTGCCGCCGATGCAGAAGCGCGGGCCACTGGCCTCCGACGCGGCGATGACCGACGAGATCATCCGCGAGGCGGACGCAAGCGAGGACCCGGTCTTCCTGTTCGCCGTCAGCCTGCAGAACCACGGGCCCTACGAGCCGTACCGCTACTACAATCCGTCCCACAAGGTCGCGGCGCCGATCAGTTCCTGGGCGCGTGAATCGCTGCTGAGCTATGCAGAAGGCTCAGCCGACGCAGACCGCGGCCTGGAACGGCTGGTCGAATGGGCCAAGAAGCGCCAGCGGCCGACGGTGATCGCCTTCTTCGGCGATCATCTGCCGCCGCTCGGGCCGGTCTATGTCGAGACCGGCTTCCTCAAGGACAATGTCGCGCCGCGCAAGGAGCCCTCGCCCGAAGCGGCACTCGAGCACCACCAGACGCCTCTGATCATCTGGTCCAACCGCACCGGCCCGGCCGAGGAGATGGGCGCCGTCAGCCCCGCCTTCCTGCCCTACCATATCCTGACCACGGCCGGGATCACGCACCCCTACTATACCGGCTTCCTCGGCGCCCTGCGCGAGCGCTACCGCGTCGTCGACCGCAACCTTCTGTTGTCGCCGGCCGGCGAGGCGACGCCCGACTGGGCGCGGCAGAAGAAGATCGACCCGGCGATCAACGATTTCCGGCTGATCCAGTACGACATGATGTTCGGCAAGCGAAGCGCCGCACCGGACTTCTTCCCCGAAACGGTCGACAAGGTCGTCGCCCACACAAGCTGAGCCGGCGGGCGAACCCGCCGTTCAGTTCGTCAGCTGCAGCTTCGAGAATTTGCTGGCGATGGTCTGGAAGACGTTCGGCAGCTTGCTTGGATCATTGACGGCGTAATAGTCGCTCGGATCGGAGGCGCAGGCGCTGTAGAGCGCGCGGTTGGCCGCCGTATCGGCCTGCAGCACCATGGTGTAGACCTGCACGCCCTGGCTCTTCAGCTGCGTGCAGACATCCTTGGTCCAGCCATCGACATTGCGCGCAGCCGCCGTCTGGTTGTCGGAGCCGAAACGGCCGCCTCCAAGATAGCCGTAGGAGGTATAGTCCGACTTGGTCGGCTGGCCGCTGGCGCCGTAGACGACGTTCTCGCCGTCGGTCAGCAGCATCACGACCTTGCTGACGCCCGAGGTCTTCCAAGGCGTGGCGTCGGTATAGGGCGGCTGCGGCGACAGCACCCGCATGCCCCAGGCCAGCCCTTCCGAGACATTGGTGCCCGAACCGTTCCATTCGCTCATCTGGGCAGCGGCGGCGCGCAAGCTGTCGAAATCGTTGGTCAGCGGGACGATCGGTGTCGGGCAGGCGCGATTCGGACCGACGGTGATGGTGCTGCCGGTCTCGGTCACGATCTTGTTGGTCGAGGCAACATAACGCGCGACCTTGCTGACATTGGCGTCGAGCACGCCACTAAGGTCGATGCCGAGGACGTTGGCGCCCGGCAGCGCCAGCTTGGTCTTGTCGATTGTGTCGTCAAGATAGGAGTTGTTGTAGCCGGTCGACGAATTGCCGTAGGAAGCGGACGGCTTGCGGGCGACGTCGGGATCGTCCGGCGCGAGGTAGGGGACGAACAGCGTGTCCGGGTTGGACGGATCGGGTGGCGTGTCGGAGATGTTGTAGGCGCCCGGCCGCGCCTCGACGCAGCCTTTCCAGCCGGTCCCCTTCCAGCCGGTGTGCTTCAAGGCCGGAACGTCCTGCTGAAGCTGCTTGAACAGCGACATATGATCTGGACGTTTGCCTTTTACTGCCGGGAAATTGATGCCGTTGGTTGACGACTTGCCGTTCAGGTCGATCCAGGACGGGTCGAAATCGGGGCCATTGACGTTGACGGCGGTGACAAACGGCACCAGCGAGGCCCGCACCTGGCGAGTCGGCGACTTGGCCGCCTCGAGATAGTCGATCAGCGACTTGGTCGCCTGCCTGAGCGCGCTGATGCGCGCGCCGGCCATGGAGCCGGTGTTGTCGAGCACCAGCACGACTTCGAGCTGGTTGTTCGACTCCATCGCCGAGGCATCGACGGTGATGTGCCTGTCGTCGCCGAACAGGAAAGCGAAGTTCAGATTGACGTCGGCCGAAGCGACAGCCTTGGTCTTGATGTAGGTGACGCCCTTGTCGACGCTGAGCGTGGCCTGGGCATTGGACAATTCGCGGTGGGTCGTGACATTGGCCTGGAAATAGCGGTTGAAGGCATCGCTGCGCGAGATGTCGATGTCGCCGAGATGCGAAGAGGCCAGGTTGGCCGCGTCCAGCGCGTTCTGAAGATTGCTCCTGGCCTTCATCAGTGTCGAGACATCGGTGGCGAAGGCCACGGCGGTGAGGATCGCCGGCACGCCGAGCGCCAGCACCAGCGCGAAGTTGCCGCGCTTCGAGCGCCAGAAATTCTTGAGAAGCATCCTACCCCCCGGATCGCCAAGCAGACCGCCCCCGCGCGGTCACCCGATTTCGTGCGCTTCTCGTCGTGAATTTGAGGTTACAACTCAAAACAACCGCTTATGGTGGTTAAAGCCCGATTACCGGAAAATCGATAAAATAGCTTGCTCCCGAATGTTGGCGTTTTTTCCTGACTGCGACGGCAAGGACCGACGTCCTCCCTTGCCTTCCTCGGGAATTGCTGTATAGACGCCCGCAATCTGCCGGTCCTTGCTGGGGGCTGAACGGAGGGCCGCAGGCTTATCGAAAGGCTGCGTGTGAAGCCAGAAGCGCTTCCGCCTCCCGTGTCTCCGCTCTCGACCGTCTCGTCATGCTCCTTTCTTCCCCGCTTCGCGGGTCAGAGAAGTTGCAGAGGCTTTAGCCGCGAGGAACCGGGAGAGAAACGAAGAAAGGCACCGATACACTATGGCTCTATACGAACATGTGTTCCTTGCCCGGCAGGACCTCTCGCAGCAGCAGGTCGATGCGCTTGTCGAACAGTACAAGGGCGTCATCACCGCGAATGGCGGGTCCGTCGGCCGGGTCGAGAACTGGGGATTGAAGTCCCTCACCTACCGGGTCAACAAGAACCGGAAGGCTTACTACACGCTGATGGACCTGACCTGCCCGCCGGCCGCGCTCAACGAGATGGAGCGCCAGATGGGCCTGTCCGAGGACGTGCTGCGCTTCCTGACCATCAAGGTCGAGGCGCATGAGGAAGGTGCGTCGGCGATGATGCAGAAGCGCGAAGAGCGCTCCGAGCGCGGCGGCTTCGGCGACCGCGACCGTGGCGACCGCGGCCCGCGTTCGTTCGGCGACCGCGATCGTGGCGACCGTGGCGATCGTCCGCCGCGCAGCTTCGACGGCGAGCGCGGTCCGCGCCGCCCGCGTGAAGGCGCTGAAGGGGGTGCAGAATAATGGTCGACATCAACCAGATCCCGACCCGGCGCCCGTTCCACCGTCGCCGCAAGACCTGCCCGTTCTCCGGCGCCAACGCGCCAAAGATCGACTACAAGGACGTGCGTCTGCTGCAGCGCTACATTTCCGAGCGCGGCAAGATCGTGCCGTCGCGCATCACCGCCGTCAGCCAGAAGAAGCAGCGCGAGCTCGCCAAGGCGATCAAGCGCGCCCGCTTCCTCGGCCTGCTGCCCTACGTGGTTCGCTAAGACTTCCGAAGCGGGCGGCCAGCCGCCCGCTTCTTTCCCCACGGCGACGGGCGCCGCAGGGTTGGACATCAAATCCCGGGTTGAGGCCGAAAGCCTCTAACTGCCGCGACAGGCAGGACAGCGACACGGCGGCAACGCCCCCTTTGCTTCCTGACCTGTTCCAGATCAATCCTGCGCCGATCCCCGCGATCGACGCCAAGACGAAGGAACAAAACCATGGAAGTCATTCTTCTCGAACGCGTTTCCCGCCTCGGCCAGATGGGCGACACCGTCAAGGTCAAGGATGGGTTCGCCCGCAATTTCCTGCTGCCGCAGGGCAAGGCGCTGCGCGCCAACGAAGCCAACAAGAAGAAGTTCGAAGGCCAGCGGGCCCAGCTCGAAGCGCGTAACCTCGAGCGCAAGTCGGAAGCCTCGCAGGTTGCCGAAAAGCTCGACGGCAAGAGCTTCGTGGCCGTGCGTTCGGCCGGCGAGACCGGCCAGCTCTACGGTTCGGTGTCGACCCGCGACATCGCCGACCTGCTGACGGCGGAAGGCTTCTCGGTCAACCGCAACCAGATTCAGCTCAACCACCCGATCAAGACCATCGGCCTGACCAATGTGGCCATCGCGCTGCATCCGGAAGTCGAAGTCACGATCACGCTCAACATCGCCCGCACCGCCGACGAGGCCGAGCGCCAGGCCAAGGGCGAGACGCTGACGACGGCCGAAGCCATCTACGGCGACGACATCAACGACAATGCGCGGCCGGAAAACTTCTTCGACCCGAACGCCGAGTTCGAAGGCGGCGAAGACAACGCCTGACCAGGCACGATCGAGCGCCACAGCGGCGCTCGAAACGCCTTGACTGCCACCGGTTTCGACTGGACCAACGCCCGGGCCTCGCGCCCGGGCTTTTTTGTGCCAAATGGAACTTTTCGAACCCCTATATCTTGATGCAGACTACAGCGTCGCGCGTCCTTTGGACGCACAAAGGACGTCGTAGTCCTTTGACTTGGCGCATGATCCCGCCGCGAAATCGATAGCGATTTCGGGACCCTGCGTCAGGCCATCCTGTCTGACGTTGGGGACATTTGGTCATGAATATTCTCTTGAAGCGCCTTCTCGACCGCCTGGTGCGCACCGGCAATCTCAAAGTGACCGGGCCGAAGGGCTCGACGGTCACCTTCGGCGACGGCAGCGGCGAGCCGGTGCACATGCACATCAAGACAAAGCACGCCGAACGCGCCATCAGCTTCGATCCGATGCTGGCGGTACCCGAAGCCTATATGGACGGCGAACTCGATATCCTCGAAGGCGGCGTGCTTGGGGTGATGCGCATCGCCTTCCAGAACATGGGCAGCGGCGGCATCGATGCGACCTGGTCGAAGGCGATCGAAGGCCTGCGCCACGCCTTCCGCCGGCTGCAGCAGATCAACACCGCCGCGCGCGCGCGGCGCAACGTGCAGCGCCACTATGATCTCTCAGGCGACCTCTACCGGCTCTTCCTCGACGAGGACATGCAGTATTCCTGCGCCTATTTCGAGCAGCCCGACATGACGCTGGACGAGGCGCAGGCGGCCAAGAAGCGGCACATCGCCGCCAAGCTGCGGCTGAAAGCCGGGCAGACGGTGCTCGATATCGGCTCCGGCTGGGGCGGGCTCGGCCTCTATCTCGCCAAGGCCTTCGACGTCGACGTGCAAGGTGTGACGCTGTCGATCGAGCAGCACGGCGTCGCCACAGACCGGGCCCATGTGCAAGGGCTGCAGGACAGGGTGCATTTCGACCTCAAGGATTATCGCTCGCTCAACGAACGCTTCGATCGCATCGTCTCTGTCGGCATGTTCGAACATGTCGGCGTCAACCACTACCGCACCTTTTTCGAGAAGTCGGCGACATTGCTCAAGCCCGACGGGGTCATGCTGCTGCACACGATCGGCCGCTCCGGCGTGCCGTGGGCGACCAGCGCCTTCGTCCGCAAATATATCTTCCCGGGCGGCTACATCCCGGCGCTTTCCGAGGTGATGCCGGCGATCGAGAAGTCGGGCCTCGTCGTCACCGACATCGAAATGCTCAGGCTGCACTATGCAGACACGCTGAAGCATTGGGGCATGCGCTTCGCCGCCAACCGCGACAAGGCCAAGGCGATCTACGACGAGCGCTTCTGCCGCATGTGGGAATTCTACCTCGCCGCCTCGGAAGCCGCCTTCCGCTGGCAGGACCTGGTGATCTTCCAGATCCAGCTCGCCAAGAGGAACGACACGCTGCCGGTCACCCGCGACTACATGGCCAAATGCGAGAAGGCGTTGGAAATGCGCGACATCGGCCACCGGCCCGAGCCGACCGTCGCCAAGCCCGCCCGCCGCCGGAAGGTGGCGGACGGGGAGTAGGAAGCCGGCGGCATCGCGGCCAATCGGCCCATTATCCTTGCCATAGCCGGCCCAAGCATGAAAAAGGTCTCGTTATCGCGAGACCTTTTTTCATGACCTATCTCATCTACATCGCCGCCGCGCTTGCCGAGATCGCCGGCTGCTTCTCGTTCTGGGCCTGGTGGCGGCTGGAGAAGTCGCCGCTGTGGCTGGCGCCGGGGCTCGTCTCGCTCGCTTTGTTCGGTTTCCTGCTGGCGCTGGTCGACACATCGGCCGCCGGCCGCGCCTACGCCGCCTATGGCGGTATCTACATCGCGGCATCGCTCGGCTGGCTGCGGCTGGTCGAAGGCGTGCGCCCCGACCGCTGGGACCTTGCCGGTGCGGCGATCTGCATCGCCGGCGCTTCGGTCATCCTTCTCGCACCCCGGGGAGCGTGACGCGTGGAACTCCCCGCCCCGCTCCGGCAAGGCGTCGAGCGCCTGCTCGAAAATGTGCCCTTGCCGGCGCTCAAGCAGGCGGCGCGGACGCTGTCCGACCGCTACCGCGCGGAGCTGCGCGACGGCCGCCTGCACATGGCCGAGGACATGGCGGTCAAAGCCTATCTGGCGACGCGGCTGCCGGCGACCTATGCCGCCGTCCGCGCCAGCCTCGACGCGCTGGCCGAGGCAAGGCCCGAGTTCCAGCCGAGGACCTTGCTCGATATCGGCGCCGGGCCTGGCACCATGCTTTGGGCCACGATCGACCTGTGGTCCGACCTCGAGGCGGCGGTGATGCTCGAGGCGAGCGCGGCGGTGCGCAAGATCGGCCAGACGCTGGCCGCCGAGACGGTCGCCGCCAGGACGGAATGGCTCGCCGGCGACGCCACGATCGATCTCACGGATCTTCAACCCGCCGATCTGGTCACCGCCGCCTATGTGCTGGACGAGATCGTGCCGGCCTCGCTGCCCAAACTGGTTGGCCGACTCTGGCAGTTGACCGCCGACACGCTGCTGATCGTCGAGCCGGGAACGCCGGCCGGCTGGCAGCGCATCCTTGCCGTCCGCCGGCAATTGATCGAGGCCGGCGCGCATGTGCTGGCACCCTGCCCGCACGAGGCGCCCTGCCCGCTCGTCCCGCCCGACTGGTGCCATTTCTCGCGCCGCGTCGCGCGCTCGCGCCTGCATCGCCTCGCCAAGGACGCCGACGTCCCCTGGGAGGACGAGAAATTCATCTACATCGCCGCCTCGCGGCAGCCGGCGCCGGCGCGCCCGGCGCGCGTGATCGCGCCGCCGAAAGCCGGCTCCGGCAAGGTGCTGCTCAAGCTTTGCGTGCCCGACGGCAGTGCCGGCGAGACACTGTTCAGCAAGCGCGACGGCGACGCGTTCAGGATCTCGCGACGGCTGGACTGGGGCGACACGCTGGATATTTGAATGACAATTTGTTCTTTATTTGTTCTACAGCTTCGCGTAGAATCGCGGCCTTGCCGAGTCAACCGGAATCGGGGCACGGGAATTCTGTCCTGTGGACGGTTTGCCGTTCCTGTGAACAGCGGGCATCAAGGCTGATTGGCCTTCGGGTGATGCAGAAAGGTCAGCACCGACTCATCTCGTTCTTGCTATCGAGAGGTCGGGATCGAAATCGGGGATATCATGGCTGAGGCAGCGCGCAAATTCGGCGTGGCGGAGCAACCGCTCTATCGCGAGGCACCGAACAATATCGAGGCCGAGCAGGCGCTGCTCGGCGCCATCCTCGTCAACAACGACGCCTTCTACCGGGTCTCCGACTTCCTCAAGCCGGCGCATTTCCACGAGCCGCTGCATCGCCGGATATTCGAGGTGGCGGCCGAGCTCATCCGCATGGGCAAGATCGCGACCCCGATCACGCTGAAGACCTTCCTGCCGGCGGACGAAAAGGTCGGCGACATGACGGTGGCGCAATATGTCGTGCGGCTCGCCGTCGAGGCCGTCACCGTCGTCAACGCCACCGACTATGGCCGCGCCATCTACGACCTCGCCACGCGCCGCGCGCTGATCACCGTCGGCGAGGACATGGTCAACATCGCCTATGACGCCCCGGTCGACATGTCGCCGTCCGACCAGATCGAGGACGCCGAGCGGCGCCTGTTCGAGCTGGCCGAGACCGGCCGCTACGACGGCGGCTTCGAGAGCTTCACCGACGCGGTCAAAACCGCCGTCGACATGGCCAACGCCGCCTATATGCGCGACGGCGGCCTGTCCGGCATCGCCACCGGCCTGCGCGACCTCGACCGCCGCATGGGCGGCCTGCAGCCTTCCGACCTGATCGTGCTTGCCGGCCGCCCAGGCATGGGCAAGACGTCGCTCGCCACCAACATCGCCTTCAACATCGCCGAGGCCTATGTGCCTGCGCAGCAGGCCGACGGCTCGTTCAAGGCCGCCAATGGCGGCGTCGTCGGCTTCTTCTCGCTCGAAATGTCGTCGGAGCAGCTCGCCACCCGCATCATCTCCGAGCAGACCGAGATCTCGTCGTCGAAGATCCGCCGCGGCGAGATCTCGGAGATGGATTTCGAAAAGCTGGTCGCCTGCTCGCAGACCATGCAGAAGATCCCGCTGTTCATCGACCAGACCGGCGGCATCTCGATCGCCCAGCTTTCCGCCCGCGCGCGCCGCCTGAAGCGCCAGCGCGGCCTCGACCTCATCGTCATCGACTATATCCAGCTGATGCAGGGCTCCAGCGCCAAGGCCTCGCAGAACCGTGTGCAGGAAATCACCGAGATCACCACCGGCCTCAAGGCGCTGGCCAAGGAGCTCGGCGTGCCGATCATCGCGCTGTCGCAGCTGTCGCGTCAGGTCGAAAGCCGCGACGACAAGCGTCCGCAGCTCTCGGACCTGCGCGAATCCGGCTCCATCGAGCAGGACGCCGACGTGGTGCTGTTCGTCTATCGCGAGGAGTACTACCTCAAGAACCGCGAGCCGAAGCTCGGCACCGACGAGTACATCAAGTGGGAAGCCGAGATGAACGAGATGCGCGGCAAGGCCGAGGTGATCGTGGCCAAGCAGCGCCACGGCCCGACCGGCTCGGTCAGCCTCGCCTTCCACGGCGAATTCACCCGCTTCTCCGACCTCGCGGAAGAGCATCATTTGCCGGACAGGTTTGAGTAGTTTTTTGACCCGCAGTCGCGCTCCGTCACACCCCCCTCTGGCCTGCCGGCCATCTCCCCCGCAAGGGGGGAGATCGACAGCTTTGGCGGCGGTCCCTGTCCTGCAACGTCGGCGATTGGCGAAAACGGTGGCGACATCCAATCTCCCCCCTTGCGGGGGAGATGTCCGGCAGGACAGAGGGGGGTGGGCGGGAACGCCAGCCTTCCGCCATCTGCGAACGGCGCAACTGCATGGCTAAATCGCGCGTCCAGTTCATCTGCCAGAATTGCGGATCGGTGCACCAGCGCTGGGCAGGCAAGTGCGATGCCTGCGGCGAGTGGAACACGCTGGTCGAGGAAGGCACCTCCGGCGGCATCGGCTCGGGACCGGCCAACACCCGCAACGCCCGCAAGGGGCGCGCCGTGGTGCTGACCAGCCTGTCGGGCGACATCGAGGACGCGCCGCGCATCGTCTCCGGCATCGGCGAGCTCGACCGCGCCACCGGCGGCGGCTTCGTGCGCGGCTCGGCGCTGCTGGTGGGCGGCGATCCCGGCATCGGCAAGTCGACGCTGCTGACGCAAGCCGCCGCCGCGCTTGCCTCGAGGGGACACCGCATCGTCTATGTCTCCGGCGAGGAAGCCGTTGCCCAGATCCGGCTGCGCGCCCAGCGCCTCGGCGTCGCCTCGACGCCGGTCGAGCTCGCCGCCGAGACCAATGTTGAGGACATCCTGGCAACCATCGCCGACGGCAAGCGGCCCGACCTCGTCATCCTCGATTCCATCCAGACGCTGTGGACCGACCTCGCCGATTCGGCGCCCGGCACCGTCACCCAGGTGCGCGCGGCAGCGCAGGCGATGATCCGCTACGCCAAATCCACCGGTGCTGCGATCGTGCTGGTCGGCCATGTCACCAAGGAAGGCCAGATCGCCGGCCCGCGCGTCGTCGAGCACATGGTCGACGGCGTGCTTTATTTCGAGGGCGAAGGCGGCCACCACTACCGCATCCTGCGCACGGTGAAGAACCGCTTCGGCCCGACCGACGAGATCGGCGTGTTCGAGATGTCGGACAAGGGCCTGCGCGAGGTCGCCAACCCGTCAGAACTCTTTCTCGGCGAGCGTCATGCGAAGTCGCCGGGTGCCGCCGTTTTCGCCGGCATGGAGGGCACGCGCCCGGTGCTGGTCGAAATCCAGGCGCTGGTGGCGCCGTCTTCGCTGGGCACGCCGCGCCGCGCCGTGGTCGGCTGGGACGGCGCGCGGCTGTCGATGGTGCTCGCCGTGCTCGAAGCCCATTGCGGCGTGCGCTTCGGCCAGCATGATGTCTATCTCAACGTCGCCGGCGGCTACCGGATCAGCGAGCCGGCTGCCGATCTGGCGGTCGCCGCCGCCCTGGTTTCCTCGCTCACCGGTCTTGCCCTTCCCGCCGATTGCGTCTATTTCGGCGAGATCAGCCTGTCGGGTGCGGTGAGGCCGGTTGCGCATGCGCAGCAGCGCCTCAAAGAGGCCGAAAAGCTGGGTTTCGGTAGTGCGGTCCTGCCCTTGGGCAGCGAGGAACTTGTCGGTGGCAATGGCGCTGGGGGGATCGGGGCCGGCGCTTTCCAGCCCACCGAGCTTGCCGACCTCGTGGCGCGTATAGCCGGCTCACGGCGCAACCGCGCCGAGGAGCAAGAATGACGCGGCTCGTCGAGCGGTAAAGACATCGAGCGCTGAAGACATGGAGTGGGGCGAAGGACATGCCGATTACGCTGCTTGACGGAATTCTCGTCGGCTTCACCCTGGTCTCGGCGATGCTTGCCATGGTGCGCGGCTTCTCGCGCGAGGTGCTGTCCATCGTCTCCTGGGTGG
Source organism: Mesorhizobium sp. M4B.F.Ca.ET.143.01.1.1 (assembly GCF_004792275.1). Lineage (NCBI taxonomy): Bacteria > Pseudomonadati > Pseudomonadota > Alphaproteobacteria > Hyphomicrobiales > Phyllobacteriaceae > Mesorhizobium > Mesorhizobium sp. M4B.F.Ca.ET.143.01.1.1. The sequence continues at coordinate 340,970 of NZ_SRSR01000002.1, forward strand.
CGGCGGCCGCGGCGGCCTTCTTCTTCTACAAGCCGGTGCTGCCCTACGTTCAGCCCTATGTCGACAATGACAAGATCGCCATGGCGGCGGCCGCCGGCGTCGTCTTCGTCATCGCGCTGATCGTCGTTTCGGTCATCACCATGAAGCTCGCCGACTGGATCATCGATTCCCGTATCGGCGCCCTCGATCGCACACTCGGCTTCCTCTACGGCGCGGCGCGCGGCGTCCTGGTGGTCGCGGTGGCGCTCTTGTTCTTCAACTGGCTGGCCGGCGCCAAGGCGCCCGGCTGGGTCGCCAACGCCAAGTCGCGGCCGCTGCTGGAGACGATCGGCGCCAAGCTCGAAAGCCTGCTTCCCGAGAACACGGAAGACCTCGTCAACAAATACACGCACAAGGGTGCGCCCGCGACCGAGACGCCGGTGGCACCCGGCGCGACGACCGATCAGCCGGCGGCCGAACCGCCGGCAAACGGCGACGATGCCGATGCGCCGGCCGACGACAGCGAAGGCGAAGCGCCGGCCGACAACGCGCCGGCTCCGGCTCCCGCCAGCCCGGCGCCGGCAAACTGATCCCGGTCAAACGGGCGCCCGCGGCAAGGCGGGCGCTTCCCCGGGATTGACGTTGGTGTGAACGCCGCAAGGCATGCGTTGCTTTCGACGAGCGATCGCCTTATATGGCGATTTTAGCGGAGCTTGAGCCCCCATGGCAGTTTCGAAGGCAGACGCAGGCGACGTGCTTTCCGCCGAGGCCGACGACCATTTCCACGACGAGTGCGGCGTGTTCGGCATTTTCGGCCGGCAGGATGCGGCGGCGATCGTCACACTCGGCTTGCACGCGCTGCAGCATCGCGGCCAGGAAGCCGCCGGCATCGTCTCTTATGACGGCAGTCAGTTCCATGTCGAGCGCCATGTCGGCCTGATCGGCGACACCTTCACCAAGCAGCGCGTCATCGACAGCCTGCAGGGCAATCGCGCCATCGGCCACACCCGCTACGCCACCACCGGCGGCGCCGGCCTGCGCAACATCCAGCCCTTCTTCGCCGAGCTCGCCGAGGGCGGCCTCGCCGTCGCCCACAACGGCAACCTCACCAATGCGCTGACCGTGCAGCGCGCGCTGCAGAAGCAGGGCTCGATCTTTTCCTCGACCTCCGACACCGAGACGCTGCTGCACCTGGTCGCCACCAGCAAGGAGCGTGACCTGAATTCGCGCTTCATCGACGCGGTGCGCCAGGTCGAAGGCGCCTTCTCGCTTGTCGCCATGACGGCCAAGAAAATGATCGGCTGCCGCGACCCGCTGGGCATCCGCCCGCTCGTGCTGGGCGACCTCGATGGCGCCTGGATCCTCGCCTCCGAGACCTGCGCGCTCGACATCATCGGCGCCCGCTTCGTGCGCGACCTGAAGCCCGGCGAGATGGTCGTCATCACCTCCAAGGGCATTGAGAGCCTGTTCCCGTTCGAACCGCAGAAGACCCGCTTCTGCATCTTCGAATATGTCTACTTCGCGCGGCCGGATTCCTCGGTCGAAGGCCGCAACGTCTATGAGGTGCGCAAGCGCATCGGCGCCGAACTGGCGCAGGAAAACCCGGTCGAGGCCGACATCGTGGTGCCCGTGCCGGATTCCGGCACGCCGGCCGCGATCGGTTTCTCCCAGGCCGCCGGCATCCCCTTCGAGCTTGGCATCATCCGCAACCACTATGTCGGCCGCACCTTCATCCAGCCCGGCGATTCGATCCGCCATATGGGCGTCAAGCTCAAGCACAACGCCAACCGCCGCATGATCGAGGGCAAGCGCGTGGTTCTGGTCGACGATTCGATAGTGCGCGGCACCACCAGCCAGAAGATCGTGCAGATGGTGCGCGACGCCGGCGCCAAGGAAGTGCATATGCGCATCGCCTCGCCGCCGACCAGCGCGTCGTGCTTCTATGGCGTCGACACGCCGGAGAAGTCGAAGCTGCTCGCCTCGCGCATGTCGGTCGAGGAGATGGCCGAATTCATCCGTGTCGATTCCCTCGGCTTCCTGTCGATCGACGGGCTCTACCGCGCCGTCGGCGAGGCCGGGCGCGACAACGACCAGCCGCAGTTCTGCGACGCCTGCTTCACCGGCCAGTACCCGACGCGCCTGCTCGACTTCGAAGGCCACGACAATGTGCGCACGCTGTCGCTGCTGGCGACAAGCGGAGCGTAGGCCGGACCACCTCACGGAAGCTCTCGCATGACCCTCGACCTCTCCGGCCGCCTGGCGGTCGTCACCGGCGCTTCGCGCGGCATCGGCTATTTCATGGCCAAGGAACTGGCTGCCGCCGGCGCGCATGTGATCGCGGTCGCACGCACAGTCGGCGGGCTCGAGGAGCTCGACGATGCGATCAAGGCCGAGCACGCCAGGACCGGCAAGGGCGAGGCCACGCTGGTGCCGCTCGACCTTGCCGACATGGCCGGCATCGACCGGCTGGGCGGCGCCATCCACGAGCGCTGGGGCAAGCTCGACATCCTCGTGGCGAACGCCGCCGTGCTCGGCGTCATCACGCCGATCGGCCATGTCGAAGCCAAGACCTTCGAGAAGGTGATGACCATCAACGTCACCTCGACCTGGCGGTTGATCCGTTCGGTCGATCCGCTGCTGCGTCTTTCCGACGCCGGCCGCGCCATCATCATGTCCTCCAACGCGGCACACTCGGCGCGCGCCTTCTGGGCGCCTTACGCTGCTTCAAAGGCGGCGGTCGAGACGATGATGCGCTCCTGGGCGCATGAGACGCAGGGCCTGCCGCTCAGGGTCAACGCGGCCGATCCCGGCGCCACCCGCACCGCCATGCGCGCGCAGGTCGCGCCGGGCGAGGATCCGGAGACCTTGCCGCATCCGTCCGAGATCGCCAGGCGCATCGTGCCGCTGGCCAGCCCGGAACTGAAGGAAACCGGCCTGATCTTCCAGGCCAAGCACAACCGCTTCGTCACCTACCGGCAACCGGAATAAACCGAGCTCGAGACGGATTAAATACGCCTGCGGCAACGTTCTTCGAATGTAGAACATTCGAAACCGGAGGACCGCCATGCGTAGACTTATTCTCGTTGCCGCCGCCGCACTTACCGCCGCTACCGCCGGCACGGCGCTGTCGCAAGACGCAAAGATGAGTTTCTTCGTCACCAGTGTCGGCTCCGGCAAGGGCGCCGATCTCGGTGGGCTGAAGGGCGCCGACGCGCACTGCGCGTCGCTGGCGGAGGCAGCCGGCGTCAAGGGCAAGACCTGGCATGCCTACCTGTCGACCGGCGCCGAGGATGCGCGCGACCGCATCGGCAAGGGTCCGTGGGTCAACGCCAAGGGCGTCAAGATCGCCGACGATGTCGCCTCGCTGCATGGCGATGCAAACGCCATCAGCAAGGAGACGGCGCTCAACGAGAAGGGCGAGGTGGTCAACGGCCGCGGCGACAAGCCGAACCGCCATGACGTGCTGACCGGCTCGAAACCCGACGGCACGAAGATCGCCGACCAGACCTGCGGCGACTGGACGATGAGCGGCGCGGAGGGGGTGGCCATGATGGGCCATCACGACCGCACCGGGCTCGACGATTCGGCAGCCGCCAAGTCATGGAATTCCTCGCATGCCTCGCGTGGCGGCTGCAGCCAGGAGGCGCTGAAGGGCACCGGCGGCGACGGCCTGTTCTATTGCTTCGCCGTCGAATGACCGCTGGAGAGCGGGGCTGACATCACGCGGCTGTGATGTCGCGCGCATGCACCGCAGGCCGGGCGAGCTTTCACCGCTCGCCCGGAGTTGCTAGGATCGGCCGACTCTCCCACACCAACATAGTGAGGAATTCCCATGGCTGCTCCCAGCGTAGCATTGGTCTGGTATCTGGTGATCGCCGGCCCACAGGGCGGCATGGTGGTGCTGCCCAGCACCTTCGACACCCGCGAACAGTGCACCAACGCCGTCACCGAATACCAGAAGCAGCCGACCCCTCAGGGATGGGCGGTGCAGTGCGTGCCGAGCGCCTCGCCGTTCACCGACGAAGGGGATGCCGAAGAGCCTTCGGCACAGTAGCTTCAGCGCCGTGCGCTGACCGTCAGTTGCGGCTTGTTGCTGATGGTCTGGAACACCACACAATAGCGTTCGGTGAGTTTGAGCAGCGAATCGATACGCTCCTGCGGCTCGTCGGTGTCGAGATCGAAACTGAGCCGGATTTCGCGGAAGCCGACCGGTGCGTCCCTGGCGACGCCCAGCGTGCCGCGAAAGTCGAGATCCCCCTCCGCCTGCACGGTGGCATTGCCAAGCTTGAACTCCAGCGCCGTCGCCACCGCCTTCAGGGTAACGCCGGCGCAAGCGACCAGCGCCTCCAGCAGCATGTCGCCGGAGCAGAGCTCGAGCCCGGAGCCGCCGGTCGCCGGATGAAGGCCGGCGATGGCCAGCGCCCTGCCCGTCTCGACCTTGCAGGCGATCGACTGGTCGTCGACTGAGCCCCTTGCCCTAAGCGTGATCAGCGCGCGCGAGGCATCCTCTCGATAGGCGTCCTTCAGCGGCGCCTGCATGGCCTTGAGTGCGGTCGCGTCCATTTGCGCTCCTTTCGATATTCTTTGGTGGTTGATAGCACATTATTCCAGCTTGGGTTCCTTTCCCCCGCCCTAGGCGAGGCGAGGAACCCAAGTGTCGAGACGCCCCCTTTGACTTCGACAGGCTCAGCCATACCTATGCGGAAGTCGTTCCCGCGGAGGCGTCATGCGGTTCAAGCTGAAACTCGTTCCCCTCGCCCTGCTGTTGCTTGCCGCGTTCGCGCCGGCTGGTCTCGCCGAAACGCCGGAACGGCCGGCGCCCGCGGGCGGCGTGCTGTCGCTCCTGCCACAGCCGCAGACGACGAACCACTCGATCACCATCGCCGGGCGCAAGCTGGACTATCAGGCTAAGGCCGCCACCCTGTCGCTGCTCTCCGGCAAGGGCGATGTCACAGCCGAGATCTTCTACGTCGCCTACACGCTGCGGCCATCGGAGGGCGAGGCGAAGGCTGCCCCTCGCCCCATCACCTTCGTGTTCAACGGCGGGCCGGGCGCGGCCTCCGCCTATCTGCATCTCGGCGCGCTCGGGCCGCGCGTCGTCATGACCGGTGCAGCTGGAGAATTCCTGCCCTCACCGCAAAAGCTCATCGACAATCCCGACAGCTGGCTCGACATGACCGACCTCGTCTTCGTCGATCCGGTCGGGACCGGCTACAGCCGCGAGGCGCCCGGCCAGGACACGCACGATTTCTGGGGCGTCAGCCAGGACGCCAGCTCGATCGGCGCCTTCATCCGGCTCTATCTCGCCCAGAACGGCCGCACCGGGTCGCCGCTTTTCCTTGCCGGGGAAAGCTATGGCGGGTTCCGTGCGGCGCTGCTTGCCCGCACGCTGCAGGAGGATGTCGGCATCAGCCCGAACGGCATCGTGCTGATCTCTCCGGCGCTGGAGTTCATGCTGGTGCAGCCGGACGAATTCGAGCCGCTGCACTGGGCGCTCGAACTGCCCTCGCTGGCGGCGGTGCGCCTCAGCAGCGAAGGCGTCAGCGGGGATGCGTTGCGGGAAAGGCTCGCCGAGGTCGAGCATTATGCCATGGGCGACTACCTCACCGCTTTGACCAGCGGGCTGGAACAAGGCGGAAAGCTGGCGAGCCAGCGCGTGGCTGATATCACCGGACTGCCGCTCGAGCTCGTCCAGCACAATTTCGCCCGCGTCCCGACCGGCCTGTTCGCGCGAGAATTCGCCCGCGCCAAAGGCAAGGTGCTGAGCCCGTATGACGGCATGATCGGCACGGCCGACATCGCGCCAGAGAGCGGACGCATCGCAGGACCCGATCCCGTGCTCGACCGCAGTGTGCCGGCGCTGACCTCGGCCTTCGTCGGCTATGTCCGCGACGAGCTCAATTTCCACACCGACATCAGCTACCGGCTGCTCAATGGCGAGGTCACCCACAATTGGGACTACGGCACCTCGCGGCAAGGCTATGCCGGCGTGATGGATGATCTGCAGCGGGCGCGTTCACTCAACCCCGCGCTCGGCGTCGTCATCGTCAACGGCTACACCGACCTCGTCACGCCCTATCTCGCCTCGCGTTATCTGGTGAATCAGGTTCCGCCGCTTTCCGACGCAAAGCCTATCCGCCTCGATGTCGTCGAGGGCGGCCACATGATGTATTTCAGGGCGGACGGAAGGCGAGCGCTGAAGGAGGCGGCCGCGGAGCTTTATCAGGCAACGCAGTGAGGCCTGCGGCTCACGAACAGGTTTCGCTGCCGGCCGTTGACGGACGGCGCCCGGAAAGGGCTTCGACCGCGTCTTCGATGCCGACAGGCTGCCTCTCGACGTCCTCCAGATACAGTCGCCCGCTTACGATCCGATCGTCGACGATCTCGAACAGGGTGACCCCGCGCACCTCGAAGGGTTTTCCGTCGCGGCGAGTGCCGGACCAATGCCATTCGGTCCAGGTCGTGTCGCCGTCCCGGACCGAGCGCATGACCGTCGCATGGAAGTCAGGTATCCCTGCGAACATGGCCTCCCAGTTGGCGCGCATCTGGTCGCGGCCAACGAAGGCTCTGCCCGGGTGCGTCGGCTGTTCGCTTCGATAGTTCTCGTGGATGAGAGCGGCGACAGCGTCGAGCTGATGCGCGTTCATCGCCCTCACCAGTCGATCGATCACGTCAGTCATCGAAGCTTCCGGACCTATGCAGCGCACGCATTGGCGCGCCTCTCCATAGTCCACTGCCGGGGTCAGCCGCGCCGATCAATCCGCGAGTTGCAAAATTACCTGAACGGGCGATGACCGTCCAGCATTGCAAGACGTCGAACATCCGTGTGCCGCAAGCGTCAGGTGAATGCAGGCCGCCAGGCCTGTGCCCCAACGCAAGGCCGGAGCTGGCGTAGCGCCGTGCGGGCCATCGCCCGTATAGGCTGATCCTGTTGGGCCAAGGGGTTTGGCTCAATGCAAGCAACGTCCGCAAAGCGGTGCCGCATGGCCGATGTCGCCATTCTCGATAGCCGCGAAAGGGTGCTGGCCGGCATCCTCCTGACCGGCGGCGCCTATTTCCTGTTTTCGGCGCAGGACGCAGCGATCAAGCTGCTGGTCGTCGGCATCAGCGTCTGGCAGATCATGTTCTTCCGCTCGGTCACCATCCTTGCCGCCTGCGCGGCGATCGGCGGGCGGCGCCTGTTCACCGATACTGCGCGCTCGCCCATCGTGCGGCCGATGCTGGTGCGCAGCGCCTTCACGCTGGCGGCCTGGCTTTGCTACTACAATGCCGCCCGCACCCTGCAGCTCGCCGAGCTCACCACCATCTACTATGCCGCTCCGATCATCGTCACCGTGCTGTCGGTGTTCATGCTTGGCGAGAAGGTGCCGCTGCTGCGCTGGCTGGCGGTGCTGATCGGCTTTGCCGGCGTATTCGTCGCCTGCGATCCGACCCATCTCGGCATCTCGCTGCCGATGGTCCTGGTGCTGGCCGCGGCCCTGCTTTGGGGCATCGCCGTCGTGCTTTTGCGCAAGATAGCGATGCAGAGCGCACGACGATCCAGCTCGTGCTCAACAATTTCTACTTCCTGCTCTTCTCCGTGGCGCCGGCGCTGATCTGGTGGCGGACGCCCGACGGCGGCCAGTTGCTGCTTCTGGCCAGCGTCGGTGCGCTCGGCGGCATGGCGCAGTATCTTCTGTTCGAAGGCATGAAAAGGGCGCCGGTGTCGATCGTGGCGCCGTTCGAGTACACGTCGCTGGTCTGGGCCTTCGCGCTCGGCTTCGCCATCTGGGGCGACGTGCCGCGCCGCGAGGTGTTCCTTGGGGCGGCGCTGATCGTCGCCGCCGGCCTGCTCGTCATCGGCAACGAGCATTTCCGCAAACGGCTCTAGCATGACAACTGACGGAACCATGCCGGTAGGGCGACGTAGACTGAGGACATGACCGATTCCCTCGAGATGACTGATACATTGGCCGATGGCGCGACGAGCGCCGCCGAGCGAACCTTGGGCATCGTCCTGGTGTCGGCTTCCGCCGTCGTGTTCGGCCTCACCGGCGTGCTGACAAAATCGATCCACGCCGATCCGCTGACGATCACCTGCTGGCGCGGTTTCGTCGGCTCGATCCTGATCACGCTTTATGTGCTGTGGCGGCGGCGCCGCTCCGGCGGGCGCGAAAGCCTGCGGCTCGGCTGGCGCGGCTGGCTGCTGGCGCTGGAAGGCGCAGCCGCCAGCATCGCCTTCATCGCGGCGTTCAAATTCACCTATGTCGCCAATGTCGCCGTCATCTACGCGACCTCGCCTTTCATCGCCGCATTGCTCGCCTTCCTGCTGGTGCGGGAAAAATTCCGGCTGCAGACGATGCTTGCCGCCGCCGTGTCGCTGTGCGGCGTCGGCATCATGGTGTGGTCGGGCTTCGGCACCGGCCATCTCTTCGGCGATGGGCTGGCGCTGCTGATGACAACCGGCAGCGCGCTCTACATGATCATGGTGCGCGCCTTCCGCGACACGCCTGTTGTGTGGGCTGGCGCGGTGTCGGCCTTCCTTCTGTTCGTCCTCGGCTGGTTCGTCACAGATCCGCTGGCGGTCTCGGCACGGGATGCGCTGCTGCTGGCCACGTTCGGCGGCTCCTTCGCGCTGGCGTCGATCCTGTGGACGGAAGGTTCGCGGCTGATCCCGGCGTCCGAATCAGGCCTGCTCGGCTCGGCCGAAGTGCCGTTCGCGATCGCGTTCGCTTTCCTGTTCCTCGGCGAGATCCCGCCGGCCGCCAGCATAATCGGTGGCGCGATCGTGCTTTGCGCGGTGTTTGCCCATGCCGGGCGCGACTGGCTGGCGGCAGGGCGCGCGGCCAACTGAAAAATATTTTTCGGGTCATGGAACCATCATCGGGCCCGCGCATTGTTGCTGTGGCGGATCACCCCCAAGTCCCCCCAAACCCCTCGATCCGCCCTCCTTAGAAGCCGACCGCAAGGTCGGCTTTTTCTTTGCGCGGCGATCAGGCTGCGGACGATGCCAGACCGGCGCTCAAAAGCGTCGCCAGATCGCGCGCCGGCCGCCCGGCGTTCTGACCCAGCCGGATGGCGAACTCGGCGGTCGGAACCGGCGGCAGCGCAAACTCGCGCGGGGCTTCGACGATGCCGGAATGGGCAAAGCGCGCCGTGCGCAAGGTCAGCGCGATGCCGGCATTGACCGCCGTGCGCACTCCGGCAAGGCTGGCGCTGCCGGCGGCGATGCGGTAGCGGCGGCCCGCCGCGTCGAGGGCGGCGAGCGCCGCTTCGCGAAAGCCGCACTGCGGGTCGAGCAGCGCCAGCGGCAAGACGTCTTCGCGCGCGGCGAGCCCCTTCTGCGAGCAGAGCCAGAGCATCGGCTCGCCGATCACGGCAACCTCGTCGGGGCCCGGTGACTGGCGCATGGTGATCGCCAGATCGAGATCGCCGGCCTGCAGCGCCTGTCCGAGCTCGATGGAGCGGCCGACGCGCAATTCGATCCGGACGCGCGGATGGCTGACGGCGAAGGCGCGCAGCAGTTCCGGCAGGCCGCGATCAGCGAAATCCTGCGTCGTGCCGACGGCGAGGCGGCCGTCGGCACGCGCGCCCTTCAGCGCCAGCAAGGCCTCGGTGTGGACGGCGAGGATGCGCCTGGCATGGCCGACCAGATCCTCGCCGGCCGGCGTCAAGCCGCGCCCCCTGCCCTGGGGAGCAAGCAGCGGTTCGCCGACGATCTCCTCCAACCGCTGCATCTGCGCCGTCACCGCCGAAGGCGAGCGGCCGACGGTGGAAGCCGCCTTCGCCAGCGAACCGCCATCGACGAAAGCAAGGAAGGTTTTGAGAAGGTCTGGGTCGAGCGTCTGCATAGTTCGATGATATCGAATCTTTTCTTCAAAACAATTCGATTTTTTTGATTCGAGGCTCGTGACATGGTTTCTTCCAAGGGCGAGGAAGCGCCGCTCACAACGAGGAGAAAGAAAATGCCGATCATCAATGTCAGCGTCACCGGCAAGCCCGACGCCGCACTCTCTGCCGCCATCGCCAGGGAGGTGACCGAGCTCACCGCGACGCATCTGCGCAAGGATCCGACCATCACCGCGGTCGCGATCAGCTATTTCGATCCCCAGCACTGGTTCGCCGGCGGCAAGTCGCTCGCAGAGCACGGCACCAACACCTTCTGGCTCGACATCAAAGTGGTGGACGGCACCAACACCAAGCTGGAGCTCGAGGCCTATCTCAAGGCGATCTTCGCCGCCTTCGGCCGCCTGCTGGGTGGCGTCCACGAAGAAAGCTATGCCTTCGTGCATGAAGTGCCGGCAGCCGCCTATGGCTATGGCGGCAAGACGCAGGAGTTCCGCTTCATCAGCGGGAGGTTGAACGCGGCGTAAAGTGCGCTCCCCCTTCTCCCCCTTGTGGGGAGCAGGTGGACCGGCGCGTAGCGCCGAGACGGATGTGGGTGTTGGAAGAAACTCGACCTCGAAAACTCCAATGCTTTTAGGCACCTACATCTTCAAAACAGTGATCCGTCCAACACCCCTCATCCGACCGAGCTTCGCTCGGCCACCTTCTCCCACAAGGAGAGAAGGCTAGAGGGCACTCAGTCCACATTGACGTCGCCCCCACTTCCGCTACCCTCTGGCGCCGAAGCGGCCACTCAAGAGCCGCGACGTGGAGGACGTTGGGAGAGCGCGGCAATGATCCTGACCCTGGCGCTGCTTGCAGGCCTCGTCGCGGCCTGGCTTTTGATCGGCGTGCTGGAATCGGTGCGCCTCGGCCTGCGTTTCACGCAGGCGTTGCTCTATGTGCCGTTCAAGCTCGCCTACCGCATCGCCGACGAGCGCATCCGCATCGCCCGCAATGCCAAGGCACCGGTCATCTACGTGATTTCGCACCAGTCGCGCATCGAGCCGGCGCTGATGCTGTCGCTGCTGCCGGACGACACGCTGCACATCCTCGACGACGCCTCGGCGCGCTCGCCCTGGCTGGAGCCATGGCGCGAGCTTGGCCGCACCATCGCCTTCAACGCCGAGCATGTCTTCGTCAGCCGGCGGCTGGTACGGGTCTTGAAAGGCAAGGGCAAGCTTGCCGTCTACCTGCCCGATGCGGTCGAGCCTGATATCAAATCGTTCCGCCTGTTCCGCGCCATTACCCGCATCGCCATGCAGGCCGACGCCAGCATCGTGCCGATCTTCGTCGCCCGCGCCCGCGACCTGCCGGCATCGCTGACCCCGGCCGACAGGGCGCCGCGCCACTGGTTTCCGCGCCTTTCGGTGAGCGTGCTGGAGCCGATGACGATTGCCGAGCTGGCGGCGCGCAATCCCGACCAGGCCTCCAACACCAACGCGCTGTTCGACCGCTTCGCGGAAGCCAGGCTGTTCGGCACCAATCTCGACCGCGGCCTGTTCCTCGCCATTCGCGACGCGGCAACCAGGGTCGGCGCCTCGCATCCGATCATCGAGGACGTCATCTCGGGCGCGCTGAGCTACCGCAAGATGTTCATCGGCGCGCGCGTCCTGGGGCGCCGCTTCGAAGCGGTGACGGCGCCGGGCGAGGCGGTCGGCCTGCTGCTGCCCAACGCCAATGGCGTGGTGCTGTCCTTCGTCGGCCTGATCTCGGCCGGCCGGGTTGCGGCGATGATCAACTACACGGCGGGACCGGCGAGCGTCACCGCCGCCGTGCGTACCGCCGTCATCAGAACGGTCGTGTCGTCCCGCGCCTTCATCGAGAAGGCTGGGCTCGCCGACATCGTCGAGGCGGTCGAGGCAGGTGGCGCCAGGCTGCTGTGGCTGGAGGATGTGCGCCAGAGCGTGACGATGCTGGACAAGCTCGCCGCCGCCCTCTTGTGGCGCTTTCCGCTGCGGCCACAGGATGCGGCGAAGCCGGCGGTGATCCTGTTCACCTCAGGCTCGGAGGGCACGCCCAAGGCCGTCGTGCTGTCGCACAAGAGCCTCTACGCCAACGCCATGCAGGCCGAGGCCCGCATCACCATCTCGCCCGCCGACATCCTGCTCAACGTGCTGCCGGTGTTCCACTCGTTCGGACTGACCGGCGGCACCATCCTGCCGCTGGTCACCGGCGTGAAGCTGTTCCTCTACCCGTCCCCTCTCCACTACAAGATCATCCCCGAGATCGCGCGCAAGGTCAGGCCGACCATCATGTTCGGCACCGACACCTTCCTCGCCAACTATGCGCGCACCGCCAAGGATGGCGATTTCTCCAGCCTGCGCTTCGTCGTCGCCGGCGCCGAGGCGGTGAAGCCGGAGACGCGCCGTGTCTACCGCGAGCGCTTCGACGCATCGATCATCGAGGGCTTCGGCCTCACCGAGGCCGCTCCGGTCGTCGCCGTGAACACCGCCATCCATGGCCGCGACGGCACGGTCGGGCGGGCTCTGCCGGCCATCCGCATGAAGCTCGAGCCGGTCGAAGGCATCGACGACGCCGGCCGGCTTTGGCTCGACGGGCCGAACATGATGATGGGCTACATGACCGCCGACCGGCCGGGCGAGTTGCAGCCGCTCGATGGCTGGCACGATACCGGCGACATCGTCTCGATCGACCGCGACGGCTTCATCACCATTCGCGGGCGCGCCAAGCGCTTCGCCAAGATCGCCGGCGAAATGGTGTCGCTGGGCGCCGTCGAGATGCTGGTGCAGTCGCTGTGGCCGGAGGAACGGCATGCCGCCGTGGCGGTGCCGGACAAGAGGCGCGGCGAGCGTATCGTGCTGGTGACCACGGCCGATGACGCCAGCGCGGAGGAACTGCGTGCCTTCGGCAAGAAGGCGGGCGCGGCCGAGCTGATGGTGCCAAACGACATCGTCAAGGTGGAGGAGATCCCGGTGCTGGGCTCGGGCAAGACAGACTATGTCTCGACCCGCAGGCTGGCGATCGACCGGCTGGGGCTGAGCGCGGCGGCGTAGCGTGCTAGAGCGGTTCAGCGTTTCATGGAACCGCCGACCCGCTCTAACTATTTGTTTCTACGCGATTCCGGACGGAAAACCGTTACACACTTTTCCTGGAATTGCTCTAGCCGATATCCGACGGCGGCACCTTCTCGCCTTCGCGCATGGCGCGCTTGGAATAGGCGCGCACGGAAAACGGCAGGAAGACGAGATAGCCGGCGACCGAGGCGGTCAGCGTGTACCAGGGATAGGTCATCAAAAGCAGGACGTAGAGCACGACGGCAAGGATCACCGGAAGCACCTTGTCGCCCGGCACCTTGATGCTCTTGCCAGAATGGACCGGCAGCCGGCTGACCAGCAGGAAGGCGACGAGTACGGTGAAGCCGGTGGCGACAAAGGCGGCGAGACGGGTCGGCTCGAGTCCCAGCCGCAGGAAATAGAGGTAGAGCGGCAGCATCACCAGCACCGCGCCCGCCGGCGCCGGCACGCCGACGAAATATTCGCTCTGCCACAGCGGCCGGTCGGCCTTCTCATCATCCAGCACATTGAAGCGGGCGAGCCGCAGGCCGCAGGCGATGGTGAACAGAAGTGCCGCGATCCAGCCGAACGAGCCGGCCTGGTCGAGCAGGAAGGCATAGAGCACCAGCGCCGGCGCCACGCCGAAATTGACGATGTCGGCCAGCGAATCCATCTGCGCGCCGAATTTCGAGGTCGCCTTCAGCATTCGCGCCAGGCGGCCGTCGATGCCGTCGAGGAAGGCGGCGAGCAGCACCATCACCACCGCCGGCTCGAAGCGGTCCTGGAAGCCGAAGCGAATGCCGGAGAGGCCGGCGCAGATGGCAAGCACGGTGACCAGGTTGGGCAGCACCATGCGCATCGGGATTTCACGGATGCGCGGACCGCCGCTGGCATGCGCCTCGAATTTCTTGAAGGGCGCGCCCACGGCTCAGGAAATCCTGACCAGCGGCGTCACCGCCGCGCCGCCGAATTCGGCCAGCACCGTCTCGCCGCCGACGGCCGTCTGGCCGACGGCGACGCGCGGCACGGCGTTCAGCGGCAGGAAGACGTCGACGCGCGAGCCGAAGCGGATCAGACCGAAGCGCTCGCCGATGGCGATCGATCCGCCGGCCTCGGCCCAGCAGACGATGCGCCGCGCCACCAGGCCGGCGATCTGCACGGCGGCGACGGTGCCGTTGGGGCTATCGATGACCAGCCCGTTGCGCTCGTTCTCCGAGCTTGCCTTGTCGAGCTCGGCGTTGAGGAATTTTCCGGGCCGGTGCTCGATCCTGGCGATCCGGCCACGCACCGGGGCGCGGTTCACATGGCAGGAAAAGACGTTCATGAACACCGAGATGCGGGTCATCTCGCCGGAGCCGAGACCAAGCTCGCGCGGCGGCACGGCGGGGCCGACCGCCGAGATGACGCCGTCGGCCGGACTCACCACCAGCCGGTCGTCGACCGGGGTGACGCGCTCGGGATCGCGGTAGAAATAGATGCACCAGGCGGTGAGGATCAGCCCGATCCAGAACAGGATCGAGGAGAAGTAACCCAGAAAAAGCGTGCCCGCGGCAAAAGCGGCAATGAAGGGATAGCCCTCGCGATGGATCGGAACGAGCGTATTCTTGATCGTATCGACGATGCTCATGGGATGGGGGCAGTCCCTGTTTCAGGTCCGGCCTCAATAGCCGAAAGCCCCCCTGCCCGCAACGCAACAATGGGCGAGGCTGGGCTGGTCACCGGAGACATGCATTTTTTTGTCTATGCTGTCGGAACTCGACCATGCCACTCGTCCTTGGCTAGACAACTCGCCCAGGGAGCCCGCCAAATGCCATCGCCGAAATCGTCTGCAATTGATGCCAATCTCATCATCGAGGGTCTCGCCTTTGGCGAGTCGCCGCGCTGGCATGACGGACGGCTGTGGGTCTGCAACTGGGGCACGGGCGAGATCGTCGCGGTGGATGCGGACGGCAACAGCGAAATCATGCTCACAATACCGGCCACCCTGCCCTATTCGATCGACTGGCTGGCGGATGGGCGATTGCTCGTCGTTTCCGGCCGGGTAGGGCTTCTGCTGCGGCAGGAGGCTGATGGAACGCTCGCCACCCATGCCGATCTCAGGCCGCTGTCGAAAAGCCCGTGGAACGAGATCGTCGTCGACGGGCGCGGCAACATCTACGTCAATGGCGGCGGGCCGGCACCGGCGCCGGGCGAACATTTCGGACCGGGCACGATCGTGCTGATCCGGCCGGACGGCACGATCCGCCAGGTGGCCGAAAACATCGCCTTCGCCAACGGCATGGCGGTGACGCCGGACAACAGGACGCTGATCGTTGCGGAGTCGCACGCCAACCGGCTGACCGCCTTCGACATCGCCGAAGACGGCAGCCTTGCCCGCCGCCGCGTCTGGGCGGACCTCGGCGGCGACTATCCCGACGGCATATGCATCGATGCCGAGGGCTGCGTCTGGTACGCCGACGTGCCCAACCAACACTGCGTCAGGGTGCGCGAAGGCGGCATGAAGCTCGACAGGGTCGAGGCCGATCGCGGCTGCTTTGCCTGCATGCTGGGCGGGCCTGACGGCAGGACGCTCTATATCGCCGCCGCCGAATGGCGCGGCTTCGAGCACATGATCAGCGATGCCCGTACCGGCCAGGTGCTGAGCGTCGAAGCGCCGGCACCTGGCGCGGGTTGGCCTGCCTACAGTTCCGGCAAACGCTGATAGTTGGCGATATCGGCCCTGACGCCGAGCCGGGCGATCGTCTCCTGCGGGCTGAAGGCGATGCGCTCGTGCGCGGCCTTGACGATCGGCACCACCTTGTCGACCGCTGCCTGGCTTTCCCATTCGACGATGGTGACGAGGTTGAACTCGCCCGGCCCGGAGAACTGCTCGAGCAGGAAGTCCTGCACGAAGCCGCTCTGCTGGCGCAGCAGTTCGTGGGTCATCCGGACCTTGCCGATGATCTCCTCGCGAGCCGCCGCCGGAACGACAAACTTGTCGACCCGGAACACGCTGCCATTGCCTTGATTTGTCTTGCTCATTTCGATCTGTCTCCGTTCTGGAAAGGCTCGTTTCGCAGGGGCTCGGAGACGGTTTGCAAGGTAAGTTGAGGTCAAGGGGATTTTTTGCGCCGACATCCCCTTCTCCCCCCTGTGGGAGAAGGGGATGGGCGCGCAGCGCCGAAACGGATGAGGGGTGCTGGAAGAAACGCGGCTGCAGCGATTTCAACATATCGCCAAGCTGGAACACTCCTCATCCGTCGCCTTCGGCGACACCTTCTCCCGCAAGGGGAGAAGGAAGAGGCGCTAACTAACCTCCGACGTCCTTCTCCGCACGATGACGCCCAGCTCGTCGCTCTCGCGGGCAACGCGCAGCCTCTCCTCGGCCTCGGTCGCCTCGCGCTGGCGGTCCCACATCGAGGCGTAGAGGCCATCCTTGCGCAGCAGCGCGGCATGGGTGCCGCGTTCGGCGATCTGGCCGTCCTTGAGCACGATGATCTCGTCGGCCGAGATCACCGTCGACAGGCGGTGGGCAATGACGATGGTGGTGCGGCCCTTGCTGACGAGGTCGAGGGCTGCCTGGATCTCCTGCTCGGTCTGGGTGTCCAGCGCCGAGGTCGCCTCGTCGAGCATCAGGATCGGCGGGGCCTTCAAAATCGTGCGGGCGATCGCCACGCGCTGCTTCTCGCCGCCGGAGAGCTTCAGTCCGCGCTCGCCGACCATCGAGCGGTAGCCCTCGGGCAGTTTCTGGATGAAGGGGCCGATCTGGGCGAGCTCGGCCGCCTTGCGCACTTCCTCCTCGCTGGCGCCGACGCGGCCATAGCGGATGTTGTAGGCGATGGTGTCGTTGAAGAGCACGGTATCCTGCGGCACCATGCCGAGCACCGCGCGCAGGCTCTCCTGGGTGACGTCCCTGATGTCCTGGCCGTCGATCAGCACCTGCCCGCCCTGCACGTCGTAGAAGCGGAACAGCAGCCTGGAGATGGTCGACTTGCCGGCGCCGGATGGGCCGACGATGGCGACCGTCTTGCCCGCCGGCACCTCGAAGGAGACGCCCTTCAGGATCTTGCGGTTCGGATCGTAGGAGAAATGCACGTCGCGGAACTCGACCTTGCCCGCGCCGACCAGCAAAGGCCTGGCGTCCGGCTTGTCGACGATTTCCTGCGGCACGTCGAGCAGGTCGAACATGTGCTCGATGTCGGTCAGCCCCTGGCGGATCTCGCGATAGATGAAGCCGATGAAGTTGAGCGGGACGGAAAGCTGCATCAGCATGGCGTTGATGAACACGAAGTCGCCGACACTCTGCGTGCCGGCCTGCACTTCCCGCGCCGACATGCACATGACGATGACGGTGCCGAGGCCGAAGATGACGCCCTGGCCGAAATTCAGCCAGCCGAGCGAGGTCCAGGTGCGGGTGGCGGCGATCTCGTAGCGCGCCATCGAGCGGTCGAAACGCTCGGCTTCCATGGCCTCATTGGTGAAATACTTGACCGTCTCGAAATTGAGCAGCGAGTCGATCGCCTTGGTGTTGGCGTCGGTGTCGCTGTCGTTCATATCGCGGCGGATCGAGATGCGCCAGTCACTGGCCTTGACCGTGAACCAGACATAGACCCAGACGGTGACAGCGACCACGGCCACATATTTCCAGCCATAGGTGAAGGCGAAGATGCCGGCGGTCAGCGCGAATTCGAGGATGGTCGGCGCCGTATTCAGCATGATGAAGCGCACAATCGTCTCGATGCCCTTGGTGCCGCGCTCGATGATGCGCGACAGGCCGCCGGTGCGGCGCTCGAGATGGAAGCGCAGCGACAGCTGGTGCATGTGGACGAAGGTACGGAAGGCGAGCTGGCGCACCGCATACTGGCCGACACGGGCAAACAGCGCGTCGCGCAGCTGGTTGAAGCCGAGCTGCACCAGCCTCAGCACATTGTAGGCGACGACGAGCATGACCGGCGCAAGCAGGAAGGACGGCAGCGGCGGCGGCGTCTTCGCGGCGCCGGCCAGCGCGTCGGTCGCCCATTTGAAAAAATACGGGCCGGCGACCAGTGTCACCTTGGCGACGACCAGCAGCAGCGTTGCCCAGGTGACGCGCGCCCTCAGGTCGGCGCGGTCCGCCGGCCACATATAGGGCCACAGATTGCGTAACGTCGCGAGGGTCAAGGAATCGGAGACGGTTTTTCCGGCCATTCTTTTTGCCTTCTTGTTCTAGCCGACGGTGCAGCAGGATTTGACCAGCGCCGAGAGCGATGCCGAGACATCGGCGAGCGCCGCGTGGTCGACTTCGTAGCGCGAGCGCTGGCGGTCGGGCTCGAAACGGACCAGTCCGGCCTCGACCAGGATCTTCAGATGTTGCGAGACGGTGGACTGGGCGAGGTCGAGATGGTCGACCACCTCGCGACAGCAGCAGGAACGGCTGGCGGCGAGGTGCCTGAGGATCTCGATGCGCGCCGGATGCGAAAGCGCCGCGAACCGCGCTGCGACGGCGCGGCTGTCGGGGGCGCAGGCGGGATGAGCGCTGTTCGCAGGAGCGGATTCAACCAGGGATTCTGTCATCGTTCATCGGCGATAGACGATGAACGATGACAGGGCAAGCCAGGCTGGTGGGTAGTAGGGTCATCGCCCCAGCAAGGGGGAGATTGGCCAATCGCCGAACTCCTACTCCGTCTTCGTCGGCGCCGTCGTCATCTGGTCGCCCATCGCCTTCATGTCGGCGGCCTCGCCTTCCTTCGACTTGCCGGGAACCTTGAACACCTGGCCGGGCCAGATGCGGTCGGGATCCCTGATCTGGTCCTGGTTGGCGAGATAGATGGTGGAGTAGCGCACGCCGTGGCCATAGACGCGCCGCGAAATGCGCCACAGCGTGTCTTTGCGGCGGATGATGACGGCGCCGTCGGCGTGTTCGAGCTTGGGTGCCACCGTCTCCGGCACGTCCGGAGTCGCCGCCGCGACCTTGGCCGGCGCCTCGGCCGCAGGAGCATCGGGCGCCTCGGCGGTCGTTGCGGGCGCGGCGGGTTCGGCCGCCGGGGCAGCAGGCGCCTCGGCCGCTGTCGCCGGCGCGGCGGGCTTCGTCTCGGCGGGCTTTGCCTCAGCAGGCTTGGTTGCGGCGGGCGCCACGGCGGCGACCGACTCGCCAGGCTCGCGCTCGAACGGCACGGCGGCGCGGGCCACCACCTTCACGCCGTCGTCGCCCAGGCCATCGACATGGATGGTGTAGCTGCCGACCGGAATGTCGCGGGTGGCCTCGATCAGGAAATGACCGTCGGGCGAGGTCTGGGCGTCGCCGAGCAGGATATCGTTGGCATAGGCGCGCACCTTGAGGCCGGGATCGGCCGTGCCGGCGACGAAGATTTTGTTGCCGTCGATCTCGACCGCTTCGACGACGATCTTGGGTTCGGCCGCCGGCGCTGCGGGCGCCGTTGCCGGAGCAGCGGGTGCAGGTGCCGCTTCCACGGCCGCCGGCGCGGCCGGAGCCGGTGTTGCCGGCGCTGGCGTGGTGGCTGCGGGCGCTTCCGCCGCAGGGGCGGCCGCCTGGTCGCCGGTGGCGGGCGCCGCGGGCTTGGTCTCCGGCGCCGGGACGGTGAGCAGTTCGGACGGCTTGCCCGGCTCCTCGACCATCGCCAGCACCTGGCCGGCCGGATTCTGCGGGATCGAAACGACAGCGGTCTGCACCGAAGCGGTGACGACGTCGCCGGTCGTCGAGCGCAGCGTGATGGTGTAATCGCCGGGCTTCAGCGGATCGTCGAGAACGATGGCGAAGGCGCCGTCGGGACCGGCGACGGTCGAGCCAATCACGGTCGCGCCGTTTAGGATTTCGACCTTGGAATTGGGCGCCGCATTGCCGGCGACGACGATCGAACCATTGCTTTCGACGCGCACGACATCGAAGGTCGGCGCGACCGAACCGGCCGTGGCGGGCGGCGTGGCAGGCGCCGCGGGAGCCTCAGCCGCAGGCGCAGCAGGAGCGGATGGCGCGGCCGGAGCCATAGCGACGGTGGCCGGTGCCGGCGCGGCCGGAAGGCGGCCCTCGGTGCCCGGATCTGACGGCTTGGTTTCTGCCGGCTTGGTCTCGCCCGGCGCCAGCGCCGCGATCTCAGCCGGCGGCGTGCGATTGAGATACGGATCGAGCGCGCCCGACACATAGGCGGTTCCCGCCGCGGCGACGGCGCCGCCCGCAGTAAACAACAACGCCTTCAATGGATTAATTGCCATTTTTGACTGCCCCTTAGCCACCTAACGCCGGTCTAGCGTGTTTTAGCGAGTCCCACAAGAAAAACGGCCGGCCAAGAAAAAGCCTGTCCCGGGCTTGACCATGCCTGCCGTCCCTATCACCAATCATCGGCATGAACACGATTCGATCCGTCTGCGTCTATTGCGGTTCGTCTCCGGGCCGCGATGCAACCTACGTCAAGGCCGGCCACCTGCTCGGCCGCTCGCTCGCCAAATCCGGCCTCAGGCTGGTCTATGGTGGCGGCACCAAGGGCATCATGGGCGCCGTCGCCGAGGGCGCGCTCAAGGCCGGCGGCAAGGTGACGGGCATCATTCCCCGCTTCCTCATCAACAGGGAAGCAACGGAGACCGCGCTTGACCGGCTCGACGAGCTCGTGATCACCGACAACATGCACGAGCGCAAGCACAGGATGTTCGAAAAATCCGACGCCTTTGTGGCGCTGCCGGGCGGCATCGGCACGGTCGAGGAGATCGTCGAGATCATGACCTGGGGCCAGCTCGGCCATCATCGCAAGCCGATCGTCTTTGCCAACATCAAGGGGTTCTGGGACCCGATGCTGGCGCTGCTCGACCATATGAGCAGCGAAGGCTTCATCCACACCGCGCACCGGGTGAAGCCGCTGGTGGTCGAGGATCCCGAAGCGATCGTCGCCGCCATCATGGTGGCAGGCTCGTCCGTCGACGCGCCGACGGAGGGCGTGCAGTCGGTGATAGACAAGATGTAAGGCAGTAGGGGAAAACAGTGCCTACTGCCTAGTTCCTACTATCCATTGCCTACTGCCTTCCTCAAATCCCCGATCACCGCCCGCCGATCCTGCCGACGCCAGACGAGGTAGATCGACACGCTGCGCTCGAACCAGGGCAGATCGCGGAAGACGATCCCCGCGGCGCCGCGCTGCGCAGGCTCTCCTGCACCGTCGCCAGGCCGAGGCCGGCGCCGACGAGGCCGAGCGAGGTCAGCGGATCGGCCGTTTCATAGGCGATGTCGGGCACGAAGCCGGGCCTCGATGCAGGCGGCGAGGAACTGGCCGCGGTTGGTGTCGGCCGGCTGGCGTACCACGGTGATCCAGGTGCGGCCGTCGAGATGATGCGGGCGAATGTCGAGAACGGCGGTGAGCGCGTCGCCCTCGGGAATCGCCAGCACCAGCGGCTCGCGCCGGACGAGCGTCGAGGCGATTTCGGGATAGTCGGCCGGCGGCGGCGAATAGACCAGGCCGAGATCGAGCGTGCGCTGGCGCAGCCCCTCCAGTTGCGCGGCCGAGCGCAGGCTCATCAGGCTGAGGTTCAGTTGCGGCCGGTCGCGGCGGAACTGTCTCAGCATGCCGGCGACGATCCCCGCATGCACCGCGCCCTCGACATAGCCGATGGCAAGGCGGCCGGCAGTTCCCGCCGCAAGATCCCGGCCGAACGTCTCCAGCCGCTTTGCACCCGCCAGCAGCGCCCTCGCCTCGACAAGGAAAGCCTGGCCCTCGGCATTGAGATGCACCCGCTGCTTTGCACGCTCGAACAGGGCGACGCCGAGCTGCTCCTCGAGCTGGATGATCTGCCGACTGAGCGGCGATTGCGAGATGTGCAGCAATTCGGCGGCGCGGCCGACATTGCCCGTCTCGGCAACCGTCACGAAATAACGGAGCTGGCGCAGATCGAACATTTTCGCTCCTTGCGGCTAGTCCCTCAGGGTCTCAACTTTAGCCTAATCAGTCTTGGACTGTCTGACCAGCGGAGGCGACAATCCCGCCATCCCAACCAGGACCTTTAGGAGACAGCCATGCAGTTCTTTGCCCTTCTCACCCGCAACACCCAGAAGTTCAGCGACGCCGATTTCGCGCCGCTGCTGCCCGGTGAGGCCGAGCAGCGGCGAACGCTCTATGCAGATGGCGCGGTGCGCCAGGTGTGGAACCGCGGCGACATTCCCGGCAGCGGCATTATGTTCGAGGCGGCCGACGACGCCGAGGTGCGCGGCCATCTCGCCACGCTACCGCTGGTCAAGGCCGGCATGATGGATATCGCCGCGATCGTACCGCTCAACCCTTATCCGGGCTTCGGCCCGAAGCGCTGAGGCGGCCGAGAGCTGGAGATGAGTGCCGCCGTGAAATCGGCGGCGCTCATGAACCTCCACGACCAAACATGCGACGGAAAATGCTTGCTCGAGGTGCGGTGTAGCGCTCGGGCAAGGGGTTGGTGAGCAGAAACTGCTCGTGCCCCTCGACCGTCTCGGTGCCGCGATAGCTGCATTGCAGCGACCGGGCCAGGGGAACAATCTCCTTCAGCACCGACCCGAATCCCTCACCATCGATCGGCACATCCTTGACCATGTGCAATTCGCGCGCGAAGGCCTCGACACCAAGGAAGCGATAGCCGCGCTTTTCGAGTTCGGCGCGGAGCTTTGCCGGGGAAGTCTCCGCCCCCCAGAACTCGAAGCGCGTCGGCCGGATGCGGGCGCTCGCGGCGATTTCCAGATTGAGGTCGCCAATCGCCTCGGCAGGAAGAATAAGCGCCGCCACCGCGCCAAGCGAATGCCGTTCGACGGCGAGTGGAAAGGCCGACGCCTCGACGGTGGCGCGGGCGATCCGCTGGAAGCCGACGACATCCTCGGTCGCAAAGTAGAAGTCCCGGCGCCCATCGCCATGCTGCTCCGCGATGTAGCATGCGGGGCAGCTCGCGGTGACCAGGTCCTCACACAGTCTTTCGAAAAACGCGTAGTTCCGGCTCGACCCCTTGGGTGTCAGCAGGGCGTCACGCGGCGTCAATTCGTTTGCCCGCGGGGTGAGCTTCAGGAGCAGGATAGGCAGCGAAGCGGCAACCCGCAGAAGCGCCATGTTCACCCTCACTCGGACGAACAACGCACTGCCGCCGGGGCGGTAGCGTATCAGGTCGCGATGCGGCTCCGCCTTGCGGATGACCTCTTCCGTTTCATCGTCCGAGACTTGTTCGCCGGTGACATCGAACTGAAGCAAAGTCATCGCCTGGCCCTCGCCTCCCGGATCGCGTCCGGTAGGAATGGTCGATCTTGCCAGTTCACATCACCCCAGCCCAGACCTCACGGCCAGGCATTCTTCATTGCGTTTACGGAAAGCCAGGCAATCGAAGGCAGCGCGATGAGCAGCGCCAGCCGCAGCCCGGCCGATCGCGCCGCGTCCGGGTTCTGCTGCTGCAGCAGTCGCCATATCTGGAAGGCCGCGGCAAGGACGAGCAGCCCGTAGAGACCGCCCAGCGCCCACAGAACCGCCGTGCCGCTCACCGGCATGCCGGCCTTTTCCAGTGCCTGGCCGATCAGCATCGTCGGCCCGGCAATGAAGAAGGCAACCGCGACCCCGAAGAAAAAGCCGATCATCGCGCCCGGAAACGGCGTTGCCGAGAGCGCCACAAACAGCGCCAGCAGGATGAGCAAAGTGATGAATGCGCGCTGGCCCATGGCTGCCCCCATTTGTCATGGCCGGTCGGACACAGCCTGGAGTAGCAGGCTGGAATTAATGGCCCGTAACGAGAGAGAGACTGGTCCGCGGCGTTGTGATCGCCCCAACGCGCCCTTGCCGCGACCGGCGACAGGGACAAGGCAGGCTCTGTCATCAGCCCGCCCGCAGCGACAGCACGAACCCCACGATCAGACCAAGGACGAAGCCGAGCGGGCCGGTGACGAAGATGCCGAGCAACGGACCTTGATTGGCTTCGGGCGTGAAGATGACCGGGCCAACGAAGCCGCCAAGAAAGCCGATCACGCCCAGGATTGCGCCCCATTTGAGCATCGGTTCCCCCCGCCTGCCGAGCCACTGCACCAGATTTACGTCTCGGAACCAAGCCGCAGCGTTAGCGTTGGCTCAGACAACAGCAATTCAGGAGATCGTCATGCTGCGAGGCGCATTGCTCTGGCTCATCGGAATACCATTGCCCATCATCCTCATTCTGTGGCTGCTTGGCTATCTGCACTGACTACCGCAGGCGGCATATGCAACGCATGCCAGGCGGGGATGGCTGGCCAACCATCACAGGGATCGCGGTTCCGTGCACAGCTTCCAGCGTCACGGAACCGTCACACGCAACGGCGGCGGCCATGCTAGAAACCTGGCTTGGCCGCCCCAGCGACCTGGACCGTTACAAGATCCGGCAAAGCCGCCATGAACATCGCCCTCGCCTCGGAAGACAAGAGCCTGTCGCCCTATCTGCCCGACGAGCACGGGCTGTTCTTCCTCTATCATTTCACCGCCGAGGGCATGCGCACCAAGGATGCCGCCGACGCGCACTGGACCTGGCGCAGCTATCAGATCTCCGACATACGCGCGCGCCAGGAGATCGCCGGCGAGCAGGCGCTGCCGCCTCCCGTGCGCGAAGCCTTCCTTAGCGCCAGCCACGGCTGCCACATCGACCTCGAGGACGATTGGCTCTATGGCGATCTGCCGGACCTGCGCCACGACTATTCGGCCGAGGCGCGCGGGCTTGGCCATTTCCGCTTCGCGCTCAACGACAGGATGCTGATCGGCGCCCGCAAGCAGCCGCTGCAGTCGGTCGACACCATCCGCAAGGCGGTGGAGAACGGCACGCGAAAATTCCGCTCGCCGGCCGAGCTGATCGAGGCGGTGATGGGCCAGTCTCTGGACGGCATGGCGGCCGAACTCGGCGGCCTTTCCGAGACGCTCGACGGCATCGAGGACCGCATCGTTTGCGACGCATGGCACAGCGAGCGGCAGGCGCTGGTCGACGCGCGCCGGCAGCTCGTGGTGATCCACCGGCAGATGGCGACGCTGACCAGCCTGTTTCGGCATCTCGACCATTCGCACCGCAACGATCTGCCCGATGCGGTCAACGACATGGCCGCAAGACTCTCGCACCGGGCGCACACGCTCTATCACGACGGCGAGCAGCTGCAGGCACGTACAAGGCTGCTGCAGGACGAGCTTATGGCCAAGCTGACGATGCAGTCCAACCAGTTGCTCTACATCTTGTCGGTGATGACGGCGGTGCTTTTGCCGATGACCATTATTTCAGGTCTGTTCGGCATGAATGTCGGCGGCCTGCCGCTGCTGGATTCGCCGATGGGCTTTTGGGTGGTGACGGCGCTGTCGCTGCTGGTCGCCGGCGCCGTCTATCTGTTCGTCAGGCGGCTCGGGCGGGTATAGGCGCGACCTACGCCGTCGCCCGCAGATCCTCGACGATGGCGCCGGCGGCGCGGACTTCCGCTTCGTGCTCGGGCTCGCGCCATGTCTCGGCAAGGCCCGCCGCGTACCATTCGCGCATCGCAGGCAGGTCGAGCAGCCGCTTCGGATAGGCGGCCGCAGCGCCCTCGAATTCGAGCCCATAGGACTGCGCCCGGAACGCCACCGGCGCAAAGAAGGCATCGGCGGCGGTGAAGCGGTCGCCGGCCAGGAACGGGCCGCCGAAGCGGGCGAGGCCGTCATTCCAAAGATCGCTCAGACGGAAGAGATCCTGCTTCAGCGCATCGGACATCGGGAACGGCTCGACGCGCACGCCGCAGCTCATCGGGCAGAGGTTGCGGAGCGCGGTGAAGCTCGAATGCATTTCGGCTGCGGCCGAGCGCGCCCAGGCACGCGCCCTGGCGTCCGCCGGCCACACGTCCTGATGGCGCTCGGCCAGATATTCGACGATGCTGAGCGAATCCCAGACCGCCCAGCCATCATCGACCAGGCACGGCACTCGGCCATTGGGCGAGAACGACCGAAAAAGGCTGAAACTGGATCCGGTCGGAAACGGCGTCAGTCGCTCCTCGAAGGGAATGTCGAGGGTGCGCATCAGCACCCATGGCCGCAGCGACCAGGAGGAATAGTTCTTGTTGCCAATGTGCAGAACGTACATCGGGCGCGCCCCTCCTCGTTTCATGCAGTTCCGGACGGAAAACCGCTTCTATCTTGCCGCCGGCGCCGGTTGGCGAACCTCGCGGCCCCTGAACATCGACCAGCTGTACATCGCCAGCGCCGTCCAGATCAGCGCGAAGGCGATGGCCTGCGTTGTGCCGAACGGCTCGTTGAAGGCCAGCACGGCGATCAGGAAGACCATGGTCGGCGCGATGTACTGCATGATGCCGATGGTCGAGAGCCGCAACAGCCTGGCGCCGAAGGCGAAGAGCAGAAGCGGCACGGCGGTGACCGGGCCGCAGCCGATCAGCAGCGCGGTATCGGTGCCGTTGCCCGAGACAAAATGGTCCTGCCCGGTGGCGATCAGGTAGGCGATATAGCAAAGCGCCGGCACCGACAGCAAAAGCACTTCGAGCAAAAAGCCCTGGCTCGGGCCGATCGGCAGCGTCTTGCGGAAAAAGCCGTAGGCGGCGAACGAGAAGGCGAGCGCCAGCGACACCCAGGGCAGCTTGCCGGCCTCGATGGTGAGCACGGTCACCGCGATGGCGGCCAGCGCCACCGCCGCGATCTGCAGCCGGTCGAGCCGCTCACCGAGCAGGAGCGCGCCGACCACGACCACCACCAGCGGATTGATGTAATAGCCAAGCGCGGTCTCGACGGTGCGGTCGACGGATATCGCCCAGACATAGATGCCCCAGTTGACCGAGATCAGCGTCGCTGTCAGCGCAGCCATGGCGATGCTTTTCGGCGAACGGATCGCCGCCTTGAAATCGGCTGTGCGGCCGGCCCAGACCAGCACGCATGCCGCGATCGGCACCGACCAGACGATGCGGTGGGAGATGACCTCGATCAGCGGCAGATGCGCGACAGCCTTCATGTAGAAGGGCAGCAGCCCCCACAGCAGATAGGCGCCCAGCGCCAGGAGGAAGCCGCGGCGGGCCTTGGCGTCTGCATCGAGCTGATCGGGTTCGGTAGCCATGGCCCAACGCTATGCGCCAGACGCTTGCCCAAAACCATCGCAAATTGCTGATGGATCAATGGACTTCCGCTGATGGGTCAACCTACTCCGCCGCCACCAGCCCGGCCATGTCGCGGTTCTTCATCAGCTTGTAGATGATCGAATCCATCAGCGCCTGGAAGGAGGCATCGATGATGTTTTCCGACACGCCGACCGTCCACCAGCGGGCGCCGCTGGAATCGTGCGATTCGATCAGCACGCGCGTGATCGCTTCGGTGCCGCCATTTAGGATACGCACCTTGAAGTCGGCAAGCTCGAGGTCGCCGATCTCGTTCTGGTATTTGCCGAGATCCTTGCGGAGCGCGATGTCAAGCGCGTTGACCGGGCCGTGGCCTTCGGCCACCGACATCTTCTCCTCGCCATCGACCATCACCTTGACGATGGCCTCCGACACCGTCTTCAGCTGGCCGTTGGCGTCGAAGCGGCGCTCGACCATGCAGCGGAACGAGGTGACGTTGAAGAACTCCGGCAGGCCGTGCAGCATCTTGCGGGCGAGCAGCTCGAAGGAGGCGTCGGCACCCTCATAGGCATAGCCCGAGGCCTCTCGTTCCTTGACCACCGCGATCAGCGCATCGAGCCGATGATCGTCCTTCGGGACGTCGATGCCGCGCCGCTTCAGCTCGGCCAGGAAATTGGCCTTTCCGCCCTGGTCGGAGACCATGACGCGGCGGCGGTTGCCGACGGCTTCCGGCGGCACATGCTCATAGGTCGCCGGCTCCTTGGCCAGCGCCGAGGCATGGATGCCGGCCTTGGTGGCGAAAGCGGAAGCGCCGACATAGGGCGCCTGGGCTTCCGGCGCGCGGTTCAGCAATTCGTCGAAGGCGCGCGACAGGCGCGATATGCCGGTCAGCGCCTCGGCCGAAATGCTGGTTTCGAAGCGGTCGGCGAAGGCCGGTTTCAGCGAAAGCGTCGGCACGATCGAGATCAAATTGGCGTTGCCGCAGCGCTCGCCGATGCCGTTCAGCGTGCCCTGGATCTGGCGCACGCCGGCCTCGACGGCGGCCAGCGAATTGGCTACCGCCTGGCCGGTGTCGTCATGGGCATGGATGCCGAGATGCTCGCCCGGAATGCCGGCGGCGATCACCGTCTCGACGATGGCGCGCACTTCCGAAGGTTGCGTGCCGCCATTGGTGTCGCACAGCACCACCCAGCGCGCGCCGGTATCGTAGGCGGTCCTGGCGCAGGCGAGCGCGTAGGCGGGATTGGCCTTGAAGCCGTCGAAGAAATGCTCGCAGTCGACCATCGCTTCCTTGCCGGCGGCGACCGCCGTCTCGACCGACACCTTAATCGAGTCGAGGTTTTCCTCGTTGGTGCAGCCGAGCGCCACGCGCACATGATAGTCCCAGCTCTTGGCGACGAAGCAGATGGCGTCCGATGTCGACTGCACGAGCGCCGCCAGCCCCGGATCGTTGGAGGCCGAGACGCCTGCCCGCTTGGTCATGCCGAAAGCGACGAACTTTGCCCGCGCCGTTCGCTTCTGCTGGAAGAAGGCGGTGTCGGTCGGGTTGGCGCCGGGATAGCCGCCCTCGACATAGTCGATGCCGAACTCGTCCAGCAACTTGGCGATGGCGATCTTGTCCTCGACGGAAAAGTCGATGCCCGGCGTCTGCTGGCCGTCGCGAAGGGTGGTGTCAAAGAGGAACAGTCTTTCTTTTTTCATGATGACAAGGCGCTTGAGCACCCCCCTCTGGCCTGCCGGCCATCTCCC
Source organism: Mesorhizobium sp. M4B.F.Ca.ET.143.01.1.1 (assembly GCF_004792275.1). Taxonomy (NCBI): domain Bacteria; kingdom Pseudomonadati; phylum Pseudomonadota; class Alphaproteobacteria; order Hyphomicrobiales; family Phyllobacteriaceae; genus Mesorhizobium; species Mesorhizobium sp. M4B.F.Ca.ET.143.01.1.1. The sequence goes on from NZ_SRSR01000002.1 coordinate 369,569, forward strand.
CCGCAAGGGGGGAGATCGGCAGCCTTGCCAACGGCGCTCGTCCTGCAGCGTCGGCGATTGGCGAAAGCGAAGGCGATATCCAATCTCCCCCCTTGCAGGGGAGATGTCCGGAAGGACAGAGGGGGGTGGGACGGAAAGCCGTACATCGACTAGTTCTTCCCCGCAAACCCATCCGTCGCCCGGATCAGGCGATCCAAGATCCCGGGCTCCGAATAAGCATGGCCGGCGCCTTCAATAAGATGGAAATCCGCCTTCGGCCAGGCCTTGTGCAGCGCCCAGGCGTAGCGCGCCGGGCACGGCATGTCGTAGCGGCCGTGGACGATGGTGCCGGGGATGTCCTTCAGCTTCCAGGCGTCGCGCAGCAACTGCCCCTCCTCGAGCCAGCCGGCATGGACGAAGTAATGGTTCTCGATGCGGGCGAAGGCGACGGCGTAGTCGTCCTCGCCGAACTTGCCGCTGGTTTCCGGCTCCGGCAAGAGCGTGATCGTCTCGCCTTCCCACAGGCTCCAGGCAAGCGCGGCCTCGACCTGTGCCTTGCGGTCGGAGCCGACCAGCCGCTTGCGATAGGCGGCCATCATGTCGCCGCGCTCGGCTTCCGGGATCGGCGCCAGGAAACGCTCCCATTTGTCGGGGAACATCTCGGACACGCCGAACTGATAGTACCATTCGAGCTCGGCGCGCGTCAGCGTGTAGATGCCGCGCACGACGAGTTCGCTCACCCGCTCAGGATGCGTCTCGGCATAGGCGAGCGCCAGCGTCGAACCCCACGAGCCGCCGAACACCAGCCATTTGTCGAAGCCCGCCATTTCGCGCAGGCGCTCGATATCGGCGACGAGATGCCAGGTGGTGTTGGCCTCCAGCGAGGCGTTTGGCGTCGATTTCCCGCAGCCGCGCTGGTCGAACAGGATGACGTCGTAAAGCTTGGGATCGAACAGCCGCCGATGCTTCGGCGATATGGTGCCGCCCGGTCCGCCGTGCAGGAAGACAGCGGGCTTGGCGCCCTTGGTGCCGGAGCGCTCCCAGTAGACGGTGTGGCCATTGCCGACATCGAGCATGCCCGACTCGAACGGTTCGATCTCCGGATAGAGGGTACGCATGGAGCCGCCGGCGATCGTCATAGTTTCAAGCCCTGCTGCGGCCAGTTGGCCGTCTCGTGATCGGGATGCTGGAAGGAGATGATCTGCTCCTGCCGTCGATAGAAGTCGAAGTCCTCATGGATCGGCGCTTCGAAGATCTTTTCCACCCAGGGCAGCCGCACCGCGTAGTTGACCTGGATCTGCGGCGCGAGGTCGGAGCGGTCGTCAAAGGCGCCGATGGCGATCTCCAATTGGCCCTGCTGGCGGTAGGTCATGGGCGTGCCGCAACGGGCGCAGAAGCCGCGATCGATGTTGACGGAGGACTGGAAGTAGCTCGGCTCCTCATGGGTCCATTCGACGCCGTCCTTCGGCACCGTCACCAGCGCCCCGAAGAAGGAGCCGAACTGCTTCTGACACATGCGGCAATGGCAGATGGACGGGCGCCCGAGCGCCCCCTTGATGCGAAAGCGCACGGCGCCGCACTGGCAGCCGCCGGTTCGAACGGTGTCGGTCATGATCTTTCCTCCGGCGGCCATTGGTCGGTGTCGTGGTCGGGGTGCTGATAGGAGACGAGCTCGGCCAGATAAGGCGCCGAGCCGATGTCGGCCATCGTGTCCTCGCCCGGCAATTTCGGGATCGCATCGACGTAAGGCAACTTCGCCTCGGTGCCCCACTGGATGGTGGGCACGATGCCGGCCGGATCGTCGAAGGCGGCGATCGCCAGCGCCATGCCGTCGGGCGCCTCGAAGGTCAGCGGCGTGCCGCACTCGGCGCAGAAGCCGCGCCATGCTGCGCTGGAAGAACGAAAGCGCTTGGGCTCGCCGCGCGTCCATTCGACCCTGGCGCCGCGCACCGAGACCAGCGGCAGATAGAAATTGCCGCTCGCCTTCTGGCACATGCGGCAATGGCAGATCGAGGCATCGCCCAGCGCGCCCTCGACGCGGAAGCGCACCGCGCCGCACTGGCAGCCGCCTGTGTAGACCGGCCGGTTGTCGAGGCTCATGACTCACTCCACTTCATGGCCGATCACTCCGGATCATGACAGACGGCCTCGACGTTGTTGCCGTCGGGATCGAAAACGAAGGCGCCATAGTAGTTCGGGTGATAGTGCGGGCGGAGCCCCGGTCCGCCATTGTCCCTGCCGCCGGCGGCAAGGGCCGCGGCATGGAAGGCATCGACCTCGGCGCGGCTGCGCGCGGTGAAGGCCACATGCTGGTGGTCCCTCGGCTTGTCCTTGCCCGAGCTCAGCCAGAACACCGGCCGGTCGCGGCCATAACCGCCGACCTTGGCGCCGCCGGTGTATTCGGTGGGCACCATGTAAAGCAGCGAAGCGCCGAGCGGCGCCATCGCCTTGTCGTAGAAAGCCTTCGAGGCGTCGAAATCGGAAACGGTGATGCCGAGATGGTCGATCATGGAACTGCCTCCCTTGTCGGTTCGCGCGCCGGCCTATCGGCACCGGCGAGGCCAGCCTCGATCACGATGTGCTGGCAGACATTGTCGATATCGCGGATGACGTCGTCGTTCCAGAAGCGCAGGATGGTCCAGCCGAGCGCTTCAAGCTTCGCGGTTCGCGCAGCATCGGATGCGGAGACGTCAGGCGACGCATGCTGAGAGCCGTCCAGTTCAACGATCAGCTTCTTGCTGGGGCAGGCAAAATCCACGATGTAGCCAGCTATCGGCATCTGACGTCGGAACGCCATTCCCATCAGCCTATCAGCACGCACCTCATTCCAAAGCTTCAGCTCGGCATCGGTCATCGCCTTGCGCATCTTGCGCGCATTGCCGCGTTTGGCGGGAGATACCCGATGATGGGTCATCGCGAGGCCCCCCTCTCTGCCCTGCCGGGCATCTCCCCCTCAAGGGGGGAGATCGGCAGCTTCGCCGACGGCGCTCCACTTTCCACCTCGGTGATTGGCGAAAGCCAAGCCAACGTCCAATCTCCCCCCTTGAGGGGGAGATGTCCGGCAGGACAGAGAGGGGGGCCTCGCTCCAACCTCTCCAATCCTGCTATCCGAGCGCCCAACCTCACCTTTTGATCTCCCACGTAGTCACACGCTCGCCGGTGACAGGATCCTTGCCGTCCTTCAGCTGCACGCCTTGCGCCAGAAGCTCGTCGCGGATGCGGTCGGCCTCGGGCCAGTTCTTCCCGGCGATCAGCGCCAGGCGTTTGGCGATGGCCTTGGCGATGGCCGCCTCGTCCACCTCGGCCGTGCCGACATCGAAGCCGAGGAAGGCGAGCGCCGCCTTCAGCGACGCGGCGGCATCGTTGCCTTCCGCCGCCTCGCCGGCAAGCTGCGTCAACTGCTGGAAGGCGGCATAGGTGGCGAGATCATCGGACAGTGCCGCCACGACCGCCGCCGGCAATTGCCCGGCCGCCGGAGCCAAATCCGACGCGCGCTTCCACTTGCGCAGCGTGTTCTCCGCTTCCTCCAGCTTGCGCACCGAGAAGTCGATCGGCTCTCGGTAATGCGTCATCAGCATCGCCAGCCGCAGCACTTCGCCCGGCCATTTGCGGCCGCCGAAGGTCTCGGTCTCCAGCAGCTCATGGATCGAGTAGAAATTGCCGAGGCTCTTCGACATCTTCTGGCCCTCGACCTGAAGGAAGCCGTTGTGCATCCACACGTTGGCCATCACCTTTGTGCCGTGGGCGCAGCGCGACTGGGCGATCTCGTTTTCATGGTGCGGGAAGATCAGGTCGAGGCCGCCGCCATGGATGTCGAAGACCTCACCGAGGTAGGCGGCTGACATGGCCGAGCATTCGATGTGCCAGCCCGGCCGGCCCCTGCCCCACGGGCTTTCCCAGCCCGGCTCTTCGGGCGAGGACAGTTTCCACAGGACGAAATCGCCAGGGTTCTTCTTGTGCGCGTCGACGGCGATGCGGGCGCCGGCCTGCTGTTCGTCGAGATTGCGCTTCGACAGATCGCCGTAGTCGGGCATCGAGGCGGTGTCGAACAGCACCTCACCCTGCGCCTGATAGGCGTGGCCGCGGCCGATCAGGCGCTCGATCAGCGTGATCATGTCGGCCTTGCCGTCCGGCCTCGGCAGGACGAATTCGGTGGCTCGCGGCTCGAAGGTCGGCGGGAGGCAGCCGAGCGTCGCGACATCCTTGTGGTACTGGTCGGCGGTCTTCTCCGTCACACGACGGATCGCCTCGTTGAGCGACAGCTTGCCCGACGCGATCTCGGCGCCGAAATCGCGCAGCGCGCGGGCGTTGATCTTGTCGTCGACATCCGTGATGTTGCGCACATACGTGACGTGGCTCTCGCCATAGAGTTGGCGCAACAGACGGAACAGCACGTCGAAGACGATTACAGGCCGCGCATTGCCGATGTGGGCAAAGTCGTAGACCGTCGGGCCGCACACATACATGCGCACATTCTGCGGATCGATGGGGACGAAATCGTCCTGCGTCCGCGTCAGCGTGTTGTAGAGGCTGAGCCCCTTCGATGCGTCAGACATGCGTGCCCTTCCGATCCCTTGGATTTGGACGGAGCCTTCCTTGCGCCAAGGCGCAAACCGGGCTCCAGCCTGCTGGCCGGGGCGTTTGTCCAATCTGGGGAAAGATGAGGCGAAAACGTCCGGACCAGCGCGAGGCTAGTCAATAATGCAAATGCCACAAATGGCGAAAAACGTTTTCATGCGCGGCTTTATCGCCTTGCCGGGTGTTGCCGTCAAGTCGCAACTTTGAGCAAACGAGTCGCCGGGTCACGGCTTATGAGGCACTGAAACATTTTATTAAACATGTCGGCACAGTGATGAAACATTCGCCGGCTAGATCGCCAGGCGTCACGATTTGGTCGGAATCGGCCATCAAACGCGGACACGCAAATGTTACCAGGGAAGAGACCAATGCCACGAAGCAAGCAGGAACCGAGCCGCGCCAAGCAACCGGCGCTCGCCAACCAATATCGGGCGATCGGACCGGCCGCGATCGTCGCCGCCCTTCTGCACACCGCCAAGAAGAAGAAGCCGGCACAGAAGATCATCTCGCCGCGCGCCGCCTGAAACGGCACGACCGGCGCAGCCTCCGATGATGGGGGCGCCGGCGATGAGGGCTCGACCAAGCGCCCTGGAAATGAAGGCCTCGACGGGCTTCGCTAGAATAGCGTCATCTGACTGTCGTCCGCGCCGGACTTCTGGCGCCTGACCTTCTCGGCTTGCGGCCCGACAATGCCCCGCTCCTGAATCTCCGGCCCGGTGTTGGCGACCTTGTTGACAAGGTCGGAAACCGGGACAGCTTCGAAGAAATCGGGTTCGGCCGGCCGCAACAGGTCGGCGACGTCGCGCGGCTCCTGCACGCGGCAATCCAGCCAGCGGGCAAAGTCGCGCTCCTCGATCACCACCGGCATGCGGTCGTGGATATGGGCGATGCCCGAACTGGCACGGGCGGTGAGGATGGCGCCGGTGTCCATCTCGGAGCCGCCCGGCTCGGCATAGGTCTCGATCAGTCCGGCGAAAGCGACGAGGCCGCCATGCCTGGGACGGATCCAGTAGGGCTGGCCCTTCGAACCACCTTCCCCCTTGTCCCCGGCTTGCCGCCATTCATAGAAGCCGGAGGCAGGCACCAAGGCGCGGCGATGCCGCATGGCGGTCTTGAACGACGCCTTTTGCGCCGCTCCCTCGGATCGGGCGTTGAACAGCAGCGGAAACTCCCTGGTGTCCTTGACCCAGGTCGGAATCAGCCCCCAGCGTACCAGCATCGGCTGCCGGTCCGGCAAATTCGAGCCCGGCGCCCTTGGCGGACCGGCAAGCACCATCAGCACCGGTTGCGTCGGCGCGATGTTGTAGCGGGCCGGAAACGTCTCCAATTCCGCCAGGCCGAGAAAGGCTGCGGTCTGCTCCGGCGTGGCGGTCAGGGCAAAGCGTCCGCACATGGATTTCGGCTCTTCGATTGGGGATCGTCATGAAAGTGGCGATGGAACCACGGCACTGCAACGGCTAAAGCTGTCCGGTCCACAACCAAGCTGACAGACGAAGCGGCCCCAAGCGCATGAAAGAAGCTCGCAAGATCATCCCGGCCGTTTCCGTCGCGATCGTGCGCGGCGACAAGGTCCTTCTGGTCAAGCGGGCACGGCCGCCGTCGCAAGGGCTCTATGCCTATCCGGGCGGCAAGGTCGAGCCCGGCGAGACGCTGTCGCAAGCGGCGGCGCGCGAGCTCGAGGAGGAAACCGGACTGCTGGCCCATGGCTACCGCCCGCTGCGCGACATCCACATCGATGGCAGCGGTGAGAATCACGCGGTCGACTATCTGCTGACCGTGTTCGGCGCGGCTTACGCCGGCGGCGAGCCGGTGGCCAGCGACGATGCCGAGACGGCGGCCTTCTATACGCTGGCCGAGATGGCCACCATGCCGCTGGCGGGAGACGTTTTCGAGGTGGCGGAGGAATTGCTGGGGGCTCGGGGAAATACAGGACCGTAGGGTCGCGAAAATCGCCTTGCAGGCGACAAGATGTTTCGCCACAAAGCCTTATCCTCGTCACGACAAGGACCTGATGACCCGCGCCTCACCCTTCCTTGCCGCATGGCTTGCCGCCTGCATGACGCTGACGGCTTGGCCGGCGCTCGCCGCCGAGGCGCCGTTCGAGCCTGGGCTGATGCGGCTGGCGGAAGTGCTGGGATCGCTTCATTTCCTGCGCAATCTCTGCGGCGAGAAGGGCGACCAGTGGCGGGTCGAAATGGAAAAGCTGCTGGCATCGGAAAACCCCGACCCTGAGCGGCGCGCCCGCTTCATCGCTTCGTTCAACCGCGGCTACCGTTCCTTCGGCGGCACCTACACGCAATGCACGGCCTCGGCGACGGAAGCCATCAGCCGCTACATGAAGGAAGGCGAGACGCTGTCGCGCGACATCGCCTCGCGCTACGGCAACTGACGGCGTCCGGCCTCCCGCCCCCTCGCCACCCACAGGTTTTCAGAACCAGCGCTTGTCTATGCCGCCATCTTGGTGCAATCCTTATGTTGCACTTCTGCAACAGCGTTAACGAAACGTTACGGCGCGGATGTGAAATTAACTCAAACTGAAGGTTTTGGTGCCGCTCGCCGGCCTAATCGGCTAAGTTTGGAAACTATCGAACGCAGGCTTTTGCAACGCGACGAATTTTGGCGGGTACGACCCCAAAAATGTCGTATTTACAAACGGTTACTCAAGCCTGCGTGTGAAAGGGACAGCCCAGGCCCGATCCGCACAACGGATCGCCGCTTGAACAGGGTGGACATCGCAATGGAACATGCCGTCAACGACATCGACGCGTTGGTCAGGGAGGAGAAGCGCCTGACGGCCGTGGAGAGCCACAGCGAGGCGTGGGCGGAAGGGTTGTCGGCCGGCATCGAGCCGGAAATCATCGCCGAGGCAGCGCTTGAAACCGCGTTTGGCGAGATGCTGCGCGCCAATGGCGAGACCTCGGCTCTTGCCCTGCTCGACCGCATGCGTGAAAAGGTGATCGCCGGCGCCTTCGAACCGGAGCGGCTGAAGCACTGAGCCCGGTTCTTTGACGGCGGCGCGCCGTTTGGGCATCATTGCATCAAAGGCACCCAACCGGCCCGAGCAGCCCGACGGGCTTGGGCACATGGAGAGGCAGGCGGTGAATTTTTCGACCTCAGGCCAGCCGCGCGGCCTGGTTTTCAGCATCTGGCTTGCCGCCTTCTGCGCCGCGATTCCGCTGGCGCTCAGCCTCACGATCAGCCCTGCCCATGCCCTAAGCGAGATCAAGCGCGAGGACCTGCCCTCGCCGGCGACACCGTCGGCCGATGACGACATGGCGCCGCCCGGCAGCGCCGTGCCGATGCCCGATCCGCTCGGCACGACTCCGCCCACCACCAGCCAGCCGGGCAACGAGCCCGAGGAGAGCCAGCCGGAAGGGCCAGCAAACGACGGCGGCACCGCCAGCCCGAACTCCGACCCGGAGGCGCCGCCGCCGGAAGTCGTCTACGACCTCGCCAAGCTGCCGGAACCGGTCAGGCGCATGCATGATCTGATCGTCGAGGCCTGCCGGAGCGGCGACATCGAGAAGCTCAGGCCGCTGATCGGCAAGGGCGATTCGATGACGCAGCTGTCACTGGGCGACATCGAGGGCGATCCGATCACCTTCCTCAAGGGGCTTGCCGGCGACTCGGAGGGTCAGGAAATCCTCGCCATCATGGAAGAGGTGCTGAGCGCCGGCTATGTCCATGTCGATGCCGGCACGCCGCAGGAACTCTATGTCTGGCCGTATTTCTTCGCGCTGCCGCTCGACAAGCTCGACGCCAAGCAGCGGGTCGAGCTGTTCAAGATCGTCACCGCTGGCGACTATAACGACATGAAGCAGTTCGGCGCCTACATCTTCTACCGCGTCGGCATTACGCCGGCGGGCCAGTGGATGTTCTTCGTCGCCGGCGATTGAGCGGCTTACGGGATGCGGGCGCCTATCCCGGCAGCGCCTCGGAGAACTCCACCGCCCTGCCCTGTCCAGGCGTAACGATCTCGCCTTCCCACATAACGCGTCTACCGCGCACGATGGTGCCGACCGGCCAGCCGGTGACCTGTTTGCCGTCATAGGGCGTCCAGCCGGCCTTCGAGCCGGCCTGCGCGTTGGTGATGGTCTGGCGGCGCTTGAGGTCCACGACGGTGAAGTCGGCGTCGTAGCCGGCGGCGATGCGGCCCTTGCGCGCCATCCCGAAAATGCGTTGCGGACCGTGGCTCGCGAGGTCGACGAAGCGCCGCAGCGTCAGCCTTCCGGCATTGACGTGGTCGAGCATGATCGGCACCAGCGTCTGCACGCCGGTCATGCCGGATGGCGAGGCCGGATAGGGCTTTGCCTTCTCGGCCAGCGTGTGTGGCGCGTGGTCCGAGCCCAGCACGTCGACGATGCCTTGCGAGATGCCGTGCCAGACGCCGTCGCGGTGGCGCGCGGCGCGCACCGGCGGGTTCATCTGGATCAGCGTGCCCAGCCGCGCGTAATCATCGGCGGCGAGCGTCAGATGGTGCGGCGTCGCCTCGCAGGTCGCGACATCCTTGTGCTGTTCGAGGAAGAGTATCTCTTCCGCGGTCGAGATATGCAGGACGTGGATGCGCGCGCGGGTCTGCCTGGCAATGCGCACCAGCCGCTCGGTGCAGCGCAATGCGGCGATCTCGTCGCGCCAGACGGGATGCGAGGACGGATCGTTTTCGATCCTCTCGCCCAACCGCTCGCGCAGACGGAATTCGTCCTCCGAATGGAAAGCGGAACGGCGGCGTGTGTTGCGCAGGATCGAGGCGACGCCTTCGTCGTCCTCGACCAGCAGGTCGCCGGTAGACGAACCCATGAACACCTTGATGCCGGCCGCGCCCGGAAGCCGTTCCAACTCGCCGACATCGCCGGCATTGTCGCGGGTGCCGCCGACCCAGAAGGCGAAATCGCAATGCATGCGGCCCGTGGCACGCCGCACCTTGTCGGCAAGGGCGGCCTCGCTGGTGGTCAGCGGGTTGGTGTTGGGCATCTCGAAGACGGCGGTGACGCCGCCCAGCACGGCGGCGCGCGAACCGGTCTCCAGATCCTCCTTGTGCTCCAGCCCCGGCTCGCGGAAATGCACCTGGCTGTCGACGACGCCGGGCAGGATATGCAGGCCCTTGCAGTCGATCGTCTCACCGGCTGAGGCCTGGCCAAGATCGCCTATCGCGGCGATGCGCCCGGCTTTCACGCCGACGTCGCGAAAACCCTCGCCGTCATGGTTGACCACCGTGCCGCCTGTCAGGATGAGGTCGTAGGTGGTGGCCATGGGCGTTTCGGTCTCTTGCGGGGGGAGTGTCAGGGGCTTACGTAAAGGCTGACCGTTTTGCAAGATCAGGTTCTTTTTCAATCCATGCCCTTTGCCCTGCTGAAAGACCACGCCCTCATTTCCGTGTCAGGCCCGGAAGCCGAGCATTTCCTGCAGAACATCCTCACCACCGACCTCGACGCGCTCGGCCCAGGCGAAGCAAAGCCCGGCGCGCTGTTGACCCCGCAAGGCAAGATCCTGTTCGACTTCCTGATCTCGCGCGCCGGCGAGAATGGCTTCCGACTCGAATGCCGAGCAGATATCTCTGACGATTTCGTGCGCCGGCTGATGCTCTACAAGCTGCGCGCCAAGGCCGAGATCACCAAGCAGGATCAAGCCCTTGTCAGGGTTGCGTGGGGACATGAATCAACCGCTTCAGGTTCTGATTCAACGGCACTTACCGACACCCGCTTCAGCGACGTCGCGGTCAAGCGCAGCTATGGCGCCGCGACCCATGGTGGCGACGTCGGCGCGTGGCAGGCGCTGCGCGTCGCCCATGGCATTGCCGAGAGCGGGACCGACTACCCGCTCGGCGATGCCTTCCCGCATGACGTGCTGCTCGACGAGACCGGCGGCGTCGGCTTCAGGAAAGGCTGCTATGTCGGCCAGGAAGTGGTCTCGCGCATGCAGCATCGCGGCACCGCCAGGCGCCGCGTGCTGATCGTTGGCGCCGAGAGCGCCCTGCCCGGCCCGGGCACCGAACTGATGGTCGCCGGAAGACCGGTCGGCATGCTCGGCTCCACCGCCGGCGCGGCAGGCCTTGCCATTTCCCGCATCGACCGTGTCAAGGCTGCGCTCGACGCCGGCCAGCCGATCATGGCCGGCGATGTTTCCGTCGCGCTCACCATCCCGACCTGGGCGAAATTCGGCTTTCCACAGGAAGCCGCCGGCGCGGAGGAGGCCTGATGGCGGCCGACCGCGCCGGCGCGCCGCCGCGCGCCTGGCAGCGCATGCTGTCAGGCCGGCGGCTCGACCTGCTCGACCCCTCGCCCCTCGACATCGAGATCGCCGACATCGCGCATGGCCTTGCGCGTGTCGCCCGCTGGAACGGCCAGACCAGCGGCGAGCACGCCTTTTCGGTCGCGCAGCATTCGCTGCTGGTGGAGGCGCTGTTTTGCGAACTGGCGCCGACGGCCTCGGCCGACGCGCGGCTGGCGGCGCTGCTGCACGACGCGCCGGAATATGTCATCGGCGACATGATCTCGCCGTTCAAGTCGGTGATGGGCGGCTCTTACAAGGATTGCGAATTTCGCCTGCAGCGCGCCATCCACCAGCGCTTCTCGCTGCCGGCGGACCTCGGTGCCGCCTTGCGCAAGGAGATCAAGCGCGCCGACCAGATCGCCGCCTACTACGAGGCGACGCTGCTTGCAGGCTTCTCCGCAGCCGAAGCGACCGAATATTTCGGCCGTCCGCGCGGTTTTTCCGCCGAGCGCTTCGACTTCACCCCGCGCTCGGTGACCTGGGCGCAGGCAGCCTTCCTGAAGCGCTTCGCGGCGCTCGAAGCGAAGCGTCTGTCTTTCGTCGCTGCGAATTCCACGACGTGAAAGAATGCTGCCGCGCGAGAGGCGCGGCAAGTTTGGCGTAATCTGCTACTGTGATGGCGCGCTCTGTCAGTGAATGGCAGCTCTGCTCGACCCTAGATTGGGCTCAAGCAAGATGAGAGGCAATCATGTTTGACAGACAGAAAAGGACAGCGCTCGTGACCGGCGCATCCTCCGGCATGGGCAAGGAAATCGCCAAGCGCCTGATTCAGGACGGCTTTCAGGTCTATGTGGCCGCGCGCCAGATCGACAGGATGGAGGACCTCGCGGCGCTCGGGGCACGCCCGTTGCGCATGGACATTTCGAAAGGCGCGGAGATCGACGCGGCTGTCGCCAGCATCCTCGCCGAGGTCGACGGTGTCGACGTGCTCGTGAACAATGCGGGGTTCGGTCTCTACGGGCCGGTCGAGGATATCGGCATCGACGAAGCGCGCTATCAGTTCGAGGTCAACGTGTTTGGCCCGGCCCGCCTGACGCAACTCCTGCTGCCGGCCATGCGCAGGAAGAAGGCCGGCACGATCGTCAACATCACTTCGATGGGCGGCAAGATCTATACCCTGCTCGGCGCCTGGTATCATGCGACCAAGCATGCGCTGGAGGGCTGGTCGGATAGCCTTCGGCTCGAACTCGCACCCTTCGGCATCAAGGTTGTGGTTGTCGAGCCCGGCCTGATCGAAACCGGTTTTGGCGATGTCGTCGCGGACGGACTTCTGAAGCGATCCGGTACCAGCGCCTATGCGGAGGTGGCCCAAATGGTGGCGAAGACGACGAAAGCGAGCTACGGCCATGGCCGCGGCAGCGACCCAACCGTCATCGCCGATGTGGTCTCGACGGCCGTCAGGTCGACCAGACCGCGGACCCGATACGCCGCCGGCAAGTATGCGAGAATGATGATCGGTGTCAGGAAGTGGTTGGGCGATCGCATGTTCGACCGCCTCATCCTAAGCCAGATGCGGTGAAGGAAATAGCATGAGCGGAACACCGTCCGACAAATGCAAGGTTCCACGCGCATTCTGGCACGCCGTGGAACGTCTCGGCCTGCCAGCTTCCGCATTGTCGCGGCAGGCCCGGCTTCCCGCCACCCTTCACCTCAACGAACACGCCTTTGTCACGACCGCTCAATACTTCGAACTGTGGAGGGCTCTCGAAGACCTCTATCCCGAACCCGCCCTCGGCATCAGGCTGGTCGAAGCCGCCGATACGGCGATCCATCCGCCATCCACGCTTGCCGCCTTCCACGCGCGCAACTACCGCGACGGAATCGCCCGGATCGCGCGCTTCAAGCGCCTCTGTTCGCCCGAGCAGTTGCATGTTGCCGACGAGAAAGGCGAATGCACGATAAGCTCCGAATGGCTCTACGCCAAGGAGCCGACACCTGCCGTTGCCACGGATGTCGCCTTTGCCTTTGTCGTCGAACTCGGCCGGCGGGGAACGGGACAGCATCTTACCCCCAGCCGTGTCGAATTCAGGCGTCCCGATCCGAAAAGCGATGCGCACCGGACCTATTTCGGGTGTCCGGTGCGTTACGGCGCCCCGCGTGACCTGCTGGTTTTGCGGTCCACCGACCTCGATCGCCCTTTTCCAGGCCACAACCCCGAGCTTCTAGAGATCCTCACGCCCGCGCTTTCTGCCGCGCTCGGCGAACTCAGCGCGCAAAGCTCGATCTGTGAGCAGGTGAAGAGCGTTCTCAAGAGAAGCCTGGCGAGCGGAAGGCCGGAGCTTTCCGACATTGCGCGCGAGCTTGGCATGAGCGAACGCACGCTGCAGCGGCGTATCACCGAGCAGGGAACGAGCTTCCGCGAGCTTCTGGTCGACGCGCGACAGGAACTCGGCAGGCAATTGCTATCGGATCCAACGGCCGACATTGACGAGGTCGCCTGCCTGCTCGGCTACCAGGATGCGAGTTCGTTCTATCGCGCTTTCCGGGAATGGGAGGGCACGACCCCCAACCGCTGGCGGGACTCAACTTTGACGGCCTGAAACGGGCGGCTTCCGACAGCCTCATGCACTGACTGGAGTTTTCCAGCCGCAACCGGTCGAGAAGACCGAAGGTGTCGCCCCCGTCAGCACCCCGCCACGTTGGGTGCGCTCTTGCCGTTGGCGTTCCCCGCAAGTGCATCGGCGCCTTCCGTCACTGTGCCGTGCACAAGCAGCCGCTATCCAGATCCTCTCGAATTCTCACTGGCTTTCTTCCGAGGACGTGGATGCAGAACGATTTCTGGATGTTTTTTCGGTCCTGGCTTGCCGCGCCGCTCCGGGTTGCGGCAGTCGCGCCGTCCGGCAGCGCGCTGGCCAGGATCATGACGCAGGACATCACATCCAGCACCGGACCTGTCATCGAGCTTGGGCCTGGCACCGGCGTCTTCACGGCAAAACTGCTTGAGCGAGGCGTGCGGCCGGAAGACCTAACCCTGGTCGAATACGGCGCGAACTTCGCGCGGCATTTGGAAACCCGTTTTCCGCGGGCGCGCGTGCTTCGTATGGACGCCGCCCGCCTGGGGGATATCGAATTCCGCAATGACGCATCCGTCGGGGCGGTCATCAGTGGCTTGCCGCTGCTGAGCATGCCCGACCACAAGGTGATAGCAATCCTCGACGGGGCGTTTGCTCACCTGAAACCCGGCGGGGCGTTCTACCAGTTCACCTATGGTCCGCGATGCCCGGTCGCGCAGCCGATCCTTGAGGGACTGGGCCTCAGCGCAACGCACATTGGACGCACGATGCTGAACGTTCCGCCAGCGGCGGTGTACCGGATTGCGCGCCACCCGGCGAGGGCGCCAAGGGACAGGACCGTTGCAACGATCAGCCCACAATCGGGCTGAAACAGCTTCCCTGGACAAGCGCTTCGCGGCGATCGAAGCAAAGCGTCAGGCAACGGTTACGCCGCATTCGGCTAGCTGAACAAACGCTAAATTAACCGGAGACTACCACAGTACTCGCTCAGTTCACGGTCCGCAGGCGCGAGTATGCCCGTCGCTCAGGTCAAGGCTGGTTCGCCCGCTCGCAGGCGCAGAGCGGCAAACATCGGCCCGACAAAGCGCATCGAAGACGAATTGCGCGAGCAGAACGAACGCTTCTCGGCCGCCGTCGAGAACATGTCGCATGGGCTGTGCATGTTCGACGCCGACGAGCGCATGATCATCTGCAACCGCCACTACCTCGACATCTTCTGCCTGGATCCCGCAATCGTGCGGCCCGGCATCCGCTTCTTCGACATCCTCCAGCACAGCGTCGACATCGGCGTAGCCTCGCACAGCGCGGCGGATCTCTACGCCATCCGCAAGCCCTATATCGACGGGGCGAAGCCCTCGACCTATGAGGAAACGCTGGCGGATGGCCGCATCATCGACATCTCGCACCGGCCGCTGGCTTTGGGCGGCTGGGTGTCGATCTACGAAGACATCACCGTGCAACGGCGCGCCGAGATGGAGCTGAAGGAGCAGCATCGCCGCTTCGACGCCGCGCTGGCCAACATGTCGCAAGGCCTGTTGATGTATGACGCCGACGGCAAGATGATCGTCCGCAACGAGCGTTTCCTGGAACTCTACAATGTCACCGCGGCCGACTTCCCGCTGGGAACGACGCATCGCGACGCGCTCGAACGGCTGGTGGAACTCGGCATCTACACGAAGATCGACGTCGACAGCGAAGTCGCCAAGACCGAAGCCTGCCGCAAGGCGGCGAAGATTCACTCGACATACCGCCACCTTGCCGATGGCAGGACGCTTCTGGTGACAAGACGGCCGATGAGCGGCGGCTGGGTGGCGACCTTCGACGACGTCACCGAGCGCCAGCTCGTCGAAGAGCGCATGACCCATCTGGCGCATCACGACACGCTGACCAGCCTGCCCAACCGCTCGATGTTTCGCGAGCGGCTCGACCAGGCCCTGGGCGAAGCGTCAGTCGCGCCGCTGGCGATCTTCTCGCTCGACCTCGACCGCTTCAAGGCCGTCAACGACACGTTCGGGCACCCGGCCGGCGACTGGCTGCTGAAATGCGTGGCAGAGCGGCTGCAGCGCTGCCTGCGCAACGAGACGGATGTCGTCGCCCGCTTCGGCGGCGACGAATTCGCCATCATCCAGTTCGGCGTCAACGGCGTGGCCGATGCCGAAAAGCTGGCGCGGCGCATCGTCGAGGTGATCGGCAAGCCCTATCGCGACAAGAGCCGCGAGATGCATGTCGGCATCAGCTGCGGCATCGCGCTCTATCCCGATGACGGCATGGATGCCGACACGCTGCTGAAGAACGCCGATATGGCGCTTTACCGGGGCAAGAGCGAGGGCCGCAACGTCTATCGTTTCTTCGAGCCCGGCATGGACGCCATGGTGCGGGCGCGCCAGGCGCTCGAAACCGACCTCGAAGCCGCGCTGCCGCGAAACGAATTCGAGCTGGAATTCCAGCCGATCATGAACATCGCGGCCGGCGACATCGTCGGTGCGGAAGCCTTGATGCGCTGGCATTCGCCCACGCGCGGCCTCGTGTCGCCCGACAATTTCATTCCGGCCGCCGAGGAAACCGGGCTGATCGTGCAATTGGGCGACTGGGCGCTCAGGAAGGCCTGCACGGCGGCGGCGGGCTGGCCGCATGCGATGCGCATCGCGGTCAATGTCTCGGCCGTGCAGATCAAGAGCGGCAGCTTCGCCCGCAGCGTGATCTCGGCACTGGCCTTTTCCGGCGTTCCCGCCCACCGGCTGGAACTCGAAATCACCGAAACGGTGCTGATGGACGAGAGCGACACGGTGTTGAAGACGCTCAGCCAGTTACGCGATCTCGGCATCCGCATCGCACTCGACGATTTCGGCACCGGCTATTCCTCGCTCGGCTATCTCCGGCGCTTCCCCGTGGACAAGATCAAGATCGACCGCTCCTTCATCCGCGACATCGATAACCGCGACTCGGCGGCGATCGTGCGCACCGTGATCGGGCTCGGCGCCCAGCTCGGCATCACCGTCACCGCCGAGGGCGTGGAGACCGAAGCGCAGCTCGACATGCTGCGCAAGGCCGGCTGCATCGAGGCGCAGGGCTATCTGATCGGCGTGCCGGCGAAGGCGGCGCAGATCAACCGGCTGCTGCGATCAGGCATGGCGTTGCGCCAGTCCGGATAAGCGAAAATACTCAGCGCAACGCCTCGATGTATTTCTCGTGGAAGCTGACATAGCCGGGCTCAACCACCTTGAGATGGCGCTCGACCAGCCGGTGGAACTCCGGCAATTGATGGAACGGCACGCCGGGATAGGCGTGGTGCTCGGCGTGAAAGGGCATATTCCAGGCAAGCTTGCGGACGAACCAGTTGGTGAGCGTCGTCCTGGTGTTCTCGAGCATGTTGGCAACGAGGGGGCAGCGGCCGTGCTCGGCAAGCAGATAGAGCCGCAGGAACGGCTGGCCGAGCAGCGCCGGCACGATCCAGACATAGAGCAGCGCCGTTGCCCCGAACCAGAGCGCGAGCATCAGCACGACGACATAGAAGGCGACCATCGCCCGCGCCTCGGCGCGCACCTTCGGCAGCCCCTTCGGCGGCACATAGCTGCCCCGGCAGCCGCCGATCGCATTGGTGTAGAGCGTCTTGAAATGCCCCCACCATACCGGCAGCCCCGAGACATGGACGATATACTGCCGCAGGGTTTCAGGCTTCGGAAAGGCGAGTTCGGGATCGTTCTCGGGATCCTGGGTGAAGCGGTGATGGGCGAAGTGGAAATAGCGGAACCAGTCCGCGGGCAGCGCGATCACCAGGCTGCACAGCCGCGCGACGGCATCGTTGAGCCACTGCGTCTCGAAGGCTGTGCGATGCACCGTCTCATGCAGCAGCGTGAACAGGAAGACGATCAATATGCCTTGCGGCAGCATCAGCGGCGGCCAGAACGGTACCCTGGCGGCGATCAGGCCTCCGAGCAGCAGGATGGCGCCGAAATGGAAAGCCAACTGGATGAGGCCCGGCCCATCAGACTTGCCGGTCAGGCGACCGCGCTCCTCATTCGTAAGCGAGGCGATGACGTCGCGATGGTCCATGGTTCGTTCCGGCTGCTTGAGTTTGTCCACGCACATTAGCCACAAAGAAACCTTTCTAAAAATGAGGATTTCTGCAATCTAGATAAGTTCAACTTATCTTTGGATTGCCCGTGGCCACGCTACCCTCACTGAAAGGACTGCAAGCCTTCGAGGCGGCGGCGCGCGCCGGGAGCTTTGTCGCGGCTGCGGAAGAACTGTCGATCTCGGCAGCCGCGGTCAGCCAGCTCATCCGCACCGTCGAGGAGCAGATGGGCCGCAAGCTGTTCCATCGCGTCAACCGGCGCGTCGTGTTGACCGAGGCCGGCGTGGAGATGCTGCCGAGGCTGACCATGGCCTTCCAGGAGATCGGCAGCGTCTCGCGCGAGGTCAGCGGCGGGGCCTTCCGCCCCCGGCTCGTCGTGTCAGTGCCGCCGTCCATGGCGATGGGCTGGCTTTCCGAGCGTCTCTACGGCTTTGTCGCCAGCCACGGCGCCGTCGACATCTCGCTCAGGGGCGACGACGACCCGGTGCCGTTCGACCGCGAGCTGATCGACATCAGGCTTTCCTACGGCCCGCACTACCGCGAGCACCCGACCGAGGACATCGTCAGGGACGCCGTCTATCCCGTCTGCGCGCCGGCGCTGAGCGGCGCGATGAAGCGTGACGACCTCGCCGGCCTGCCGCTGATCCATACGGACTGGGGACCGACCGGCGCGTCGTTCCCGTCCTGGCGCAACTGGTTCGAGGCAGCGGGGATCGATCCGGGCCGGACAATCCAACGCGGCCTGTCGGCGAATTCGTCGCGGGCGGCGCTCGACCTTGCCATTTCCGGGCTTGGAGTTGCCCTGGCGCAAGGCGTCTTCTGCGCCGAGGTGGTCGAGGACGGTCGGCTGGCGCGGCCCGTTGCCGGCGCGCTCCAGCTGCGCCAGCCCTATTGCCTGACGATCCCGGAACGCAGCGCCAGGCGAGACGTGGTAGCGGCATTCCGCAAATGGCTGATCGAGGAGTGCCTGCGCTCGGTCGAATCGCCGGCGCTGCGTTCACGCGACAGCTCGTGACCGGAAGGCGCCGGTCAGAGATGGCTGGCCAACGCCGCCGTCATGTCCTTGCTGGTCGCCACGGGAATGATCTCGAACTCCACCAGATCATTCCATTCGATCGCCCAGCGCTGCAGGATGGTGACGTCGTGGGCCTCGACCAGCAGGAAGCAGCGGCTCATATCCGCCGCGATCCAGCTGTGGTGGACGACAAGCTCGTCCGGCTTCAGCCGGCCCCGGTCGCGGAAGCGGCGGTAGATCTCCTTGCGGTCGCAGCCGTGAAAGTCCTCGATGACGAAAAACAGCATGCTTTTCCCCCAGTTTGAACGGCTTGGAATTGGGGAACTGGAGAACTGAAGAACTGAAGAACTGGAGAACTGGAGAACTGGAGAATTGAGTGGCTGGCGCAGCCATCAGTCCTGACTTCCTCGGTTCCTCACTTCCTCACTTTCTCAGTTCTTCAATTCCCCAGTTCTCGGTTCCTCACTTCCTCACTTCCCCAGTTCTCCAGTTCTTCAATCCCCCAGTTCCTCAATTCCCCAGTTCCTCAATTCCCTCCCCGGCCGCTACCGCCCCGGCCGCTCCAGCCGGTCCAGGAACCATTGCGTCAGCCGCACCCAGACCTCGTCCTTCTCGCCCGAATCTTCCCAGCCGTGGTCGAGATTGGGATTGTCGTTGACCTCGATGACGAAGACGCCGTCCTTGGTCTCCTTGAGGTCGACACCATAGAGGCCGTCGCCGATGCAGCGCGCCGCCTTGACCGCCGTCTCGACGACATGATGCGGCGTCTCCTTCAGCGTGAAGGTCTTGATGCCGCCCTGGTCGGGCTTGCCATTGGCCTTGTGGTTGACGATCTGCCAGTGCTTCTTGGCCATCAGGTAGTGCACGGCAAACAGCGGCTGACCGCCGAGCACGCCGACGCGCCAGTCATATTCGGTCGGGATGAATTTCTGCGCGATCAGAAGGTCGGAATCCTCCAGCCACTCGGTCGCGAGCCGGGTTAGTTCCTCCAGGTTCCCGCATTTCTTGACGCCGCGCGAGAACGAGGAATCCGGGATCTTCAGCACCAGCGGGAAGCCCAGCGTCTGCGCCGCCACCTCGAGATCGGACGTGCCGGCGATCATCACCGTCGGCGGCACCGGCACCTTGTTGTAGGTCATCAGCTCGTTGAGATAGACCTTGTTGGTGCAGCGGATCATCGACAGCGGGTCGTCGATGACGGGCATGCCTTCCTGCTGGGCGCGGCGGGCGAAGCGGTAGGTGTGGTTGGAGATCGAGGTGGTCTCGCGGATGAACAGCGCGTCGTAGTTGGCGAGCTTGGCTAGGTCCTTCCTGGTGATCGGCTCGATTTCGACGCCCATCTTCTCGGCGATCCTCGCCCAGTAGCGCAGCGAGGAAATCTCCGACGGCGGCAATTCCTCATGCGGATCGACCAGGGTCGCGAAAGTGTAGCGCGCCGGCGTGCGGCCCTTGGTGTCGCGCCATTCGCGGTTGGTGTAGGTCTCCAGGCACTGCAGGAAGATCCTCTCCTCCTCCTCGGTCATGCGGGCGAGCGGCAGGAAGCCGATCTTGCGGATCGAGGCCCATTCGGCGCTGTCCTTGATGTGGACCTCCAGCGCCGGCGCGCGGAACCAGTCGAACAGGAGCTTGGCGAAACGGTCCCATACCTTCGACGGACCGATGCCGAAGAAGATGGCGACCTTGGCCGGGAAGGTGCCGCCGAGATCCTTGCGGCATTTGTTGAGCGCGAGCTCCAGTTCGGGCAGCGCGTGCTCGTAGAGCTTGCGCTCCGACAGGTCGATCATCGTCTCGACGGTCGGGATCACCTTGTGGCCGCGCGAGCCGGCAAGCAGCGAGGCGTAATAGCCGCGGCTCTGATAGCCGTAATTGTTCGACAGGTTGATGACCTTCGGCCGCTGGCCGCGAAACAGCGCCGGATGGGCGAGATAATCGCGGTTGGTGATGACCTTGTGCGGCGTCGCCACCTGGTCGAGATCGTTCTGCCTGCCTGTAAGGATGACCCAGGTCATTGTTGTCAGCGCTTCCCCAGAATGATGGCTGCACGCAGCCCGTCGCGACCGAACTGCGCCATGTTCATGAAGATGCCGTAAGGCACGGGAATGTTGGCCGCATCAAGGATCGTCTCCTGCCGCTCGTCCTCGACCCATGGATCGTGGATCAGGATATGGTCGCCGTCGTCGCCAATGGCCAGCACCCAATGCGGAACCTTCTTGCCGAACATCAGGAAGCCGCTGATCAGCACCAGCACCAGCTTGCCCCCGGCGATGGCGTTGCGAACATCATCGAGGGCGAATGGACGGTAATTCACCGGAATGCCGTAAAGTTCCGCGCGGCGGCGGAAGTCGACCTGGGCAAGCTCCATCACCCGGCGCTTGTCCTCGCTGCGCACCGACTGCAGGAACAGCGCGCCATGGAAGGAGACGAAGATCTCCGCCGCGAGCCCGCTTTCATAGCCGGCGACCGCCAGGCCGAACGGCTCGCAGCCGCCCGGCCCCGACATCATGAAGACGGTGGTGGCCTCGCGCCAGAGGCGGATTTCCATCACCGGGTCGGGCACGAAGCCGTGGTCGAAATTGGCCATCGCCATCATCAGGCAGCACGGGCCGCAGGTGAACTCGCAGGTCTGCGGGTAGAAGGGAACGGTGGTGGCGATCGGCACGTCGCCGCGCAAGGTCTTCTCGTAGCGCAGCGCGGTGGCGCCGTCCTCGTAGTAGTCCGGCTCGCGACCGATCTTGCGATAGCCGGCCTGCTCATAGACGCGGATGGCGCGCTGATTGTCCTCGCGCACTTCGAGGCGCAGCATCATCCGGTCGTGCTCGAAGGCCGCCTCCTCCGCCGCCGACAGCAGCTGGCGGCCTATGCCGAGCTGGCCGAAGAAAGGACCGACGGCGATGGAATAGAGCCGGGCGACGCCGCTGCCCTTGCGAAACAGCACCACGGCATAGCCGGCAACGCGGCCATCGCTTTCTGCAACCAGCATCTCGGCGGTCTCGCGCTCGATCAGCTGGCGAAAGGAGCGGCGCGACATGCGATCGCTCGAAAAAACAGCCTTCTCGATGGCGGCCAGGTCATCGACGTCGGACGCGCGGGCCTTGCGGATCTCGGCAGGCATGCGGGCTTCAGAAACCTCGATTGGGTTGTGGAATGACCCTTGTCTAAAGCATGGATGATACCGGCCCCCAGCACCAGTATTCATCAAGCGCTATCGCTCCTCGATTAGGGCCGAATTGTGACAGGTTGAATAGTGGTCCAATGCTGAAGGAGCTCTGCACTGACTCGCTGTTTTCAGTGCAGCATCAATGTCGAAAAATCCGCTGTTTTCAACTGGCGAGGCCGGCCAGAAGCTGACCGTAGGCGCTCTTGGCGACGGCCGCCAGACGCTCGCGCGGCAGCGAGCCGACGACGGCGCAGCCATAGCCCTTGTCCAGCCAGTAGACAGCCTCGGGGCCGTCGGCCTCCGCTGCATAGGTGCCCTTGGACTTGCCGGCCGATTCGGCGGTCACGAACAGCGAGATGCGCTCGCCATTGGCGTCCTCATAGAGCAGCATCGCCGCCTTGCCCTGGCCGGCGGGCAACAACCGGCCACCGACCAGCTGGAAGCCTTCGGCCACCAGATCGGGCGCGACCAGCTTCAGGCCGATGCGGTTGGACAACCAGGTCTGCAAATGATCCTTGTCGCTCGCCGGGACCTCGACCGCATGGCGCTTCTCGGCGGCATAGATGACATGGGCCGCGATCGCCTGCTCGGCGAGCAGATCCTCGCTTTCGCCTCCCCTGCCGATGCCATCGATGCCGGCGACATAACCGGCAAGCCCGCCGATCACCAGCACGGCGGCGGCCGCGGCCGAAAGCCACCAGCGCGAGCGCCAGGCTGTCGTCCTTCCTGGAGCCTCGCCGAACACGGCCTGCTTCAGCCGTGCCGGCACCGGTTCTTCGAGCACGCCGGCAAAGGCGGCGCGAAGGGCAGCCCGATCGGCGACGAAGCGGGCGCTCCTTGCCTTCATTTCGGGATTGGCCTCTAGCCAGGCCTCATAGGCCATGCGCTCCTCGCCGGGCAGCTCGCCGTCGAGGGCCATGTGGATGTCGCGTTCGGAGAAATCGCGCCGGGTCATTTCTCGACGATCCTTATCGACCGGCGGCGCGCCGTATCATCCAGCAGGCCGCGCAGTTCCTCGCGCCCGCGCGCGATGCGCGACATCAGCGTGCCGGCCGGCACGCCAAGGATGTTGGCCGCCTCGGCATAGGAAAAGCCTTCGATCGCCACCATGACCAGCGCCGCGCGGCGATCGGGGCTGATCGCCTGCAAGGCATCGATGATCTCGCGCGAGGCGATGCTCTCGACCTGATCGGCCGGAGCTGCCTGCGCCTCGCCGGACTCGAGCGGCAGCATCGCCGCCTCGCCGCGCCGGTTCACCTTGCGCATCTGGTCGATGAACAGATGATGCATGATCGTAAACAGCCACCTCCTTGGGCTTTCTCCCGTCTGCCAGTTATCGAGCCTGACCAGGGCCCGTTCGAGGCAGTCCTGGACGAGGTCGTCGGCCGAATCGCGGTCGCGCAGCAGCGAGCGCGCGTAGCGGCGCAAACGCGGTATTTCGCCAAGGATCGCTGCCTTCTTTTCGTCCATGACCGCTGGTTTTCGAGGTCGTTTTCCATCCAGATTGAACGCGCCTTTGGGGCGCGGCGCAAGCAGCCAGCGCGAAGCGGCCCACCGCTCCGGTTACCCAAGCAATGGATGAACGCTGGCGGATGCCGGTTTATTCCCGGCTAGCCGATTGTTTCTGCTTGTTCCGCCTTCTCCTTCGCTGCTCTTGTCAGCAGCCGCTGGTAGAACAGGCCGATGCCGATCAGCACGGCGCCGAGGCCGATAAAGGACAGCGCCCTGAGCACGCCTTCCAGCTCCGACATGTCGAACAGGAAGACCTTCAGCACGGCGATCGCGATCAGCGCTGCCGAGGCGACGCGCAGCACCTGCGATTTCAGCCACACTCCGGCGGTCAGCAGCGCGACGCCGATGGCCAGCCACAGCGCCGAATAGGTGTAGGTCTCCACTTGGCCGAGCCCGCTCCACAGTCCGATGAACTCGCCCTTGAACAGCCGCCTGACCGACAGCGTCGCATAGGCGAAGGCGAGCAGCGAAGCGACCAGCGCCAGCATCGCCGCGTACCAGCGGGGGCGCTTGTCGCGGACGTAGAGCGCCAGCGCGCCGGCAGCGACGGCCGGCAGGAGATAGGCGAGGAAGAGGAGGTTGAACACCGGAATCGTCCCGGTCGATTCGTCAGTGAACAGCGGGTTCAGCACCACGAAATGCCGGACGGCGACGAAGGCGACGGAGAGCACGCCGACGGCCATCGAGCCGTAGCGCATCACCGAACTCGGCGAGCGCCTGTCGATGGCGACAAGGATGGCGCCGGCGCCAAGCGCGATCAGCGTGTAGATCGCCTGTTCGGCGAGCGTAACCGTGCCGGTGTCCAGCACACCGCCATGCATGGCGTGGCGCACCAATATGGCGAGCGTGAGCAGCGCGAAGAGCGCCGCCCCCGCTTCCATCGCCAGGCGCGGCCGGCCGTTTGTCGTGCGGGCGAGCTGCCAGGCGGCGAAGCCGAAGGCTAGCGCCGGCACGCCGTAGCCCGGCAGCAGCCAGTTGAAGACAGGCGTCGTCGACAGCGATGCGGCGCCGACGATGGTCGGGTCGTAGGCGACGCGGGCAAGCGTGGCGACGACGGCGCCAACCGAAATCCAGCCGAGCACCGGATAGGACCGCCAGCGGGTCGCCAGCGCGGGTACGACGGCCGCCGCGCCGACAAGCACGGTGGTCCAGCCGGAGCCGAAGGCCATATGCAGCATCAACAGGGCGGCGATCGCCGCGCCGCCGAGCGCGAAGGAGACGGCGCCATCTCCCTTCAGCGGCGGCTCCTCGGCGCGCGCGATCCATTCACCGCCGGCGGCGAAAGTCACGACCAGAAGAGCCGCGACCGCAGCGTAGAGGAAGTCGCGGTCGAGATTGCCGAAGGTGAACCACAGAGCCGTGAGCACGACCAACGGCGCGATCACGGCCCAGGCAACCCAGGAAGCCGACCGGATGCGGGCGGTTGCCACCCATTGGCGCGCGGCCCAGAAGCCGGCGGCGATGAACAGCAGGCCGAGCCCGACGCCGATGTTGCGCGTCAACTGATCCGACACCACCACCGGCTGGCCATCGACGCCGAGGCTGCCGCCGACGATATCGGAACCGATCGAGGTCGGCGGGATGATGCCGAGATAGATCATCGCCGTCACCAGGCCGGCGGCATGGAGAAGCGGCAGCGCGCGCGGCCGATAGAGGGCCACGGCCAGCATTGCGGCAAGCAGCGCGGCGCCCGCCAGGGCATCACCGGCGACGGTGAAGGCCGGGTCGACCGAAAGCCCCAGCGCAGAAAGCCCGACGAAGATGGCGGGCGCGATCGACGGCCAGTCGAAACCGCCGGCGGATTCAGCTTCGGCGCCACGGGCACCCAGCCAGACGAAGGCAAGCACAGCCAACGTCGCGGCATCGATGAACAGGATGGCCGACAGGTTCGCGGCGGGCGTGTTGGCCATGTAGAGGATGGTCCAGAGGCCGGTGCCGACGAAGGCCGCCGCCACCAGCGCCTTCCAGTCGCGCAGGCGGGCAATCGCCGCGGTGGCGGCAAGCACGATCGCCAGATAGACGAACAGTGCCCAGGGATTGGGCGCCTGCGAGGAGACGAGCGCCGGCGTCGCCATGGCGCCGATCAGGCCGATGCCGGCCAGCGCCAGGCCATGAACCAGGCTCGCCGCGATCGTCGCCACGCCGATGACGCCGAGCAGCGCGAAGGCGAGCGCCGGACCAATGAAGCCGTAAATGCCATAAGCGGCATAGACGGTGCCGAACAGGATGAAGGCGCCGGCCGCCGTCAGGATCGCCGGGATATAGGCGCCGGCGGCGCCCTGCACCGGCACCTTGAAGCCGGTGCGGCGGATGAATTCGCCGCCGCCGACCAGCACCAGGCCAAGGATGCCGGCCATGGTGAGGCGCACGCCGGGGCCGAAAATGCCGGCTTCGATGGTGTAGCGGATCAGGAACAGGCCGCCCAGCGCCAGCGCGATGCCGCCGACCCAGACCGCCCAGCGAGTGCCGAGCGCGGTCTCGACGTCGGTCTGCCGCGCGGCCTTCGCCGGTTGCGCGGCCTCGGCGGGGCCGGCCGCAGGCTCCGCCGCTGGCGGCGGCGCTTCGTCCTTGGCCCACGGTCCGGACACGACCTCGCCCGCAGCAGCGGCGGCCTGCGCCGCCGGCGCTTCGGCGCCCGCATCATCGGCTACAGGAGGAGACGCTACTTCGGCCGTGATCGCCTCGGCCGGCTTGGCGTCGGCTTGCGGCTGTTCGGCCGGCCTGGCGGCCGGTAGCACGGCGCCCGAAAGCACGAGGCTGCGCAGCGCGCCAAGTTCGCGCTCGATCAGGCCGATGCGGCTCTGCTGGCGCGAGATGATGACGAAGAGGGCGATGATGGCGGCAAGGCCGATCAGGCTTTCAAACATGGCGGTTCCCCCAAACCAGGCCGGTTGTCATTGACAATTGCGGCGGCCAGACGGCCGGTTCCTCCAGGCAAACGCGCCGCCGGATCGGCGACAGCAAAGATCGAGCATGTTTCGCAGCCGAACGCCAGCAGCTTGCAGCCTTTATCCAATGCCGAGGTGTCAAGCCGGCCAGGAATAGTCCTGCTGAGGGAGGTTGCGTGGCACGTGCTGCAAGTAGTCATGCTAGTGTCGGCCGGATTTGATGAGGATGACCAATGCCGCAACGCAGCGCGGGCCTGCTGATCTACAGGCGCACCGGCGGGGTTTTCGAATTTCTGCTTGTCCATCCCGGCGGACCATTCTGGGCAAGAAAGGATGAAGGGGCGTGGTCGATCCCGAAGGGACTTGTCGACGAGAGCGAGGATGAACTCGCAGCCGCACGACGTGAGGCCGAGGAGGAACTGGGCGTCGCGATCGACGGAGACTTCGAGCCGGTCGGCAGTTATCGGCAGCCGGGAGGCAAGATCGTGACGGCATGGAGTGTCGAATCGGACGTCGATGCGGACGCCGTCAGAAGCAACACGTTCACCATGGAGTGGCCACCGAGGTCGGGTTCAGTGAAAGAATTCCCCGAAGTGGACAAAGCCGGCTGGTTTTCCTTGCCGGAGGCCGGGCTCAAAATCCTGAAAGGCCAGCGCCCCATCCTCGGCGATTTCCTGGAGCGGCAAAACGCCGGCTAGGCGCTAGCGCTACTCTCCGGCGATCGCCTTGCCGGCTGCGTGATGCCTGCGCAGCGCGGCGAGGAAACCGGCGCGGGCGTCGGGTGGTTCGAGGCCGCGCGGCTCGTAGACATGGCGGGTGAAGAAGAAGCCGGTCAGCCGGAACGCGTCCTCGAGCGCCGCCTGATCGGCACTAGGGCCCGAGCGCTGCAGGAAGGCCGGCAGCGCCAGCATCTTGTCGTGCCAGGGGGTGCCGGCGGCGCGGGAGACGGCGCGGCCGGATTTCGGCGAGACATAGGCGAGGTCCTGCCTGGAGCCGGTCGCAGCGCACTGGCTAAGGTCGAGGCCGAAGCCGAGCTCGTCGAGGATCAGCAATTCGAAGCGCGCCACCAGCTCGCCCGCCGCGTCGGCGTCGTCGAGATGGGCGATCATGACGGCAAGCGTCTCGTAAAGCGCGCCATGGGCGTCGCGCTCGGGCAGCAGGCGCAGATGCGCGGCCATGGTCTGCAGGCCGTAGACGGCGATGGCGCTGTCCATCAGGCGAGCGGCGTTCATCTCGATCGCCTCGGCCTGGAAGGTGCCGAGATGCTCGTCGAGGCGGGCCCGCCACAGGAGATCGACGCGATTGCCCGGCTGCAGCACCGGCTGCTGCTTGCGCGAGCGGCCGCCGCGCACGAGGCCGAGATGGCGGCCATGGGCGCGCGTCATCACCTCGAGGATGGCGCTGGTTTCGCCATGCTTGCGGGTGCCGAGAATGATTCCCTCGTCGCGCCATTCCATGCGAGGGAGCATTTCACCGATCGGGCGGCGAAATCAAGGTTGGAACGGGCCGGGTGCCGGGACAGCCGCCAATCGCAAATATCGGAAATCTCTCAGAAACCGATCAGGATTTTTGGCCCGCGCTGGCGCCATATGCGGGCATGTCGACCGGCGCGGCCGGTCCCTTTGCTGTGGTCGACCCATCGGGCAAGCCGACCTCTCATTTGCCAATCCGCCCGATGAGAGGACCAGACAAATGCCTTCCTTCCTGAGCCTGGTGCGGGGGCACCAGCTGACCGCCTTCTTTTCGCTGGCGCTCGGCCTGACCTGGCTGGCGTTCATCCCCTTCTGGCTCTCCGGCGGCGAGAGCATTCCCTGGTTCACCTTCGGGCCGATGATCGCCGGTTTCATCGTCGCCGCACTTACCGGCGGCTGGGCTTCGGTCAAGCCCATCCTCGCCTCGATGGTGAAGTGGCGGGTTCGCCCGTTCTGGTATCTGGTGGCGTTCGGCCTGCCGTTCGGCGCGCAGCTCGCTTCGATCCTGATCAATCCGCTGTTCGGCGCCGCGGCCCCTGCCTGGGGCAACATCCCGGCCTTTTCCGAGATGCTGCCGATCATCGGCCTCTATGCGATCTTCAGCGGCCCGCTCGGCGAGGAGCCCGGCTGGCGCGGCTTCGCCACGCCACGTCTGCTCACTAGTCATTCCGCGCTTGCCGGCAGCCTGATCCTCGGCGTGATCTGGGCCATCTGGCACTTCCCGCTCGGCCTGGTCGGCGACCTCAGCCTCTACGGCACGATCAATGTCGTTCTGGCCGGCATCGTCTTCACCTGGCTTTACCAGAACACCGGCAGCGTGCTTCTCGCCTTCCTGATGCATGTCACGCACCAGAACAGCGTGCGCTTCCTCGGCAAGGTGTTCGTCGACGGCGACTATGTGCAGCAGCAGTGGATCGGCGTGGC
Organism: Mesorhizobium sp. M4B.F.Ca.ET.143.01.1.1; assembly: GCF_004792275.1. Classification (NCBI taxonomy): domain Bacteria; kingdom Pseudomonadati; phylum Pseudomonadota; class Alphaproteobacteria; order Hyphomicrobiales; family Phyllobacteriaceae; genus Mesorhizobium; species Mesorhizobium sp. M4B.F.Ca.ET.143.01.1.1. Next base: position 397,952 of record NZ_SRSR01000002.1, read on the forward strand.
GATCTGGGCGGTCATCGCGGTCGCGATCGTCGCCTACTACGGCACGGAGACCTTTGCGCGCCGGCCCAAGGCAAAACTGGCCATCGCGTGAACCAAATCCGCCAAAAAGCGCGGCGCTCCTATCCCGGGCGCCGCGCTAGTGCGGAAACTCGAGCCCCATCTCGCGGTAGCGCTCGGGGTCGTCGCCCCAGTTCTCGCGCACCTTGACGAACAGAAAGAGGTGCACCTTCTGCTCCAGTATGCCCGCGATCTCCATGCGCGCCGCCTGGCCGATGGCGCGGATGGTCTCGCCCTTGTGGCCGAGCACGATCTTTTTCTGGCTGTCGCGCTCGACATAGATGACCTGCTCGATACGCACCGAGCCGTCCTTCTTCTCCTCCCATTTCTCGGTCTCGATATGGGAGGAATAGGGCAGTTCCTGATGCAGGCGCAGGTAGAGCTTTTCGCGGGTGATCTCGGCCGCGAGCTGGCGCATCGGCAGGTCGGAGATCTGGTCGTCCGGATAGTACCAGGGGCCGGCCGGCAAGGTCTCGGCGAGATAGTCGAGCAGGTCCTTGCAGCCGGAGCCGGTCAGTGCCGAGACCATGAAGGTGCGCTTGAACGGCACGCGCTCGTTCGCCGTCGCCGCTAGCGCCAGGAGCACCTCGGGCTTGACCCGGTCGACCTTGTTGAGGACCAGAAGCATCGGCTGCCGGACATCCTTCAACCGGTCGAGAATGGCATCGGCGTCGCCTCGAATGCCGCGCTCGGCGTCGATCAAAAGCACCACGATATCAGCATCCTTGGCGCCGCCCCAGGCGGTGGTCACCATCGCCGTGTCCAGCCGCCGCTTCGGCTTGAAGATGCCGGGCGTGTCGACGAAGACGATCTGGGCATTCTCATGCGTGGCGATGCCGCGCACGATGGCGCGGGTGGTCTGCACCTTGTGGGTGACGATCGACACCTTGGCGCCGACCAGTTGGTTGACCAAGGTCGACTTGCCGGCATTGGGCGCGCCGATCAGCGCGACGAAGCCGGAGTGCGTCGCGGGGGCCTCGCCCGCCTGTGCCGCTTCTTCGCTCATGCCGCGCTTCCTTCATTCATCCAGACACCCTCGCGCAGCAGCAGCGCCGCTGCCGCCGCCTGCTCGGCCTCGCGCTTGGAGCGACCGCTGCCGATGGCCGGCGCGAACTGGCCGACCTTGACGCTGACGGTGAACAGCGGATCGTGGTCCGGCCCCTCCCTGCCGTCGATGCGGTAGGCGGGCGTCGCACCCGCCGCCTGATGCGCCCATTCCTGCAATTCGGTCTTGGCGTCGCGACGGGCAGCGCCGATGGCCTGCGAGCGCGGCTGCCAATAGCGGTGGATGAACGCGCGGGCCGCATCCAGGCCGCCGTCGAGATAGAGCACGGCGATCAGCGATTCCAGCGCATCGGCGCGCAGGTTGACGCGCTTGCGTCCGTCGAGGCCGCGCACGTCCGAGCCGGCGCGGATCAGTTCCGGCAGGCCGATCTCCTCGGCGATTTCGGACAGCGCCTCGGCATTGACCAGGGCGTTCAGCCGCAGCGACAGCTCGCCCTCGGCCGCGTTCGGGAATGCCGCGAGCAGCATGTCGGCCACGACAAGGCCAAGCACACGGTCGCCGAGGAATTCGAAGCGCTCATAGTCGACGCCGGCATGGCTCGACCGGGCGCTGGCATGGGTCAGCGCCCGCTGCAGCCGCTGGCGGTCGCCAAAGGCATGGCCGGTGCGCTCAATGAGCGCTTCGGCGAGCGCATCGGCGGTGAGCCGCTTCGTTGACGCCATCAGCTAGCTGACGAAATGGAACAGGCGCGCGGCGCGCATCAGCGACGGCCACTTCCAGACTTCGAGCGGGCTCGCGCCATCGGCGATCGAGAAGAAGATGATGTTGGCGCGGCCGACCAGGTTCTCTTCCGGCACGAAGCCGACGGTGAAGCGGCTGTCGGAAGAGTTGTCGCGATTGTCGCCCATCATGAAGTAGTGGCCGGGCGGCACGTCGAACTCGCGCGTGTTGTCGCCGATCGAGTTCGGCGTCAGGTCGAGCGTGTCATAGGTGATGCCGTTGGGCAGCGTCTCGCGATAGACATCGACCGGACGATCGACCTCGGTGATATCAGGGTTGTCGATCTGGCCGACCTTCTCGCGCGGCACGCCGGCGCCGTTGATGAAGAGCTGGCCGTCCTTGACCTGGATCTTGTCGCCGGGCAGGCCGATGACGCGCTTGATGTAGTCGATGGACGGGTCCGGCGGGAACTTGAACACCACCACGTCGCCGCGCTTCGGCTCGGAGCCCCAGATGCGGCCGGAGAAGATATCGGGACCGAACGGCAGCGAATAGCGCGAATACCCGTAGGACCATTTGGTGACGAAGAGATAGTCGCCTTCGAGCAAGGTCGGGCGCATCGATCCGGACGGGATCGAGAATGGCTGGAACAGGAAGGTGCGGATGACCAGCGCGAGCAGCAGCGCCTGAATGATGACGCTGACGGTTTCGCCAAGCCCGCCGGATTTCTTCTCGGATTTTTCAGCCACGCTCATGTCGTCCTCGATTGTGCGTTGGTTGGTATAGAGTCTCGGCGCGCGCTGGGCAACGTCAGCCGGAGGTCAGAAGCAATCAATGTGGCGCTTCTTCGGCGGGCAACGCCTCGATGATCACAAAGGCTTGAGCAAGCGGGAAATCGTCGGTGATGGTGAGGTGGATTGCCGCCCTATGCCCCCGCGGCAGGATCTTGCCGAGCTGTCCCGCCGCGCCGCCGGTCAGCGCCATGGTCGGCTTGCCGCCGGGCAGGTTGACCACGCCCATATCGCGCCAGAAGACGCCATGTGCCATGCCCGTGCCCAGCGCCTTGGCGCAGGCCTCCTTGGCGGCGAAGCGCTTGGCGTAGGACGCGACGCGCGCCGCGCGGCCTTCCGAGCGGGCCTGTTCGACCTCGGTGTAGATGCGCTGGATGAAGCGCTGGCCGTGCCGTTCCAGCGACTTCTCGATGCGTCTGATATCGATCAGGTCGCTGCCGATGCCGATGATCATTCCGCGGGAACTTCCCGCCCGCCGTGTCCACCGAGCCTGGCTTTGTGCGCCCTCTCGGCCATGCGCTTCCTGCGCCGCTCGCGAAAGGCGGTCATGCCCCATCGGGTGATGCCGTAGAAGAACAGGCCGAAGACGAGGCCGAGCGGCACCGCGCCGATCAGCATCGGCTCCAGCACCGGGTGCCACAGTTTCGCGAACGAAAGCGTGTGCATCATTTCCCCGAGGTGCTCGGGCGGTCCGTGCTTGGGCAGGCGTTCGTGCAGGATGAGCTTGCCGGTTTCCCAGGATGCGCCCCACAGCAGCGGAAAGGTCAGCGGATTGCCGAAGAACACGGCGCCGAGCGCGGCCGCCACCAGATTGCCGGCGATCACCCAGCACAGCACGGCGGCGATCACGAAGTGGAAGCCGAGCGGGAAGAACGAGGCAAACACGCCGGCCGCGACGCCGGCGGCGACAGCATGCGGGGTGGCCTTCAGCCTCAGGATGCGCTTCGAGAAATACTGCACCGAGCGCGAGAACGAGCGGCGCGGCCAAAGATAGGTACGCACCCGCTCAAAAATGCCATCAGGCTCGCGGCGTCGAAAAAGCACTCTGTTCCGGTTCCTAGTACTCAACACAAGCTGTTCCGGCGATCCCGAGCCGGCAGGCGACTGCCATATCTTGCGCTTCGAGGCCGCCCGAAGGCAACAGCGACTTTGATATAGCGACGCGCCGACCGAAGGACAACGTCCGGCCAGCGTCTCGCCGCTCGAGCATATTAGAAACACGGCGGATTTGTGGAGACGGGAGTCAAGTCGCTGACGTGCGGCAGTTCGCCCCGCCAGCTAATGCAGCGCTGCGACGTCGGCCGCAACCTGGCGCTCGGCCGGCGTTGCCGCCCTCGCAAAGCAGCCGTCGCCGGAGTGAAGCAACGGTCCTGCCGATCTCACCGGGGATGATTGCGAGGTTGGCAGTCCGGGGTCCGATGAATCCGCTGAGGGTGCCGGATGTGGTCTTCCAATCTCTGACCAACTGCACCGCACAGTCCAAACGTGCAGGACCCGCTAGAGGTGCACCGCGGCCCCTTCAAGGAGCCTGCCGGGATTAGTCGGACTGAACTGCATGGCATCATGTCCTGGTTCGTCCGTCCTGCGCCAAATGGCGAGTAGGGTCATATTCTCACCCTTTGTTTCGCCGTTCATCGCCGTGTGCGATTTCCCGGTCGTGGCTCGACGCAAGTCGTTGCAGGCTGCCACCCAGTATGACCAGGCTCACGCCCAGCAATGCGACATCCTTGATTAGGAAGGCACCCAGCCCATTGAGAAAGGGAAACCCTTCCGAACCCGCCTCCCAGATTGGCAGAGCGAGCATTGTCGAGGCCGTCAGCGCAAAGGTGATTGAACCGATCGCGCCTCCGACGAGGCCAGCCCAGACACTGCGGAAAGACGCAGCCAGCAGAAGCGCAGCGATCAGTTCGATCACGCCCAGGAAGTAGGAAGCCCCGGCAAATCCGAATGCGGGATAAAGCCATGCCAGCCACGGCGTATTCTCAACAAATGGCTTAAGCGCCTCGATCTCGATCGAGGTGAATTTCAAAATGCCGATCAACAGCAGCGGAAGCACCACCCCCGATAGGGCTACCGCACGGCCAACAGCAGCAAGGCGGTCGCCAGTTCGATTGATGCGCGCCACGAAGAGCGCGGGTGCCGTTGCCGGAGTGAACATAGCCTGCCTCCTTCTATTTATATGCTCCAAGCATACAATAACGCGATCTTGATGTATATGCTCCAAGCATATATTTTTCGCTGATGGCTGATTCCAGGATCGAGAATGTGATTGGTGCTCTGGCGCTGGCCTTTGCGGACACGCTGCAGCGGGACGCTCAGGCACGAGCGCCGGAGCCCGGCCCCGCGGCTGCGGCCATCACCCTCGTTGGCCACGTTCCTGGTCTCTCGATCGAGAGGCTGCGACGCGCTCTTTCATTGTCGCATTCAGGCGCCGTTCGACTGGTCGATCGACTGGTCGCGGACGGATTGGCGGCTCGATCCTCGGCGCCTGACGATCATCGCGCGGTAGCGCTAAGACTCACGCCTCTGGGCGAGACGACCTGTGGTGCAATTCTTTCCGCTCGTCAGGCGGGGCTCGCATCAGCGCTCACAGTTCTAAGTTCGGAGGAGCTGCAGGAGTTCGGCAGACTTGCCGCCAAGCTGCTGCGCGGGCTCGTCAGCAGCGAGGACCATGCATACCGAATTTGCCGGCTATGCAACTATACCGCTTGCCTCGAGTGCCCTGTCGAAGCGGAATTGTCCTCAGCCTTGGCAAGATAGAGCTTGGCCACATCACTATCCGCCAGACAATCTGGCCGTTCTGGCTTAGGTGAGGTACTCGCTGACCTCGACCAGGTTGCCGTCCGGATCGCGGAAATAGAGCGACATCATCGGCCCGCGCGCGCCGGCTCGCTCGACCGGCCCGACCTCGATGGCGACATTGCTGGCCGCCAGGCTGGCGCAGATCTCGGCAAGCGGCCTTGCCGCGACGAGGCAGAAATCGCCGGCGCCGGGCGTCGGCGCCTTGGCCTTCGGCTCGAAGGTGCGGCCGACCTCGTGCAGGTTGATCTTCTGCGATCCGAACAACAGCGCGGTCGGCCGGTTCGGTTCGTCCAGGCGCTGGAGACCGAGCACGCGCTGGTAGAAGGCGCAGCTCGCTTCCACCGAGCGCACCGTGAGCACGAAATGGTCAATGCCGGCGATCATCGCTGCGCCGCGGCCGACGGACGCTGCCGAAGAGATTCAAGCAACGCGCTCAAGCGCTTGTTTTCACGCATGGCCGCATCAGATGTTGCGGCTGCCGGGCTTGACGGCCGGGATGGCGGCCAGTTCCGGCGGCAAGCGGTCGGCCGGATAGGCCGGAACCTCGTATTCGGCGAGCGCGACCAGCGGCACGCCGACATCGGTCTTGCCGGCCGAACGGTCGATGATGCAGGCGGCCGCCGCCACCTCGGCGCCAAGCTCGCGCAGGCAGTCGATGGTCTCGCGGATCGACAGGCCGGTGGTGACGATGTCCTCGACGATGACGACGCGCGCGCCCCTGGCGATCTCGAAGCGGCGCAGCCTGAACTCGCCCCCTTCCCGCTCGACCCAGATCGCCGGGACGGCGAGATGGCGCGAGGTCTCATAGGCCGGAATCAGGCCGCCGATCGCCGGGCCGACGACATAGTCGATGCGGCCGGGAACGGCCTTGCGGATCTTCTCGGCCAGCGCCTTGCACAGGCGCTCGGTCTTGTCGGCATGCATGAAGACCCTCGCCTTCTGCAGGAACACCGGGCTGCGCAGGCCCGACGTCAGGATGAAATGTCCCTCCAGGACGGCGCCGGCCTCGCGGAAAATGCCCAGCACTTCGTCGGTGTTCATTTCATTCCCCCATTATTCTTCTGACCATGATGTCAGCCGTTGACGCGCCTTGCATCGCTGACGCTCGAATTGTCCTTGAGCTGCGAGAGCAGCCGGTTCAGGTGCTTGAGATCCCAAACCTCGAGATCGATCAGCATTTCGGTGAAGTCGGGCGCGGTGCGCACCATCGACAGCGTGTGGATGTTGGCGTCGTTGGCGGCAACGACCTGGGCGATGTCGGCCAGCGACCCCGGCGCGTTGATGGCGGTGACCGAGACGCGTGCCGGGAAGCGCTCCTTTGTTCGCTCGTCGATGTCCCAGCGCACGTCGATCCAGCGCTCGGGCTGATCGTCGAAGGCCTGCAGCGCCGGCGACTGGATCGGATAGATGGTGATGCCGGTGCCCGGCTGGATGATGCCGACGATGCGGTCTCCGGGCACCGCTCCTTCCGGCGCGAAGCGCACCGGCAGGTCGCCGCGCACGCCGCGGATCGGAACCGCCCCGTCGCGCGGCTGGTCCTTGTCCTTGCGCGCGGCGCGGCCCGGCATCTGGAACAGCATGCCGGCGGCGTTGCGGATCTTCGACCAGCCCTCCTCGCGCTGCTTGGGGGCGGCGACGGTGACGCGCTCGTCCTTATAGTCGGGGAACACCGCCTTCATGACGTCCGTCGAGGCCAGTTCGCCGCGGCCGACCGAGGCCAGCACGTCGTCAATGTCCTTGCGCGCCAGCCGGTGCAGCACCGGCTTCAGGCTCTCCTTGGTGAAGGTCCTGCCGGCACGCTCGAAAGCGCGCTCGAGGATGCGGGCGCCGAGGCCGGAATATTGCTTACGGATGGCGTTCTTGGTGGCGCGGCGGATGGCGGCGCGCGCCTTGCCGGTGACGACGACCGATTCCCAGGCGGCGGGCGGCACCTGCGCCTTGGAGCGGATGATCTCGACCTCGTCGCCGTTCTTCAATTCCGTCATCAGCGGCATGATGCGGCCGTTGACCTTGGCGCCGACGCAGGTATCGCCGACATCGGTGTGAACGGCATAGGCGAAATCGATGGGGGTGGCGCCGCGCGGCAGCGCGATCAGCATGCCCTTCGGCGTGAAGCAGAACACCTGGTCCTGGAACAGTTCCAGCTTCGTGTTCTCGAGGAAATCTTCCGGATTGTCGCCCTCGGCCAGTTGCTCGATGGTGCGCCGCAGCCAGGCATAGGCGTTGGTCTCCTTCGAGATGGCGTGGCCGGCGCCGTTCGTCTTGCCGCCTGTATCCTTGTAGATCGAATGCGCGGCGACGCCATATTCGGCGATCTTGTTCATCTCGCGGGTGCGGATCTGCAACTCGACGCGCTGGCGCGACGGGCCGACGATGGTGGTGTGGATCGAGCGGTAGTCGTTCTGCTTCGGCGTCGAGATGTAGTCCTTGAAGCGGCCGGGCACCATCGACCATGTCGTGTGGATGGCGCCGAGCGCCCGGTAGCAATCCTCGAGCGTATCGACGACGACACGGAAGCCGAAGATGTCGGAGAGCTGCTCGAAGGACAGCGCCTTGGCTTCCATCTTGCGGAACACCGACCACGGCTTCTTCTGTCGGCTCTTCACGCTGGCCTTGATGGCATGTTTCTCGAACAAGGCCGACAGCGCCTTCTCGATCTCGGTCAGCACGTCCTTGTTGCGCTCGAATATCTCGGCAAGCCTCGCCGTGACGGCGCGGTAGGCTTCCGGATTGATGTAGCGGAAGGCGATCTCCTCCAGTTCCTCGCGCATGCCCTGCATGCCCATGCGGCCGGCGAGCGGCGCATAGATATCCATCGTCTCCTCGGCGATGCGCAGGCGCTTGGCTTCCGGAACATGGTCGAGGGTGCGCATGTTGTGCAAGCGGTCGGCGAGCTTGACCAGCAGCACGCGCACGTCCTCGGAGATCGCCAGCAAGAGCTTGCGCAGGTTCTCCGCCTGCTCGGCCTTCTTGGAGACGAGATCGAGCTTCTTGAGCTTGGTCAGGCCCTCGACCAGCTTGCCCATTTCGGGGCCGAACAACTCGTCGATCTCGGCCCTGGTGGCGGTGGTGTCCTCGATCGTGTCATGCAACAGGGCGACCGCGATCGTCGCCTCGTCCATATGCATTTCGGTGAGGATGGCGGCGACTTCGAGCGGATGCGAGAAATAGGGATCGCCGGAAGCGCGCTTCTGGTGGCCATGCTTCTGCATGGCGTAGACATAGGCCTTGTTGAGCAGCGCCTCGTTGACGTCAGGCTTGTAGCGCTGGACGCGCTCGACAAGCTCATACTGACGCATCATGGGCAAGATCTCGCGGTGCTGAAATGAATCATGCGCCGCATCGGGATGCGGCGCATGTCATAGATAGCCACGAAACTGCCTGGACGGAAGTGCCGGAAAAATGTTCCGGGCAGGTCCAGGAAACTCTCCTAGTAGTCGTCGCTCTTCTCAGGCGGCACAAGGCCTTCGATGCCGGCCAGCAGGTCTTCCTCGGTCATGCGGTCGAAGGCGATGTTGTCCTCGGCGTCGTCGGTATCGGTCGCCGCGACGGCAGCGCCCGTCTGGTCGGCGATCGCCTCGCCATCGGCCTCCGGCTCGTCGACTTCGACATGCTTCTGCAGCGAGTGGATCAGGTCTTCCTTGAGGTCGTCGGGCGACAGCGTCTCGTCGGCGATCTCGCGTAGCGCGATCACCGGGTTCTTGTCGTTGTCGCGCGGCACGGTGATCTGCGCGCCCTGGCTGATCTGACGGGCGCGGTGGCCGGCCAGGAGCACCAGCTCGAAGCGGTTGTCGACCTTGTCGATGCAATCTTCAACGGTTACGCGGGCCATGAATTGCCCCTTTCATGCGATGGATTTGACGGAAAACAGGCGCGGTCCATAACCTGAACGCCGCCAAAATACAAGCTTCTTGGCAATGCCGATCCGCCTGCCGCGGGATTATCCGGCTCGGCATGGGCAAGGCCCGCAGCGATCCGGCGCCGATCACAATTGCTTGCGAGGGGCCGACACAGCTTGGATTGCCGTAAAACTGGCGCTATCTCGGATAAGAAAGGCCATGTGGTCCGTTGACGGGCCGCGGGCATAGTCGCCGACGCTTTTAGACGACCGCCTATTTTGAAAAAGGACATTTTCCATGTTCGACCCTCGGGAAAAAATCGCGCTTTTCATCGACGGTGCCAATCTCTATGCCACCTCGCGGGCGCTCGGCTTCGACATCGACTACCGCAAGCTTCTGTCTAGCTTCCAGAAACGCGGCTATCTGCTGCGCGCCTACTACTACACCGCGCTGGTCGAGGATCAGGAATATTCCTCGATCCGGCCGCTGATCGACTGGCTCGACTATAACGGCTTCAAGGTGGTGACCAAGCCGGCCAAGGAATTCACCGACTCGACCGGCCGCCGCAAGATCAAGGGCAATATGGACATCGAGCTCACCGTCGACGCGCTCGAGCTCGCCGACGTCGTCGACCACTATGTCATCTTCTCCGGCGACGGCGATTTCCGCACATTGGTCGAGGCGCTGCAGCGCCGCGGCCGCAAGGTTTCGATCGTCTCGACCATGGCCTCGCAGCCGCCGATGATCTCGGACGACCTGCGCCGCCAGGCCGACCATTTCATGGACCTGATGAGCCTGAAGAACGAAGTCGGCCGCGATCCCTCCGAACGGCCGGTGCGCCGGCCCGAACCGGCCGAAGTCGACGAGGACGACTATTGACGGCGGCGGCCTTGGTCGCCGCGCCCTCCCCCGAACCCGGCCGCGACTGCCCGCTCTGCCCGCGGCTGCATGATTTCATCGCCGACTGGCGGCAGCGCGAGCCGTCCTGGTTCAACGCGCCGGTGCCGACCTTCCTGCCGCCGGAGGGTGAGGGCGCCGTGCGGCTGCTGATCGTCGGGCTGGCGCCCGGCCTGCGCGGCGCCAACCGCACCGGGCGGCCCTTCACCGGCGACTATGCCGGCGACCTGCTCTACGGCACGCTGATCGCGCATGGCCTGGCGCGCGGCGAGTTCAAGGCAAAGCCCGACGACGGGCTGGAACTGGTGCAGACGGCGATCACCAATGCCGTGCGCTGCGTGCCGCCGGAGAACAAGCCGGTCGGCGGCGAGATCGCCACCTGCCGAAATTTTCTGGTGCCGACGATCGGACGCTTTCCCAATCTGCGCGCTGTGCTGGCGCTCGGCTCGATCGCGCATCAGTCGACGGTGCGGGCGCTGGGCGAGCGCGTCGCCGCCTATCCGTTCCGCCACGGTGGGCGTCAGCAGGCCGGCGGCATCACGCTGTTCTCCAGCTACCATTGCTCGCGCTACAACACCAATACGGGCGTGCTGACGGAATCAATGTTCGTCAATGTGTTCAAGGAGATCGCGGCGTTTCTGGAGGAGTAGATTCGGAAACCCGCGTGGCGAATAGCTCAGCCAGTTTGTCCGCCCCGCCCTGCAGCACGTTCAGGTCGACATCGCCTTCGATGCCGTCGACGCGACCCCGGTTATGATACTGCCAGTAGATCCAGTCGTCCTTGCTGGGGCGTAGCGCCAGCGAGCGCAGCCAGCGCTCGCGAACGGCGATATGCGCGGAATAGGCCTGCGCCGCCTCATCGGTGAGATAGACGATCGCCGGCTTGTCGAAGGCCGCCTCGACCGGGCCGAGGAACGCCTGGAGCTCGGCGCTCAACTGCTCGGGCGACGGCCGCTGCGGGCAATTGCCGCCGAATTCGATGTCGACCACCGGCGGCAGCAGCGGCTCGCCGCGCGGCACCACCGAGAGGAAATTCTTCGCCTGGTCGGCGCCCGGCCGGCAGAAGGTGAAGAAGTGGTAGGCGCCGACCGCCAGCCCGGCGGCGCGCGCCTCGCGCAGGTTGGCGGCGAAGGCATCGTCGACATGATCGCCGCCTTCGGTCGCCTTGATGACGGCGAAGGCGACATCGTCGGCGGCGACACGCCGCCAGTCGATCCGGCCTTGGTGATGGGAGACGTCGATGCCCCTGACGGGGAACCGGTCGCGATCGGGAGAGAAGGTGTGGAAATAGATGAGCCCGCCCGCTGCAACGACGCACGCCAGGACAAGGCTGGCCAGGACCCAGAGGACGATCCGCTTCTTCAAGACTATCCCCCGATGTCGGCTCTTCATGTCCGGAAGCTGAAGGCCGACTGTTGGCTTTTTTCAGGCCAGCGCCTGAGATTCTTCAGCCGCGTTGCTTGAGCAGGCGGCCCTTCTCGCGCGACCAGTCGCGCTGCTTTTCCGTCTCGCGCTTGTCGTGCAGCTTCTTGCCGCGGGCAATCGCAAGCAGCAGCTTGGCGCGGCCGCGATCGTTGAAATAGATCTTGAGCGGCACCAGCGTCATGCCTTCGCGATCGACGCTCTGCGACAGCTTCGCCATCTCGCGCTTGGAGAGCAGAAGCTTGCGGCGCCGGCGCGGCTCGTGGTTGAAGCGATTGGCCTGCAGATATTCCGGCAGATAGGAATTGATCAGCCAGATCTCGCCGCCCTCGGCAGAGGCATAGGATTCCTGGATGTTGGCCTGGCCCTGGCGCAGCGATTTGACCTCGGTGCCGGTCAGCACGAGGCCGGCCTCGAGGGTGTCGAGCACCTCGTAGGAGAACCGTGCCTTGCGGTTCTCCGCAACGGTCCTGTTGTTGGGATCGGCTTTTTTGACTTGATTCATGACGTCCAGGTCCGTTTCGAAACCCGCTCCTGCGAGTCAGATGACGGTGTCACCGAGAACCGGAGCGGAGCGTACATATAGTACGTGAGCACCGGAAGCGCAGGTGGCGCCTTCAGATGGCCGCAGGAGTGGAGTTTCCAAACGGGCTCGTTAGTTTATCAAGCCGGCATGCTTCATCGCCTGGTCGATCTTCTCGGCCGTCGAGGCCTCGATCGTGACCAGCGGCGAGCGCACGACGTTCTCGACCTTGCCCAGCTTCGACAGCGCGTATTTGGCGCCGCACAGGCCGGGCTCGATGAAGATCGCCTTGTGCAGCGGCAGGAGCCGATCCTGCAGGTCGAGGGCCTTGGCGCTGTCGCCGGAAAGCGTCGCTTCCTGGAATTCGGCGCAGAGCCGCGGCGCGACGTTCGACGTCACCGAGATGCAGCCGACGCCGCCATGGGCGTTGAAGCCCAGCGCCGAGGCGTCCTCGCCGGAAAGCTGGACGAAATCCTTGCCGCAGGTGGCGCGCTGCTCGGAGACGCGCTCGACCTTGCCGGTCGCATCCTTGACGCCGACGATGTTCTTGAAGTCGTGCGCCAGCCGCCCCATCGTCTCCGGCGTCATGTCGATCACCGAGCGCGGCGGGATGTTGTAGATGATGATCGGCAGCTTGGTCGCGCGGGCGACAGCGGCGAAGTGCTCATAGAGGCCGCGCTGCGTCGGCTTGTTGTAATAGGGCGTGACGACCAGCGCGGCATCGGCGCCGGCCTGCTCGGCAAATTGCACCAGGCCTACGGCTTCCTCGGTGTTGTTGGAGCCGGCGCCGGCGACGACCGGAGCGCGGCCCTTGGCGACCTCGATGCAGACCTTGACCACCTGGCGGTGCTCGTCATGCGACAGCGTCGGCGACTCGCCGGTGGTGCCGACCGGGACGAGGCCCGTGGTGCCTTCGGCGAGCTGCCATTCGATGAAGGCGCGAAAGGCTTTCTCGTCGAAACGCCCGCTCTTTTCGAACGGTGTAACGAGCGCGGTAAGCGAGCCTCTCAGCATGTCGTCCAACTCCTTGGGACTTCGTTGGTTATGCATGTCGTTGCCCCAAAACCGGTATCCACTTTTGGGCGACATGCATTGTTGGGTTATGCATGTCATTGCCCCAAAACCGGTATCCACTTTGGGGCGGCATGCATTGGTGTTTTGTCGGTCGGTCTATCGTGCGCGCCTTCTAGCCGAAAGCGAAGCCGCGCACCATAGTCTCGACATGGTTCACCGGCAAGCATTGCCATGGTGCCAGCAAGCGCAAATCGAACGACCTCGATAACCTTATGTTTACGGGCTCTTCACGACCTATGTTTAGGCTTCGATGCGTCTTGGCCTGCTGGTAATGTGCTCGAACAGGAAATGACGAACCCCATGTCAGGCCGGCGGCCCCGTCTTTTCGCGTTTCTTGGCGCGACGCTTGCGCTGATGCCGGCCGCGGCGATCGGCGGCGGCGTCGACGTTGAGGTGACGTCGGCCCTCCCGGTAGCGCCCCTGGCCTATCAGGGCCGCCCGGACGCGCCGACATCGCCTTTCGCCGACGTCGCTGTTCTGAAGAGCGGTCTCGACAGTCTGGCGGCCAACGACGTTGCCGGCGCGCGCCAGGTGCGCGAGGCCTTGCCGGCCAATTCGCTCGACCGCCACATCCTGGCCTGGGCGATCGCGCTCTATGGCGGCGACCGGGTGCCGAGCGGCGATATCGCCGACGCCGCGCAGATGCTGCCGAACTGGCCGGGCACGATCGCGCTGCGCAAGAACAGCGAACGCGCGCTCTATCGCGAGAACCCCTCCCCGCAAGTCGTGGTGAAGGCGTTCAAGGGCAGCCAGCCGTTGACCCCCGAAGGCGTGATCATCCTTGCCCGATCCTATGTCGCGCTGGGCAACCTCAATGCAGCGCGCTCGGTGCTGTCGCCGTTCTGGCGCACGGAAAGGCTGGAAGCCAGGGACGAGGCGACCATCATCAAGGAGTTCGGCGCGCTTATCCCCGCCGCCGATCATCGCTTCCGCATGGAGCGCATGTTCTATGCCGACCGGGTGAGTTCGGCGCTGCGCGTCGCCGCGCTTGCCGGCGCCGAGCCGCTCGCCGAGGCCTGGGCGGCCGCCGGCCGCGGCGACAAGAACACGGCCAAACTGCTCAGGGCCGTGCCCGCCGCGCAGCGCTCGGCGGGCTATTTCTTTGCCGAGGCCGAATATCTGCGCAAGCAGCAGAAGTTCGCCGACGCGGCCGCGATCGTGATGAAGGCGCCGACCGACCGCGAGTCGCTGGTCGATCCCGACGCCTGGTGGGTGGAGCGCCGGGTGCTGTCGCGCGAGCTGGTCGACCAGGGCGACATGAAGACCGCCTACAAGATCGTCTCCATGCACGCTGCCGAAAGCCCGGCCAGCGCCGCCGAGGCCGAGTTCCATGCCGGCTGGTACGCGTTGCGCGGCCTCAACGATCCGGCCACCGCCGCCGCCCATTTCACTCGCATCGCCGACCTCGCGCAGGGACCGATGTCGCTGTCGCGCGCGTATTATTGGCTTGGCCGCACGGCCGAAGTGGGCGGGCCCGGCGACGCGAAGGCGTATTTCACCCGCGCGGCTGCCTATGGCACCACATTCTACGGCCAGCTCGCCGGCGAGCGCGTGGGCTTGAGGACCCTCGACATCGCCTATCCGCAGCCAAGTGCCGCCGACCGGCAGAATTTTGCCGGCCGCGAGGCCGTCAGCGCCATCAAGCGTCTGCAGGAGGCCGGCTATGACCGCTATGCCGAGACGCTTTACCGCGATCTCGCCGGGCAGTTGACCAGCCCCGGCGAGCTCGCGCTGCTCGCAGTGCTCGCCGAAAAGCAGGGCAACCATTTCATGGCACTGAAGGTCGGCAAGATCGCCGCCCAGCGCGGCATCAACGTCGGCGCGCTGTCGCACCCGCTGGGCGTCATCCCCGACACCGCCGATATTTCCGGCTCCGGCAAGGCGCTGGCCTATGCGATTGCCCGCCAGGAGAGCGAATTCAATATCGGCGCGGTCTCCAGCGCCGGTGCGCGCGGACTGCTGCAACTGATGCCGGGCACCGCCAGGCAATTGGCGAAGAAGGCCGGACTGACGTTCTCGCAGACGCGCCTGACCAGCGATGCCGGCTACAATGCGACGCTTGGCGCCGCCTTCCTCGGCCAGCAGCTCGACCGTTTCAGCGGATCCTATGTGCTGACCTTCGCCGGCTACAATGCCGGCCCCAACCGCGCTGCCCAGTGGGTGGCCAAATACGGCGACCCGCGCGGCAAGGACGTGGACGCCGTCGTCGACTGGATCGAGCGTATTCCTTACACGGAAACAAGAAGCTACGTGCAGCGCGTGATGGAGAATTACGAGGTCTACAAGATGCGTATTTCCGGCAAATACGACATCGTCGGGGACCTGGTGAATGGGCGCAGTTGAGCCCTTCCTTCCCTCAGCCATTTGACCGCCCCTGCCCTCGCCTGTAGCACTCGCGCACGAATCGGGAATGGCGAGGGACGTGTCCGCATGCCAGGCGAAGCTTTCTCCGACTTTTTCTATGACGCGCTGGATGGGCTCCGGCTTCACGCCCGCATCTATGGCGAAGTCAATTCGGGTCGTTGGCCTGTCGTCTGCCTGCCCGGCCTCACCCGCAACGCGCGCGACTTCCACGAATTGGCGCTCCACCTGTCGAGACGGGCCGGGCGCAAGGTCGTGGCCTTCGACTATCGCGGGCGCGGGCAATCGGCCTATGACCCCGACATCGGCCACTACAATGTGGGCATCGAAGCCGGCGATATCCTGGCCGGGCTGGCCGCGCTCGGCATCGAGGAAGCGGGCTTCATCGGCACGTCGCGCGGCGGGCTGATCATCCATGTGCTCGGTGCGATCGCGCCGGCCGTGCTGAAGGCCGTGGTGCTCAACGACATCGGCCCGGTGATCGAGACGCAAGGCCTCGCCCATATCCGTTCCTATCTCGATGGCGCGCCGAAGCCGAAGACATTCGCCGAGGCGCTCAACGCGCAGCGCGAGGTGCACGGCGGTGACTTTCCGGCGCTTGCCGAAGCGGACTGGGAACGGATGGTGTCGGCGCTCTTTCGCGAGACCGACGCGGGGCTGATGCCGGATTTCGACCCGAGGCTTGTCGACACGCTGGCCGGTCTCGACTTCAGCAAGCCGCTGCCCGATCTGTGGCCGCAGTTCGAGGCGCTGGCCGCCGTGCCGCTGCTTGCCATACGCGGCGCAAACTCCAAGCTGCTGTCATCAGCAACGCTTGAGGAGATGCGAGAACGACATCCCGGCATGGAAGCAATCACGGTCGAGGGCCAGGGTCATGCGCCGTTCCTCGAAACGGGCACCTTGCCTATCGCCATCGCCGCGTTCCTGGATCGGGCGGAAATTCAAAAGAAGTAATCCCAAGCTCAAAATCGGCTACCGAGCTATTTTTGCAGTATAGAAACGCTTAAAAAGACAATCGCTTCCGGAAAATGGCGGCGACCGATTCTGACCATCGGCGCCGCCCTCATCCGCCTTCGGCACCTTCTCCCCGTGAACGGGGAGAAGGACTCAAGCTAGTTGGCCCTGAAGCTTTTCCTGGAGACCTTCACGGCGGCCGCTTCGCTCTTCGGCTTGCGCGCCGGCTTTGAGGATGTGGGCGTGGTCACGGGCGAGGAAAACATGGAGTTTTCCGCGCCCTTCGTCGCCCCGTCGCAGCGCGGCGTTTCCAGCACGAAGACGCAGCCGTCGAGGTCGTTGGTGGCTAGATGCGCGTAGCGCATGGTCATCGACAGCGTCTGGTGGCCGAGCCACATCTGCACGCGCCTGATGTCGATGCCGCCCTGGACGAGTCGAGAGGCGCAGGTGTGGCGCAAAATATGCGGCACCACTTGCTCGTCGGCGGCAAGGCCGACCTCGGCCTTCGCCTCGTTCCAGATGGCGCGGAATTGCGCCTGGCTGAATCTGGTGAAGGGGCCCTTGGGACGGCGTCCCTCGGTGACCGGCAGCTTGATCACTTCCTTGACGCGGGCGGTCATCGGAATGGTACGGCTGCGGCCGGACTTGGTGATCCAGAAGGAGACGCGGTGCTCCTGGATGTCGTTCCAGATCAGGCCGAGCGCCTCGCCCAAGCGGCAGCCGGTATCGACAAGGAAGACGGAGAGCCGGTAAGCGTCCTCGCTGCGGCTCCTGATTGCGGCGAACAGCCTCGCCTCTTCGTCCTTTTCGAGGAAACGAATCCGTCCCGCCCGCTCCTTCTGGCGGCGGAACTCGGGCAGGCTGTGAATATCCCCCATCTTGTGAGCCTTGCGCAGCAGTTTGCTGAGAGCAGCCATCTTGCGATTGATGGTTGCGTTGCTGTTGCCGCGCTGGCGCAGGGTTCCGATAAGGTTGTCCAGGGTGCTTTGGTCAAAAGCGCTGAAACGCTCCCCGAGGAGAATCTCATCGATTTCGCCGATGAAAGAGCTGACATTGTATTTATGTCGCCCATCATCCCAGAGTATATCCCGATATGCTGAAAACAGCTCTCCGACCCGGTACGACTTTACTTCTCTTATCTTGTTATAGCTGTATTTTATTTTTGCAGTCTGAGAAGAAAAGATCGCGAAATGGTCAGAGGGCACCCCCTCTTGAATCGCTTCGTTCGTCATTTTTTTGACCACACCCCCGAGTGGAAAGGCGACACCTATCCGCTTGGAAGCGTCCTTTCAAGAGTTAAGTCTGACAAATCCGATTTCACCCGCCAGAGGGCAGGTCCCACGAAACCGTTCCGCAGACTTCTGTTCAGCTATCGAACCCCCTTTTCCTTCCGTTTGCCCAAGCCCAATCACGAAAACAAAACAGCCCGGGCGTTGAAGCGCCCGGGCTGGATTTCACCTGTGGACAACCAGCCCTTAGAACGAGCGCTGGAAGCGGAGGATACCGCCGACGCCGTCGTCGCTGCCGTGCCAGTCGCTGTCGGCCTTGTTGAAGTAGTCAACTTCAGCCGTGACCGTGAAGCCGGGAACCACATCGTAAGCGACGTTGGCGGCGAGACCGAAGGTCTTGCCATCGTCATACGACGCCTGGACGTTGAACGAGGCCTTCTCGTTGAACTTGTAGCTGGCGCCGCCCCAGACCGCCCAGCTGCCGTCCCAAAGCTTGAAGAAGCTGTGGCCGGTGTTCGGATCGGTAAAGTCGGAGTCGCTTCCGTAGCCGGCCATCACGAACGCCGAGATCGCGTCGTTGACGGTGACGTCCAAGCGAGCCTTACCAGCCCAGGATTCGTAGTTGCTGTCGTAACCAACGACGCCGCTGATGGCGCCCCAGCCCTGCGTGTACTTCACGCCGCCGACGATATGCGGAACATAGCTATCGATCGTATTGGCGCCAGCGCCGTCTTCGAGCGAGACCACGGCCGAGAAGCCATTGCCGGCGTCGAAGTAGTACTGGATGACGTTGGTGTCGAATTCGCCGTAGGGGACGATGGTATCGTCGATGACGTTGCCGGCATAGCCGTTGAACGTGTTGAAGGCCGATTCGTCCTTACCGACACGGAAGCCACCGAGCTGGATCCAGGCGAAGTTCAGCGACGTCGAGCTGCCCGCGTCGTCATGATAACCGTCCTTGAAGTTGAAACGGGTCTCGGTGAAGGTCTTCAAGGTGCCGAGCTCGGTTTCCTGGCCGGTCCAGGTCTTCAGCGTGAAGCGGGCCTGCTTGTGGTAGGTATCGTTGGTGCCGTCACCCAAACGGTCGGCCACATCCTGGTGGCCTTCGCGATCGCCAATGCCGATGTCGTAGCGGACAAAGCCGCCGATGCGCAGGCAGGTTTCGGTGCCGGGGATGTAGAAGTAGCCCGAGCCGTACACGTCGCAGATCTTGACGTATTCAGCCGGTTCCGGCTCGGCGACGACAACGGCGTCGGCGGCGCGCGCACCGGAAACTGCGATCAGGGCCGCAGCTGAGCCGAGAAGAAGGCTCTTGATGTTCATTTTCTGACCTCCAGTCAGAATCGAACGAACTGGCGGACCGGGCGCAAGAATTGCGAAGTTAACGCATTGATATTGCTATGCTTTCAAAGGACTTTACGAGATTCTGTATCAGCCGCAGAAGGTCGACTCCGCTGTCGTCGTAGTCATGACAGGCGAAGGTGAATCGCAACGGGCGTCGTCGATTCTGCTCTTATGAGGGATTCGCGGAGCTCGTCCTGCGCAGCCGCATGGCGCGAAGCAGGGTGGCGGAGAGGATGGGATTCGAACCCACGAGAAGCTTTTGACCTCTACTCCCTTAGCAGGGGAGCGCCTTCGACCACTCGGCCACCTCTCCGTTGCGCCGCTGGATAAAGAAAAGCTTCGGCACAATCAACAAGCCGGCGTCATTATCGCGGAAAAATCGGTTCCTGGCAGTGATGCCGCCTCGCCATGCGGCGATTCTGCGGCAATTCCCTGGCTGGCGACTCGGGCAAGCGCGCCGCAATTCGGTCCGCCCAGCGCCGGATTCGGGCCGTTTGCAAGGGGTGCAAAGGCCTTGAAAGTTAACGAGAGCTTTCTGAGTGAGGCCAAATCGTGTCATTTGTGCAACAACGCTCGGGGATAGCGTCCGGACAGCCCGTCCGCCGGTACGATCATGGTTGAACGACGCCGTCTCATGGGTAATGTCGAATTTGAAGGAGCGGCGCGGTGCGCATCTTTTTCGGTTAGTGGGGATGGGGCAGGGAACGCTGTCCTTCAGCAAAGAATACCCAGACCCGTTTTTTAACTTTTGACTGGAGGTCAGAAAATGAACATCAAGAGCCTTCTTCTCGGCTCAGCTGCGGCCCTGATCGCAGTTTCCGGTGCGCGCGCCGCCGACGCCGTTGTCGTCGCCGAGCCGGAACCGGCTGAATACGTCAAGATCTGCGACGTGTACGGCTCGGGCTACTTCTACATCCCCGGCACCGAAACCTGCCTGCGCATCGGCGGCTATGTCCGCTACGACATCGGCATGGGCGACGTCGGCGCGTTCACCGGCGCGGAGTCGGTCGACCACGAAGATGGTGACGTGCAGGATACCTGGTACAAGAATGCCCGCTTCACGCTGAAGACCTGGACCGGCCAGGAAACCGAGCTCGGCACCTTGAAGACCTACACCGAGACCCGCTTCAACTTCGGCAACAACAATCGGCACGCCACCCTTGATGATCCGGCCACCACGACAATCGATGAAACCGATAGCAATCCCGCCGGCGGCAAGGGCGTTTCGCTCAACTTCGCCTGGATCCAGCTCGGTGGTCTGCGCGTCGGTAAGGACGAATCGGCCTTCAATACGTTCATCGGCTACGCCGGCAACGTCATCAACGATACGCTGGTTCCGTACGGCAATTTCGACACCAACGTCATCCAGTACTACTTCGACGCTGGCAACGGCTTCTCCGCCGTCCTCTCGCTCGAAGAAGGCTCGGGCGTCGTCGGCACGATCGACAGCTACGTTCCGCATGTCGTCGGCGGTCTGAAGTACACGCAGGGCTGGGGCGCCATCGCCGGCGTCGTCGCCTATGACAGCAACTACGAGGAAGTGGCCGGCAAGGTCCGCTTGGACGTCAACGCCACCGACGCGATCTCGCTGTGGGTCATGGGCGGCTACGGCACCGACGACAATCTCTCGGATCCGACCTGGGCAATCCCGGCCGGCGGCCGCGGCTTCTTCAAGCAGTGGAGCGGCAACTGGGCAGTCTGGGGCGGCGGTACCTACAAGTTCAACGAGAAGACCTCGTTCAACGCCCAGCTCTCCTATGACGAAGGCAAGAACTTCGGCGTTGCGGCGAATATCGCCTACGACGTCGTTCCCGGCTTCACCGTCACGGCCGAGGTCGACTACATCAACGTTGGCGAGGATACCGTCTCCGATTGGACCGATGCCCGGCAAGAAGACGCCATCGGCGGTATGCTCCGCTTCCAGCGCTCGTTCTAATCAGCAGCGTCTGACTGAAATCGAACCCGGCGGGCAACCGCCGGGTTTTTTCGTCTTCGGGCAACAGCGCGCCAGACTCTTTCTGGAACCGCGCCCCGTCCCGTCGCGCAGCTTGCACCGGCCAATCCGGCACGCTGGCAAGAAGGCCCTTTTTCTTAACGAGCCTCTGCCATGCGCCTGCGCCCTCCCCTTACGTTGGCGGTCTCCTCCGCTTCCAGCGCTCGTTCTAACAGGCACTGCCTGACTGAAATTAGAACCCGGCGGGCAACCGCCGGGTTTTTTGAATTAGGAGATCCGACTATCAAGGTCGCGCTATCCGCGAGGAGCGAAGCGCGCGCGGAATCCGAGGGTGGCCTCTAAGTGCCACCGCGAAACTGGGTTCGCGGCGCCAGAGGACAGCGCCCGCGCCTCTTGCCGGCCATGTTCCCCGCAAGGCAGGGCAATCGCGTATGGCGATATTCTTTGTTTTCCATACACTTGGCCAAGTGCTGCGGAAATCGCCAAAGCGAGCGGCTCGCCGTTTTATCTGTCCTTGATCCGATTCGGCTCAGAACCTCGACCGAACATCCCAACAGTCTTCGGCTCGACTACCCCGTCGAACAGACTCGGCAATTCAAATGCGATTGGCCTGCCCCGCAAGGTCAGATTGGATGTCGCGAAGTGCCTTTGCCGGTCTTCGGCTTCGAAGAAGGCGTGCCGAGGCAGACGGCTACCGATCTCGCCCTTGCGGGGTGAGGTGGTTGGCAGGCCAGAGGGGGTGAAACTCGACGGCGGGGCACCAGGTTTCTGGACCGCGGCGCCCGCTTCGCATTCGCTCGGCTCCAGGAGGTCATGGTGGCTGCGCGTTGACCGCGAATGTTTCTTAAAGTTCAGCCAGATCTCCCAAGGCTTCAATCAATGGCTGGATTCTGCCTTCATAGTTCTTCCAGTGCTTGACTGACGACTTGTAGATCGGCTGGCGAACTTGCCAGCGACTGATTGTCCTGACCGAGCCCGCCTTGTCGAAAAAGCGAAGGCAGGCATCATTCCAAGGCAGGCCAAGATGGTCTATAAGACGGCGCGATTGCCTCTCCTGATCCGAAATGAGATCTTCATAGCCGTTCTCAAAAATTCGCCCGGGCAGAACCGTGTTCCAATGGCGCATAAGGCGATCATACTCGCGGTAGTACAGACCCAGGGTTTCGAGATCGCAACTGAAATTATGGCCTTCCTGAAGGTTTGAAAAGAAGCAAGAAAGACAATTGTCGATTGCGTCACGCCTGCAGTGAATAATCCGAGCATTTGGAAACAGAATCGCAATCAGCCCGACCAGCTCGAAATTGTGGGGCAGCTTGTCGACAATGTACGGAGCGTTTGCCGAATAATGACGCAGGTAGGACAGATATTCTTCTGCCAGCGCTTGAGATTGCGGGATCGTCATCGACCTTACCCACTCGCCGAAAGACTCCCCCGCCCTGAGACTTAAGCCGATAGAGGCCGCCATTCGCCCCAGTTTCGTGAGCTCTCCGGCCCCGTGAACTTCCGGGTGGCTCGAGCAGATTTGCTCAGTCAGAGTTGTACCCGAGCGCGGCATACCCAAGATGAAGACGGGCACCTCGGACGGATTTCCATAAGCTGCTTTGTCTGCCAACAGCTGCGCATCGAACACGCCGATGAGCGAATCAACCCGCTTGCGATAGAAATCAATGTCGAACTCACGGGCCTTGAGCGCCTTGCCCTTCAAGAAATGATCCATCGCCTGGTCATAACGCCCCAGGTCGTTCAGGATCTTCCCCGCCGCCAGGTGAAGCAGACTCGACTCACCCGAGGAAATCGCGCTGTCGCCGAGCTCGTTCAGGATTTGGCCGAGTTCGGGAGTCTCGGCAGAAAATTTTCGAGTGTTTGCAAAGGCAATGTAGCCTGCAGACACATTCACGCGCCCGGCAATGGCTTCGTTCAAATAGGTTGTTGCCTCGTCCATCCGTCCGAGGCCTATGAGTGCACTCGCAAGGCCCAAACCGGCGAGCGGATGATTGCGATCGATCTTCAGCGCTTTTTCATAGAGAGGCAAAGCCATTTCAGCCTTGTCAAACCTGCCGTATGCCTCGCCCAGCCGGCAAAGCGCCTCAACCAGATCCGGTTTCAGTTCACAGGCGCGCTGCAAGTGCTGAATCGCCAACGGGTGATCATTAACTTTCAGATAGGCTTCTCCAAGACTAAGCCGATAATAAGGGTTCCTCGGTTCCCGTGCCGCTGCACGCGCCAAAAACTTGATGGCCAACTCATCATCGACGCCAAGCCCCAAAGTGCCAAGAATGTACAAGGCAAGCGGATGTTCGGGCGTTCTTGCCAGAACACGGTGACACAGCTCCTCGGCCTCCGGCAGCCGCTCAGCCTTTTGCAGTTCGAGCGCCTGCCGCAGCAGCAGGTCGTCGGCCTGCGCGCGCGACGGCGTTGACTGCAGCGGCCTTGCCTGCAGCGGCTTTGGCTGGGGCTGTTTGGCCGGTGGCGTGGACAGGCCCTTGAGATGCTTGGACCAGGCGGGAGGCAGCCGATTGTTCATCTTGCCTCGCTAGCAAAATCGACCCGCGAAATCCAGCATTAGAGAAGGAACGCGCGAGTCCCCACATCCACAAGCTAGCGCCCCTCCATTTCCCCTGGCGGCAACTTGCGCAGCCTACCTGTCCACGCTAGCAAGGAGGCCCTTTTTCTCGACGAGCCTCTTGCCATGCGCCTGCGCCCTCCCCTCACGCCGCTTATCGCCGCGCTTCCCTCGACGGTGCCGTTTGTCGGCCCGGAAGCGCAGGAGCGTGACCGCGGCCGTCCGTTCCGCGCCCGTATCGGCGCCAATGAGAGCAGCTTCGGGCCCTCGCCCCGCGTCATTGCCCGCATGGAAAGCGTCGCGCGCGACCAGTGGATGTATTGCGACCCCGACAATTTCGACCTCAAGCAGGCGGCCGCCGCCCATCTCGGCGTCGGCGCCGAGAATGTGGTTATCGGCGAAGGCATAGATGGGCTGCTCAGCCTGGTGGCGCGCATGTATGTGGCGCCTGGCGACGCGGTGGTGACCTCGCTCGGCGCCTATCCGACCTTCAACTTCCACGTCGCCGGCGTCGGCGGAAGGCTGGTCGCGGTGCCCTACGAGAACGACCGGGAAAGCCTGGACGGCCTGCTCGCGGCGGCGGTCCGCGAAAAGGCGCCGTTGGTCTACCTCTCCAATCCGGACAATCCGATGGGCAGCTGGTGGGAGGCCGGCGAAATCATCCGCTTCATCGAGGCGTTGCCCGAGACCACCATGCTGGTGCTCGACGAGGCCTATGGCGAGCTCGGGCCGGCCTCGGCGCTGCCGCCGATCGACGTGTCCCGGCCCAACGTCGTCCGCATGCGCACCTTCTCCAAGGCCTATGGGCTGGCCGGCATACGCTGCGGCTACGCGGTCGCCGAGCCCGAGGTGATCCGCGATTTCGAGAAGATCCGTAACCATTACGGCGTCAGCCGCATGGCGCAGATCGCCGGCCTCGAGGCGCTGGCCGACCAGGATTATCTGGAAAGCGTGGTGACGCGCGTCGCCGCCGGGCGCCGGCGCATCGCCGCAATCGCCGAGGCGAACGGGCTGAAGCCGCTGCCTTCAGCGACCAACTTCGTCACCATCGACTGCGGCAGCGACGGCGGCTTCGCGCTGAAGGTGCTGCAGGGCCTCCTGTCGCGCGACGTGTTCATCCGCAAGCCGATGGCGCCCGGGCTAGACCGCTGCATAAGGGTCAGCGTTGGCCTCGACCACGAGCTCGACATCTTCGCCGAAGAATTGCCGGGCGCGCTCGCGGCCGCCCGGGGTAACTAGCAGCAGCCGCTCGGCGGCTCGACCGCGTCGATACCGGGTTGCCTTTGGCCGGCCACATGCCCAGATTCTGCAAGGCGAAGGCGGAAGGTTGATAGGATGCAGGGCAGGCAGCGCGCCGTGCGGGCACGCATTTCCGGCAAGGTGCAGGGCGTCAGCTATCGTGTCTGGACGCGCGGCGAGGCGATGCGTCTCGGCCTGACGGGCTGGGTGCGCAACGAACGCGACGGCTCGGTGACGGCGCTGATCGCCGGCGCCGATGGCGCGGTCACGGCCATGATCGAGCGGCTTTGGCAAGGGCCGCGCGGGGCCTCGGTCGCGAAGGTCGAGATCGCGGAAAGCGCCGGCGACGACGCGCCAGGCGACTTCCGAATCGTCACCTGACCGAATGTCGCAGCAAGCTCGGCAGCGGCCTCGAACCCAGGCACGACATCCTCACGAGAACTGCCCGGCAATGAAGCGCACGACATATGTGTGTATGTTCTGATTTGTTTCCTTTAGCGCTGAAGCAGATCGACATCCGCGCGCCGCAGTCGGGGCGCGTGCACCAATTGGCGGTACACACGATCGGCGGGGTCATCGCGCCCGGCGAGGCGATCATGCAGATCGTGCCGACCGCCGACGCCCTAGTGGTCGAGGCGCGCGTCGCTCCGCAGGACATCGACCAGGTCCGCGTCGGGCAGCCGGCCGCGCTTCGCCTGTCGGCGTTCAGCCAGCAGACCACGCCGGAGGTCGAGGGCCAGGTGGACCGGATTTCGCCCGACCTCATCGAAGACCAGAAGGCTGGCGTTGCCTATTACGCCGTGCGTATCGCGCTGACACAGAGCAGTCTGAAACAAACCGGACAGCTCGAGCTGAAACCCGGCATGCCGGCCGAGGTTTTTCTGAGGACAGGCGAGCGCACGGTTCTCTCCTACCTGCTGAAGCCTTTGACCGACCAGGCGAGCCGCGCCTTCAGCGGCGACTGAGGCTCCGGTCCGATCGACGTCGCCACTGTTGCGGTCGATCCTGCCTTTTACCGCACTGTTCGAGGCGCCCATTCCTCCCTTGAATTAATTGAACGTTCGTTTTATTATCCGAACGAAAGAGGAAGCGGGAATGGCGCGCACGACGGGTTCCGATGGCGAAAAGACCGAGGCTGCCGTTCGCGAAGCGGCGGTCGGCCTGATCGCGCGCCTCGGCTACGAGGCGATGTCGATGCGACTGCTGGCGGCGGAAGTCGGCGTGCAGGCCGCCGCGCTCTACCGCTACTTCCCGACCAAGGAAGACCTGCTGTTCACGCTGATGCGCGAGCACATGGAAGGACTGCTCAAGGCATGGGATGCGGCGCGCCCGGCTGGCGCCGATCCGGTCGCGCGGCTCGCCGCCTATGTCGAAAACCACATCGCCTTCCATATCGCGCGCCGCTCCGCCACGCATGTCTCGAACATGGAGCTGCGCAGCCTTTCGCATGACAGGCTGACGCTGATTCTGAAGCAGCGCACCGCCTACGAGAAGGAACTGCGTGCCATCCTGCGCGACGGCGCGGAGAATGGCGTCTTTGCGATCGACGACATCGGGCTCACCGCCATGGCGCTGATCCAGATGATGACCGGCGTCATTGTCTGGTTCCGGCCGGGCGAGCGGCTGTCGATCGGCGAAGTCACCACGTCATATCTTTCGATGACAATGCGCCTGGTCGGCGCGACAATCAGCCAAGGCACCGCGCGTCCCTCCGGGCGCGCCAGGGACGTCGTGGCGCTCTGAGTTTCACGCATGATCCCCCGCGAGGATCGGGGCATGCGCAGGGAGGAACGGCATGTACACGAACACGCTGAGCTTCGGGCTCGATCCGGACATCGAGGCGCTGCGCGACCTTGTGCGGCGCTTCGCGCAGGACAAGATTGCGCCGATCGCGGCCGAGATCGACCGTGCCAACGAATTTCCAGCGCATCTGTGGGTGGAGCTCGGTGCGCTCGGCCTGCTCGGCATCACCGCCGATCCGGATTTCGGCGGCACTGGCATGGGCTATCTCGCCCATGTCGTGGCGGTGGAGGAGATTTCGCGCGCCTCGGCCTCGGTCGGCTTGTCCTATGGGGCGCATTCCAATCTCTGCGTCAACCAGATCAACCGCTGGGCAACGCCTGATCAGAAGGAGAAATACCTCCCTGCCCTCTGCTCGGGCGAGAAGGTCGGCGCGCTGGCGATGTCGGAATCGGGTGCCGGATCGGACGTGGTGTCGCTCCGGCTGCGCGCCGAAAAGCGCAACGATCGCTATGTGCTCAACGGCTCCAAGATGTGGATCACCAACGGGCCCGACGCAGAGACGCTGGTGGTATATGCCAAGACCGATCCGGATCGCCATTCGCGCGGCATCACCGCCTTCATCATCGAAAAGGATTTCGCCGGTTTCTCGGTGGCGCAGAAGCTCGACAAGCTCGGCATGCGCGGCTCCAACACCGGCGAGTTGGTGTTCGAGAATGTCGAGGTGCCGTTCGAGAACGTGCTGCATGAGGAAGGACGCGGCGTCGAGGTTCTGATGTCGGGCCTCGACTACGAGCGCGCGGTGCTGGCCGGCGGGCCGATCGGGCTGATGGCGGCCTGCCTCGACGTGGCGGTGCCTTATGTGCACGAACGCAAGCAGTTCGGTCAGCCGATCGGCACCTTCCAGCTGGTGCAGGGCAAGCTCGCCGACATGTACGCGACGATGAACGCCGCGCGCGCCTATGTCTATGCGGTGGCCGCGGCCTGCGACCGCGGCGAGACCACGCGCAAGGACGCCGCCGGCTGCGTTTTGTTCGCCGCCGAGAAGGCAACGCAGATGGCCCTCGATGCGATCCAGCTGCTCGGCGGCAATGGCTACATCAACGACTATCCGACCGGCAGGCTCCTGCGCGACGCCAAGCTCTACGAGATCGGCGCCGGCACCAGCGAAATCCGCCGCTGGCTGATCGGGCGCGAGATCATGGCGGAGGGGGTGTGATGGTCCCCTCCGCCATCTCAGCCGAAGGCCTTGGGCAGGTCGTCGGTCGGCTTGGCGACGATCTGATGCGCATCGCACCACAGAATCTCGCGCTGGCGCGCCGACGTTATCGACCGCACCGGCAAGCCGCCCTCCTCGATCAGCCAGGCGCAATAACGCGCGCGGCTGATCGCCTCCCTGGCGTCCGGATGAAACCAGCAGACGCCCCAGATCGAATTCCGGCGTTTGAAATGCCGGCCAACCCTGCCAGGAATGGGCAAATGCCGATTGAACCAGCCGAACTGATCCTTCAGTTCGTCATGGATCCAGTCCGGGCAGCCGTTCCGGTACAGATACCAGGACGCATGGAAAAAGCCGGTCTCCACCCGGCTCTTCGGATGGATCAGCGGCGTTACAAACCGCAAATACATTGTGACACCCACAGCGCTTGCGGGCGCCGTGTTCCTCTTGCTCAAATTCGGGACGTGGAAAGCCGCCCTTCGGCGGCGTCAGGCCATGGCCGAAGGGAGACATCTGGTGAAACGCATATCCATGCCTTTCATCGTCGCCTCCTGAGGGTGTCACTACTAAGAAGGATGCCATGCTTGGCGCGCGGCATCCGGGCGCGGGCTGTTACACTGGTTCCGTCGCGGCATCAAGAGGTGTGAGGAACAACGTGGCCACATTGCAATCCCAGATCTCCCCCGTCTCCGACACCTTCCGCGCCAATGCCGAGCGCATGCGGGCGCTGGTCGCCGACATTTCCGAGAAGGCTGCAAGCATCGAGCGCGGCGGCTCGGACGAGGCGCGCGAGCGCCATCTCGGGCGCGGCAAGCTGTTGCCGCGCCAGCGCCTGGCGCAGTTGCTCGACATCGGCTCGCCCTTCCTCGAGATCGGCCAGTTCGCGGCATGGTCGATGTATGGCGAGGACATTCCGGCCGCCGGTCTCATCGCCGGCATCGGCCGCGTCGAGGGCACGGAGGTGATGGTCGTCGTCAACGACGCCACGGTGAAGGGTGGCACCTACTATCCGCTGACGGTGAAGAAGCACCTGCGCGCGCAGGAGATCGCGCTGCAGAACAACCTGCCTTGCGTTTATCTGGTCGATAGCGGCGGCGCCAATCTGCCCAACCAGGACGAGGTGTTTCCCGACCGCGAGCATTTCGGCCGCATCTTCTACAACCAGGCCAACATGTCGGCGGCAGGCATCCCGCAGATCGCCTGCGTCATGGGCTCCTGCACTGCGGGCGGCGCCTATGTGCCGGCAATGTCGGACGAGACGATCATGGTGCGCAACCAGGCGACCATCTTCCTCGGCGGCCCGCCGCTGGTGAAGGCGGCGACAGGCGAGGATGTCAGCGCCGAGGAGCTCGGCGGCGCCGATGTCCACACAAGGCTTTCCGGCGTCGCCGACCACTACGCAATGGACGACGAACACGCGCTGGCCATTTGCCGGCGCATTGTGAAGAACCTCAATCGGAACAAGGCGGTAAGCCTGAACTTACAGAAACCGATTCCGCCGCTTCACGATCCGCATGAGCTCTACGGCATCGTGCCGACGGACCTGCGCCAGCCCTATGACGTGCGCGAGGTGATCGCGCGCACCGTCGACGGCTCGGAGTTCGACGAGTTCAAGCAGAATTATGGCACCACCTTGGTTACCGGCTTTGCCCATCTGCACGGCATGCCGGTCGGTATCATCGCCAACAATGGCGTGTTGTTTTCGGAGAGCGCGCTGAAGGGCGCGCATTTCATCGAGCTCTGCTGCCAGCGCGGCATTCCGCTGGTCTTCCTGCAGAACATCACCGGCTTCATGGTCGGCAGGAAATACGAGGCCGGCGGCATCGCCAAGGACGGCGCCAAGCTGGTGATGGCGGTCGCCACCGCCAGGGTGCCGAAGGTGACGATGATCATCGGAGGTTCGTTCGGCGCCGGCAATTACGGCATGTGCGGGCGGGCCTACTCACCTCGTTTCCTGTGGATGTGGCCGAATGCGCGCATTTCGGTGATGGGCGGCGAGCAGGCGGCGACGGTGCTTGCCATGGTCAAGCGCGAGGGCATCGAGCGCAAGGGCGGCGAGTGGAGCGCCGAAGAGGAAGCGAAATTCAGGAAGCCCATCCTGATGAAATACGAGCATGAGGGTCATCCGCTCTATTCCTCGGCGAGGCTGTGGGACGACGGCATCATCGACCCGGCGAGGACGCGCGAGGTCCTGGCGCTCAGCCTGTCGGTCGCGCTCAATGCCGACATCGAGGAGACGCGCTTCGGCGTGTTCAGGATGTGAGATGAGCGCTCCTGGCGACAGGCTCCGCATCAATACCGGTGACATCACCAGGCTCGCGGTCGATGCCATCGTCAACGCAGCCAATTCGTCGCTGCTCGGCGGTGGCGGGGTCGACGGCGCCATCCATCGCGCGGCGGGGCCTGAACTCCTGGCGGAGTGCCGCACGCTCAACGGCTGCGAGACCGGCGATGCAAAGCTGACCAAGGGCTACCGGCTGCCGGCGCGCTACGTCATTCACACCGTCGGGCCGGTCTGGCAGGGCGGCGGCAAGGGCGAGGCCGAGCTGCTCGCCTCCTGCTACCGGCGCTCGCTCGAGATCGCCAGCGCCCATGATTGCCGCACGATTGGCTTTCCGGCGATCTCAACCGGCATCTACGGCTACCCGAAGGACAAGGCGACGGGGGTTGCTGTCGGCAGCGTGAGCGATTTCCTCAGCCAGAACGCGATACCGGAAACCGTCATCTTCTGTTGCTTCGACGAGCAAACGGCGGAACTATACCGAGAGGCCGTTGCTGCGGTCGGTGGAGTCTGAACTTCATGGACCAATCAAATAATTTGCGAACTCAAATAGGATTTTTCGATACCGGGCTGGTCGCCTCGGAGAATACACGCTACTGCTCACCCCGCAATTTGCGGTGGGCATGGGGTGAAAATGAAACTGAACTATTTTCGGCGTATAGCTGCTTCGATACTTGCGGGATTGCTTATATTCGCCTTGCCCGGCGCGGGCGCGGCGGAGTCGCTTGCCGGCAAGGTGGGCGACAAGCGGTTCTCTCCGTATTTACCTGGGAATCCGAAGGACGAGTGCATCAAAACCTACCACGACTATGTGGCGGCCGGCGGCCATTCGGCCTATGCAACGACCTTCTATTCGCGCGTCGTCGACCTCTACATCATCTGCGGCTCGGGGCTGAACGCGCCGTCGCAAACGGCCGCGGAAGAGCGGGCGCTACGATCCTGCCAGGCGGGCCTGAAGAAGTGGAAAGTCAGGACCGCGAGCGGCGGCTGCGAAATCGCGGCGTCGAAATAGGCCGACGCTCGCCCGACTGGCGCCGACCGAGGCAAAACCGGGAGGCTCCATGTTCGGCAAGATCCTGATCGCCAATCGCGGCGAGATCGCCTGCCGCGTGATTCGCACGGCACGAAGGTTGGGCGTGCGCACCGTCGCCGTCTATTCCGATGCGGATGCGAGGGCCTGGCATGTCGAGATGGCCGACGAGGCAGTCCACATCGGCCCCTCGCCTGTCGGAGAAAGCTATTTGCGCGGCGATAGAATAGTCGCGGCGGCGCTTGCCACAGGCGCGGAGGCGATCCATCCGGGCTACGGCTTCCTGTCGGAGAACCCGGATTTCGTCGACCAGGTGACGGCGGCAGGGCTGGTCTTCATCGGCCCGTCGGCGGCCTCGATCCGCGCCATGGGATTGAAGGACGCGGCCAAGCGCCTGATGGAGACGGCGGGCGTTCCTGTGGTGCCCGGCTATCACGGCGAGGCGCAGGAGATCGTGCTCCTCGCCTCCAAGGCGCGCGAGATCGGCTATCCGGTGCTGATCAAGGCGCGCGCCGGCGGCGGCGGCAAGGGCATGCGGCGCGTCGACCACCCGGACGATTTCTCAGAGGCGCTGTCCGGCGCCCGGCGCGAGGCCAAAGCGGCCTTCGGCGACGATCGCGTGCTGGTGGAAAAATATGTCGACAAGCCGCGCCATATCGAAGTGCAGGTGTTCGGCGACAATTTCGGCAATGCCGTGCATCTTTTCGAGCGCGATTGCTCGGCGCAGCGCCGCCACCAGAAGGTGATCGAGGAAGCGCCCGCTCCCGGCATGACGCCGGCGCTGCGCAAGGCGATGACCGAGGCCGCGGTGAAGGCTGCCAAGGCCATCAGCTATTCAGGCGCCGGCACGATCGAGTTCATCGTCGACGCCTCGCAGGGGCTGAAGGCCGACCGCTTCTGGTTCATGGAGATGAACACCCGCCTGCAGGTCGAGCACCCCGTCACCGAAATGGTCACCGGCATCGATCTGGTCGAATGGCAGCTACGGGTCGCGTCCGGCGAGAAGCTGCCGAGCGCGCAAGCCGAGATCCAGCTTGCCGGCCACGCCTTCGAGGCGCGTATCTATGCCGAGGACGCCACCAGGGGATTCCTGCCGGCGACGGGCACGCTGCATCATCTGAAATTCCCGGATGCGGCGCCGGCGCATGCAGCCATGCGCATCGAGACGGGCGTGCGCGCCGGCGATGCGATCTCGCCCTTCTACGATCCGATGATCGCCAAGCTGGTGGTGCACGGCAAGGACCGGGCCGCCGCGCTTGCGGCGCTGCGCAAGGCGCTGGCTGAGACCGAAGTGGCCGGCTCGACGGTCAACACCGCCTTTCTCGCCGCGCTCGCCGCCGATGCCGATTTCGCGGCCGGCGACGTCGACACCGGGCTGATCGGCCGGCATCAGGACGAACTGGTGGCGATCGCCCCGCCGAATGGCGAGATCATTGCCGCCGCGGCGCTCGCGGCATCGGGCGCCGGCGCGCAAGAGCCGACCAGCGACCCCTGGTCGGCGCTTGCCGGCTATGCGCATTTCCACACGGTGGAGCGACGCACCCGGCTGCGCTACGGCGAAGAAGCCATACTGGCGCGCATCTCGATGCGGCCGGACGGCCGCTTCCAGGTGGCGCTGGAGGCGCCGTACGAAGAGGTCAATTCCCACGACCTGAGGACCACGCCTCGCCTCGCCCGCTGGCCAGGCCACGTCACCGTGTTCGAAGGCGCGGCCGGCTACAATTTCGCGGTTCCCGACCCGCTGGCGAAGGCCGACGAAGCCGCCGCCGCATCCGGGAGCCTGCGCGCGCCGATGCCCGGCCTGGTCAAGCTGGTGCGCGCGGGGCCGGGCGATGCTGTCGTCAAGGGCCAGCCGCTGCTGATCCTCGAGGCGATGAAGATGGAACATACGATCGCCGCCCCGCATGACGGGGTGATCGCCGAGATCGTGGCAGAAGGCGCGCAGGTCAGCGACGGCACCGTGCTGGTGCGCTTCGAGGAACCGCAGACCTGACTGTCCAAAATGAAAATGGCCGGAGCAGATCCGGCCATTTCCGACTGTCAGGCAGCGACGATCAAGGCTGGATCGGCGCGTATTTGCCGTCGTGCCACTGGTTGATGTCGTAGCTGGCGTTCTTCAGGTCGCCCTTCTCGTCGAAGACGACGTCGCCGACCACGGTGCTGATCGGCTGGCCGTTCTTCAGCGCTTCGGCGACCTTGGCCGGATCGTCGCTGCCGGCGCGCTTGATGCCCTCGGCGAAGGCCTGGACCACGGCGTAGGAGAACAGCGTGAAGCCTTCCGGCACGAAGCCGCCCGCCTTGATCTTGGCGATGGCGTCCTTGGCTTCGGGCTTGGCCTGCGGATCCGAGGGGAAGACGAACATCGTGCCTTCGCCGGCCGGCCCTGCGACCTGCCAGAATTCCGGAGTGGCGATCGAGTCCGGCATGATCAGCTGGAACTTGACGTTCTGCTCGGCCGCCTGGCGCAGGATGAGGCCGCCCTCGGGGTGGTAGCCGCCGAAATAGACGACGTCGGCCTTGAGCTCCTTCAACTTGGTGACGAGGGCCGAATAGTCCTTCTCGCCGGCATTGATGCCTTCGTAATCCACTTCCTTGAGGCCGCCGGCATTCATCGTCGCCTTGACGGCATCGGCCACGCCCTGGCCGTAGGCGCTCTTGTCATGCAGGATGACGACATTCTTGCCGGCATATTTCTTGGCGATCCACGGACCGATGAAGGCGCCCTGCGCATCGTCGCGCGTATAGAGGCGCATGATCGTCGGCCAGCCGGCCTTGGCCGCGGCATCGGTCAGCTCCGGATTGGAGGAGGCCGGGCTCATCATCAGCGTGCCGGCCTCGGCATAGACGGCGGATGCCGGAATGCTGGAGCCCGAGCAGGCATGGCCATCGACGAATTTGGTGCCGTCGGCGACGATGCGGTTGGCGACGGAAACCGCCTGCTTCGGATCGCACTGGTCGTCCTGGACGTCGAGCTTGATCTGGTTGCCGTTGACACCGCCAGCGGCGTTGATGGCGTCGGCGGCGGCCTGCGCGCCCTGCTTGAACTGGTCGCCGATGGTGGCGAGCTGTCCGGTCATCGGACCGACCACCGAAATGGTGATGTCATCGGCAAATGCCAGCGGCGCGCTCATCATCAGGCCCAATGCGGCTGCGCTCAAAATACCTAATTTTTTCATGGTGATATAACACTCCACTCGCGCGCGGCCGCTCCGGCCGCGCTTCTTTTAGAGAGGCCGGACCATTTCATCCTTCGCCTGGCATGTCTTGGCGCATCGCCGGCACTCGATTGGGCCTGTATTGTATCGCGGACCGCTTGAAAGCCAAAAGCCGCGCCGGCCTTGTTCCGGCCGGTCGCGGCTTTTTGCCAAACGAGCTTTCCCGAACGCCCCCGCGCCCGAAACCCCACTCGCTTCCCTGTCTTTCTTTTCGTCCGGCCGTATTGTGCGGCCTTGTCCCTGTGCCGGCCGTCTTGCGCGGCCTTGGCCCGAAGCGTTTCCGCCCTTGTTGTCTGTCAGTGCATCGTCATCCATTCGCGCGCTTCGCGCAGCGCCCTGGCGATCTCGGCCTTGGACATCGCCGCCGACAGTTCCGAGCGCAATTCGGCGGCGCGCACCGAACCCTTGATGGCGGCGATGTTGAACCATTTGTGGGCGGCGACGACGTCGGTCTCGCAATCGCGGCCGGTCGCATACATCATGCCCAGTTCGAAAAGAATGTCGGCCTGGGCAGTTGCCCCTATGGCGCCGAAGCCGGCTTCAAGCATTTCAAAACGTGCCATTTCAATCCCCTGTCTGG
The DNA here is from genome assembly GCF_004792275.1 of Mesorhizobium sp. M4B.F.Ca.ET.143.01.1.1. Classification (NCBI taxonomy): domain Bacteria; kingdom Pseudomonadati; phylum Pseudomonadota; class Alphaproteobacteria; order Hyphomicrobiales; family Phyllobacteriaceae; genus Mesorhizobium; species Mesorhizobium sp. M4B.F.Ca.ET.143.01.1.1. The sequence continues at coordinate 432,792 of NZ_SRSR01000002.1, forward strand.
CTCCCGAGAGCTGCCTCCTTCTGTCCCTTGGTATCCCTCGGGGGGCTGCTCTTTCGATGCTTTCGAGGATGAAGCCGAGCCTTGAATCCGTCGTTAAATGGCGTGCTTAATTTGAAGAAAACAAAGCTAAAACAAGAGGTAAACACTGAAATTCGTTAAGCATACAAAGCCCGCAGTTCAGCCTGTTTGCGGCAAATTTGACGAAAACTTCGAACGGTCCGGTCAACACTCCGCTAACCACGGGAACCAATGGCAATGAAGCTGTCCGTTCATTTCGCGTTGAAAGGTGGCGGCAAAATCCTGCAACCTTCCCCGGCGGCACCGCTTTTGTTTTGCCGGAAGCTGAACTAGCTTACGTTTGCGTAAGGGTTAGGAAGGCGGGACGGCGCCCCACCGGAACCTATAGGGAGGACAGACATGTTTCGAAAAGTGAGCCTGGCCGTGGCGGCCACCTTGATCATGGCCGGCGCGGCCTTTGCCGATCCGATCGAGGGCAACTGGAAAACGCAGTCCGGCGAGACGGCGGCGATCGGCGGCGGCGGCGCGTTTGCCATCACGCTGAAGACCGGCAAGTTCGCCGGCAAGACGATCGGCTCGCTCAAGGCGGCCGGCGACAACAAATATGCCGGCAGCATAACCGATCCGGAAACAGACAAGACCTATGCCGGCAAGGCGACGCTTTCGGGCACGTCGCTCAAGATGAGCGGCTGCGTGTTCGGCGGCCTGATCTGCAAGAGCCAGACCTGGCACAAGCTCTGATCTGCGCCTCGCCGCAATCACCTGACGACGGGGCCCTCGTGGCCCCGTTTTCATTTTCTACCCGGCCGATGCGCCGCCTCAAAACCCGTCAACGAACTTGAACCGCAGATGAATGCCGGCATCAGAGCCGGTTCAGCGGCGCTCGGGCATTCTCCTTGGCATTGAAGGAGAGGACCAACGCAATGCTCGCCCGCCGCTTCACCATCGTCTGCCTGCTGATGAGCCTGTTTGGCATGCTTTTCGCCGTCCTGGTGGCCGAGACAGGCCGCCCGGCCCGGGCCTGGGACGCTGCCAATTCCTGCCGGCCGAACTGCATGAACCATTTCAACCGCTGAACCGACAAACCCTCAAAAGAGAAGCTACGATCATGGACCGCATCATCACCACCAGCGCCCTGAAGGCCCTTCGGCTCCTGCCGCGGGCGGCGCTCATCCTGGTGCTGCTCGCCGCCCCGGTGCTGGCGGTGCCGATGATGCGCGCCGATACAAGCGCGACGATCGAAGCGCCGTCGCCGAAGAAGTCCGGTGTCGGCTTTGTCCTGCTGGTCGCCCTGCAGCGCGGGTGAGGTGCGTCGATATTCAGGGGATGCCGGCCTGCAACTCGGCGCGGCCTGACCTGAATCTCAACACACCTTGAACCTTGGACGAACAAAATCGGCGCTCACGCTGTGTTCCGGCTTGGCTCCCCCTCCCAACCGCTCTTCCAAGTCTCTATATTGAGCCATGGAAAAGCGAATCTACCCCCAAGCCATCGAATCTGTCGTCATGCCTGAGCCTTTCGGCAGGCAGAGTTTCAACGACGCCAGAAAAGCGGTCGCCGCGCTTCAGGTGCTCTACGACCGCAACACCAAGTTCCTGCGCGATTCCTTCGCGGCACTGGCCGCCGGCGGCGACAACAACAAGCGCTACCGGGCCTTCTATCCCGAGATCGGCGTCACCACGACGTCGTTCAGCCAGGTCGACTCGCGCCAGGCCTACGGCCACATGCCGACGCCCGGCCATTTCTCGACCACGGTCACCCAGCCGATGCTGTTCGAAAACTATCTCGTCGAGCAGCTTCGGCTGATCATGCGCAATCACGGCGTCCAGGTGACGGTGTCGGAATCGACCACGCCCATCCCGCTGCATTTCGCCTTCCTGGAGGGCACCTATGTCGACGGCACAGCCGCCGAGCGCATCAAGCGGCCGATCCGCGACCTGTTCGACGTGCCCGATCTCGACGGCACCGATGACCAGATCGCCAACGGCACGTTCGAAGTTGCCTTCGGCGAGCCGCGGCCGCTGGCGCCGTTCACGGCGCAGCGCATCGACTATTCGCTGCACCGCATGACGCACTACACGGCGACCAGCCCGCAGCATTTCCAGAATTTCGTGCTGTTCACCAACTACCAGTTCTACATCGACGAATTCGTCGCCCGCGCCCGCGAGCTGATGGAGAGCGGCGGCGGCGGATACGCCGAATTCATCGAGCCTGGCAATGTCATCACCCATGCCGGATCGAGCGTGCCCTCCGAAGGCGCGCCGCCGCAGCGCCTGCCGCAAATGCCGGCCTATCATTTGAAGAAGCCGAACCATGGCGGTATCACCATGGTCAATATCGGCGTCGGCCCGTCCAACGCCAAGACGATCACCGACCATATCGCGGTGCTGCGACCGCATGCCTGGGTGATGCTCGGCCATTGCGCGGGCCTGCGCAACACGCAGGCGCTGGGCGACTATGTGCTGGCGCATGCCTATGTGCGCGAGGACCATGTGCTGGACGACGATCTGCCAGTCTGGGTGCCGATCCCGCCGCTGGCCGAGATACAGGTGGCGCTGCAGGAAGCGGTCGCCGAGGTCACCGGGCTTTCGGGCTACGACCTCAAGCGCATCATGCGCACCGGCACCGTCGCCACCATCGACAACCGCAACTGGGAGCTGCGCGACCAGCGCGGGCCGGTGCAGCGGCTGTCGCAGTCGCGCGCGATCGCGCTCGACATGGAATCGGCGACCATTGCCGCCAACGGCTTCCGCTTCCGCGTGCCCTACGGGACGCTGCTTTGCGTTTCCGACAAGCCGCTGCATGGCGAATTGAAGCTGCCGGGCATGGCGACCGAGTTCTACAAGCGGCAAGTGGCGCAGCACCTGACCATCGGCATCAAGGCGATGGAGAAGCTGGCCGGGATGCCGATGGAGCGGCTGCATTCGCGCAAGCTCAGGAGCTTTTCGGAGACGGCCTTCCAATAGCCGGCCAGCCCTGAAACCCTCGGCGAGGCAATGCGTCGTCTTGATCGCGCCGCAATTTCGCGGATAAGCAGGCCGGACGGATCGCCGGCGGTATTCAGCAGACCACGACTTCGATGAGAACAAGCGGCGCGCGCCCGAACATGGTGGCTGGGGTGACATTCCTGGCAATGATGGCGTTCTCGGCCGCTCTGGTGGCCGGGTTTTTCGGCACGCTGCATCCGGCCTTCGATTCCTTCTCGCATTTCCGCGTCCATCTCGCCGTGCTGGTCGCGCTCCTGGCATTGCCGCTGCTTGCCTCGTCGTTTCGCCTGCAGGCGGCCGCGGCGTTATTGTTTGCCGTCGCCAGCTTCGCCACCACGCTCAGCACGCTGCCCAGGCTGTGGCCAGTGCAGGCGGTCGCCAAGCCCGCCGACCAGATCGTCTACAGCCTGCTGCAGATGAATCTGCGCTACGACAATCCGACGCCGAAGAAGGTGCTGTCGCTGATCGGCCGGACCAATCCCGACGTGATCACCCTCGACGAGGTGTCGGAGATGTGGACGACCGAGCTCGGCTACATCACCAGCGCCTATCCCTACCGGATCCTTTGTCCCTATCCCAACGGCGTGTTCGGCGTGGCGCTGCTCTCCAGGCGTCCATTCGCCGCCGGGACCGAGCCGCATTGCGAGCGGCGCGGGGCGATGGCGATCGCGAGCGTCGACTTCGGCGGTGTCAGCGCCGATGTCGCCGCGATCCATCTCAGCTGGCCATGGCCGCGCGAGCAGTCCTGGCAGATCGGTGAACTCTCGGAGCAGCTCGCCTCGCTTGGCGAGACGGCCATCATGGCCGGCGACTGCAACGCCGTGCCGTGGAGCGCGGCGGTGCGGCGTGTCGCGGCGCTCGGCAAGCTCACCGTCATGCCGTCGGCCGGACCGACCTGGATGTACATCAAGCTGCCCGATGTCCTGCGGCGCTTCGCCGGCCTGCCGATCGACCAGGTGTTCAGCAAGGGCGGGGTGACGATCCACTCGGCGACGCGGCTCGAGGAAACTGGCTCCGATCACCTTCCGGTGCTGGTGGAGTTTTCGCTGCGGGCGGAAGAGAAGAAGCCCGACGACGAGCATGAGACCGCACTTGCAGCCATGGCTCGGTTCGGCAAGACGCGTGGTTAGCGCGACGTTCCCATCCGCTCAGGGCTTGGTCAAACCATCCACCAGATGCTCGACATGGCCGCCGTCGCGATGCTCGCGGGCGTCGAAAGCGTTCTGCTTGGCCTCGTATTCGGCATAGATGGCGTTGATGCGGCGCCTTGCCTCCTGGCGGGTGCCGGTGCAGAACCAGTTGTCGGCACGCTTGAGCCCACGGACCGACTTCGCGGTGGCCTGCATCATGCGCCTGGCGATGCGGCCATGCGTCTCCTCATGCGCACGGACGCCGGCGAAGAACCGCTTCCAGCGGCGTTCGAGCGCGGCACTGGCCGGCTGCGCCAGACGCGGATAGGTGTAGGTGAGGTCGAGCACGCCGTCGGCCTGCCGCAGGTGGCAGACCCCGTCGGTGCGGCTCATGGCGAGATCCCAATTCACCGTGTAAGCAGTGTCCGCGATGGCGCGAGTCATGAAGCCGTGCTTGGGGCCCTTGCGGTCCATTGCCTCGACCAGGGCGGCACCCGTCGTGCCCGCGATGTCGTATGTCCGCGTCTTGACCAGCAGCTTGGTGCCGGCCGATGCCGCCGGGGTTAAGCCGCACAGGCTGCCGACCGCTGCAAGGCATGCCAGGACCGCGAGGCGCATGGCCGTCCCTCCACTTTCAGGAAAGGGAACCACAAGCCCGCCGCGGTTTCAACAGGCCCGTTACATACCCTGACAAACCGGCCCCTCGCCGGCTCTTCGTTTGGGCGGCGGGCGAGACGGCCCGGTCGGGCCGCCGCTCTCACATGCCCTGATAGACCGGGCCTTCGCCGGCTCTTCGTTTGGGCGACGGTCGAGACGGCCCGGTCGGGCCGCCGCTCTCACATGCCCTGATAGACCGGGCCTTCGCCGCCTTGTGGCGGCACCCAGTTGATGTTCTGGTTGGGGTCCTTGATGTCGCAAGTCTTGCAGTGGACGCAGTTCTGCGCGTTGATGACGAAGCGCACGTCCTTGGCGGAAGGATCGGCAGCCGCATTGCCATCCTTGTCGACCCACTCATAGACGCCGGCCGGACAGTAGCGCGTCGAGGGTCCGGCAAAGACATCGTGCTCGGAGCGCTGCTGCAGTGCCGCGTCGCCGACGATGAGGTGGACCGGCTCGTTCTCCTCGTGATTGGTGTTGGACAGGAACACCGAGGAGAGCCGATCGAAGGTCAGCACGCCATCGGGCTTCGGATAGGCGATCTTCTGATGCTTGGTGGCCGGCTCCAGCGTCGCGTAGTCGGCCTTGCCGTGCTTCAGCGTGCCGAAGGGCGAGAAGCCGAACAGCGTGTTCAGCCACATGTCGAGGCCGCCGAGGCCGACGCCGATGATGGTGCCGAAGCGCGACCACAGCGGCTTGACGTTGCGCACCTTCTTCAAATCCTTGCCGATGTCGGTCGCGCGCCACGCGGCCTCGTAAGACGCAAGCTCGTCATTGGCGCGGCCGTCGGCGATCGCTTGCGCGACATGTTCGGCCGCCAGCATTCCCGACAGCACCGCATTGTGCGAGCCCTTGATGCGCGGCACGTTGACGAAGCCGGCCGCGCAGCCCATCAGCACGCCGCCCGGGAAGGACAACTTCGGCACCGACTGCCAGCCGCCTTCGGTGATGGCGCGCGCGCCATAGCCGATCCGCTTGGCGCCCTCGAAAGTGCCCTTGATCGCCGGATGCGTCTTGAAGCGCTGGAACTCCTCGAAGGGCGAGAGCCAGGGGTTCTTGTAGTTGAGATGGACGACGAAGCCGACGGCCACCTGGTTGTCTTCCAGATGATAGAGGAAGGAGCCGCCGCCGGTCTTCATGTCGAGCGGCCAGCCGAAGGAATGCTGGACGAGGCCAGGCTTGTGGTGCTCCGGCTTGACCTGCCAGAGTTCCTTCAGGCCGATGCCGAACTTGGCCGGCTCGCGGCCATCGGAAAGCTTGTATTTGGCGATCAACTGCTTGGCGAGCGAGCCGCGCGCGCCCTCGCCGATCAGCACATATTTGCCCATCAGCGCCATGCCGGGCGCGTAACCAGGACCCTGCGTACCATCCTTCTCGACGCCCATGTCGCCGGTGATGACGCCGGTGACGGCGCCGGCATCGTTGTAGACGAGGCTTGCGGCGGCAAAGCCCGGATAGATCTCGACGCCCAGCGCCTCTGCCTTGGTCGCCAGCCACCGGCAGACATTGCCGAGCGAGACGATGTAGTTGCCGTGATTGTTCATCAGCGGCGGCATCAGGATGTTGGGCAGGCGGAAGGAGCCGGCGGGGCCAAGGACCAGGAAATGATCATCGGTCACCGGCGTCTTGAACGGGTGCCCTTCCTCCTCGCGCCAGCCCGGCAGAAGGCGGTCGACGCCGATCGGATCGACGACGGCGCCCGACAGGATGTGGGCGCCGACCTCGCCGCCCTTTTCCAGCACGACGACGGAAAGCTCGGGATTGACCTGCTTCAGGCGGATCGCCGCGGCGAGGCCGGCCGGACCCGCGCCGACGATCACCACGTCGAATTCCATGCTCTCGCGTTCGATATCGCTCATCGACCCCTCACTGGCTTGCCGCGCTTTCCCGCATTGTGCTGGCTCATGCGCTGCATAGCGCATCAATTCGCGACGGGAAACCGGCGCTTAACGGACAAAGCCGATTTCGACAAAAAGTCGCGCCCGGCAGGCAAGAACCATTTCCCTCAACGTTTTTCAATTGTTCCATGGCTTGCTTATCGGCAATACTTCGCGCCATGCGCACGCCTGAGCCATCCGGCTTCTCATTGACGCGCTTCTTCTCCACGCCCGGCCAGCTTTGCCGCGCGGTTCTTCCGCTCCTCTCGCTGCTGGTCCCGACCGCGGCCGATGCCGATCCGCAAAAGGTGTGGGCGACCGGCGCCTATTCCTTTTCCGACGAGCTCGGCGGCTTCCACATCACCGGCGCTTCCGGCATCGGCACCAAGGAGGATCCGATCGTCATCACCGAAGAGCTGAATTCGGCAACGCCGGTGACGCTGACCATCCGCACCACCAAGCCGATCGAGGCGTTCGGCAAGGCCGGCGAGGTCGCCAACGGCATCATGTACATGCGCATCAAGGCCCTCAACAATAGCGGCCAGGCCTGGGTGGAATTCCAGTTCGAGCTGCAGGAGATCCTCGACCAGCCGAGCGTGTTCGGCGACGGCCTGTCCTTCGACCAGCGCAACAAGTCGCCCGACAACATCGTGTCGAGCAACTTCGCCGACTTCGACCGCGACTTCGAACCCTATGACCGGCTCCTGTTCAAGAACGGCAAGATCGACCCGCTGAAGACGGGCAGCTTCGAATTCCTGATCACCGACTACACGCCGCGCTGGACGTTCTACTTGGTGCAAGACCCGCGCATACCGACTGGCTGACGCAGCCCAACCTTGCAAATCGCCGCCGCCGGGACGATGGTGGCGCCATGATTGCCGCCTCCCCCAACACCCCCGCCGAGATCGCCGAGCTGCTCGCCTTCTATGCCAGCGCCGGCGTCGACGAGGCGCTGGAGGATGCGCCGATCAACCGCTTCGCGGAGGTTCGGCCGAAGCAAGCCGAGCGCGCGTCGGCACCGGCCGCGCGCGAAAGCACGGCTCCGGAACGGCCAGCATCGGAGCCAGGCCCCGACGCCAACAGAGCGCCGCAGCGGCCTGCGGCAGCGCCCGGGCTCGACGCAAGCAAGGTGCCGGACGCGCCGGCGCGCTCGATGCCGGCAACCGCAGCGGTGCCCGACGAAGCGCAGGCCCTGCTGGCGCGGCAGATGGCGGCGAGCGCCTCGACGCTTGACGAGCTTCGCCAGCACATGGCGGGTTTCGACGGCTGCAACCTCAAATTCACCGCCAAGAACCTGGTCTTCGCCGATGGCAACCCGAACGCGGAGCTGATGCTGGTCGGCGAGGCGCCGGGCCGCGACGAAGACCTCGAAGGCCTGCCCTTCGTCGGCCGCTCCGGCCGGCTGCTCGACCGCATGCTGGCGGCAATTGGCCTCGACAGGAATTCGGCCTACATCGCCAACGTCATCCCCTGGCGGCCGCCGGGCAACCGGACGCCGACGCCGCACGAAACCGAGATTTGCCGGCCGTTCATCGAAAGGCAGATCGAGCTGGTCAATCCGAAAGTGCTGGTCAATCTCGGCGGCCCCTCGGCCAAGACCCTGCTCAACACCACCGAGGGAATCTTGAGGCTGCGCGGCAACTGGCGCACGCATTCGACGGCGTCCGGCACCGTCATTCCGGCGATGCCGACGCTGCATCCGGCCTATCTCTTGCGGACGCCGGCGCACAAGAAGCTGGCCTGGCGGGATTTTCTCGAGGTGAAGGCGAAGCTGCGGGCGTTGGGGTGAAGCGCGCTCCCTTTTCCCACAGGGGAAGACGGGAAAGCAGCGCCATAACCTCCCAGGTAATTGAATTACTCCCCTCCCCGCCTTAGTCCTTCCCCTATGACCACATCCGAAATCTCTGCCGGCAGCCTCATCCGCGAGTGGCGCGCGCGCCGGCGCATGAGCCAGCTCGACCTTGCCATGGAGGCCGATATCTCGCAGCGGCATCTCTCCTTCGTCGAAAGCGGCCGCGCCCAGCCCTCGCGCGAGATGGTGCTGCATCTTGCCGAACAGCTTTCAATCCCGCTCCGGCAGCGCAACCAACTGCTCTTGGCGGCGGGCTTCGCGCCGAGCTTCAGCGAGAAGCAGCTCTCCGATGCCGCGCTCGCGCCGGCAATGGCGGCAGTGGAGACGGTGCTCCGGGGCCACGAGCCGTTCCCGGCGCTGGCCGTGGACCGCCACTGGAACCTCGTCTCGGCCAATGCGGCAATCGCCCCATTCCTCGCCGATGTTTCCGAGCCGTCGCTGCTTGCGCCGCCGGTCAATGTGTTGCGGCTCAGCCTGCATCCGGGCGGCGTTGCGCCGCGCATCGTCAACCTCGCCGAATGGCGGGCACATCTGCTCGAACGGCTGAAGCATCAGAACGACGCCATCGGCGACCCGGTGCTGATCGAGCTGGAACGGGAATTGCGGGCCTATCCGTCCGGGCTGAAGAGCGCACGGCCGGCCCCGGTCGAGCCGAGCGGTATCGTGCATCCGCTCCGGCTGGCGCATGGCGATCAGGTGCTGTCCTTCATCAGCACGATCACCGTCTTCGGCACGCCGCTCGATGTCACGCTGTCGGAATTGGCGATCGAATCCTTTTTCCCGGCGGACGAGCAGACGCGGTCGACGTTGGTGCGGCTGGCGAAGGAGCGGGCCGAGCGGTCTTGATCACCCCTGCGGCGGCGTCGCCCTTCTCGTTCGCGTGCGTTCAAGCCCAAGCTGGCGTTCGCGCCAGATGATGAAGATGCCGGCCGCCACGACGATCAGACCGCCGGCCAGCGTGTTGAGCGATGCCACATCGCCGAACACCAGATAGCCGACGACGACGCCGAGGATCATCGAGGTGTATTCGAAGGGCGCCACGACCGAGGCCTCGGCGTGACGGTAGGCCGAAGTCATCAGGATCTGGCCGAGCCCGCCGCAAAAGCCGGCGACAACCAGAAGGGCGGCCTGCGTCGGCGTCAACGCCTGCCAGCCGAAGGGCACCGAAAACAGCGCCATGACGCTCGCCGTCACCGAGAACCAAAGCACGATCGTCGCCGTCTTCTCGGTCTGGACGAGGTTGCGCACCAGAAGCATGGCGACGGCCGAGATCGCGGCGGCGGCGAAGGCGGCGATGACGCCCAGCAACTCCTGGTCATCGAGCGCCGCGCCCGAGCGCAGCAGCGTCAGCTCCGGCCAGGAGATGATCAGGACGCCGACCAGGCCGACAGCGACCGCGCTCCAGCGGTAGACGCGGATCGCCTCGCCGAGGAAGATCGAGGAGAACACCACCACCAGCAACGGCTGCGCGTAGTTCAGCGTGATCGCTTCGGGCAGCGGCAGCCTGGTCAGCGCGAAGAAGCCGAGCCCCATGGCGCCGACGCCGACAAGGCCGCGCGCGACGTGGTTGAACGGCCGTTTCGTGGCGAATGCCGTGGCCAGATGCCCCCTGGACGCCAGGAAGGCGATGATCGGGAAGATGGCGAAGAAGGAGCGGAAGAAAACGATCTGCCCGGCGGGCACATCGCCGGCCGCCTTGATGCAGGTCTGCATGCCGACAAAGACCGCCACCGAGACGATCTTCAGCGCGATGCCCCGCAGCGTGCTGTGGTGGCCGGCGTGTCCGCCGTCGCCTTCCGGCTCCGCTCCCGCCCCGGCGCTCACTTTGGCGATGCGTCCCGGATCGCCGCCCAGATGCGCGCCGGCGTGGCCGGCATCTCGATGTGGCGGATGCCATAGGCGCGCCAAAGCGCGTCGGTCACCGCATTGAGCGCGGCCGGCGTGGCGCCGATCGTGCCGGCCTCTCCTGCCCCCTTGATGCCCAGCGCATTGGTGGTCGAAGGCACGTTGCGGGTCTCGAAGTGGAAGAACGGGAAATTGTCGGCGCGCGGCATGGCATAATCCATGAAGCTTGCCGTCAGGAGTTGGCCGTCCTCGCTATAGACGGTGTTCTCGGTCAGGGCCTGGCCGATGCCCTGGACGACGCCGCCATGCACCTGGCCGGCAAGCAGGATCGGATTCACGGTGACGCCGAAATCGTCGACGATGGTGTAGCGCAGGATCTCGGTGGCGCCGGTGTCGGGATCGATCTCGACCTCGCAGATATGGGTGCCGTTGGGATAGGTGCACTCGTCCTGGACAAATTCGCCAAAGCCCTTGAGGTCGTCCGGGGTTTTCGCCGCCCTGGCGACGCCGGCGAAATCGATCGCGCGATCGGTGCCGACGATGCGGGCGACGCCGCCGGACAGTTCGATGTCACTGGCCGAGGCTTCGAGCTCGTCGGCTGCGATGCGCCTGATCTTGTTCGCCAGATCCTCGCCGGCGCGGGAGGCCGAAACACCGCCGAGCGGGATCGAGCGCGAGCCGCCGGTACCGCCGCCAGCCTTCAGATCGTCGGTGTCGCCCTGGCGGACATGGATCTTCTCGATCGGCAGGTCGAGCTTCTCCGACAGGAACTGCGCATAGGCCGTAGCATGGCCCTGGCCGTTGGTCTGCGTGCCGATCTTCAGCGTCACCGTTCCATCGCCGTTGAGCTCGACAAAAGCCGGCTCGGAGCCCGGGAAGGCGCAGGCCTCTATATAGGTCGCCATGCCGATGCCGCGGATCCTTCCCGCCACCTTCGACTGTTCGAGCCGCTGCGGAAACGCCTTCCACTCCGCCCGCTCGATGGCGCGGTCCATGTGGCCGGCGAACTCGCCGGTGTCGTAGAGGCGGCCGGTCTGGGTGCGATATGGGAACTGCTCGGGGCGGATGAAATTGCGGCGGCGGATCTCCTCGACCGGCAAGCCCAGATCGTGCGCGCAGGCATCGACCAGCTTCTCCAGCAGCAGCGCCGCTTCCGGGCGGCCGGCGCCGCGATAGGCATCGACCGGACAGGTGTTGGTGTAGAGCCCGGTCACCGAGACGTCGATCGCCCCTATGTCGTAGACACCTGTCGACATGGTGACTCCGACATAGGGGATGAACGGACCATATTGCGAAACATAAGCGCCGATATTGGCCAGCAGCTCGACCTTCATGCCGAGGAAGCGGCCGCCCTTGTCGAGCGCCATCTCGGCCTTGACGACATTGTCGCGCCCCTGGGCGTCGGTGAGGAAATGCTCGGTGCGATCGCCGGCCCATTTGACCGGCCGTCCGAGCCGTTTGGCGGCCTCCAGCACCAGCGGATACTCGCGATAGACGAAGGCCTTCGGGCCGAAGCCGCCGCCGACATCCGGCGTGATGATGCGCAGCTCGCTCTTCTTGATCTTGAACAGCTCGGCGATGATGTACTGCATCGAATGCACGCCCTGCGACCCAGTGGTCAGCACGAAGCGGCTTTCGGCCACGTTCCATTCGCCGATCGCCGAACGCGGCTCCATGTAGTTGCACACCAGCCGGTTGTTGATGAATTCGATGCGGGTGATGTGGGCGGCCCTGGCGAAGGCAGCCGCGGTCTTCTGCTTGTCGCCAATATGGTAGTTGAAGGCGCGGTTGGAGCCGAGTTCTGGCCAGACCAGCGGTGTGCCTTCATCCAGCGCCGTGGCGGTGCCGGAAGCGGCATCCTCGCTGTCATAGTCGACCTCGATCAGCTCGGCCGCGTCCTGCGCCAGCGCGCGGCTGTCGGCGACGACGAAAGCCACCGCATCGCCGACATAGTTGACCCTGTCGCCGCACAGGATCGGGATGTCGCGGGTCGGCGCCCTGGTGCCGTCGGGCTGGCGCTGCATGACGCCAGATTTGAGCTTGCCGAGATGGGCGATGTCCTTGCCGGTCAGCACAAGATGCACGCCCGGCGCCGCTGACGCCGCTTCGGTGGATGTGATGGTGAAGCCCGCCTTGGCGACAGGCGAGCGCAGCACATAGCCATGCAGCAGGCCGGCCGGCTTGATGTCATCGGTATAGCGGCCCTCGCCCTTGAGGAAGGCCTGGTCTTCGCGACGCAACACGGAGGCGCCCATGCCGAATTTCGGTGTGACGACGGTCATGGATGCCTCGCGATGACGGTGGGGGGATGGATGCCTGAAATAGGCATAGGCGCAGTTTTGTCGAGTGACCGTTTCGTGTAAAGAGCGCGAACCTCGAATTTTTTGGACCAGCGGGCCCGTTTGCCGCGCCGGGAACAGACAGGAAAACCCTTGGGAATGCGCACCGATACCGGCCATGTCTTCAAGCTCGAAGACTATCGCCCCAGCGACTATCTTATTTTGCAGACCAGCCTTGTTTTCCGCCTTTCCCCCGAGGCCACCTGCGTCATCGCCACGCTCACCATCGAGCGCCGCGAAGGCGTTGCCGCATCGGCGCCGCTGGTGCTCGACGGCGACGGGTTGACGCTGCTCGGTATTGCCATTGACGGCCGTGACCTCCAGCCGGGGGACTACGCGGCGACGCCGGACGAACTCGCCGTCCTGAAGCCGCCGGCCGCCTTCCGCTTCGAGCTGGTGCTGGAAACCGAAATCGCGCCGGCGCGCAACGAAGCGCTGATGGGACTCTATCGCTCCAGCAACGTCTATTGCACGCAATGCGAAGCCGAGGGTTTTCGGCGCATCACCTATTTCCTCGACCGGCCTGACATCCTCTCGGTCTACACGGTGCGCATCGAGGCCCCGCACAACGAAGCGCCGCTGCTGCTCTCCAACGGCAATCCTGTCGACAGCGGCGCGCTCGCCGATGGCTGGCACTATGCGGTCTGGCACGACCCCTTCCCCAAGCCCTCCTATCTGTTCGCGCTGGTGGCCGGCGCGCTCGGCAAGGTCGCCGACGGCTTCACCACGCTGTCCGGCCGCACGGTCGAGCTCGGCATCTATGTCGAGCCGGGCAAGGAACGGCTCGCCGGCTATGCGATGGACGCGCTGAAGCGCTCGATGAAATGGGACGAGGAAGCCTTCGGCCGCGAATACGACCTCGACGTCTTCAACATCGTCGCCGTCTCCGACTTCAACATGGGCGCGATGGAGAACAAGGGCCTCAACATCTTCAACGACAAGTATGTGCTGGCCGACGAGGAGACTGCGACCGATGCCGACTTCGCCAATATCGAGGCGATCATCGCGCATGAGTATTTCCACAATTGGACAGGCAACAGAATCACTTGCCGCGACTGGTTCCAGCTCTGCCTGAAGGAAGGGTTGACGGTTTACCGCGACCACGAATTCTCCGCCGACCAGCGCTCGCGGGCGGTCAAGCGCATCGCCGAGGTGCGCACGCTGCGCGCCCACCAGTTCCCCGAGGACCAGGGGCCGCTGGCGCATCCGGTCAGGCCGCGCCGCTACCGCGAGATCAACAACTTCTATACCGCGACCGTCTACGAGAAGGGTTCGGAAGTGGTGCGCATGATCCGCACGATCCTCGGCGCCGAAGCGTTCCGCGCCGGCATGGACCTCTATTTCGAGCGCCATGACGGAGAGGCGGCGACCATCGAGGATTTCCTGAAAGTGTTCGAGGACGCCTCGGGGCGCGACCTGTCGCAATTCGCGCTTTGGTACCATCAGGCGGGCACGCCGAACCTGACCGTCAGTTCCTCGCACAACGCACGGGCAAAGGAGTTCACGCTGGAGATCGAGCAGTCGGTGCCGCCGACGCCGTCGGAGAGCCGCAAGCGGCTGATGCACATTCCGCTCGGCTTCGGTCTGGTCGGTGCCGGCGGCAAGCCCGTCTCTTACGGTGACGTCGAGGGCGCCACCGTCGAGGACGGAGTCATTCACGTCCGCAAGCGCCGGCATGTCGTGCGCTTCACCGGCGTCGCCGAGCGCCCGGCGGTGTCGCTCAACCGCGGCTTCTCGGCACCGGTCACGCTGTCGGTCGAGCAGAAGACCGACGACCAGTTCTTCCTTGCCGGCCATGACAGCGACAGTTTCTCGCGCTGGCAGGCCTTCAACACGCTGCTCACTGATGCGCTGATCGCAGCCTTCCGCCAGGTGCTCGGCGGCAAGCCGCCGGCCTTTGCCCAGCGGCTCACCGAACTTGCCGGCAGGATCGCCGCCGACGAGACGCTGGAGCCGGCCTACCGGGCGCTGGCGCTTTCGCTTCCGGGCGAAGCCGACATCGCCCGCGACATCGGCAAGGGCATCGATCCCGACGCCATCTTGGCCGCCCGCGAGGCGCTGGCACTGGCCATTGCCAGGGCGAACCGGGAAAACTTCACCGGCCTCTACGAGCGGCTTGCCGACAAGGGGCCATTCAGCCCCGATGCGGCGAGTGCGGGCCGGCGGGCGCTGCGCAACATCCTGCTCGACTACCTGGCGCTGCTGCCGGAAGGCGCCGCGCTTGCGGCAACTCACTTCCGCTCCGCCAGCAACATGACCGACCGCGCGGCCGCGCTGACCGTGCTGGCGCACCGCCATGCCGGGTCGGCCGAAGCGCAACAGGCGCTGGCCGATTTCGAGGCCAAGTACCGCAACGATGCGCTGGTGATGGACAAATGGTTCCAGATCCAGGCCGGCGTGCCCGGCTCGAAGACCGTCGAGACGGTGCGCGCGCTGACCGGGCATCCGGCCTTCTCGATGGCCAACCCGAACCGTGTGCGCTCGCTCATCGGCACCTTCTCCAGCGCCAACCAGACCGGCTTCCACCGCGCCGACGGCGAAGGCTACCGCTTCTTCACCGAGACCGTGCTCGAGGTCGAGAAACGCAATCCGCAGGTGGCGGCCAGGCTGGCGACCGCGTTGCGCTCCTGGCGCTCGCTGGAGCCGGGGCGCCAAGCCAAGGCCAGGGAGGCGCTGCTTGCGATCGCCGCCGCTCAGAATCTGTCGGCCGACCTCAGAGACATCGTCGAGCGGACGCTGGCGTGAGGTTGTTCAAGTGACTGTGGACCGCAGTATGCTTGGCTGGCGGCTAATGCGTGCCAAGCCGCTGGGCAACTGGTATCCTTATTTTGGCTTACCGTTCCACCAAGGTGGTCCGTCGTCCCATTGCAGGCGCGGGAAATACCGTAAGATGCTAGACTCGTCCGTCTGGTTAAGTGCGTCTATCTCTTCCTGCGTCTGAACCGGTAGTAGCGTCGAATACATCTTATCGCCACCCCCACCCCAGCCGATCTCTTCATAAAATTCGTACAAATAACGCTGCCCGCACTCCCGGCATCTGAACAATGCTCGCATGAAGTGACTGCTGTCTTCATAGGTCTCGACCCTTTCGAACAGCTCCGATAAATTTCTCTGGAGATGCTCGGGATGCTCCCACAGCATACACTGGACTGGGCTGCTCAACCTGACGCTCTGCGTCGGTTCATGTTCGGTCATCACAATTCCTGCGGACATTGGACCGGCGCATCGCACGCCACGCCCCATGATGTCGCGAAAGTGGGCTCCACGAAAGCCCTGCCCCGCGAAACCCAACATTTCAATCAATTTTTAATCTTTTTTGGCCGCGCCTCTGGACAAGGCGAATCACCTTTGATTCTTTAATGACGATTCGGACGTGCGGCGTAACCGGATCATCAAGCAGAGGGAATTCGGGGAGTAGCCATTTATGGCCAAGGCGGACGCGTGGGGCGCGCCCGGAGGGAAGGCTTTTGAGCGTCGCAAGGCGCGGCGCGACGGTCTTGCCGGCAATACGCGGCTGATCGCCGAACCCGCCTATAGGCGGCTGCTGGCGGCCGAGCCTTGGCTGCGCCGCTCGATCCCTGCCCTCATCATCATCTTCCTGATCGTCATCGCCGCGCTGCGCGTCCTGTCGCTGATGAACGAGCGCGACGAGGTCGAGCGCGACGCCAAGGCAATCCTTGCGCTGGCGGTGGGCCAGATGGCGAGCGCGATCGCCGCCGACCCGAATGCGGCCACCGTCAGCGCGGCGGACCTGATGGAGAGCGCCGGCCGCCAGGGCGCCATGGGCCGCAGCCATGTGCTGGCGATCACCGACGGCAGCTTCAAGATCATCGCCGTGTCGCCGCTGTCGAGCGGCTGGCAGGGGCGTTCGCTGGACAGCCTCGTTCTCGGCGGCCAGCCGCTGTTCATGTTCGGCGAGCGCGCCGGCGTCATGGAGGTCAGCATCGGCGGGCAGGACTGGTACGCGGCGGTGAGCTTGACGGCCAGCCGCAAGAACGCCGCCGCCGCTCTGGTGCCGAAAGACGCAGTCTTCGACAGCTGGCGCAAGACGGTCTCGCTCAACGTCACCCTGTTCGTGCTGACGGCCGGCGTGCTGATTATCATCCTCTACGCCTATTTCGGCCAGGCGGCGCGCGCCCAGGCCGCCGACCGCATTTACCTCGAGGCGCATCAGCGCATCGACATGGCGCTGGTGCGCGGCCGCTGCGGCCTGTGGGACTGGGACATGGTGCGCGGCAAGATGTACTGGTCGCGCTCGATGTACGACATGCTGGGTTACGAGCCCTGCGACACGATGCTGTCCTTCGGCGAGGTCGACGAGATCATCCATCCCGAGGACGGCGACCTGTTCGAACTCGCCAACCGCATCGTCGAGCGCGAGATCGATCATATCGACCAGGTGTTCCGCATGCGGCACGCCGACGGCCAATGGGTATGGATGCGCGCGCGGGCCCAGGTGATCGACCCCGAGGCGCCGGAGATCCAATTGATCGGCATCGCCGTCGACGTCACCGAGCAGCGGCATCTCGCGCTGCGCTCGGAGGCGGCGGATCTGCGCTTGCGGACCGCCATCGAGAACATCAACGAATCCTTCGTGCTGTGGGATGCCGCCGAGCGGCTGATCATGTGCAATTCCAAATACCAGAAGGACAACGGCCTGTCGGACCGCGACGTGATGCCGGGTGCCGTGCGCGCCGTGCTGGAGGAGCGGATGCTGGCCTTCGCCTCGGAGCGCAGGCTGGCCAACGCCAACGGTCCGCAGGGCGGCTCGACATTCGAGCGCCAGCTTGCCGACGGCCGCTGGCTGCAGGTCAACGAATTGCGCACCAGGGACGGCGGCACCGTCTCGGTCGGCTCCGACATCACCCAGATCAAGCTGCACCAGGAAAAGCTGGTCGACAGCGAACGACGGCTGATGGCGACGATCCACGACCTCAGCCTCGCCCGCCGGGCGGAAGAGGAGCGCGCCAGGGAACTGGTCGAACTCAACCGCAAATACATGAAGGAAACCGAACGCGCCGAGGCGGCGAACCGGGCGAAGTCGGAATTCCTGGCCAACATGTCGCATGAGCTGCGCACGCCGCTCAACGCCATCATCGGCTTCTCCGAACTGATGGAACAAGGCCTGTTCGGGCCGCTCGGCTCGCCGCGCTACGAGGA
Source organism: Mesorhizobium sp. M4B.F.Ca.ET.143.01.1.1 (assembly GCF_004792275.1). Taxonomy (NCBI): domain Bacteria; kingdom Pseudomonadati; phylum Pseudomonadota; class Alphaproteobacteria; order Hyphomicrobiales; family Phyllobacteriaceae; genus Mesorhizobium; species Mesorhizobium sp. M4B.F.Ca.ET.143.01.1.1. The sequence goes on from NZ_SRSR01000002.1 coordinate 450,657, forward strand.
ATATGCCACCGACATCAACGGCAGCGGCAAGTACCTGCTCGGCGTCATCAACGACATACTCGACATGTCGAAGATCGAGGCCGGCCAGTTCTCGATGGACCGCGAGGAGATCGACCTCTGCCCGCTGATCAAGGAGACGGTGCGCGTCATCTCGCTGCAGGCGGCGGAGAAGTCGATCACGGTGGAGACCCGCATCGCCGATGCGATGCGGCTGTTCGCCGACCGCCGCGCGATCAAGCAGATCGCCATAAATCTGCTTTCCAACGCCGTGAAGTTCACCGGTCAGGGCGGGCACATCTCGGTGCGGGCGCGCAGCGCTTCAGGAGCGCTGGTTCTGACGATCGAGGACAATGGATGCGGCATCCCCAAGGCGGCGCTGAGCAAGCTCGGCCGGCCGTTCGAGCAGGTGCAGAACCAGTTCTCCAAGAACCATGCCGGGTCGGGCCTTGGGCTCGCCATCTCGCGCTCGCTGGCCGAGCTGCAGGGGGGCGCGTTGAAGATCCGCTCGACCGAAGGCGTCGGCACGATCGTGTCGGTGCGCATCCCGCTGAAGAAGGCGACGCCTTCGGTAAAAGCTGCGGCCTGAAGACTGCACAACCCAGCCAGACAATCCATAGGCCTGCAAACCGGCGAGCCGCCACCGTCCTTGAAAAAGTTATCTACTTTATCTATTATGGATAAAGATAGGATTTTGACATGCGAGTGACCTCAACAGAATTCCAACAGAATGTCGGGCGTTTCCAGGACGCCGCCCAGCACGCGCCGGTCGCCATAACCAAGAATGGCCGGACCCACACGGTGCTCCTCTCGGCAACAATGTTCGAAATCCTGCTCAAGGGACGCGTCGCGCGCCCGATCGAGGAGTTGGACGACGAGACACTCGAGGCCATCGCCAAAAGCGCCGTCCCTTCCCAATATGATGAGCTCGATGCGGTGCTCAAAGATTGGGCGCCGTGAGTCTACCCAAGCCTGTTCCAGGCCTGGTCGTTTCCTACTCCTACCTCTGGGCTCATGAAGACAGAAAGGGTGCTGAGGAAGGCCGCAAGAACCGGCCCTGCGCAATTGTCGCCGCCCGCCAGATGGTGGAAGGTCGCGAAGTGGTGACCGTTGTTCCCGTCACGCACTCGGCTCCGGCCGACCCTGCCGATGCGATAGAGATACCTGCCCCACTGAAAGCCCATCTCGGTCTCGATGACATGCCTTCATGGATCGTTGTGAGCGAAACCAACGATTTCCTGTGGCCCGGCCCCGATCTCAGGCCCATCGCAGCAGGCCATCCCTCCCGTTTCGACTATGGCATGCTGCCGCCTCGCTTCTACGCCTATCTGCGCGAGCGGATCTTAGAGGCCCATGCGAGGCGAAAGCTTCGCAGGATTCAGCGCACCGAATAGCTGGACCATGCGGCTCCGGCGGCTTGCGTCGCCAAAGCCGCCGGGCGCGCCTCACTGCACGCCGTCGTCGCCGTCCCCGCCGTCCCACTGCCGATGACGTCCGAAGCGGCCGCCCTTCGGCAGTTCGCCCTTTTCGATCTTGCCGTCATTGTTCCTGTCCAGCATGGCGAACAGCTTCTTCTGGCGGCTCGTGATGTCGTCTGCGGTCAGCGTGCCGTCGCCCCTGGTGTCGAAGCGCGCGATGATGCGCCTTGCCATGCGCTCGAAGCGCGCCTTCTCCAGCGCGTCGGCGAGCTCGCCGACAGTCAGCTTGCCGCCATTCTCGGCGACGAGCTTCTTCAGCCGCGAGTCCATGGCGTCGGAGAACTGGTCGAAGGTGATGGCGCCGTTGGGGCCCTTCAGCGCCTCGTCGAGGCGCTGCATCATGTCGTCACGCATTTTGGCGCTGGCATTGTTTTCGGCATAGGCCGTGGTGCCGACAGCGCCCGCGAGCGCCATGAAAGCAAGGGCAAGCTTGGTAGACTTTCTCATGGTCTTCTCCTGTTGCATCGTCACCCCCGATGCCAGGACGGCAACCTCTCAATCAGATTCAGGCCGCCATCCATCTCTTTGTTCGAGCATCGGATTTCCTCCGCATCGGGCTCGACGCTCTCGCCGTAACATTCATCCCTTCGTCATGAGTTCTTAGCACGCAGCAAGAGGTCGAAATCCTGTCTGACCTTTCGCGACGTCTCCTTGAGATGCGCTTCCAGAACAGCGAAATCCGGCAGGTCGGTCACCGCCAGAAGCAGATCCGAGAGCCCCGGCGGCACGTCGTCGCGCTGGAACTCACCGGTGAGGCAGAGCCTGATCATCTGGGTCAGCGCGAGATAGAGCGTGTAGGCATCGCACAGCTGCTGCCTGACATCGGCGCCGGCGAAATCGGGAGAAAGCCGCGCCAGGATGTCGGCCGTCGCGGTCACCCTGCGGCCGGCCTCGACGACATGGCCGGTGAGCACCGCCACCTGGGCGATGAATTCGAGATCGATCAGGCCGCCCGGGATCAGCTTGATGTCCCAGCGGTCGCGCGGCGGCTTTTCCTTCTCGATCAGCGCGCGCATCTCCGACGCCTCGGCCACCACCTTGGCGGCGTCGCGCTGCAGGGCCAGCACGGCGGCCACCTCCGTCTCCACCTCGGCGCAGAGTGCGGCGTCACCGCCTATGGCGCGCGCCCGCGCCAGCGCCATGTGCTCCCAGGTCCAGGCGTCCTGGCGCTGGTACTTCTTGAAGGCATCGACGTGGGTGGCGACCGGCCCCTTGTTGCCGGAGGGGCGCAAGCGAAGGTCCAGCTCGTAGAGCACGCCCTCGGCCGTGGGGGCCGAGACGGCCGCAATCAGGCGCTGCGTCATGCGGGTATAGTAGTGGGAGGGCGCAAGCGGCTTGTCGCCGTCGGACTCCTCCGCGTCCGGATCGTGGTCGTAGAGCAGGATCAGGTCGACATCGGAGCCCGCCGTCAGCTCGCGGCTGCCGAGCTTGCCCATGCCGAGCAGCGCCACCGTGCCGCCGGCGATGCTGCCGTGGCGCAGCGCGAATTCGGCGATGACCGCCTGCAATGCCGCCTCGATGGTGAGATCGGCAAGGTCGGAAAAGGCGCGGCCGGCGCGGGCCGGATCGATGGCGCCGGCAAGCAGCCTGACGCCGATCAGGAATTTTTGTTCCGAGGCAAAGATGCGCAAGCGATCGAGCACGTCCTCGTAGGCGCGGTCGCCCTCGATGAAAGCGGCGAGCCGCGCCGAGAGATAGGCGCGGTCGGGCAGTTCGGCGAGCAGAGCCGGATCGAGCAGGCCGTCGAAGACATGCGGCCGGCGCGTGATGATGGCGGCAAGCCTCGGGGCGGCGCCCATGATCGTCGCCATCAATTTCAGCAGCGCCGGGTTGGATTGCAGCAGCGAGAAAAGCTGGATGCCGGCGGGCAGGCCGGCAAGGAACTCGTCGAAGCGCATCACCGCCTCGTCGGCCCGCCGCGTCTGGCCGAAAGCCTTGAGCAGCGCCGGCGTCAGTTCGGTCAGCCGCTCGCGCGCCTCCGCCGACAGGGTGACGCGGTAGCGGCCGAAATGCCAGCCGCGAATGACGCGGCAGATGTCGCTCGGCCGCTGGAAGCCGAGGCGCTGCAAAGTCTGCAGCGTATCGGGATCGTCGACGTCGCCGGTGAAGACCAGGTTGCCGACGCCGGCCGAAAGTTCCGGCGCGGTCTCGAACAGCGCCGCGTAATGACGCTCGACCTGCTGCAGCGAGGCGCGGAAGGCCTCGGCGAAGCTCGGCTGGTCGACAAAGCCGAGCATGCGGGCGATGCGCTCCAGCCCCTCGTCGCTCTCGGGCAGGATATGGGTCTGCTCGTCCGCGACCATCTGGATGGCATGCTCAACGCGGCGCAGGAACCAGTATTGCCGGGCGAGGGCATCGCGCGCGTCGGCGGTGATCCAGCCGCGGGCGGCAAGCTGGCCGAGCATCGGCACCGTCTCGCGGCCGCGCAGTTCCGGGAAGCGGCCGCCGGCAATCAACTGCTGCGTCTGGACAAAGAACTCGATCTCGCGGATGCCGCCGCGGCCGAGCTTGACGTTGTGGCCCTTGACCGCGATCTCGCCATGGCCCTTATGCGCATGGATCTGGCGCTTGATCGAGTGGACGTCGGCGATTGCCGCGTAGTCCATGTATTTGCGCCAGACATAAGGCTGCAGCTCTTTCAGGAACGCAGCGCCCGCGGCGAGATCGCCGGCCACCGGACGCGCCTTGATCATGGCGGCGCGCTCCCAGTTCTGGCCGCGCCCCTCATAGTAGTGAAGCGCCGCCTCGACCGGTATCGCCAGCGGCGTCGAGCCGGGATCTGGCCGCAGCCTCAAATCGGTGCGGAAGACATAGCCATGCTCGGTGCGGTCCTGGAGGATCCGCACGAGGCGGCGTGTGAGGCGCGCAAACAATTCCGTCGCATCGAGCGGATCGACGATCGCCGGCGCGTCGGGATCGAAGAAGACGACGAGGTCGATGTCGGACGAAAAATTCAGCTCATGCGCGCCGAGCTTGCCCATGCCGAGCAGGATCCAGCCCGACTGGCGCGCCGGGTTTTCGGGGTTGGGCAATCTGAGCTTGCCCTGCCCGTGCGCGTCGCGCAGCAGGAAATCGACGGCGGCGCGGGTGCAGGCGTCGGCGAGGTCGCTGAGGCGCCGCACGGTCAGCGCTGGCTCGGCCTCGCCGGCGAGATCGGCCAAGGCGATCAGGAAATGGGCTTCCGTCTTGCACTGCCTAAGCTCCATCATCAGGCTCTGTTCGGAGACCGTCTCGGCCCGCGCCGCCTTGCCAATGGCCTCGCCGATCGCCGCCAGCCGAGCCTTCACATCGGCGTCGAACAAGACATCGAGGATTTGCGGGCGGCGGCGCGCCACATCGCGCAGGAATGGCGACAGGTCGAAGACGGCGGCCAGGAGGTCCTGGTCCACGCCCTCGGCCGCCAGGAATGTTTCCAGGCGGGCAAGGCCTTCTTCCGCGGCCGCCGAAGCGATTTCCGACAATTCGCGCCTTGCGCGATCTGCGTCCAGCGGCAAAAGCGTTGCCGCCGGTTGCAGGCGCCATTCGGTATCAATGCGTTTCGCAGCCATCCTCACCGCCATCATTGGTTCGCCCGTGCGGGAAAACTCATGATAACGGACAATCCGGGATTGGCGGGCAGAAGATCAAGCCTGCCCTTGTGGAAAGTCATGATCGCCTTGGCGAGGCTCAGGCCCAGGCCCGACCCTGGCTGCGAGCGGCTCTTCTCCAGCCGCACGAAGCGCTCGGTCACCCGGGCGCGATCGGCATCGTCGGGAATGCCCTGGCCATTGTCCGTGACCGACAGCCTGACTTCCCTGTCGATGTGCTGTAGCGCCACGCGAACGGACGGCTTCGTCGTCGAGTCGGTCGAATATTTGATGGCATTGTCGACGATGTTCGAAAGCGCCTGGCCGATCAGTTCGCGATTGCCGTTGACGGCGAAATCCTCCTCGACGGAGGTCTCGATTGTCACGCCAGCCTCTTCGGCCACCGGCTCGTAGAGCTCGACGACGTCGCGGACGGCTGCCGCAAGATCGACCGGGCTGGTGGTCTCCGAGGAATAGCCGGCCTCCAGCCTGGAGATCATCAGGATGGCGTTGAAGGTCTTTATCAGCTGGTCGGATTCGGCAATCGTGCTTTCCAGCGCCTGCCGGTAGTCGGGGGTCCTTTGCCGGCCGGCAAGCGTTGCCTCGGCGCGGTTGCGCAGCCTGGTCAGCGGCGTCTTCAGATCATGCGCGATGTTGTCGGAAACCTGCTTCAGCCCCTCGTTCAGCTTGGCGATCCTGGCCAGCATGGCGTTGAGGTTCTCGGACAGGCGATCGAACTCGTCGCCGGCGCCAGTGACCGGGAGACGACCGGTAAGGTCGCCGCCCATGATGCGGCGGCTGGCCTCGGACACACTGTCGATGCGCTTCAGCGCGGCGCGCCCGACGAAGAACCAGATCAAGAGCCCGCCAAGTCCCATCATGCCCAGCGCCAGCATCAGGGCGCGGCGGATGACGGCGCGGAAGCGCTCGGGCTCGCCGAGGTCGCGGCCGACCAGCATGATCATCTGGTTGGGAAGTCTCAGCACCAGCGCGATCGCGTTGTGGCCCTTCTCGCCCTCGGCCTGCGTCTCGCTCTCGCCGGCCGGGGGCGTGGTCTGGTCGGGAGCCTGATTGCGCTGCCGTTCGAGCTCGCCCTCGCCGAAGCGCTGGTATGAGAACGGCTCGGTCGTCCAGCCCTCGGTCTCGATCACCCCGGGCGCCAGGCTCTGCACGTTGCCGGTCAGGATCTGGCCGTTGGTGTCGGCGATGAGATAGAGATTGGCGCCGGGCTGGCGGGACCGGGCTTCGACGACGCGCACCAGCACCGGCAGCCCGCCGCGCTGATAGGCGCGGGCAAGCCCGAGCACCTCATCGTTGATGGTCTCCTGCGTCTGCGCGGTCAGCATGCGCGCCGACAGCGAGGTCATGTAGAAGACCAGCAGCACGGCGCACAGGGCGAAGAGCAGGAAATAGAGCGCCGAGAGCCGCGCTGCCGTCGTCCTCATGATGGCGGGCACGGACAATGCCATGGCAGGTGCTACCCGCCCTTCAGCATATAGCCGGCGCCGCGAACCGTGTGCAGGATCGGCTTGTCGAAACCCTTCTCGATCTTGCCGCGCAGGCGCGAGACGTGGACATCGATGACGTTGGTCTGCGGATCGAAATGATAGTCCCAGACATTCTCGAGCAGCATGGTCCGCGTCACCACCTGGCCGGCATGGCGCATCAGATATTCGAGCAGGCGGAACTCGCGCGGCTGCAGCGTGATCTCGCGCGCGGCGCGACGGACCGAATGGGAGAGCCGGTCGAGCTCGAGATCGCCGACCCGGTAGACGGTTTCGGCTTCCCTGGCGCTGGCGCGGCGGTTCAGCACCTCGACGCGGGCGAGCAGTTCCGAAAAGGCATAGGGCTTGGTCAGGTAGTCGTCGCCGCCGGCGCGCAGGCCGGTGACGCGATCGTCGACCTCGCCCAGCGCCGACAGGATCAGCACCGGCGTCGTGTTGCCCCTGGAGCGCAGGCCGGCGATCACCGACAGGCCGTCGCGGCGCGGCATCATGCGATCGACAACCATGACGTCATAGTCGCCGGCATCGGCGAGCGCGAAGCCGGTTTCGCCGTCGCCGGCGACATGGGCGGTGTGGCCGGCCTCGGCAAAGGCCTTCTGCAGATAGTCGGCGGCCTCGCGATCGTCTTCTATGACGAGAATCTTCATAGAGCCGTTATACGCGATTTCGCTCTGAGATTGAGTGGCCGGCATGAGCATCAGGGCCTTTGATGGTTGGGAGCGGCAGCGGGCGATGGGAAGCCCGCTGCCGCCGGGGTCGGAACACGGTGACTGACTAACGTATTCGGGCCCCGTGCTTTCCCCTGCGGCGGCTCGGGGGTGTTGAAACCGCCGCTTCGGGAAAAGTTGCGCGATCGTCAGCCCTTGGCGACGGGCAGCGCGACGAAGCGGTTCGCGTCGTCGCGGGTGATCTGCACCAGCACCGCCTTGCGGCCCGACTTCACGGCGTCGGCCATCGCCTTGTCGACATCTGCCGTGCCGCTCACCTCGGTCGAGTTGACCGAGGTGATGACATCGCCGGGCTGGATGCCGCGATCGGCGGCGTCGCTGTCGGGATCGACATCGGTGACCACCAGCCCCTTGCCGTTATCCGACTTGGTGACGGTGAGGCCGAGATCGGCCAGCGTATCGGCCTTTGGCGTCGCCGGCTGCTTGCTGTCATCGTTCGACGCCTGCTTGTCGCCCGCCGGCAGCTTGCCGAGGTCGACCTTGACGTTCTCGCTCTTGCCGTCGCGCCACACGGTGACATCCACCAACTTGCCTGGCGCGTAGGCGCCGATCAGACGGGCGAGCTCTTTCGGCGAAGCGACGTCCTTGCCGTCGACCTGGGTGATGACATCGCCGGCGGCAATACCTGCCTTCTTGCCGGGGCCGTCGTCCTGGGCGCTCGACACCAGCGCGCCCTTTTCGGACTTCAGTCCGAGTGACTCGGCGATGTCGGAGGTGACCGGCTGGATCTCGACGCCCAGCCAGCCGCGCTGGACGGAGCCGCTCTTCATCAGGTCCTGCACCACTTCCTTGGCGGTCGAGGCCGGGATGTCGAAGGCGATGCCGACGCTGCCGCCCGAGGGCGAGAAGATCGCGGTGTTGATGCCGACGACCTGGCCGTTGAGGTTGAAGGTCGGGCCGCCCGAATTGCCGCGATTTACCGAGGCGTCGATCTGCAGGAAGTCGTCATAGGGGCCGGCACCGATATCGCGGCCGCGGGCCGAGACGATGCCGGCGGTCACGGTGCCGCCAAGGCCGAACGGATTGCCGACGGCCACCACCCAGTCACCGACGCGAACCTTGGAATCGTCGGCGAAGTCGACATAGGTGAACTTGCCATCGCCTTCGACCTTGAGCACGGCGAGATCGGTGCGCGGATCGGTGCCGATCAGCTTGGCGTCGAGCTCCTTGCCGTCGTTCATCACCACGGTGAAAGCGGAGCCCTCTTCGACGACATGGTTGTTGGTGACGAGGTAGCCGTCATCGGAGATGAAGAAGCCGGAGCCCTGAGCGACCGGGCGCGGCTGGCCGTCATTGTGGCCGCGGTGATTGAAACGGCGCATGCCGAACTGGCCGCCCTGATCGCCGAAGCCACGGAATTCCTTGAAGAAGCGGCGCAGCTGCGGATTGTCGGGCAGGTTGTTCATGCCGTCCTGATCGTCGGACTGGTCGGAACCGTCATCGGCGGCGGGCTCGATCTTGGCCTTGACTTTGACGCTGACGACGGCCGGGGAAACGCGCTCGACGACATCGGCGAAGCTTGGAACCTGCGGCGCCTCGACACGCACTGCATCGGCCAGAACGGGGGCGGTTCCGGTGGCGAGCGCGCCGACGCCGAGCGCGCCGATGACAACCAGCGACGCAACGGTCGCGGTCAGGCGCTTGCGGGTGCCGAAATATGAATTGGGGGCAATGTTCATGGGTCTCGTATCCTCTTTCACAAGGGATGCGCTCAGGCTGGCATCCTCCGGCAAGAGGAATAGAGAGCCGCACATTACGGCGCCATTTCCAGTACATGAAAGTTTTGTAATGTTGGCGCTCAGTCGCGCAGCATCTTGTCCAGCGCCGCCTGCTCCTCGGCGGTGAGCGTGTTCGCGGGGGCCGAGCGGCGTGAGCGGGCGCTGAGCAGGATGAACAACCCGCCGGCAAGGAGAAGAACGACCGGCGTGCCCCACAGCAGCGCGTTGCGCAGGCTGAAGCGCGGCTTCAACAGCACGAACTCGCCATAGCGGGAGACGATGTAGTCCATCACCTGCTGGTCGCTGTCGCCGGCAACGAGGCGCTGGCGCACCAGGATGCGCAGGTCGCGGGCGAGGTCGGCGTCGGATTCGTCGATCGACTGGTTCTGGCAGACCATGCAGCGCAGGCCTTCCGAGAGCGCGCGCGCCCTCGCCTCCAGCGCCGGATCGGCGAGCACCTCGTCGGGCTTCACCGCGAAGGCGCTGCCGGCGAAGACCAGGCCCAGCAGCAACGCCAGCGAGGCGAGCGAAACCCTGACCTTCATGGCGCGCTCACGGCAGGCGCGGCGCCGGCCGGCTTACGGCGCCGCGACGGCGCACCGACGCGCAGGCGGCGGTCCATCAGCGACATCAAAGCGCCCGCCATCATCACCAGGGCGCCGCCCCAGATCAGCGTCACCAGCGGCTTCCACCACAGCCGAACGACGACGGAGCCGTCATTGCCCTCGTCGCCGAGCGACAGATAGAGCTGGCTGAACCCGATCGTCCTGATGCCGGACTCGGTGGTCGTCATCTGCCGCACCGGATAGAAGCGCTTGGCCGAACTGATCTCGCCGCTGGCGTTGCCGTCGGCGCCGATGACGAGGAAGCGGCCACGGTCCTCGCTGTAGTTCGGTCCTTGCGCCGGGTAGAGGCCCTCGAAGCGCAGCGTGTTACCGGAGAGCTCCACCGTTTCGCCGGCGTGCATGGTCAGGATCTTCTCGGTGCCGAATGAGACAGTGCCGACTATGCCGAGCAGGGTCAGGCCAAGGCCGAGATGCGCGAGCGCGGTGCCGAACACCGAGCGCGGCAGGCCGGTAAAGCGGCTGAGCACGACCGCCGGCGCAACATTGCCGAGCCCGGACTTGACGGCGAGATCGGTGAGCGCGCCGCAGAGCAGCCAGACGGCGAGACCGACGCCAAGGGCGGCGAACACCGAGGCGCCGTCGATGAACAGCGCCGTCACCAGCACGGCGGCAAGTGCTGCCGCGAAGGCCGCCATCAGCCGCTGGGCGGCGGCAAGGACGTCGCCGCGCTTCCAGGCAAGCAGCGGTCCGAACGGCACGATCGCCAAGAGCGGCAGCATCAGCGGACCGAAGGTGAGGTCGAAGAAGGGCGCGCCGACCGAGATCTTGCCGCCGGTGATGGCTTCGAGCGCCAGCGGATAGAGCGTGCCGACCAGCACCGTGGCCGTGGCGGTGGTGAGGAAGAGATTGTTGAGGACCAGCGCGCCCTCGCGCGAGATCGGATGGAACAGGCCGCCGGCGGTCAGCCTCGAGGCGCGCAGCGCGAACAGCGCCAGCGAACCGCCGATGAACAGCGTCAGGATGCAGAGGATGAAAACGCCGCGCGCCGGGTCAGTGGCAAAGGCATGCACCGACGTCAGCACGCCGGAGCGCACCAGGAAGGTGCCGAGCAGCGACAGCGAGAAGGTGAGGATCGCGAGCAGCAGCGTCCATATCTTCAGCGCCGAGCGTTTCTCCATCACGATCGCCGAATGGAGCAACGCCGTGCCCGCGAGCCACGGCATGAAGGAGGCGTTCTCGACCGGGTCCCAGAACCAGAAACCGCCCCAGCCGAGCTCGTAATAGGCCCAGTAGGAGCCCATGGCGATGCCGCCGGTGAGGAACATCCAGGCGACCAGCGTCCATGGCCGCACCCAGCGCGCCCAGGAGGCGTCGATGCGGCCCTCGATGAGCGCGGCGACCGAAAAGGAGAAACAGATCGAGAAGCCGACATAGCCGAGATAGAGCAGCGGCGGATGGATGGCGAGGCCGAGGTCCTGCAGGATAGGGTTCAAATCGCGGCCCTCGATCGGCGCCGGGTTGAGCCGGATAAAGGGATTGGACGTCGCCAGGATGAACAGGAAGAAGGCGGCGCCGATCGCCCCTTGCACGGCGAGCACATTGGCCCTGAGCGTCGCCGGCAGGTTTGAGCCGAAGACGGCGACAAGCGCGCCGAAAAAGGTCAGGATCAGCACCCAGAGCAGCATCGAGCCCTCGTGGTTGCCCCAGGTACCGGTGATCCTGTAGATCAGCGGCTGCAGCGAGTGCGAGTTCTCCCAGACGCTCGCCACCGAGAAATCGGAACCCGCATAGGCGCTGGCCAGCGCGGCGAAGGACAGCGCGGAGAGCGCGAAGCCGGTGACCGCCACCGGACCGCCAACCGCCATCATTTTCAGGTTGCCGACGCGCGCGCCATAAAGCGGCACCAGCATCTGCACCAATGACAGCGCAAAGGCCAGGACGAGCGCGAAATGTCCGGTTTCGACCATTATTCGCTCTTGCTTTCCTGCCAGACACCCTTGGCCTTCAGCCCGTCGGCGACTTCCTTCGGCATGTAGCGCTCGTCATGCTTGGCAAGCACGCTGTCAGCGACGAAAATGCCGTCCGCGCCAAAGCTGCCTTCTGTGATGACGCCCTGCTCCTCGCGAAACAGGTCGGGCAGGATTCCAGTATAGGTGACCTTGACCGATTTCTGCTTGTCGGTCACCGAAAAGGCGACCGTCGCGCCCTGCCCGCGCACGATCGTGCCCTTTTCGACAAGACCGCCGAGGCGGATGCGCTGGCCGGGCTCGACAGTCGCCGTGGCCAGATCGCCGGGCATGTAGAAATAGGACGCCTTCTGGCCAAGCGCGTAGAAGGTGAGACCGGTCGCGGCGGCGAGGAATGTCAGCCCGGCCACGATCACCGACAGTCGCTTCTGCTTGCGCGTCATCGTCTACTCCGTCGCCGCCAGGCCGAGCGTGGCGGCAAAGGCGGTGAATTTCTTCGCTTCCTCGCTGCCGGCGCCAAAGGCGGCAATGGCGCGGCCGAGCGCATCGCGCGCCTGGTCGGCCTTGCCGAGCACCGCATAGGAACGAATGAGCCGCATCCATCCTTCCACATCGCGCGGGTTTTGCTTGAGCTTTTCGTCGAGGCTGGCGACCATGGTCTCGATCATCGCTTGCCTGTCCTGCGGCGACATCTGCTGAGCGGCGTCCACGGCTTGCGCGTCCGGGCCGTTGGCGGGGGCGCCCGCCGCAGCGGACTTGCTTGCCGTGTCGGCCAGCGCCTGCTCGACCGCGCCGCGCCACGGAGAGTCCGGCGGCAGCGCGGCCAGCATCTTTTGCCAGGCCGCCGTCGCCTCGCCGGTACGGCCTTCCTGCGCCAGGCCCATCGCCAGATAGAAGCTCGCCTTCGCATTGGCGGGGTCCTGCTTCAGCGCCGCCTCGAAGGCAGCCTGAGCCTCGGCCGAGACGATGCCGCCGGCGGCGTTGGCGATCGCCTCGCCGAGACCGGCCTGGCGGGCCGCGCTGTCGCCGTCGAGGCGGATGGCGTTGCGGTAGGCGCTGACCGCGTCGGAATAGCGCTGCAGCCGCAGATAGACAGGCGCCAGCACGTCCCAGCCCCTGCCATCGGACGGGTTGGCGGCAAGATGCGCCTCGGCACGCGCCACCAGCTCGTCGACCGAGGAGTCGGCGGGGTTCTTGGCGAGCCTCTCCGTCAGAGGCTGCGACGGCAGGTCGGGCGAGCCGAGCTTGATATAGAGGCCCCAGCTGACCAGCGGCACCGCCAGCACGGCCGCCGTCGCGACCAGCCTGGTCGCCATGGATGACCGCCGGGCGGCCGGGCCGGACTGACCAGCAGCGCCCAGGCGCAGGATGCGACGACCGATTTCGGCGCGCGCTTCCTCAGCCTCCGCCGGCTGGATCAGGTCACGCGCCACGTCGCGGTCGAGTTCCGACAACTGGTCGCGATAGACTTCGAGGTCATGCTCGCCGGCGCTGGACGCGCCCTTGGTGCCGCCGGCCAGCGGCAGCAGCACCGCCAGGCTGGCGCCCAGCGTGAGGATCGCGGCTATGACCCAGAACAGCATGGTTCTTCCAATAACGGCAGAGCCCTGCCCTGCCAACACAGGCACGCTGCGACGCTTTGACGGCCAAGCGTCCGCCCGTCATTGATCGACGTCAACCCGACAGGCCTCTGGCCGGTTTCTTCTTGATGCATGTCGTTGTCCCAAAACCGCTTCACACTTTTGGGCGACATGCATTGGTCAGGTCAGCGGCGTCCAGCTGCCGTCGCCGTTGCGGCAGGCGGTACCGCGCGCGGTGGCGCTGGCGGTGCCGGTGAAGACGGTATGGGTGTACTGCCGGCAGTCCTGCGAACCCACCCTATACGGCTGAGCTGCGACGACTTCGCCGGAATGGCCGGTGCTGTCGCCCTTCCAGGTCACCTTCTGGCCGCTCGCCGTGTATTCGAGCGCCTTGTATTCGGCTTCCAGCGCCTTGCGCTTGTCGGTGTCGTCGAGGCCGGAGCCGATCGATCCGCCGACAAGGCCGCCGTGCATGGCCGAAATGATCGTGGTGGCCACCTTGCCGCCGGCCGGCGGCGTAGCGGCCGGCGTGACGCCGGCGTCCGGGCCGCCCCGGCTCAGCGTCGTGCAGCCGGAAACGGCCAGCAGTGCGGAAACGAGCGCGACGCGAATCTTCATGCCAACAACCGGTTTTCTCGAGCAGGATGTGCTGGGGGCGGCGCCATCGGGAAAGTTGGCGTGGCCATAGTGTTGATGTTTGTCGGAAATTTGGCCGCGGCCGCCGACATCGGGAGCAATCGACGTGGCGCATACCATGCTCCGCCCATCGATGTCGACCGGCCCGGGCAAGGCATCACTGAAGGCTCCGCAACCGCACTACCGCCTTCAAGCCGCCCATGGCGGAGCGTTCCAGCGCCAGCACGCCGCCATATTCGTTGACGAGGTCGGCGACAATGGCGAGGCCGAGCCCGGTGCCGGGCTTGGTTTCGTCGAGGCGCCGGCCCCGCTTCAGCGCCTCGCGCGCCTTGTCCTCGGGAATGCCCGGGCCGTCATCCTCGATCGATATCTCGAACAGGCTGACGCCGGGAACCGGCGCCACCGAGACGGCGACCGCACCCTTCGCCCATTTCAGGGCGTTGTCGAGGAGGTTGCCCAGCAGTTCCTCCAGATCCTCGCGCTCACCGCCGAAGATGATCTCGGCCGCCGGCAGCGACAGTGTAAGCTTGATCTCCGGCTTGAGCTTCTGCAGCACCCGCACCATGCGCTGCACCAGCGGCGTGACCGGCGTGCGGTAGACTACGCTGTCGCGCTGGGCGGCGACGCGCGCCCGCTGCAGATAGTGGTCGACCTGCTTCTGCATCGAGGCGGCCTGTTCGGCGATGAGCTGGCCCTTGGCGCCGCCGAGCGCCCGGCCCTCGTTGAGCAGCACCGCGAGCGGCGTCTTCAGCGAATGGGCGAGGTTGCCGACCTGCGTGCGCGAACGCTCGACGATGCGCTTGTTGTTCTCGATCAGCGCGTTGGTTTCGTTGGCAAGCGGCTCGATCTCGGCCGGGAAGCGGCCGTCGAGCCGCTGCGCAGTGCCCTCGCGCACCATGGCCAGCGCGTTGCGGACACGGCGCAGCGGCTGCAGGCCGATCAGGATGGCAATGGCGTTGATGGCTATCATGCCGACGCCGAACAGCGACAGATAGGTGAGCAGGCGGCGCTGGAAGGTAGCGATCTCCTGTTCCAGCTCGGTCTGATTGCCCATGACGCGGAAGCGCGCGGCGCGGTTCTTGGCGTCGAGGACGAATTCGCTCTCGAACACTTCAAGCTCCTCGCCCTTGATGCCTTCGGCCGAGTAGCTGCGCTGGAAGTTCGCGTTAAAGGGAACCTCGGCGACGGAAGGCGACAGGACCGACGTCGTCATCGAGGAGGAGTGGATCTCGCCGTGGACGCCCTCGGAGGCCGGCTCCACGGACCAGTACCAGCCGGAATTCGGTTCGGAAAAGCGCAGGTCGCCAAGATCCGGCGCGCCGGTGAGCGCCCCGTTGTCGGAAATGCCGACCGACCCGATCAGGTTGAACAGATGCGCCGACAGCAAGCTGTCGAAGCCGCGCTCGCTCGCCTGACGGTAAAGCGTTGTGATCAGGGTGAAGATGACGACCAGCGTCAGGATCGCCCAGAGGGTCGAGAACGCAATGACGCGGAAGGCCAGCGAGCGCGGCCAGAGCCGCGCCGCGAAAGGCTTCCTTGCGATTGTAGCGAGCGGTTCCGCCTTACGCCTCCGGCTCACGCATGCGGTAGCCCATGCCGCGCACGGTTTCGATCATGTCGATGCCCATCTTCTTGCGCAGCCTGCCGACGAAGACTTCGATGGTGTTGGAATCGCGATCGAAATCCTGGTCATAGAGGTGTTCGACCAGTTCGGTGCGCGATACCACCTCGCCCATATGGTGCATGAGATAGGCAAGCAAACGGAATTCGTGCGAGGTCAGCTTCAGCGGCACGCCGTCGACATCAGCTTTGGATGCCTTGGTGTCGAGGCGCAGCGGCCCGCAGGTCAGTTCCGACGAGGCATGGCCGGCGGCGCGCCGGATCAGCGCCCTGACCCGCGCCAGCACCTCCTCGATGTGGAAAGGCTTGGTGACATAGTCGTCGGCGCCGGCATCGATGCCGGCCACCTTGTCGCTCCAGCGGTCACGCGCGGTGAGGATCAGCACCGGCATCTTGCGGCCGCCGCGGCGCCAGCGCTCGACCACGCTGATGCCGTCCATCTGCGGCAGGCCGATATCGAGGACGACGGCGTCGTAAGGCTCGGTGTCGCCGAGGAAATGCCCCTCCTCGCCGTCGAAGGCGCGGTCGACGACATAGCCGGCGTCGACCAGCGCGTCCGACACCTGCCGGTTGAGATCCTTGTCATCTTCGACGACGAGCACACGCATGCCGGAGTTCAAACCTCTTGACGTTCAGGGCGGATATACAGCGATTCCAATAGTTTGGGAAACTTCGATATCAATTCAGCGGAACGACGATCTCGGTGCGGCGCGGGCGCTGCCCATCCTTGCCGGGCACCAGCACGACGATGACGCAGACCGCCTGGCCGCCACGCGTCGCCTGCGAGGCCTTGGCCAGCGTGCCGCCATTCTGCGCCGCCACCTGCTGGCCGATCGCGTAGCAGTCCGATGCGGCGACGACGAACGGCTGCGTGTCGTCAGGCGCGATGGCCGGAGCCGACATTGCCTGCGACGCGAGCAGGCCCGTCGCTGCGAGCGCCAGTGTCGCGGTTCGGAGATGGGAGCGAAACGTATTCATGGCAGGCGTTGTAACGCATCGGTGCTGAACGTGAAATGAACGGTGAACGCCCGAAAAACCATGCCCGCAACACCCCCTGAAACGCAACTGCGATCGCGCCGTTCCCCTCAGGCCCGACCCCAGACTCATAACCGGAAAACGGCGGTGGCGGCTAATGGTTTCGTTGCAGACCTTTCGCCTTGCCCCGGGTAGAGTACGAAGACCCGATGAGGAGAGTAGCAGGCGATGGGACGCGAGGAACTTGCCGAACTTTACCGTGGCTACATCGCGTGTCTCAACGCCCAGGACTGGGCCAATCTCGGCCGGTTCGTCGGCGAGGCGGTGCAGTACAATGGCGAAACGGTTGGACTGTCGGGCTATCGGCGCATGCTCGAAGGCGATTTCCAGGCCATTCCCGATCTCCGTTTCAGCATCGAACTCCTGGTTTGCGAGCCGCCGCGCGTGGCTGCCCGCCTGCATTTCGACTGCACACCCAAAGGCAGGTTGTTCGGATTGCCCGTGAACGGCAAGCGGGTCAGCTTCGCCTAGAACGTGTTTTACGAATTTCGCGACGCGCACATATGCGAGGTCTGGTCGGTCATCGACAAGGCCGAGATCGCGGCTCAGCTTTAATGCGATCCGTCAGGCGTCTTCCCGCGTGACGGCGCGGAAGCGCTGCAGTCCATGATGGACCGCAAGGTCCTCGTCGTAGCGAGCCTCGGCGAACTCCAGCGACAGGCGTGTTTGCCCGCGCGGGCCGATGGACAGCGCCGCTCCCGCAAGGCGCGCCTCGATGCGGTTCATGATGAGGCGCGTTTCAGCCTCGCCATGGGCCTTCGACCAGACATGCAGCGTGACAAGCTGGTCGGCGTCGTTGTCGGCGCCGGTGTCCTGGTCGAACGCGCTGGTGTGGCCGTACGTGACATAAGGAAAGGCGGCGTTCTCGGTTGCCCGCTCGAGCAGGCCGGCGCCGCCCAGCAGCGCCGTCAGCTTCGCGTCACTCTTCAATCTCTGGAACAAGGCCTGCAGCAAATCGTCGGGCGCCGTCATCGTCGTCTCCGCTCGCCAGTCACGCCTTGGACAATCCCTTGCGCCGCCAACAGTCTTCACATGCAGCGTAGCCGCGTCGCAAGACCCGCGCCAGACCGCATGACACTTCCTGTCCGGATATGACTGGCCTGGCGTCAGGAATGCCTTGTCGCCTTGCGGCAGTTCCGCAAGGCTGGACTGATCTCCGTCAAGACACCGGCGCAGCGCCGCCCTCCTCGGTGCGTCGGGCGATGAACTCGTCGAGCACGCCGGCCGTGGCGGCGGCCGAAGCCGGGGGCTGGAAGTCGGCGAGCAGCCGCTTCCAGATGCCGGTAGCGCGCTCGGTGGCACTCTTCGAACCGGCCTGCGTCCAGCTACCGAAGTTCGACCAGTCGGCGACCAGCGGCTCGTAGAAGGCGGTGCGGTAGCGCGCCATGGTGTGACCGGCGGAGAAGAAATGGCCGCCCGGTTGCACCTCCGCGATGGCCTCGAAGCCGATGGAATCCTCGTCGCCGGGTGTCCTCGCGCAAAGCTCGGCGACCGTCTGCAGCGCCTCGATGTCGGTGATCAGCTTCTCGTAGGAGACGCTCAGCCCCCCTTCCAGCCAGCCGGCGGCGTGGATGCAGACGGTGGCGCCGGCCAGTACCGAGCCCCACAGCGCGAACTGCGTCTCATGCGCGGCCTGAGCGTCGGAAATGTTGGCGGCGCTGCCGCCGCCGGAGCGCCAGGGCAGTCCGGTGAAGCGGGCGAGCTGGCCGGCGCCGAGCGTCGCCTTGACGTGCTCCGGCGTGCCGAAGGCCGGCGCGCCCGACTTCATGTCGACATTGGAGGAGAAGGAGCCATAGACGACCGGCGCCCCGGGTCGCACGATCTGTGCCAGCGTCAGCCCTGCCAGCGCCTCGGCATGCTGCAGCGTCAGCGCGCCGGCAACGGTGATCGGCGCCATGGCGCCGGCCAGGCAGAAGGGCGTGATGATCGACACCTGGCCGGCCCTGGCGAAATCGATGATGCCTTGCGCCATCGGGATGTCGAGCTGGCGCGGCGAGTTGGTGTTGATGACGGTGTAGCAATGAGCGCCGGCGCGGAACTCGTCCTCGGAGAGGCCGCGCGCCAGGCGGACCATCTCGAAACTGTCGTCGACCTGCGGAGTGCCGCGCGCGAAGACGAACGGGAACTTGTCCGAGAGCGTCAGCTGCGCCCGGTTGACGGCATAGTGACGGAAGCGATTGTCGACATCCTGCGGCTCGATGCTGGGACAAAGCATGTGCAGCACGTCGAAATGCTGGATGAGCTTGGTCAGTTCCTCGTAGGCGGCCAACGTGCCCGGCCGCCGGCCGCGTTCGAGATCGGTGACGTTGGGCGCGCCGGCCCCGGCGAGGAAGGTCATCGAGCCCAGTTCGAGCATCAGATCGCGATCGCGCGCGCCGCCATGGGCTTTGATCGAGCGCGGCGCCGAGGCCAGTGCCGCCTCGACCAAGTCGCGGCCGATGCGCACCATCTGGCTGTCCTCGTCGACCAGCGCGCCGGCGCCGGCCAAGACATGCCGCGCTTCCGGCAGCAGCACCTTGATGCCGAGTTCCTCCAGCACGCGCAGCGCCGTGTCGTGGATGGCCGCGACCTGGTCCTCCGAGAAGATCGGCTGCGGCAGGAACGGGTTCTTGAGCGACCGGTAGTCCGGCCGGCGGCTTGACTCGCTGCCCGCCTCGCCGGTGCGTCCACGCCGGCGTTCGCGCCTCAGATCGCGGGCGACATCTTCAACCATGTCATATCCTCCTTGGAACAGGATGACTTTTCTTCGAAGCGTCATCCCGTTCCATCTTATCCTCTTGTTTGGGCATGATCTTTTCCGAAAACCGGTTCCCACTTTTCGGGATCATGCTCTATTGCCGCATCGCCTTGCCGTCGGGGTCGTGGGGTGAGGCGGGGATGACGCGCGCCGGCCGTTCGACGCCGACAATGTGCACCGAAAGCTCCGTCCCCTCCCCGGCGAAATCGTCGTCCACCAACGCCAGCGCGACGCTCTTGCGAACCGTGTAGCCAAAGCCGCCGGAGGTGACGAAGCCGACGCGCCGACCCTTGTGCCAGACCGGCTCGAAACCGCTGGCGTCGGCATCGACGGCATCGATCTCCAGCGTCACGATCCGCCGCGAGACGCCGGCGTCACGTTCCTTCAGCGCCGCGTCACGGCCGATGAAGTCGCGCTTGGAGACGGCGATGAAACGGTCGAGGCCGGTCTGCCCCGGCGTACGACTTCACGAGCCTCTCCCTCTCGTTGGAAGCCGTGACCATATACCCACTGTACATATGTGTCTAGACACTTATGTGCAGAGCTTGCGCGAGGCAACTGGCCGTGCCACTTGTGTGTCCATGATCATGATTGCTCCGCAGGACGAGCCGGCGCCCGGCAACATCAAGGTGACGCGCCAGGACTGGATCAAGCTCGCGCTCGAAATCCTGATTTCCGACGGTATCGAGAGCGTGCGCGTGCTGTCGCTCGGCCAGAAGTTGGGCGTGTCGCGATCGAGCTTCTATTGGTATTTCGAAAGCCGGCAGGATCTGCTCGACCAGTTGCTGAAGCATTGGCATGAGACCAACACCAAGGCGATCGTCGAGCGCGCCCGGCGCCCGGCCGCAACCATCATCATGGGCGTGCTCAACGTGTTCGAATGCTGGGCCGACGAGCGCATGTTCGACCCGAGGCTCGATTTCGCCATCCGCGAATGGGCACGCCGTTCCGACGACGTGCGGCGCATGATCGACCAGGCCGACGACGATCGCCTCACCGCCATCCGCGACATGTACCAGCGACACGGCTATGACGCGGAGAATGCCTTCATCCGGGCGCGCGTTCTCTACTACATGCAGATCGGCTACTATGTGCTCGACCTGAAGGAACCGGTCGAGGCGCGCGTCAGCCATCTCGCTGCCTATCTGCGCGCCTTCACCGGCCAGGAGCCGAGCGATGCGGACGTGGCGCATTTCATGCGCTTCATCGCGGCGCGGTGATATCGCTGAGTCCGCATTATCAACCTTAGCGATCAACAAAGCTTGTGTGTGGCTTCGCTGCCCTTGTGAGCGGTGGTAAAATGGTCGAATAGTCGCGCAGGGTGCCACTCTCCGAAACTACCGATGCTGTTTCGGGCAGTGCGCTGGGGCGGAATTCTGCAATGGCAAGTCCTTTGAGACCACGCAAGAGAAGAGGCCGCATCGCCTCGGCGCTGCTTGCCGTCGACGCCTGGCTCGATTCCTCGCTCTACGAGATCGGCTTCAAGGCGCGGGAATTCTGGGAAGCGGCGACCATCTTTTCCCGACGCTTCCGCGTCAAGGGCTGGCGGCGCGGCATCATCGAGGTGCTCAGCGAAGGCTTCACCATGGGCGCCGGCGGCGTCGTCGTACTGCTTGCGCTGGCCATGCCCGCCTTCCAGATCACCGACGGAGACTGGCGCGCCCAGGGCGACTTCGCCGTCACCTTCCTCGACCGCTACGGCAACGAGATCGGCCAGCGCGGCATCATCCAGCGCGATTCCGTGCCGGTCGACGAGATGCCCGACCATGTCATCAAGGCGGTGCTGGCGACCGAGGACCGGCGTTTCTTCGACCATTACGGCATCGACGTGCTCGGCCTGTCGCGCGCCATCTTCGAGAATGTGCGCGCCAACTCGGTCGTGCAGGGCGGCTCCAGCATCACCCAGCAATTGGCCAAGAACCTGTTCCTGACCAATGAGCGCACCCTGGAGCGCAAGATCAAGGAAGCTTTCCTGTCGCTGTGGCTGGAGGCCAACCTTTCCAAGAAGGAGATCCTGCAGCTCTATCTCGACCGCGCCTATATGGGCGGCGGCACGTTCGGCATCGAGGCGGCGGCGGATTTCTATTTCGGCAAGAGCGTCAAGGATCTGAACCTCGCCGAGGCGGCGATGCTGGCCGGCCTGTTCAAGGCGCCGACCAAATATGCCCCGCACATCAACCTGCCGGCCGCCCGCGCGCGGGCCAATGTGGTTCTGTCCAACCTCGTCGATTCCGGCTTCATGACCGAGGGCCAGGTGCTGCAGGCAAGACTGCACCCGGCCGACGTCGTCGACCGCGGCGAGCAGAAAAGCCCGGATTACTTCCTCGACTGGGCCTTCGACGAGGTCAAGAAGATCGCCAAGCCCGGCCAGCATTCGCTGGTCGCCCACACCACCTTCGACGCCAACATCCAGAAGGCGGCGGAGGAATCGGTGGAATTCCATCTCCGCCAGTTCGGCAAGGAATACAACGTCACCGAAGGCGCGGTGGTGGTGATCGAGACCAACGGCGCGGTGCGCGCCATCGTCGGCGGCCGCGACTATGGCGCCAGCCAGTTCAACCGCGCCACCAAGGCGCTGCGCCAGACCGGCTCCTCGTTCAAGCCCTATGTCTATGCGACCGCGATGGAGCACGGCTTCACGCCGGACTCGGTCGTCTCCGGCGGCGCGATCAGTTGGGGCGGCTGGTCGCCGCACAACTACAATGGCGGCTCGGCCGGCAATGTGACGCTGATCACGGCGATCGCCAAGTCGATCAACACCGTGCCGGTGCGGCTGGCCAAGGACCATCTCGGCATCGGGCCGATCAAGGCGATGGCCGAATCGATGGGCGTGGAGTCGCCGCTGGAAGGGCACAAGACCATGGTGCTCGGCACGTCGGGCATGACGGTGATGGACCAGGCGACGGGCTACAGCGTCTTCGCGCAGAACGGCCTCGTCGGCTCGAGGCACGGCATCACCCAGCTCGTCACCCGCACCGGCGATGTCGTCTATGACTGGGCCAAGGACGCGCCGCCGCCGCACCGGGTGCTGTCGGAGCAGGCGCTGAAATACATGAACACGATGCTGGCGGCGGTACCGGTGATCGGCACGGCACGGCGCGCCCAGCTCCCCAACATCGTCGTCGCCGGCAAGACCGGCACGACGCAATCCTATCGCGATGCCTGGTTCGTCGGTTTCACCGGCAACTACACGGCCGCCGTCTGGCTTGGCAATGACGACTTCACGCCGACCAACAAGATGACCGGCGGCACGCTGCCGGCGATGGTGTGGCAGCGGCTGATGGTCTATGCGCACCAGAACATCGACCTGAAGCCGATCCCCGGCCTCGACCACCCGTTCGTCGATCCGGAAGTCGCGGCCAAGGCCGAGGAGGCCGCCAAGAAGAACGCCGAGGCGGCCGAAGCGCAGGCCGCGGCCGAGCGGCCGCCGGTGTTGTCCAGCCAGACCACCCAGATGCTGCGCGAGATGACCAAGGCGTTCCAGAGAGCCCCAGTGCTCGACGCGCCCAAGGCGCCGGAAACGCTGTCGGCGCTCTGAGCGCAGGTGACGGATCGCCGTCATTGCCAAGCTGGAAAACCTCTCATCTGACCGAGCTTCGCTTGTCCCCTTCTCCACTAGGGGAGAAGGGGACAACCCGCTTGCCACGAGGCCCCTGCCCGCGATATCCCCGAACGACAAGTTCTCCTGTTTTGGCTGTTCATGCTCAAGACCGCCCTCCTGACGCTGCTTTCGCTTGCCATTGCCGTCGGCGTCGGCGGCGGCAGCGTCTGGTATGCGCTGCAGGCGCAGGACGGCGTCGGCGCGATCAGGATCGGCCAATGGACGGCCTTTCCCGAGATCGGCACGCAAGGCGCCGACCCCTATTCGAAAGCGCGCGTGGCGCGCGAGGGCGTGCTGGCGCTGGGCAAGGCCGAGGGCCTGTCCTTCATCGCTGAGCGCGATGCCGGCGGCGAGCCGTTGAGGCGCGAATGCGCCTATACGATCGAAGGCGGATTCCCGACCGCCCGCTTCTGGACGCTCTATGCCGCCGACCAGTCGCTGGGCGTGGTCGACACCGGCAAGCCGAGGCTGGCCGCGCTTCAGTCCTACCAGGTGCTTCGCCAGCCCGACAATGCGGTGACGATTGCCGTCGGCAACCGCCCCGCCCCCGGCAACTGGCTGCTGACCGACGGCTTCGGCAAGATGTATTTCGTGCTCACCTTCTACGATACGCCGATCGCCAGCAGCACCGGCCTGTCCGACGTGGCGCTGCCCAGCATCGTGAAAGTGGGCTGCAATGCGTAGGCTCTTCCACGCCGTGCTGCTCGGCCTGATCGGCGCCGGCATCGTCCATATCGTGGTGCTGATGCTGGTGCCGGATTTTTCCGAGCGCGATGCCTGGTCGCGGCTGGCGATGGCCTCGGACCTCTACAGGATGACCAGGCTCGACGCCGAGGCCGGCGGCGCGCCGGTGGTGAAGTCGGTCGATCCGCTGTTCTACGCGGCCGCCTGCCGCTTCGACCTCGCCGAAGGCCTGGTGCGCATCAAGGCGCCGGGCCACGTGCCGTTCTGGTCGGTCTCGGTCTATGACCGCAACGGCCACAATTTCTATTCCTTCAACGACCACACCGCGACCGGTGGCGTGCTCGATACGGTGGTGCTGACGCCGGCGCAGATGATCGATGTGCGCCGGGAACTACCGGAGGAGCTCCAGGGCGCGATCTTCGTCGAGGCGCCGATCGAGGAAGGCATCTTCGTCATCCGCGCCTTCGTGCCGGACGACAGCTGGAAACCGATCGTGTCACGCTTCCTGGAGCAGAGCTCCTGCGAGCTGCAGGAGTACTGACCGGCCGGCCCCGCCTGCGCTATCCCCAGTGCTGGAGCGTCCTTGCCGCCTGCCCTAGTGATGCGGCACGGGCGTCGGCGGCTTGTCCGGGCCAGCCGGCCGCGTCTCGCCGGCCACTGGCGGCTGTTCGTAGCGGACGCCGGGGAAGATGATCACCGCCGCCGGCGTGCCGGTGTTCTGAACTGCTCGATTTACTGGTGCCGGTCGCGGCACGAAAGACAGTACCATGCCCATGGTTCGCGTATTCCTCTCGGTTGCACCGGAGCAGAACGCAACGCCTCCAAAGTTGATTAAGGCGGGCAGAGGGTTAACGGAGCGCTAACGGATCGCCGCTAATTTGATCTTTGTTTCTGGCGAACGCGAAACCGGCACGGTTCGGTCGAGCAAAGCCAGGCTTGTGTCGAGTATCGGGCGTATCCTCCGTGTCATCTTCGGATTTCAGGCAAATCGCTATTCGGACGGAGGCGGGAAAGGCCGAAAGGCTGTTCCGCGCATCGGTATCGGCATTCTGCTCGCTCACGCGCCCATCGCGGCGCCAGATCGGCCAACTCGAGGACCTGACGCTGCCGCTGTTCGAAGAGGTGTCGGTCGAATCGCGACGCTACGTCGCCGCCGCGCTTTCCGAATGCGAATACGCGCCAGGCGCCCTGGTCCGGCGGCTGGCTGAGGAGCCGGTCGACATCGCCGCTCCCTTGCTGACCCGCTCGCGGGCGCTGAGCGACATCGACCTCATCGCCTTGATCGGGCGACACGGCCT
Source organism: Mesorhizobium sp. M4B.F.Ca.ET.143.01.1.1 (assembly GCF_004792275.1). Taxonomy (NCBI): domain Bacteria; kingdom Pseudomonadati; phylum Pseudomonadota; class Alphaproteobacteria; order Hyphomicrobiales; family Phyllobacteriaceae; genus Mesorhizobium; species Mesorhizobium sp. M4B.F.Ca.ET.143.01.1.1. Next base: position 475,373 of record NZ_SRSR01000002.1, read on the forward strand.
GCCGCATGCGCGCGCCATTGCGCGCCGCAAGGAACTGAACCCGACCATCGCTGATCTGATCAGGGCGCTCGAGAAGCCGACGCTGGTCAGGGTGCGGCCGCCACAGCCGATCGCGCAGCCAGTGTCCGCGAAAGCCGAAGCGGCGTCGGCCAAAGCCGAAGCGACACCGGCCGCGGAATCGCTCGCCATCGCCACCGACGAGGATGCGCGGCAACCGCCAGGCATGGCTGCCGAAAATGCCAGGCGCCGCCTGCGCGCGATGATGCGTCCTGAAACCGGAAGCGAGAGTGTCAATCCGTTCGTCGGCCGGGCGAGCTTTGTGAAGCTGCGCGAGACCGCGCTGACCGGCAATGCGGCGTTCTTCCAGACCGCGCTGGCGGACGCACTCGACATCGATTTCCAGACGGCGCGCTCGCTGACCGAGCAGGCCAGCTATGCCGCGCTGCTCGCCGCCTTGCGCTCGCTCGACCTCAGCGAGGATCGCGCCTTCCTGATCGCCGTCGCCGTCTACCCCCGGGAGTTTCCCCATCCGCAGGCGATCCGCCTGTTCCTCGACCGCTACCGCCTGCTGCATCGCGAGGCGGCGCTCGACAAGGTGCGCAACTGGAAGGCCGAGACCCTGTCGCGGGGGATCAGCGGCAACGCAGCCGACAGGGCGAATGACGAGGAGCGCCGGGCCTCGAACAGCGGCGACGCGGCCGCCAGCCTCAAGGCGTCATGAGTCCGTCCTGACGGACAAAAGCTCCTCGACCGGAACGGCGCCGGCCTCGATCTCGACCACCCATATATCGGGATCGAACTTCTTCTCGCGCTCCAGCCTGGCGTCGAACGGCGCGGCATCGTCGCCGGAGCCGAGCAGGCTGAAGAAGCGCTCGTCGGGCTTGGCCGAATCGTAGCTGGTCTGCGGCGCCGGCCCGAACAGGGCGACCTCGCCCAGCCGGCCGCGCGACAGCACGAAGATCGCGCCCGCCTCGGCCGCGCCGCGCGTGACCACGGCGGCAAAACCGCCAGCGGCGAACACCCGGCGCAACAGGGCCGACACCCACAGGTCAGTGGTCACGCGCATGGCAAGGTTCCGGACGACATGCGCGGCTCCTTACAGCATCAAGCCGGAAACCAAAACAGATCGCTCCAGCTATCGGCCGACGCTCAGTTGGTCAGGCCGATCTCGCGCATCTTGACGTAGACGATCTCGTCGGGCTCGCCGGTCTGCGGCAGGCCGAACAGCGACTGGAATTCCATGATCGCCGCCTTGGTTCGCGCGCCGACGACGCCGTCGAGCTGCATGTCGTCATTGCCGAAGGCCTTCAGCCCGGCCTGGATCTTGACGATGCGGGCATCGGGCGCCGGCGCGGCGGCATCGGCCGGCGCGGAGACCGGGATGGGCGCAGGCGCGACGGCGGGAGCGGCGACGCTGTCCACCGGCCTCGGCACCGGATGCGGGATGGCCGCCGTCGTCTGCCTGGCGCCGAGCTGGTCGAGCAGCACGGCGTCGATTTCGCCGGTCGCCGGCAGCCCGACCTTCTGCTGATAGGCCTGGATGGCCTTGCGCGTGTTGGGGCCGGAGATGCCGTCGACGGTGCCGGAATAGAAATCGAGATCCTTCAATATGCCCTGGACCTGCTCGACGGTGGGGTCGGTCTTGACCGGCGGCCGCACGATGTTGATCGTCGTCTCGGGCTCGTCAGCCGCGCGCGGAAAGTCCTCGATGCTTCGGGTGGCGAAGAAGGCGCCGGCGTGCGGGAACGGCTGGTACCAGAGCGCGTTGGCCGACACGTAGAACAGCGTCACCAGGAAAGCGGTCGAGCCGCCGACCAGCACCGGATTGCGCGAGATCATGCCGCCGAGCGCGAGCGCGCCCTCCTCGAAGGCGCTGCTTTGGCGCTTGACCGCCCTAGGCTGTCTTGCGGAGCGAGCCATTCCTGTCCCCTTTCGCATGCCCCTTGGTCTTCACCGCTGGTATCGCCAGCACGCCGCTATCCTTGTCCCGCGAATGGCCCTTCGGCCCGTTCACCGGCAGGCTGATCGTCACCGTGGTGCCCTCGCCCGGCATGCTTTCGATCGACATGGTGCCGTCGTGCAGCGCCACCAGGCCCTTGACCAGCGACAGGCCGAGCCCGGTTCCCTCGAAGCGGCGCGTGTAGTCATTCTGGATCTGCATGAACGGCTTGCCGAGATTGGCGAAATCCTCCTCGGCGATGCCGATGCCGGTATCGCTGACCCAGAAATGCAGCCGCGAGCCGACGCGCTTGGCGCCGACCACGACATTGCCGCCATCCGGCGTGAACTTGATGGCGTTGGAAACGAGGTTGATCAGGATCTGCTGCACGGCGCGGCGGTCGGCATTGATCTCGCCCGCATCCGGCGCGATCTGCGCGGCAAGGCCGATGTTCTTGGTCTCGGCCTGCAGCCGCATCATCGACCGGCACATATCGACCGCCTCGACGAAGCGGAACGGCTCCGGCTCGGTCGAATAGGCGCCGGCCTCAATGCGGGAGACGTCGAGGATCGAGCTGACGACGCCCAGAAGATGCTGGCCTGAGTCCCTGACCAGGCTGACATATTCCTTCTGGCGCGGATCCTTGAAGGGACCGAACATCTCATGCAGCAGCATGTCGGAGAAGCCGATGATGGCGTTGAGCGGCGTGCGAAGCTCGTGGCTGACCACGGCAAGGAAGCGCCCCTTCGCCACCTCGGCCTCGGCTGCGGTCTCGTTGGCAGCGGCGAGCTCTTCGCGCAGCGCCGCGACATCGTCGTTCTCGCTGAGCAGCAGCGTGAACGCGTCCTGCTGTTCGCCCTGCATCAGCTGAAGGCGAAACGGCTGGAAATTGTCGGCGGCTGCCGAGCCATCACGCGGCAGCCGGATGCGCAGATCGATCCGGCGCATGGCGGCGCCGTCGCGCATGTCGGCGAGCGCCGAGAGATAGCCGACGCGGTCGGCGAGGTGGATGCGCTCGAACAGGCCGGTGCCGAACAGGAGTTCCGGCTGCAGCCGCAGGATGGTGCGCGCCTTGGCCGAGGCGTCCAGCACCTCGCCATGCCGGCCGAGGCGCAGAACCACGGCATCGATGATATCCTCCAGCCGGTCGCCGGCAAGCGACGCCGGCTGGGTGCCAGCCGGGCTGCTCAGCGAATTCAGGCGCGGGATCAGCGTCGACGCCCAGGCCAGCGGCAGGAGCCAGTGCCAGGCAGCGATCTCGGCCGGGGCGAGCGGTGGCAGCGAGCCGGCGAAAGGTTGCAGCAGGACGGCGCCGAGCGCGGACAGCGCGCCCCAATAGACTGCGCGTCGCGAGCCGCCGATCCACCAGGTTTCGAATGGCAGCGCAAGCGCAAGCAGCGCGACGGGCGAAGCCAGCCCGCCCGCGGCGAAGATCGCGGTGCCGAGGGCAAGACCGCCGAGCACGAGCGCCGCCTGGCCGGCAAGCGCCATCCGACCCGATGCCGCCACCAGCAGCGCGGCGAACCAGCAGAAACCGAAGGCGGCGAAGATCGCGGCAATCGTGACGGCGGCGCCGAGGCTCGATGTGACCAGCGTTACCGCGGCGCCGGCGGCGAGGAAGGGGGCCGCCAGCATGACACCGATGAAGCGGCGCTGGCGCAGGCGCTCGCCCGCGGCGGTAATGGTCGGATGGACCATACGGTCGCAGCCGGCAGCCATCGCGCCAGGCAATTCAACGTATCTGGCCGTAATCGAACTCAACGCACTCGCACCCGATCGTGAACTGCCCTGCTTTTCGCAGATCGCTGTTGTTGTCCTGAAACTCTCATTCAGCGTTTAAGGAATGGATAAGGCGGACCCGGTCAACGCCCGGCCCGCGGCAAATATTGGGACGCCGTCACGGCGAAACCCGGCGATCTCGCGCCATGGTAAACGGAGGGTTATGCAAAACCGGTGGAGGCAAGCTGCGCAAAACCGAGCGTCAATCGCCCTCGCGTTTCAAAATACACTTTAATAACAACAAGATACATGGTTATCGTAAAGTTAATGCAAGCGATGAGATTTAAGTGAAATCGGTTGCAAAACCAATCCTTTCGAATTTGCCTAAAATTTGAGGAAAATTCTCTGTTTGCTTACAAGCCGGTCTTTGCGCGTGTGTGCCACTATGCAGCCCATAAAAGAGGTCATGCCGAAGGATGCGTGATCCGGTCACGGACGAGAGGGCATTGAGATGGGCTTTCTTATTAGAATGGTTTTCTGGTTTTCGCTGGTGCTGCTGGCCCTGCCGCTGAATGTCGGCAGCGACGAGGCCGGCCACGACAGCGTCGGGCCGATCCAGGCGCTGTTTGCGGCGCGCGAGGCGGTCGGCGACATTGCCGGCATCTGCGAGCGCAAGCCCGATGTCTGCGAGACCGGCAAATCCGCCATGCACACGATTGGCGTCCGCGCCAGGGAGACCGCGAAGATCGCCGCCGCCATGATGGACGACACCGGCGACAAGCCGGCGAACGGGCTCGACACGTCCGTCGCCACCGGCAGCGTCGACATCGTCCTGCCGGCGACCGTCAACATCCCGGCGAAGGCGCCGACGAAGAATTGAGTTTTCAGCCGCTGATTGGCGACACCGCAGGCCCGTCCGACCTCTCGACGCCTGCGGTGTTTTCTTCTTTTTCCGTGACGCGAGGACGCCGGATGACTATATCCGGCACAATGACAACGACGATCCAAACGATCCGCGACGACTTTTCCCTGCTCGACGAGTGGGAGGACCGCTATCGCTATGTGATCGAACTGGGCGAAGCGCTGCCGCCGTTTCCGGAAGCCGAGCGCACCCCCGCCAACAAGGTGCCGGGCTGCGTCAGCCAGGTGTGGCTCACCACCGAGCACGGACCGGGCGCCGATCCGGTCATCGCCTTCAGGGGCGATTCGGACGCTCATATCGTGCGCGGCCTGGTCGCCATCATGCTGGCGCTGTATTCCGGGCGGCCGGCGAGCGAGATCCAGAAGACCGACGCGGAAGCGACTCTGAAGACGCTCGGCCTCGACGAGCACCTGTCGCCGCAGCGCGCTAACGGCCTGCGCTCGATGGTCAAGCGCATCAAGCGCGACGCCGAAGCGGCGCTGACGCAGGCCGCCTGACCTGACAAATCGGATTTTTGGGAACGATTGGCGCGGCGACCGGCCGGCGCGCCGGCGAGTGCTTCAAAGCAAGACGGCGCCCGAAGGCGCCGTCCGGCATCGAAGTGACGAATTGCCTTCAGCGGCCCTTGCGCTTGCGGCCGAGGCCCATCTTCTTGGCAAGCTGCGAACGGGCGGCGGCGTAATTGGGAGCCACCATCGGGTAGCTTGCGTCGAGACCCCACTTCTCACGATATTCATCGGGCGTCAGATTGTAGTGGGTCATCAAGTGGCGCTTCAGCGACTTGAACTTCTTGCCGTCCTCAAGACAGACGATGTAGTCGTCATGGACGGAGCGCTTCGGATTGACTGCAGGCTTCTGCTTGTCGGCGGGCGGCGCTTCGGTGGCACCGCCCACGCGGCCAAGGGCTGCATGGACATCGGCGATCAGGTTCGGCAGTTCGCCGACGGGTACGGGATTGTTGCTGACATAAGCTGCGACCACATCGGCGGTCAGCTCGATCAGCGCGTCGCTGTTTCGGGAAGGTGTTTCGGCGATATCCATTGTGTTCAGGCCCCAACGAGAGTTGTTTCTAACTGCGCCCATTTTTTGGCTGGGCTTCGCGCGAATTTCATGCAGGAAAGAGCCTCTGCGATTCGCGTCGCATGATCTTAATGATCCCAATAGTCAAGTAAGTCAATTCGCCTAACGTGCTATATTCAGCGATATTAATCAAATATTCCCCGTTCAGCTTCAACCTTTCGTGCATCGCGTAACTTAGCGAGATTTTTCTGGTCAGACCAGCACCACCTGACGCGGCGTCACGTCGCAATTACATCGGCAAAAGCAGCTAAAATAAGCGAAATGCTTCGCCTATGCTTGATCCGCGACAGGTCGCAAGGTTTCCGCATCCTAATGAAATCACGGGTTGCAAGGCATTACTGCTACGCGCGGCCGGAGATAAGCGGAGGATGTCGGGCCGCTCAATAGGGCGCGATGTACTTGCCATAGACCCAGCCGGTGACAAAATGGCCGTCCCGTGCCGGGTCGTTCCAGATCTCGCACCAGCGATAGCGCACCGCCTGGCGCTGCTTCCAGTGCGGCTGGCTCGCGATGTCGAGCAGGTTTATCCCGCCGGTGCAGCGGCCGGTCATCTGCAGCACGGCACCGTTGGGATAGGCGGCCTGCTTCTGCGAACTGCCCGATGGATATTTGCGCGCGTTGAGCGTGTCGCCGTAGGGCACGCCCGACACTTGCCAAGCGGCGAAGGCGGTTGCATGAGACTGGCCGGCGGAGGCCAGAACAGTCGAAGCGACGGCAAGAGCCGCGGCGGTGCGAATACAGGAATTCATCATCTTCCCTCTCTCCGGCCTATCGTGGAGCCGTCGCAACAATGCCGGCCGGCTCTTGAACCGACACTGATCGGCGTGTTCATTTGCCATTCAAGCAATTTCCGCAGCGAGACCTAATGACCAGATCTTCCGCCTTTCCGACCGCCACCCCGCCGCAGACCGAGAAACGGTCCATCTTCGACACGCATCACGGCTTCACCCGCACAGACGACTACGCCTGGCTGCGGGCCGACAACTGGCAGGCAATGTTCAGGGATCCTTCCCTGCTCGACAGCCGGATCCGCGCGCATCTCGAAGCCGAGAATGCCTATCAGGCGGTGCTGATGGCCGACACCGCGGAACTGCGCAAGCGGCTCTTCGCCGAGATGAAGGGGCGCATCAAGGAGGACGATTCCACCGTGCCGATGAAAGACGGCCCCTATGCCTATGGCTCGTCCTACAGGCTGGGCGGCGAGCAGCCGCGCTATTTCCGCACGCCGCGCGATGGCGGCACGGACGAGATCCTGCTCGACGGCGATGCGGAAGCCGAAGGCAAGCCCTATTTCCGCCTCGGCGGCGTCGACCATTCGGCCGACCACAAGAAGCTCTTGTGGGCATTCGACGACAAGGGGTCCGAGTTCTTCACGCTCCGCGTGCGCGACCTCGGCAAGGGCCACGAACTGGCGGACAGGATCCCCGATACCGGTGGCGGCGGCGTCTGGAATGCCGGCGATGACGGGTTCTTCTATACCCGCCTCGACGACAATCATCGTCCCTCCAAGGTGCTGTTCCACGCGCTTGGCGACAGTGCCGAAAACGATCGGCTGATCTATGAGGAAACCGATCCGGGCTTTTTCATGGATGTCGGCGGGACGCGTTCCAACGAGTGGATCATGATCGGCATCAACGATCACGAGACCTCGGAATACCGGCTGATGCGCGCCGACGACCCGCTTGCCGAGCCGAAGCTGGTCGCCGTGCGCGAAACCGGCCTGCAATACGACCTCGAGGAAGGCGGCAACATCTTCTTCATCCTCACCAACGCCGACGGCGCCAAGGATTTCAAGATCATGACGGCACCGGTCGAAAATCCGGTGCGCTCAAACTGGCGCGAGCTGGTTCCGCACGAGCCCGGACGGCTGATCCTCTCGGTCCTGGGCTTCAGCAACTACCTGGTCCGCCTGGAGCGCAAGGAGGGCCTGCCGCGCATCGTCGTGCGCGATCGCGAAAGCAGCGAGGAGCACTTCATCTCCTTTGACGAGGAAGCGTTCTCGCTCGGCCTGTCTGGTTCTTACGAGTACGATACCGAGATCATGCGCTTCACCTATTCGTCGATGACGACGCCGGCGCAGGTCTTCGACTACAACATGCGCACACGCGAGCGCGTGCTGTTGAAGACCCAGGAAGTCCCTTCGGGTCACGATCCCGACCACTATGTGACGCGCCGGCTGATGGCGCCCGCCAGCGACGGCGAACTGGTGCCGATCTCGCTCATCCACCACCGCGACACGCCACTCGACGGCTCGGCACCTTGCCTGCTCTACGGCTACGGCTCCTACGGCATCACCGTGCCGGCGTCCTTCAACACCAATTGCCTGTCGCTGGTCGACCGTGGCTTCGTCTATGCCATCGCCCATGTCCGCGGCGGCAAGGACAAGGGCTACGGCTGGTACGATGACGGCAAGCGGGCGCAAAAGATGAACACATTCACCGACTTCATCGCCTGCGCGCGCCATCTGGTGACCGAGCGCTACACGGCGCATGACCGCATCGTCGCGCAAGGCGGGTCGGCCGGTGGCATGCTGATGGGGGCGATCGCCAACATGGCGCCGGAGTGTTTTGGCGGCATCGTCGCCGAAGTGCCGTTCGTCGACGTGCTGACCACGATGCTCGACGCGACCTTGCCGCTGACGCCGCCGGAATGGCCCGAGTGGGGCAATCCGATCGCCTCGGCCGACGACTACAGCACGATCGCGGCCTACTCACCCTACGACAATGTGGCGGCGCTCGACTATCCGCCGATCCTGGCGCAGGCCGGGCTCACCGATCCGCGCGTCACTTACTGGGAGCCGGCCAAATGGGTGGCGAGGCTGCGCGAGCGCAAGAGCGGCGACAACCCGGTGCTGTTCAAGATCAACATGGAGTCCGGCCATGCCGGCGCCTCTGGCCGTTTCTCCAGGCTGGAGGAGATCGCCTACACCTATGCCTTCGCGTTGAAGGTGGCGGGCAAGGCCGATTCAGTCTCGGCGGCGGCGAGCGGGTGAGAAGGCCATTGCGTCGCGAGCCACGGCGTGGCTTTGATTGGGCGAAGTCGCGGAGGACCCTGGAATGATCGACCTGGCCACATTGGCGACCTATGTCGCGGTCGTGCTCGGCTTTGTGTTCATTCCCGGCCCCGCCACGCTGCTGACCGTCGCGCGGGCGACGAGTTCGGGAACGAAAGTGGGCATCGCCACCGGCGCCGGGATCGCGGCCGGCGATATATTCCACACCGTCATGGCGATGGTCGGCATCTCGGCGATCATCGCCACATCGGCGATGCTGTTCAGCATCGTCAAATATATCGGCGCGGCCTATCTCGTTTATCTTGGCATACGTGCGATCATCGAGAAGACATCGACCGATCCAGCCGCCGGTGCGCTTGCGATCCGGGCGGGCAAGGCTTTCCGCCAGGCAGTGCTAACCGAGATGCTCAACCCCAAGACCGCGCTGTTCTTCCTCGCCTTCCTGCCGCAATTCGTGCGGCCGGAAAACGGATCGGTGATGCTTCAGCTGGCGGCATTGGGAATCATCTTCGTCCTGCTAGGCCTGTTCAGCACGGTCGTCTTCGCGGTGAGCGCGGGTGGGCTGGGTGCCTTCCTGCGCCGGAATCCCGCGGTGCTGAAATGGCAAGGCAAGGTCGTCGGCGCGATCTACTGCGCGCTCGGTGTGCGCCTGGCGTTGCAGCAGCGCTGAGCGGTGCGCACCTGCTGTTCAGAGCAGCGCAAAACGGCCGTCCAACGGCCAATAGGGGGACCTGCCGGCATCGCTCCCAAACTGATGCGTCCGGTCATAAATTTTTGATTTGCGCATGACGTTTTCAGAGGCTTCATTTCGCGCTCATGCGCGGCGATTTTGTGCTCGCAATTGCCGCTGTCGCGCGCTACCCAATGCCCGGCTTTTTTCGAGCCGCGCCTGCCAGTCACCGTCTTGCAAGGGTCCGCCATGCTGCTCGTCGACGTCTATCTCGACAAATCGCCCATCCAGGGCATCGGCGTCTTCGCCAAGAACCACATCCCCCAAGGCACGCTGATCTGGAAGCTCGACCCCAGATTCGACCGGGTGATCGAGGTCGACACCTATGAGAACGAGACCGGCCCGGTGAAATCCTATCTCGACCGCTATTCCTATCCCGACCGCCGCGATCCGGCCTACATCGTCTTCGAGGCCGATGACGCCCGCTACATGAACCATGACGACGACCCGAATTGCGACGTCTCCTCGCCGGAGGAAACCTACACGCTCCGAGATATTGCGCCTGGCGAAGAGCTGACCTGCAACTACAATCACTTCTTCGAAAGCGGCTTCGATTTCCTCGGCGACCGCCACCCGTAGCCCGAGCGGCTCAAGCACGACCGCGAACTAGGCGCGTCTCACGCAGAGAGCAATTCCGGCTGGCGTCCTACCGCCAATCTGCCGCGCAGGTTTCGGACGGCGGCCAAGGCTTTGCTGGCGATGATGCCTAAGACGACGCCGCCAGCGATCGCAAGCAATTGGAAGCCCGGAGCCGGCAACCGGCCCGCGACGGGCGCCATCAAAAGCTCCGGGACGAAGCGGTGAAACAAATAGATCGGGAAAGCCGCGACGGCGACCTGCATAACCAGCCGCCCCACCCCGGCTGGCAGGCGAAGACGCGGTAGATAAAGAAGAGCCGAAAGCGCCGCGAAAATCATCAAATACTTAACCGTCGTGCCCAGCCAGACCGACTCCCAAAAGGCCAGATACCCCAGCACAATGGCGGCAGACGCGGTCACGACGACTTTCCTGACGTGCGTGTCGGCCAACCCGGCGCACCAGCCGAAGACAGCAAGGTGGAAGACCCAGTAGATCGCGAATATCTGGCGGTTGCCTAGCTCGACGAACAACGGGACCGAAAAGCGCGCGGCAGCGGCAAACACCAAAAGGCCCAGCGAGAAGGCGAAGGGTCGAGCTCTGGCCAGCCGGCGTAGAATGGGAATGGCGAAGATGAGAGCGAAGACCAGGAGCGTCTGCGCGTAGGCCTCGATGAACCAGTAGAGATAAGGGATCATCTCGTGACGTTCCGGTTCGGCATAGCCGAAGTTGCCGGTAAGGGTCATCGAGGCCCAAGGCGCCGCCTGCCAGGCGACGGCGTAAGCGGCGACAATGAAGAAATACGGGATCAGCACGTCGATCGCAGGTTTCAGCGCGTGCCGAAGGCGCCCGGCGAGCAAATGGGCCGACTGGAAACGCGCAAGACTGTAGCCGACAAGCAGCATCATGACCCCGGAACCGCCGGGGATAGGCCACAGCGTCTCGTGATGCACGACCACCAGAAGGATCGCGATGACCCTCAACACCAGATCGACCGGCAGTTCGGTTGCCTGCGTGCGTGCGAGAGGCCGCGCCGCCGCATGACGATGTGTCAGTTCCGCGACGCTTAGCCGTTCCCAGCCGTCCGGCAGCTCCAAGCCGAGCCGTTCTAGTTCCAGAGCCAGTTGCAGGAAGCGAAGGGAATCGCCGCCGAGGGAGACAAAGCTGTCGTTGCGACCGACGCGGAGCGGGTAGAACACGCGAGCATAGGCATCGGGCACGCCGCCCCTTTCGGAACGGGCCCCCGCCCGTCCTTCCAACATCTCGCGCTGAAGGCAGCCATAGTCGATCTTGCCGGATGCAAGCCTTGGAAAGTCGCAGCGCGTCGCAACCCGAACCAGATTGGCGGGCAAGCGGCTGACTTCGGCCAGGATACGGTGTGCCTTCCCCGCCGAGCCGGCGCCGACCACATAGGCATGCAACCCTCGATCGTCGCCGAGCACCGCGGCGGCAATACCTTGCCGCTCCAGCGCCTGCTCCATGACATCGAAGCCGATCCTAAGGCCGGCAATCTTGGCAAAGCGGCTCTTGCGCCCGACGATGCGGAAGAAACCGTGCTCGTCCTGCACGGCAATGTCGCCGGTGTGCAGGGTCTCGACCTCGGCACCCCGCAGCAGATCGCAACGCTTCGCGCCGTAACCCATCATTACGTTAGGACCGCGATAGACGAGTTCTCCGGGAATGTCCGCTCGCCTGATCGGCTTTCCTTCGGCGTCGACGATGCCAAGGCTGCCGCCCGGGATAGCGACGCCGATCCGCTCCTCCCTGTCGGAAAGGCTCTCAGGCGGCACGAAAGCGATGCGCGCCGTCGCCTCGGTCTGGCCGTACATGACGAAGAAGCCGCCGCTCCGGGCGCGCATGTGATCCCTGTAGAGGCGGATAAGGTCGGGGCGGAGCTGTCCGCCCGCCACCGTCATCATCCGCAGTGTGCTGAACTCGACCTCGCGAAAACGCGCTCTTTCCAAGAGCTCGTAGGAATACGGTACGCCCGACAGATTCGTGCAGCCGCCGTCTACGATTGTCGTGAGGAAATCGCCGTCCATAATGGAGGCGCGGGGAAAGAGGACGCTGGCGCCCGCGATCAGATGCGAGTTGAGGACCGACAGCCCGTAGGAATAATGCAGCGGCAGCACGAGAGCGGCCCGGTCGTCCGAAGAGAGTTCGAGATAGGCCGCAATCGAGCGCGCATTGGCTTCGAGATTGCCATAGGACAGCCTGACGGCCTTGGCTGCGCCCGAACTGCCGGACGTCATCAGCAGCAGTGCGAGATCGGGGTGCAGCGGCTCGGCGTCCCGTGCACACCGAGCCTCCTTGACCAGACGCCATCGGCCGTCGAGTGGCCGATAGGTGAAGTCGGGCTGGAAGGCCGCCAGGAAATCATCCCAAAGTCGGTTGTCGCATGGCGGCAGCATGGCCACCGCATGGCCCGCCCGCAAGGCTCCAAGATAGGCGACGATCGCATGCTCGGAGGCTTCCGCCGCGATGGCCACCAACTGCTTTTCTGCTTGCCCCAGCCTCGCTGAGAAGCGCTGCGCAAGGCTGTCCAGCTCCGCGTAGCAGAGCGTTCGTCCATCAGCGAGGAGAAGCGCCGTGCGCTGCCCGCCAAGGCTAACTCCGGACACAAGATCGATCGAGGGCATGGCAACTTCGGTTAGCCGGAAAACTGGCCGAAGCGCCTATAATACATGAGTATTGAAGTCAACTAATATGCATCGCGAGACCAATTGCGTGGATGGTGCCACGCACGGGCGACATGCAAGCGGTCAACTCGCCGGCTTTTTGCGCGCCGGATAGCCGTTGGGATGCGGCGGCACGGCCTTGAGATAGGCGGCGATCGCGGCACGGTCGTCGGCAGTCAGTTCGGCCATGTTCTTCTGCACGTCGACCATGGCGCCGCCGACGGAATCGAAATCCGGCGTAAAGCCGGTCTCGAGATAGTTGGCGATATCGCCCTCCGACCACTCGCCGATGCCGCCCTCGCCCGCCGTGATGTTGGGCACGATGCCCGAGCCTTCGGCGGCCGTGGCGCCGGCCAGCCATTCGCTCTTCCTGGTGCCGCCGGCAAGGTCGCGCGGCGTGTGGCATTCGCCGCAATGGCCGGGGCCTTCGACGAGATAGCGACCGGCCGCGACCTTGTCCGGCGCGCCGTCGGCCACGGCGATCACCTGCTCGGGGTTGAGATAAAGCCGCTTCCACAGCCCGATGCCGCGGCGGATGTTGAAGGGGAAGGCAAGCTTGTGATCAGGCGCCTTGCCGGCGACTGCCGGCAGCGTCTTCATGAACGCGTAAAGGTCGGCGACATCGGACGGCTTCATGCGCGCGTAGGAGGCGTAGGGAAAGGCCGGGTAGAAATGCTCGCCCGCCGGCGAGACGCCCCTCAGCATGGCGTTGGCGAAGTCTTCCTCGCTCCAGGCGCCGATCCCGTCCTTGGCATCCTGCGAGATGTTGGGCGGCACGAAGGTGCCGAAAGGCGTCTTCAGTTCGAGGCCGCCCGCAAGTTCAAGGCGGACTTCGCCCTTCGCGCCGGGCCTGGCGTGGCAGGAGGTGCAGCCGCCGGCATAGAAGATGCGCTTGCCCTTGGCGGCATCGCCGGGGCCAAGCTGCGCGACGGTCGCGGCATCGAGCCTGACCGGCGCCGACAACACCCATCCGGCAACCGCGCCGACGCCGCCCAGAACGAGGGCGGCGCCGACGAGTTTCCTCAGCCAGGGCATTGACCGCGATCAGCCCTTCTTGATCCTGTAGCTCTGGTGGCAGGTGCCGCAGTCGCCGCCGATCGTGTTGAGCTGCGCCTTCAAGGCATCGACATCTCCTGGCGGAGCAGCGACCGCGGCCTTGACGTCGGCCAGGAACTTGTCCTCGGCCGCGTTGAAGCCGGCCGTATCTTCCCAGATCTTCGGCGCGGCGGTGGTGTCGCCCTTGTCGCTGCAGGCCGGAAAGAACTTCTCGGTGTCCCATTTCTCGCCATTGGCCTGCAGCGCCTGCAGCGCGGTCAGCACGGCAGCGGCGTCGAAAGCTTCCTCGCCCTTGACGACCTTCGACAATTGTCCGGCGAGCTTGCCGCGCTCCTTCATCAGGGCCTGGCGATCCTTGATCGGATCAGCAAAAGCGGCCGAACCGGCAATTGCGAGCATAGAGATGGCGAGAACAAGCTTTCTCATTCAGTGGCTCCTTGGTGAAGAGAGTTCGCGACTGGACGTTAACGGACGTCGCAGGGGAAATATTCCGTCCACTCAGCAACGATTTTCACTTTTCGTTGCCGGCAGAAAAGAAAAAGCCCCGGTGTGCCGGGGCTTTTTCTCCGATCAATCAGCCATTGGCCTTTTCATAGAGCTCAAGGACATGATCCCAGTTGATCAGGCTGTCGACGAAGGCTTCGAGGTATTTCGGGCGGGCGTTGCGGTAGTCGATGTAGTAGGAGTGCTCCCAGACGTCGACGCCGAGGATCGGCGAGGCGCCATGCACCAGCGGATTCTCGCCGTTCGGCGTCTTCGAGATCGCGAGCTTGCCGTCCTTGACCGAAATCCAGGCCCAGCCGGAACCGAACTGGGTGGTGCCGGCGGCGATGAAGTCCGCCTTGAACTTGTCATAGCCGCCGAGGTCGCTGTCGAAGGCCTTCTGCAGGGCCCCAGGGAGCTTGGAGCCGCCGCCGCCCTTCTTCATCCACTTCCAGAAGTGGATGTGGTTGTAGTGCTGAGCGGCGTTGTTGAAGAGGCCGGCGTTCTTGCCGAAGGACTGCTTCACCACCTCCTCGACCGAAAGGTCTCCCAGGCCGGCTTCCGCGGCGAGCTTGTTGCCGTTGTCGACATAGGCCTTGTGGTGCTTGTCGTGGTGATACTCCAGCGTCTCCTTCGACATGTAAGGCTGCAAGGCCTCGTAGTCGTAGGGCAAAGCGGGCAGCTCAAAAGCCATGGATGGTACTCCCTCATGGAAAATCCGGTGTCGATACCGGACTAAGATAGGTCTGGAATGGTTGGGGACAACTCCGGAATGAAGCGCCGGTTCCCTTTCTAGAGAGGTTCCGGAAGAGTGTCACATGGTTTTGCAGCAGGTGGCCGCGTGAAAGGAAAGCCCGGCCGCGGATCAGGCGGCGGACGCCGAATGCGCCCAGTCCCAGTAGAGCTCGCGCGCCTTCTTGGCGACCGGCCCGGGCTGGAGGTTGCGCTCCTCGATGCGGGTGATCGGCACGATCTTGGAGTGGTTGCCGGTGGAGAAGATCTCGTCCGCTTCGAGGAATTCGCGCACCGAGAGCGTCCTTTCGGTGGTCTTGAAGCCGTAGTCGCCGAGCAGGTTTATCGTGCGCGAACGGGTGATGCCGGACAGGAAGGTGCCGTTCGCCGCCGGCGTCAGCACATGGCCGTCCTTGACCAGGAAGATGTTCGAGGTTCCGGTCTCGGCAACGTTGCCCAGCATGTCCAGCACCAGCGCATTGTCGAAGCCGCGCATCTTGGCTTCGAGGATGGCGCGGCCGTTGTTGGGATAGAGGCAGCCGGCCTTGGCGTTGGTCGGCATGGTCTCAATGCTCGGCCGCCGGAACGGCGACAAGGTGATCGAAAAGCCAGCCGGCGAGATCATCGGCGATTCGTATAGGCAAAGGCAGAAACGGGTCGAGGCCGGATCGGCTGGCACGCCCATGTAGCCGCCATGCTCGGCCCAATACATCGGCCTGATATAGACCGCCGTCTTGCCATCGAACTTCTTCAGGCCATCCCAGGTCAGCCCGACGATCTTGTCGGTGGTCATGGTGGGTTTCAGGCCGAGCGCGATGGCCGAGGCGTTCACCCGCGCGGCGTGAAGCTCGAGGTCGGGCGCCACGCCCTCGAACCAGCGGGCGCCGTCGAAGACGCTGGTGCCGAGCCACATGGCGTGGCTGCGGGGGCCGAGAATGGCGACATTGCCTTCATGCCAGTCGCCGTCGACGAAGGTCCATGTTGCGGATTGCGCCGCTGCCGCCAGTGTCATTGCTCGGGTCCGTCCAGATGCTTTTTTGCGAAGCGCGCATAGGAAGATGCTTTGAAGGCCGCCGTCAACCGGAATCGCGGAGATTTGTTGAGACCTGCGGCTCTCGGCCTGGCGGCTATCCGCAAGCATCGATTGCCGCTGGCCGCAATCAACGCTTGCGCTCCGCCTGCCCTCGCCTCACAACTGTCGCATGCACCATGCGGCTTATGTTTTCGACGCCTACGGCACGTTGTTCGACGTGCATGCCGCCGTGCGCCGCCACGCCGGCGAGATCGGGCCGGACGGCCAGTTGCTCTCCGACATCTGGCGCGCCAAGCAGCTCGAATATTCCTGGGTCAGGACGCTGATGGGCGCCTATGCCGACTTCTGGCAATTGACCGAGCAGGCGCTGGATTTCGCCCTGCGCAAGGTGCCCTCGGTCGACAGGGGGCTGCGGGCCAAGCTGCTGGAGGCTTACTGGCGGCTCGACTGCTATCCGGAGGTGCCGGCCGTGCTCAAGGCGCTCAAGGCGTCCGGCTCTCGGCTGGCGATCCTCTCCAACGGCTCGCCCGAGATGCTCGAAGCTGCGGTCAAGTCGGCCGCGCTCGACCAGGTGCTGGACGACATCTTTTCCGTCGATCAAGTCAGGCGCTTCAAGACCGACCCCTCGACTTACGACATGGTGACCACCGGCTGGCGCCTCTATCCGGATGCGGTGTCGTTCCAGTCGTCCAACCGCTGGGACGTGGCGGGGGCCGCCAAGTTCGGCTTCCGCACGGTGTGGATCAATCGCGCCAACCAGCCTGACGAATACCGCGATTTCATGCCGGGATTGATCCTGCCGTCGCTCGAAGGCCTGCTGACCGCTTGAGGTAGGTTGGTATTCAGGGGATGCCGACTTGACTTGGATCTCAACATAGCTTGGGGTCGCCAGGCCTCATGTGGCCGTGGCGCAACAGGCCGGATGCGGTCACAGCTTTGCCTTTGTTTGTCCACCCTGAGGCCAGAATCGGAACCGCCTATCGCCGCCAACTGTTAAAGGCGAGAGTGCTCCCGTTAACAGTCCGCACCGGCGCATTTATGCTTTGTTGCGACTTGAGACCTAAAAAAGGCAACCATGTTCATATCCGATCCGTCCTCCCTTCGCCTCAGCCGCCGCGGCTTTCTCAATGCCGCGGCGCTCGGCGCCGCCTCGGTCGCCGTTTCCGCTTGCGCCACGACGAGGCCGGAACCGGTCGAGCCGCCGCCGCCGGCTTATGTCGAGCCGCCGCTGGGCGACTATGCGACGATGTACGGCCCGATCTCGGACAGCGGTTTCGAAGTGCCGGCCATACCGTTCCAGAAGATCGATCCGCAGTTCCTGCGCCAGATCGTTCCCGATCCGACCGGCCAGAAGCCGGGCACCATCGTCGTCGATACGACCGGCCATCACCTCTATCTGGTGCGTGAGGGCGGCCAGGCGATCCGCTACGGCGTCGGCCTCGGCCGTGCCGGCTTCGAATGGGCGGGCGACGCGGTGGTGCAGTGGAAGCAGAAGTGGCCAAAATGGACGCCGCCGGACGAGATGGTCGCCCGCCAGCCGGAACTGAGGGAGTACAGCGCCGACAATGGCGGCATGCCCGGCGGGCTGAAGAACCCGCTCGGCGCGCGCGCGCTCTATCTGTTCCAGGGCAATGTGGACACGCTCTACCGCCTGCACGGCTCGCCGGAATGGAACTCGATCGGCAAGTCGGTGTCGTCGGGCTGCGTTCGCCTGATCAACCAGGACATCATCGATCTCTACGATCGCGTGCCCTCGAAGACGCCGGTGATCGTTACCGCCGATGTCGGCCAGCCGATGGTGGTGAGCGCCAATCGCAAAGCCATTCCGATCGACGCCGGCGTGCCCGATGGATCGATCCTGCTTGGGCCGATCAGGCGCGATACCGACGAGCTCTTCTGAAGCCTGATCTCGTCAGCGGTGCGCGGCCAGCACAGTCGCCAGCATTGCAACACCGCGTCTCAGTGCCTCCACGTCGAGCCCGGCATAGCCGAGGATGAAGCCGGCCGTTTCAGGTCGCGGCTCGGTTGGGTCATAGAGCGGCGATACCGGATAGAGGCCGATCCCGGCGGCGCGCGCAGCCGCGATGACCGCCGGCTCGCGTTCGGCGTCGATGCCGTTCATCCAGGCGACGACATGCAGTCCGGTGTCGGCACCCGCGACGGAGACTCCTGCACCCAGATGTTCGGACAACGCCTGCAGCAGGGCCTCCCTGCGCTCGGCGTTCTTCCTGCGGATGCTGCGGACGTGACGCTCATAAGCGCCGCTCGCCAGCAGGTCGCCCAGTATGTCTTGTTCCAGCATCGGAGCATGCCGGTCGGTCAGCCGTTTCGCCTCGCTAAACGCCCGGGTGAGGCTGGCGGGAACGACGAGATAGCCGAGCCTCAGGGTCGGCGAAAGCGTCTTGGACAGCGTGCCGATATAGATGACGGAGTCAGGATCGAGGGCCTGCAGCGGCGGGATGGGGGAGATGTCGTGACGGTATTCGCCATCGTAATCGTCTTCGACAATGTAGGCGCCTGTGGCCTTGGCCCAGGCCAGGAGGGCGCGCCGGCGCGTCGCGGAAAGCACGCTGCCGAGCGGAAACTGATGCGACGGCGTCACGCAAGCAAGGCGGGCCGGCGGCAGCGCATCGGTCCTCAGCCCGTCGGCGTCGACCGCAACGGGCACGGCGATGCCGCCTGCCGCCGCGAAGGCATTGCGGGCCAGCAGATAGCCCGGGTTCTCGATCACAAACGGGTCGCCGGGGTCAAGCAGCAGCCGCGCGCAGAGGTCGAGCCCTTGCTGCGAGCCGTTGACGACGACGATCTGGTCCG
The DNA here is from genome assembly GCF_004792275.1 of Mesorhizobium sp. M4B.F.Ca.ET.143.01.1.1. Lineage (NCBI taxonomy): Bacteria > Pseudomonadati > Pseudomonadota > Alphaproteobacteria > Hyphomicrobiales > Phyllobacteriaceae > Mesorhizobium > Mesorhizobium sp. M4B.F.Ca.ET.143.01.1.1. The sequence continues at coordinate 494,148 of NZ_SRSR01000002.1, forward strand.
GCGTGCAGCTGATGCCGCGAGCGCGCCAGAGATAGCCCTGAAGCGCGCTGCGGGCGGCAAGGGACCCCTGAGGGTCGCCATAGCGCAGACGCGCGGGGCGTCGCAAAATGGCTTTGTTCGACGCCCGCCGCCAGGCCAGCACCGGGAAGTCCGCCCCGGACAGGTCGCCATAGCGGAAATCGGCAAGCTTGGCCGGCTGCATTTCCGCCGGCGCAGGCAGGGCGACGAGGCGGCGGGCGAATGCCGACAGGTTGCGGGGCTGAGCGGCCTCGAGGGGCGTCTCCATCGACGGCGCCTCCAGCCCCGAGGCCACGATCGCGCGTGCTCCCGGCCGGATGATCAGATAGCCTTCGGCGTCGAGCTGGCTATAGGCGGCCGTCACCGTGGTGCGTGAGGCGCCCCATTCGGCGGCAAAGACCCGCGTCGACGGCAGGCGGTCGCCAGGCCGATAGGCGCCGCTGTGCACCTGCGCCTTGATCGCCGCGATGATCCGGCGCGCGACGCCATCCTTCTCCAACTGGACCACAGAGAACCTACGAAACTGGATATTTCCACCAAGCCAGACTTGCGGCATCGTCGCCTGCAACGCAAGGAGTTTCGCCATGTACATACCGCCCACCTTCCGTGATGACGACAAGGAGAGCCTGAGAGCAACGATCCGCGCCGCGCGGCTGGCGACGCTGGTCACCGCCACGACGGAAGGACCGCAGGCGACGCCGTTGCCACTTCTTCTCGACGAGAACGAGGGCGAGCACGGCGTGATCTACGGCCATGTCGCGAAGGCAAATCCGCAGTGGCGCGCACCGGCATTGGGCGACGGCCTGGCGATCTTCATGGGACCGGACGCCTATGTGACGCCGGCGTGGTATCAGGCCAAGCAGGAAACCGGGAAGGTCGTGCCGACCTGGAACTATGTCGCAGTCCATGCCTATGGACCGATTGAATTCTTCGACGATGCCGACAGGCTGCTCGACGTGGTGACGCGTCTCACCACCCTCCACGAAGACGGCCGCGCCTCGCCTTGGGCCGTATCGGATGCGCCGCCGGATTTCATCCAGGCGCAACTGAAGGGGATTGTTGGCCTGCGCATGCCGATCACGCGGCTCGAAGGCAAGCGCAAGATGAGCCAGAACCGCAACGCTGCCGATCGTGCCGGTGTCGTGTCTGGCCTCGCCGCGAGCGATCGTCCGTCGGACCGCGAGGTGGCTCCGCTCATCCCGGTGTGAGGTCGCTCCGCTCATCCCGGTGTGAATCCGTCATCGCGAATCTGAGCCAATTCGCCTGGTACTTCGCCGCGGCTTCCTGCTCGCCATACCGCAGGAAGGATTGATCACGGCAGCACTCTTTCACCCCGCTTGAAGCGACCTCCGCCCTTCTCGTGCAGACATCCTACCGCCCCCTGGCCAGGCTGCCCAGGATCCCGCGCACGATCGCGCGGCCGACGGACGAGCCGACCGAGCGCACCACCGACTTGATCGCCGCTTCGGCCACCGTCTGGCGGTTGGAGGGGCGTGGCGCCGGAGCGCGGCGGCCGCCGGACTGCGGAGCGGGATCGTCGCCGAAACCGGGAATCGTCCAGCGCGAGCGGCCGCTGTCGGCCTGTTGCGCCTGCTCTTCGGCCTCCTGTGCCTCTTTCGCCTTCTTCTGCAACAGCTCGAAGGCCGATTCGCGGTCGATCACCTGGTCGTATTGGCCCGAGACCGGGCTTTCGGCGATCAACTGGCGGCGCTCGTCAGGCGTGATCGGGCCGAGCCGCGACGATGGCGGCCGGATCAGCGTGCGCTGGACCATGGAGGGCACGCCCTTGGCCTCCAGCGTCGAGACCAGCGCCTCGCCGGTGCCGAGCTGGGTGATCGCGGTCATGCAGTCGAAATCGGGGTTGGGGCGGAACGTCTCGGCCGCCGTCCTTACCGCCTGCTGTTCGCGCGGCGTGTAGGCGCGCAGCGCGTGCTGGACGCGGTTGCCGAGCTGGGCCAGAACCTTCTCGGGGATATCCAGCGGGTTCTGGGTGACGAAATAGACGCCGACACCCTTGGAGCGGATCAGCCGCACCACCTGCTCGACGCGATCGACCAGCACCTTCGGCGCGTCCTCGAACAACAGATGCGCCTCGTCGAAGAAGAAGACCAGCTTCGGCTTGTCCGGATCGCCGACTTCGGGCAATTCCTCGAACAGCTCCGACATCAGCCAGAGCAGGAAGGTGGCGTAGAGCCTGGGATTCATCATCAGCTTGTCGGCGGCAAGCACGCTGATGGCGCCACGGCCGTCGCGCGTGGTGCGCATGATGTCGGCGATGCGCAGCGCCGGCTCGCCGAAGAAGTTCGCCGCGCCCTGCTGTTCCAGCACCAGCAGCGTGCGCTGGATGGCGCCGACCGACGGCTTGGTGACATTGCCGTAGCGGGCGCTGAGCTCATCGGCGCGCTCGGCGATATTGGCGAGCAGCGCCTGCAGATCCTTGAGGTCGAGCAGAAGCAGGCCTTCCTCGTCGGCGATGCGGAAGGCGATGTTCATGATGCCTTCCTGCGCTTCGGTTAGGTTCATCAGCCGCGACAGCAAGAGCGGTCCCATCTCCGAAGTCGTGGCGCGAATCGGGTGGCCCTGTTCGCCGAACAGGTCCCAGAAGATGACCGGGAATTCCTGGAAGTCGTAAGGGTCGAGCTTGATCTGCTCGGCGCGCTTGACCAGGAAATCCTTGGCCTCGCCCATCATGGCGATGCCGGAAAGATCGCCCTTGATGTCGGCGCAGAAGACCGGCACGCCGGCGTTGGAAAAACCCTCGGCGAGGATTTGCAGGCTGACCGTCTTGCCGGTGCCGGTGGCGCCGGTGACCAGGCCGTGGCGGTTGCCATATTGCAGCAGAAGCTGCTCGGGGCGCTGATAGCTGTCGTCGGGCTTGCGGCTGGCGCCGATGAAAATGCTCTTGTCGTCAGCCATATGTCCGGTCTCCGCAACCTGATGAAGTTAAAAGCAAAGGGCCACGCTGAGGTATAGTGAGGCGACGCGGCAGCGACAATGCTCCAATCGCGAATCGGGCTTTCAGTCGGAGTCTGGAACTCAACCCAAATCCCGACTTGCCGGGCTTCCTGCAGCTTGCGGACTTTGCGCATGTTTGGCAATCGGTCGGTGGTTCACCCGGCCGCATGCGTGGCGCATTGTGATATCGGACAGGGAACCTTAGACTGACGGTTCGAATTGATGCGGCAGAAAAACCAGGAGTGCGGATGGGCGCCGGCGCCTTGACCAGGGAAGTCGACCTTCAGAACGCTGACCGCCAGCGCTGGCTGGCGCTCGCCGAAAAGGCGCTTGCCGGCGGCTCCTTCGAGGACAGGCTGGTTTCCCACAGCGACGACGGCATCCGCATCGAGCCGCTCTATGAGCGCTCGGCCGCGGCCGAACCGCTGGTCAGGGCAAATCCCGGAGCGCCCTGGATCGTCAGCCAGCGCGTCGACGATCCGGATATTGGCCGCGCCAAGGCGCAGGCACTGGACGATGTCGCGCAAGGGGCGACCGGTCTGTCACTGGTTTTCGAGGGCGCGCCGAACGCTTTCGGCTATGGCCTGCCGCGAACGGCCGAGGCGCTGGAAGCGGTGCTCGACGGCGTGCCGCTCAACCGCGTCCAGGTCCGCATCGATGCCCATCCCTGGAGCCGTGCGGTGGCCGACTGGCTGGTGGCATTCCTGGGCAAGCGCCGCTCCGATCCGGCCAAGCTCAACCTTTCCTTCGGCATCGATCCGGCGGCGATCTTCGCCGGCACCGGCCGGCTGCGCATGTCGATCGAGGCGCTGCAGGAATCGATGCCGCAGTCGATGGCGCATTTCTTCTCGATGGGAGTGCCCGGCGTGCTGCTCGAGGCCGACGGGCGCGTCTTCCACAATGCCGGCGCCACCGAGGCCCAGGAGCTCGGCACGATGATGGCGTCGGCGGTCTCCTATCTCAGGATGTTCGAGAAGGCGCGCCAGCCGCTGGTCTATGCCGCACCCCATATCGGCTTCGCGCTCAGCGTCGACCAGGACCAGTTGCTGTCGATGGCCAAGGTGCGCGCCTTGCGCCGGCTGTGGGCGCGGATCCAGGAAGCCTGCTCGATCCCGGCCTCGACGGCCAGCATCCACGCCGAGACGTCCTATCGCATGATGACGGCGGCGGACCCGGAGACCAACATATTGCGCACGGCGATCGCCTGTTTCGCGGCCGCCGCCGGCGGGGCCGATTCGATCTCCATCCTGCCACACACAATCGCGCATGGGCTGCCGGCCGGCTTTGCCCGCCGCGTCGCCCGCAACGCGCAGCTGATCATGGCCGAGGAAAGCCACGTCGATCACGTCGCCGACCCCGCTGGCGGATCGGGCGCCGTCGAGGCGCTGACCAATGATCTCTGCGCGGTCGCCTGGCAAGAATTCCAGCGCATCGAGGCCGAAGGCGGCGTGCTGGCGAGCCTGCAGCAAGGCTACATCCAGAACCGCGTCCAGACCGCCGCTGCGAAGCGCAACGCCGAATACCGGACGGGCGCGCGCGCTATCGTCGGCACGACACTGTTCCGCGCGGGCAGCGAACGCCCGGTCGAAACACTGGCGGCGGAGCGGCGACCGGCGCTGACGGAAGGCGTCGCGACCTGCGAGCCGCTGTTTCCGGTGCGCATCGATCAGTCGATCGGAGCCGGCGCATGATCCCCGATTTCAGCCAGATCGGCTGGTCTGCTCCGCGCCGCGCGCCGGTCGAGCTCAAGGGCCAGCGGATGACGCCGGAAGGCATCGCCGTGAAGCATCTCTACATGCAGGGCGATCTCAAGGGCCTCGCCAATCTCGATACCTATCCCGGCTTGGCGCCCTTCGTGCGCGGCCCCTACCCGACAATGTACGTCCAGCAGCCCTGGACGATCCGGCAATATGCCGGCTTCTCAACGGCGGAAGAGTCGAACGCCTTCTACCGGCGCAACCTGGCGGCCGGGCAGAAGGGCCTGTCGGTCGCTTTCGATCTCGCCACGCATCGCGGTTATGACAGCGACCATCCTCGCGTCGCAGGCGATGTCGGCATGGCGGGAGTCGCCATCGATTCCATCCTCGACATGCGCCAGCTGTTCGACGGCATTCCGCTCGGCGAAATGACGGTGTCGATGACCATGAACGGCGCGGTGCTGCCGGTCATGGCGCTCTACATCGTGGCGGCGGAGGAACAGGGAGTTGCGCAAAAGGATCTCGCCGGGACCATTCAGAACGACATTCTGAAGGAGTTCATGGTCCGCAACACCTACATCTACCCGCCGAAACCCTCGATGCGGATCGTGTCGGACATCTTCGCCTACACGTCGCGCAACATGCCGAAGTTCAACTCGATCTCGATCTCGGGCTACCATATGCAGGAGGCCGGCGCGACGGCGGACCTCGAGCTCGCCTACACCATCGCCGACGGCATCGAATATGCCCGCGCCGGCGTCGCTGCCGGGCTCGACATCGACCGCTTCGCGCCGCGGCTTTCCTTCTTCTGGGCCGTCGGCATGGACTTCTTCATGGAGGTCGCCAAGCTCAGGGCCGCGCGCCTGCTGTGGTCGAGCCTGATGAAGAAGAATTTTGCGCCCAAGGACGAGCGCTCGCTGTCGCTGCGCACGCACTGCCAGACGTCAGGCTGGTCACTGACGGCGCAGGATCCCTACAACAACATCACCCGCACGATGATCGAGGCGATGGCGGCGACGCAGGGGCATACGCAGTCGCTGCATACCAATTCCTTCGACGAGGCGATGGCGCTGCCGACCGACCATTCGGCCCGCATCGCCCGCAACACGCAGCTCATCCTGCAGAAGGAATCCGGCACCACGCGCATCGTCGACCCGTGGGGCGGCTCGGCCTTCGTCGAGCGGCTGACGCAGGATCTGGCGGCGCGCGCGCTCGCTCACATCGAGGAGGTCGAGAGCCTCGGCGGCATGGCGGCGGCGATCGAGAAAGGCATTCCGAAGCTGCGCATCGAGGAGGCCGCGGCCCGCACCCAGGCACGCATCGATTCCGGCGAGCAGACGCTGGTCGGCGTCAACGCGCATCGGCCGCAAACCGACATCGAGGTCGACGTGCTGAAGATCGACAATGCCGAGGTCAAGGCCAGGCAGTTGGCGAAGCTGCAGCGGCTGAAGGGCACGCGCGACGTCGGCGCGGTCGAGGGCGCGCTTGCCGCGTTGACGCGGGCGGCCGAGGACGACGAGAACCTGCTTGAATTCGCCATCCGCGCGGCGCGCGCCAAAGCGACCGTCGGCGAGATTTCGCTGGCGCTGGAAAAGGTTTTTGGGCGTCATGTCGCCTCGGTGCAGACGATCTCCGGCGTCTACCGCGATGCGCTCGGCGACAATCCGGCGGTCGACAGGCTGCAGGACAAGATCGCGACGTTTGAGGAGAAATCCGGTGGCAAGCCACGTATCCTGGTTGCCAAGATGGGTCAGGACGGCCATGACCGCGGGCAGAAGGTGATCGCCACCGCCTTTGCCGATCTCGGCTTCGACGTCACCGTCGGTCCGATGTTCCAGACGCCCGAGGAGATCGCGAAACTGGCGGTCCAGCACGACGTCGACATCATCGGCGCCTCCTCGCTCGCGGCCGGACATTTGACGCTCATTCCTGAGCTCAAGGAAGCGCTGAAGAAGCTCGGCCATGGCGACATGCTGATCGTCGCCGGCGGCGTGATCCCGCCGCAGGACTATGATGCGGTGCTGAAGGCGGGTGCGGCGGAAATCTTCCCGCCGGGCACGGTCATTCCAGAAGCGGCGGACAGGCTTATGGACCGCTTGCTGGCGGCGGCATGAGGCCGTTATAATTCCTGTTGCAACAATCGGCGTCTGGCGTTATAATCGGCGTTGCAACAGGATGATCCGTCATGAACACCACCATTCGCAAAATCGGCAATTCCGAAGGGCTGATCCTGCCGAAGGAACTTCTCGACCGGGTGAACCTGAAGGCGGGCGACAATGTGGTCGTCGTCCAGGAGGGTCAGGAGCTTCGCTTGCGCCGCCTTGAGGACTCTGCCGAAGAATTCGAACGCAAGATGAAGATCGCGCGTGAGCGGATGAAGAAATACGAGGTTGCCTACCGCGCGCTCGCGAAATGACCGCGCATCATTCGCGAGAATTCGTGGAGGCGATGCACGCCGAGCAGTTGCGCCTTCACGGCGGTGCGCCGGGCATTCGTGACGAAGGCATGCTGGAATCAGCGCTTGCTAGGCCTCAGCAGAAGGAGGCCTATGGAGAGCCCGATCTTTGCGAACTGGCGGCCGCTTATCTCTTTGGCATCGCAAAGAACCACCCATTCGTCGACGGCAACAAGCGCACCGCTTTTGCCGCAGCCGATTTGTTTCTCTACTTCAATGGATTGAGTGTCGAGGCCGAGCAGGAGGACGTCATCCAAATGGTGATGATGGTTGCAGCGGGTGAAATCGACGAAGCCGGGGCCGCGGCATTCTTCCGCGACCATGTCGTCAGGCTGGAAGACTAGCTCTCAGCCTTGTCCGAAAGCTTGGTGATCTCCCACTCCTTGCCGTTGACCGACGCGATGTCGCCAAGCTTCTTGCCGAACAGCGCCACTGCCATCGGCGAGACATGGGAAATGCTGCCCTTTGAGGGATCGGCCTCGTCCTCGCCGACGATCTTCCAGTGCACTTTCTTGCCGTCATCGCCTTCCAGCGTGACGCCCATGCCGAAGCGGACCACGTCGCTGCCGGGCTCGGGCACGGAAAGCTCCGCACTCTCGCGCCTGGCGGTCCAGTAGCGCAGGTCGCGCGACACGAGCGCGATGCGCTCGCGGTCGGCTCGCCTCTCGGCCTTGCCCAATTCGTCGCGCAGTCCTTCGAGTTCCTGATCGATCATTGCCAAGCCACGCTCCGTCACCAGGTTGCGGTGCTGGCTGATCGGACGCTCGCCAATGCCGGCGATGGCGTTTTCGCTGTCTTCTTCGCGGGTAAAAGCTCTGCTCATGCAATGAACTTAGGCCCGGTGCCGCCTCTGTACAAGCTGTAGTCCGACGGCAGGCCTGGCACGATTCCTGCGACAGGGATGGCAAACGCCAGGACCTGTGCCGATGTTGAACAGACGAATGCTGCTCGCCCAGACCGCCGGCTTTGCCATTGCGGGCCTTTGCGCTGGCAAAGTCTCGGCCAAGGTGCTGCCCGGCATCGCGAAAGCCTCGATGCGCGGTTCGATCAACGCCACCGAGCTCGGCGTGCAACCAGGCACGCTTGACGACCAGAGCAAGGCCTTCACCAAGCTCCTCAACGACGCCAGCGAGCGCGACGCGCCGGTGTTTTTGCCGCAGGGCACCTATGTCGTGTCCAACCTCAAGCTGCCAGCGCGCCTGCGCCTGAGCGGCGTGCCGGGCGCCACGCGCATCGTCTATGGCGGCAACGGCCATCTGATGATGGTCGAGCAGGCCGAGCATATCGAACTCGGCGGGCTGGTGTTCGACGGCTCGAACCGCTGGCTGGCCGACTATGCGCAAGGCCTGCTCGACCTGCGTCGCGTCGGCCATCTCGTCATCGACAATTGCCAGGTCACCGGCAGCGGCAAGAACGGGCTGGCGCTGGAGCATGTTTCGGGCCGCGTCGGGCGTTGCGACATTTCCGGCGCGGCGGACGCCGGCATCTATTCGGTCGAAGCCGGCGGGCTGGAGATCTCCGGCAATACGGTTTCCGACTGCGCCAATGGCGGCATCCTCGTGCATCGCTGGCAGCAGGCGGAAGACGGCACCCTCGTCAGTGGCAACCGCGTCGAGCGCATCGGCGCCAGGAGCGGCGGCACCGGCCAGAACGGCAACGGCATCAACGCCTTCCGCGCCGGCAATGTCGTGATCTCGGGCAACATCGTCTCGGACTGCGCCTTCTCGGCGATCCGCGCCAACAGCTCCAGCAATCTGCAGGTCACCGGCAACACCTGCTCGCGCTCGGGCGAGACGGCGCTCTATTCGGAATTCTCCTTCGAAGGCGCGGTCATCGGCAACAACATCATCGACGGCGCCGCCAACGGCATCTCGATCGTCAATTTCAACGAAGGCGGCCGCATGGGCGTGTGCGCGAACAACATCGTGCGCAACCTGTCGACGGTCGGCCCCTACCCCGCCGACGCGCCCGGCTTCGGCGTCGGCATCAGCGTCGAGGCCGACACCACCGTGTCGGGCAATGTCGTCGAGAACGCGCCGCTCTATGGCATGCAGATCGGCTGGGGGCCTTATCTGCGCAATGTCGTTGCCACCGGCAACATCATCCGCAAGGCCGGGACCGGCATTGCGGTGTCGGTGGTCGAGGGCGCAGAAACGGCCATCATCTCGGACAATGTCATCGATGGCGCGCTGAACGGCGCTATCGTCGGCCAGCGCTGGGCCGATCCGGCGACCGCCGACCTCGCCCAGTCAGGCAATGCCGGCTATGCGCATCTGACCGTTGAGCGCAACCACGTCAGTTGAGCGCAGCCGTCGGCCGTAGCGTGCCAACCTTGGCGCCAATCCGGCTTTCGACGGGGCGATGGGCGAGCTCCATCAGTTTTGCGGCGAGGCCTTCGTCGCCACGCAGCAGCCTGGCCAGCACCGCGGCGATCATCACCTCGGCGGCGCGGCCGGCGCCGTCGTCGCATTTCAGCGCAATGCCGAGGCCAAGCTCGGGAACGGCGGCGCAATAGACGCCCTCTGCACCGGTCTTGACGAAGATGCGGCCGGGCGCCGCCTGCATCAGCGCGACATCGGCGCCGCCGCTGCCGGAGACCAGGAAGGGCTCGGCCATGCAGGCGGACAAGAGCCGCTTCGCCGCCCTGGCCCGCTCCGGCGCAAAGCCCCTGCCCGTCGCCATGCGGGCAAAGCCGAGCGCGAAGCTCTTTAGCGGCACGGCATAGGTCGGGATGGAACAGCCGTCGGTGCCGCAGTGGTCGACGTCATGGGCGGCACCGGTCACGGACTGCATGGCATCGCGAACCATCTCCTGCTGGGCGTGGCCGGCCTTGACGTAGCCGCGATGGGCGATGCCCGCATGCACGCAGGTGCATAGGAAGCCGGCATGCTTGCCGGAGCAGTTGTTGTGCAGCGCGTTCGGCACGCCGCCGGCACGGGCAAGCGCTATGGTGGCGTCATGGTTCGACGGCCAATGCGCGCCGCATTCGAGCGCGGTTTTGTCGAGACCGGCTTTCGCCAGCATGGCTTGCGCCAGTTCGACATGCGCGGCCTCGCCGGTATGCGAGGCGCAGGCCAGCGCCAGTTCGCGGTCGCCGAAGCCATAGGCGTCGGCCGTACCGCTTTCGACCAATGGCAGCGCCTGGATCGCCTTCACCGCCGAGCGCGGAAACACCGGGCGGACCGTCTCGCCGATTTCGAGCAACGGCTTGCCGTCAGCATCGAACACGGCGACCGCGCCGCGATGGGCGCTTTCGACCACCGCGCCGCGCAAAACCTCGACCAGAACCGGATTTGACATGCTGCCTCCCGCACGCGCGCGCCCAGAGGGCGCCGCTTTAAATGCGGGCCGCTTCTACCTGATCCGGTCGAGAATGGAAACGTAGTTGGCAACGGCAGCGCCACCCATGTTGAAGATGCCGCCGAGCTTGGCGCCCGGCACCTGGATGCCGCCCGCCTCGCCGGTGAGCTGCATGGCGGTCAGCACATGCATCGACACGCCGGTGGCGCCGATCGGGTGGCCCTTGGATTTAAGGCCGCCGGAGGGGTTGACCGGCAGGCGGCCGTCCCTGACCGTGGTGCCGTCCAGCGCCAGCTTCGCGCCTTCGCCTGGCTTGGCCAGCCCCATCGCCTCGTATTCGATCAGTTCGGCGATGGTGAAGCAGTCATGCGTCTCGACGAAGGAGAGGTCGTCGAGCGTCACGCCGGCCTTCTTCAGCGCCTGGTTCCAGGCCTGCTCGCAGCCCTCGAAGGCGAGGATGTCGCGCTTCGACATCGGCAGGAAATCCTGGACGTGCTCATTGGCGCGGAAGGTGACGGCGCGGCGCATCCTGAGCGCCGTCGCGGTGTCGGTGAGCACAAGCGCGGCGGCGCCGTCCGAAACCAGCGAGCAGTCGGTGCGCTTCAAGGGACCGGCGACGAACGGGTTCTTCTCGCTTTCCTGGCGGCAGAATTCAAAGCCGAAATCCTTGCGCATCTGCGCGTAAGGATTGTCGACGCCGTTCTTGTGGTTCTTGGCGGCGATCATGGCGAGCGCATCCGACTGGTCGCCATAGCGCTGGAAATAGGCCTGCGCGATCTTGCCGAAGACGCCGGCAAAGCCGGCGGGCGTGTCGCCATCCTCCGGCAGGTAGGAGGCCTTGAGCAGGTTTTTGCCGATCTCGGGGCCGGGCGTGGTGGTCATCTGCTCGGCGCCGACCACCAGCACAATGCGGGCCGCATTGGCGTCGATGGCGCGGATACCTTGCCTCACGGCGGCCGAACCGGTGGCGCAGGCGTTTTCGACGCGCGTCGCCGGCTTGAAGCGCAGCCGGTCGTCGGCCTGCAAAACCAGACTGGCGGTAAAATCCTGCGCGGAGAAGCCAGCGTTGAAATGGCCGAGCACGATCTCGTCGACATCGTCGGGACCAATCCCGGCATGGTCGAGCGCCTCGACGGCGACCTTGGTGATCAGGCCCTCGAGCGTCTCGCCCTCGAGCTTGCCGAAGCGCGAATGCGCCCAGCCGACGATGCATGCGGTCATTACAGCCTCCATTTGCCGCGCAGCCTGGCGTGTGGATCCTCAGGTGATGCCGGCCTGACCTGAACCTCCACACACGCTAGCACGTCCTGTCGCGGCATGAGATTCAATATTGTTCAACAGTGAACTTTTTTCCAGCCCAGGGGATGGGCCAGACCAACAGGATCGTTTGATGCCAGCATCGATTTTTTGTTGATTGATCCGTCAATAAAAAATAATCTTATATCGAGCCCGGATCCCAAAATGCCGAAAATCGGAATGGAACCCTTGCGCCGCAAGGCGCTCATCGATGCGACGATCTCGGCGATCGGCGAGCGCGGCTCGCTGGACGTGACGATGTCGGAGATCGCCGGCCGCGCCGGCGTGTCGTCGGCGCTGGCGCACCATTATTTCGGCGCCAAGGACGAGCTTCTGTTCGCGACGATGCGGCACATACTGTCGGAGCTCAACACCGACACCAGGCGTGCGCTGCGGGCCACCGGCACGGCGCGCCAGCGCGTCTCGGCCGTGGTCGCCGTCAGTTTCTCCGACGACCAGTTCCAGCCCGAGACCATCGCCGCATGGCTTGCCTTCTATGTCGAGGCGCAGAAGTCGTCGGCCTTGCGGCGCCTGCTCAAGATCTATGCGAGGCGACTGCATTCGAACCTGATGAGCGGGCTGACCGGCATCCTGTCCCGACGCGAAGCGGATCGCGTCGCCGAAGCGACGGCGGCGCTGATCGACGGGCTCTACATCCGTCGCGCGCTGAAAGACGGCGTGCCGGACGCGGCGACGGCCATCGCGCTCGTCGAAGACTATCTCGAAACCAAGCTCAGCGGACGGAGCCTGCCTTGACGAGCGGACGGCCCAATTTCCTGATCGTCATGGTCGATCAGCTCAACGGCACGCTGTTCCCCGACGGACCGGCGGAATTCCTGCATGTGCCGCATCTGAAGGCACTTGCCGCCCGCTCGGCGCGCTTTGCCAACAACTACACCGCCTCGCCGCTCTGCGCGCCCGGCCGCGCTTCGTTCATGAGCGGGCAGTTGCCGTCGCGCACCGGGGTCTACGACAACGCGGCGGAGTTCACGTCCTCGATCCCGACTTTTGCCCATCACCTGCGATCTGCCGGCTACTACACCTGCCTGTCTGGCAAGATGCATTTCGTCGGGCCGGACCAACTGCATGGCTTCGAGGAGCGGCTGACCACCGACATCTATCCGGCCGATTTCGGCTGGACGCCAGACTATCGCAAACCCGGCGAGCGCATCGACTGGTGGTATCACAATCTGGGCTCGGTGACCGGCGCGGGCGTCGCCGAGACCACCAACCAGATGGAGTATGACGACGAAGTCGTGTTCCTGGCCACGCAGAAGCTCTACCAGCTTTCGCGGGAGCAGGACGATGCGGACCGGCGGCCCTGGTGCCTGACCGTTTCGCTGTCGCACCCGCACGACCCGTACGTCGCGCGCAAGCAGTATTGGGACTTCTACGAGAATTGCCAGGCGCTGGACCCCGAAACCGGGTTCATCGCGCATGACGAGCAGGACGCGCATTCGCAGCGGCTCTACCACGCCAGCGACTATTCCGCTTTCGCGATCACAAGCGACCAGGTGCGCCGTTCGCGGCGCGGGTATTTCGCCAACATCTCCTATGTCGACGACAAGCTCGGCGAGCTGCTGGACGTCCTCGGCCGCACGCGCATGCTCGACGACACCGTCATCCTGTTCTGCTCGGACCATGGCGACATGCTCGGCGAGCGCGGGCTGTGGTTCAAGATGAGCTTCTTCGAGGGTTCGGCGCGCGTACCGCTGATGATCGCCGGCAAAGGCGTGCCGGCCGGGCTGATCGAGGCGCCGGTCTCCAATCTCGACGTGACGCCGACGCTGTGCGACCTCGCCGGCATCGACATGGGCGCCATCGCTCCGTGGACCGACGGCCAGTCGCTGCTGCCGCTCGCCAATGGCGGGCAGCGCACCGCGCCCGTGTTGATCGAGTATGCCGCCGAAGGCTCCTACGCGCCGCTGGTGGCGATCCGCGACGGCAAATACAAATTCGTCCATTGCGAACTCGACCCGCCGCAATTGTTCGACCTCGAAACCGATCCGCTCGAGCGTGACAACCTCGCCGACGACCTGGCCAACGCGGCGCTGGTCGCGGCGTTCATGGACAAGGTCCGGGCGCGCTGGGACATGGCCGCTTTCGACGCCGCCGTGCGCGAGAGCCAGGCGCGCCGCTGGGTGGTGTATCCGGCGCTGCGCAACGGCGCCTATTACCCCTGGGATTTCCAGCCGCTGCAGAAGGCGTCCGAGCGCTACATGCGCAACCACATGAACCTCGACAATCTCGAGGAGAGCAAACGGTATCCGCGAGGCGAATGATGACAACGCTCGTCCCCTCACTCGACCATCTCAAAATGGCCTATGCCCTCACCTCGGCCGCAACGCAGGTGACGCCATTGCTGGAGTCGACGGCGCTCGCCAGGGAGACGGGCGCGGCGCGTGTCTTCGTCAAGCCGGAATCGCTGCAATGGGCCGGCTCCTTCAAGGTGCGCGGTGCCTATTGGCGGCTGAAGCAGCTGTCGCCGGATGAGGCCAAGAAAGGCGTCGTCGCCTACTCGTCCGGCAATTTCGCGCAAGGGCTGGCCGCCGCCGGCCAGGCGCTCGGCATTCCCGTCACCATCGTGATGCCGATCGATGCGCCGGCCGCCAAGCGTGAGGCCACCGCCGGCTATGGCGCGCGCGTCGTGCTCACCGACCATGGCGATCGCGCACGCGAGGAAGTGGCGGCCGCCAGGGCGCGCGCGATCGCCGAGACCGAAGGACTCACGCTGCTGCATCCCTTCGACGATCCGGAGATCGTTGCCGGCCAGGCCGGCGCCGGGCTGGAGGCGCTCGACCAGTTGGCGGCGAAGAACGCGCATGCCGACCTGGTGTTCTGCTCCGTCGGCGGCGGCGGGCTGATCGGCGGCGTGTCGCTCGCTTTCCACTATCTGTCGCCCCAGACCGAAATCATCGCGGTCGAGCCGGAAGGCTTCAACGGCATGGGTTCCTCACTGGCGCACGGCGCCATCGAGACGATGCCGATCGGGCCGAAATCGATCTGCGACGGGCTTATGGCGAGGCAGCCCGGCGAAGCGCCATTCGCGGCGGTGCGCGCGGCCGGCGTGCGCGGCGTCACCGTCGACGATATCTCGGTGCGGCGCGCCATGAAGATCGCCTTCGAGCGGATGAAGCTGGTGCTGGAGCCGTCGGGCGCGGCGTCGCTGGCGGCGCTGCTTGGGGGAAAGGTGAACGTGGCGGGAAAAACCGTCCTTGTTGTGGCTACCGGCGGCAATGTCTCGCTCGCCGATTTCATCTCGCATATGAACGATGGGCGCATATGAACAATGCTTGAAGCGGACTTCGTGATCATCGGCTCCGGCTCCGCCGGCTCGGCCATGGCCTACAGGCTGTCGGAGGACGGCAAGCACTCGGTGATCGTCATCGAGTTCGGCGGCACCGATATCGGGCCGCTGATCCAGATGCCGTCGGCGCTGTCGATCCCGCTCAACATGAGCCTCTACGACTGGGGCTTTGCCAGCGAGCCGGAGCCGCATCTCGGCGGCCGCGTGCTCGCCACCCCGCGCGGCAAGGTGATCGGCGGCTCGTCCTCGATCAACGGCATGGTCTATGTGCGCGGCCATGCGCGCGACTTCGACCACTGGGCCGAACAGGGCGCAACCGGCTGGGGCTTCGCCGACGTGCTTCCCTACTTCAAGCGCATGGAGGATTCCGACGGCGGCGAGGATGGCTGGCGGGGCAAACGCGGCCCGCTGCATGTCCAACGCGGCACGCGCAGGAACCCGCTCTACGGCGCCTTCGTCGAGGCCGGCCGCCAGGCCGGTTTCGAGCTGACCGACGACTACAACGGTTCGAAGCAGGAAGGGTTCGGCCCGATGGAGCAGACCATTCTCGGCGGCCGCCGCTGGTCGGCGGCGAACGCCTATCTGAAGCCGGCTCTGAAACGCAAAAACGTCACCTTGGTCAAGGGCTTCGCTCGCCGCGTGGTGATCGAGAATCAACGCGCCATCGGGGTCGAGATCGAAGCTAACAAACAGATTCAAATCGTTAAGGCGCGACGTGAAGTGATCGTCGCGGCATCGTCAATCAATTCGCCGAAGATCCTGATGCTGTCGGGCATCGGCCCGGGCGCGCATCTGCAGGAAAACGGCATCCAGGTCGTTGCCGACCGGCCAGGCGTCGGCCGCAATCTGCAGGACCATATGGAACTCTACATCCAGCAGGAATCGACCAAGCCGATCACGCTGAATTCGGTGCTCAACCCCTTCTCCAAAGCGTTGATCGGCGCACAGTGGCTGTTCTTCAGGACCGGCCTCGGCGCCACCAACCATTTCGAGGCCGCGGCTTTCGTGCGCTCGCGGGCCGGCGTCGACTATCCGGACATCCAGTACCACTTCATTCCGGCGGCGGTGCGCTATGACGGCAAGGCGGCAGCGAAGTCGCACGGCTTCCAGGCGCATGTCGGGCCGATGCGCTCGAAGTCGCGCGGCTCGGTGACGCTGCGCTCGCCCGATGCGAAAGCGAAGCCGGTGATCCGCTTCAACTACATGTCGCATCCGGACGACTGGACGGAGTTCCGCCACTGCATCCGGCTGACGCGCGAGATCTTTGGGCAGAAGGCTTTCGACAGTTTCCGCGGCAAGGAGATCTCGCCCGGCAGTCATGTGCAGTCGGACGAGGATCTGGACGCCTTCATCAGGGATCACGCCGAGAGCGCCTATCATCCTTGCGGCACGTGCAAGATGGGCCGCGCCGACGATCTGACGAGCGTGGTCGATCCGGAATGCCGGGTGATCGGCGTCGAGGGCCTGCGCGTCGCCGACTCCTCGATCTTCCCGCGGGTGACCAACGGCAATCTCAACGCGCCCTCGATCATGACCGGCGAGAAGGCTTCAGATCACATCCTTGGGCGGATGCCGCTGGCGCCGTCC
Source organism: Mesorhizobium sp. M4B.F.Ca.ET.143.01.1.1 (assembly GCF_004792275.1). Lineage (NCBI taxonomy): Bacteria > Pseudomonadati > Pseudomonadota > Alphaproteobacteria > Hyphomicrobiales > Phyllobacteriaceae > Mesorhizobium > Mesorhizobium sp. M4B.F.Ca.ET.143.01.1.1. Next base: position 510,763 of record NZ_SRSR01000002.1, read on the forward strand.
AACCAGGAACCATGGATCAATCCGCGCTGGCAGGCGGCGGATCGATAGGGCATTGTGAGGCTGGCGCCCTCCCGCCCAGCGACCATCAATGGAGAAGACCATGCGCGCCCAGCCCACGGCATCGCACTATGTCAACGGCCGCTACATCGAGGACGAGGGCGGCGCGCCGCTGCCTGTGATCTATCCGGCCACGGGCGAGACAATCGCCACGCTGCATTCCGCGACGCCGAACGTGCTGGAACTGGCGATCGAGGCCGCGCGCGCCGCACAACCGGCCTGGGCTCGGCTGAAGCCGGTCGAGCGCGGCCGCATCCTGCGCCGCGCCGCCGACATTCTTCGCGCCCGCAATGCCGATCTCGCGCGCATCGAGACGCTGGACACCGGCAAGGCTATCCAGGAGACGCTGGTGGCGGACGCGCCCTCGGCGGCGGATTGCCTGGAATATTTCGGCGGCGCGGTCGCCGCCTTCAACGGCGAGGCGGTCGATCTCGGCGGGCCTTTCGCCTACACGCGGCGCGAGGCGCTTGGCGTCTGCGTCGGCATCGGCGCCTGGAACTATCCGATCCAGATCGCCGGGTGGAAATCCGCCCCGGCGCTCGCCATGGGCAACGCCATGGTGTTCAAGCCCTCGGAGAACACGCCGCTGTCGGCGCTGGCGCTGGCCGAGATCTACTCGGAGGCCGGCCTGCCCGACGGTCTGTTCAACGTCGTGCAGGGCTATGGCGATGTCGGCGCCGGCCTCGTCGGCCACGATGTCGTCGCCAAGGTTTCTGTGACCGGCTCGGTGCCAACCGGACGCAAGGTGCTGTCGCTCGCCGGCTCGAAGATGAAGCACGCGACGATGGAGCTCGGCGGCAAGTCGCCGCTGATCGTCTTCGACGACGCCGATCTCGAAAACGCCATCGGCGGCGCCATGCTCGGCAACTTTTACTCGACCGGTCAAATCTGCTCCAACGGTACGCGTGTCTTCGTGCAGAAGGGCATCCACGACCGTTTCGTCGACCGTCTGGTAGAGCGTACCAAGAAGATCCGCATCGGTGACCCGCTCGATCCAGAAACGCAGATGGGGCCGCTGGTCAACAAGGCGCAGCAGGAGAAGGTCGTCTCCTACATCGCGACCGGCAGGCAAGACGGCGCTGCCCTCGCCTGCGGTGGTAGCGTGCCCTCGCTGCAGGGTTTTCAGGGCGGCTTCTTCGTCGAGCCGACGGTGTTCACCGGCGTCACCGATACGATGCGCATCGCCCGCGAAGAGATCTTCGGGCCGGTGATGAGCGTGCTGAAGTTCGACAGCGAGGACGAGGTGATCGAGCGCGCCAACGACACCGAATTCGGGCTCGCCGCCGGGGTCTTCACCCGCGACCTGCCGCGCGCCCACCGCGTCATCGCCGAACTGCAGGCCGGCACCTGCTGGATCAACGCCTACAATCTGACGCCGGTGGAAATCCCCTTCGGTGGGGTGAAGCAGTCGGGCATCGGGCGGGAGAACTCGCTTGCGGCGCTGGCACTCTACTCGCAGCTGAAGGCGGTCTATGTCGAGACGGGGGACGTGGCGAGCCCGTATTGAGGGGCTGGCGCGAGGCACGCCTAATCTCCCCCCTTGAGGGGGAGATGTCGCCGAAGGCGACAGAGGGGGGTCGCCGCGCGTGGGGCGCTAGCCTTATCCTGTCGCAAAAGAAGGTCGCGTCCAGTCGAACCGACCCCCTCTGGCCTGCCGGCCATCTCCCCCTCGTGGGGGGAGATCGGCGGCTTCAGCCTCCCTCCCCGGCCGTTCCATCCAGATACTGCGTCAGCGCGCAGACGAGGTGGTAGAAAATGCTGGCCGGCACGTCGGTCGCCAGCGAGCGGCCGCGTTCGTCGATGCGGTCGATCCAGAGGCCGAGCGGCGCCGGGTCGATGTGCCAGCGGAACAGGCGGCCGACGCGCGCCTCGATCTCCGGCTTGAGGTCCGGCCCGCCCGTGCCGTCCAGCGCAATCGCCGCCTTGACCGCTTCGGCCTGCGGCCAGCTGCGCGACACCCGGTCGAGCGGCAGGCCTTGCCTGGAGACGGCGCCGTAGGACAGGCCGGTGGCGCGGTTGAGGCCGTTGGCGACGGCGGAGGCATAGAGCTTGCGGGCAAAGGCGGTGAGCTCGGTCTGGCCGCTGCGGCCGGCGAAATCGACGAGCAGCGAGGCCCATTCGAAATGATGGCCGGGCTCGGTCCAGCTGCCCTTCTCGCCGGCCACCGGCTTCCAGCCGTCGTCGAAATGTTCGCCGAGCGTCCAGCTTTCCGGATCGAAAAAGTGGCTGCGGAAGAGGTCGATGATCTGCGCCGCGCGGCGCAGATAGGCGCGCTCGCCGGTCGCCTGATGCCAGGCGAGGAAGGCTTCGAGCAGATGCATATGCGGGTTGGAGCGCCGCTCGCCTTCGCCGTCGGACGTTTCGAGGAAGCCGGTCATGCGGCTGTCCTCGAGATGGGCGTCGAGAAAAGCAAAGGTCTCCTCGCCGAGCCGGAGCGCGTCGGGATGACCCGATATATGGGCGTGCGCCAGCGCCAGAAGCACGCAGGAATGGTCGTAGGCGTCCTCGGCCGGGTCGGCGACCGAGCCGTCGATGTTGAGCGTGCGCACCCAGCCGCCCCTTGCGGTGCGGCCCTTGCCGGTCATGAAATCGATGCCATGGGCGATCAGCCGGTCGGCCGGGCCGGTCCAGCCGCGTTCCTTGGCCACCGCGAAAGCATAGACCTGGCGCGCCTGCGTGCGCATGCGCTTGGGCTTCATCAGCGGCGAGCCGTCGAAGCCGAGCGCCTCATGGAAGCCGCCATGACGCTCGTCGACGCCCGACGTCGACCACAGCGGCAGCGTCTCGTCGAACAGCCAGTGATGTACGCGCTGCCGCCAGGCGCCGCTTTCGATGACGCGGTCATGCGCCGGCGTGAAGCGGGTTTCCAGGCGACCCGACTTCTCCAGCTGCTCGACGATCTTCTTGACGTGCTGGCTGTGGCTGACCGGCGCCACGAAAGTGGCGTCGGCGGTCGAGACGATGGCGACGTCCTTCATGCCGATGGCCGAGAGCAGCCGGCCCTCGCCGCGAATGTAGGAATTCTCGCAATCGATGGCGACGACATCGCCGACGATGACGTTGCCTTGATTGTCGGAGGGCCCGACATCGAGCAGCGACTGCCAGGAGCCGAGATCGTTCCAGCGGAAGCCGGCCGGCACCATGGCGATGCCCTTGGCACGCTCCATGATGGCGTAGTCGATCGAGGTCGATGGGATGGCGGAATAGAGTTCCAGCGGCATATAGAGACCGGAAAGATCCGATGTCGCCGCCTTATAGGCGGCTTCGGTGGCCTGCCAGATATCAGGCGCGAAAGCCGCGAAGGCGTCGCGCATGGCGCCGGCGCGAAACAGGAAGATGCCGGTGTTCCAGTAGAAGGTTCCGGCTTCGAGATAGGTTTGCGCGGTGGCGAGGTCGGGCTTCTCGACGAAACGCGAGACATCGAACACACCGTCCCTGTCGGCGGCGACCTCTATATAGCCGTAGCCGGTCTCGGGCTGGGTCGGCTTGATGCCGAACACCACCAGGCGGCCGGCATGAGCCGCCACGGCCCCGGCTTCAACACTGCGCCAGAACTGCTCCGCGGTCGAAATCTCGTGATCGGACGGCACCACCAGCACCAGGCTGTCGCCGAATTCGGACAGCGTGCGCAATGTGGCGAGCGCGACGGCGGCCGCGGTGTTGCGTCCGGTCGGCTCGAACAGCGGGCCGCCGCCGGCAAGATCGAGGCCTGCGAGGTCGGCATGGACGCGCTCGGCGTGGCGCTCGGCGGCGATCAGGAAGATCGGCGTTTCGCCGGCCGGCCTTGCCGCCAGCCGGCGCAGGGTCTTGGCCAGCATCGAACCGTCGCCGGAAAAATCGTGGAACTGCTTGGGATTGTCCTCGCGCGACAGCGGCCAGAGCCGCGAGCCGACGCCGCCACTCATGACGAAACTGACAATGCGCTCGCTCATCCGGGTCTCGCAATCAGAAGTTGGTCGCATGGGTACGCACAGCTTTATGCACTGTTTACCCGATTCGAAATCCGCTCGGTCGCCAGATCGATGAACGCCTTGACCAGGGGCGACAGGTGGCGGCTGCTCGGATAGAGGACGTAAAGACCGCCGGCCGGCGTGGTGTGATCCCCAAGGACGCGGCGCAGCCGCCCCTCGCCGATCAGCGCGTCCGCCATTCCGTAGGGCAATTGAGCGATGCCGTAGCCGGCAATGGCGGCGGCGACGACAGCCTGCATCTCGTTGGCGGCGAAGCGCCCGGATACCGTGACCGTCTCCTGGCCTTGCGGCCCGTCCAGGACCCAGTGAGCGCCGGCTGCCGAGGGGCCGGCAATGACGCAGTGGTGATGAGCGAGATCCGCCGGCGCTTCCGGTGCTCCATGGCGCGCCAGATAGTCCGGGCTGGCGCAGAGATGCCTGTGCGTCGAGCCGAGCTTGCGGGCGATCAGCGTCGAATCCTGCAAGACGCCAGTGCGGAAGGCGAGATCGATCCCGTCCTCAACCAGGTTGAGCTTGTCGTCGGTCAGGCGAAGCTCGACCTTGGTCTTCGGATAGATCTCGAGAAACTCGACCACGGCGCGGTTGAGGAAATAGGCGCCGAAACCGACGGGCGCCGAGATACGGATCGTGCCCGATGGTTCCGCGTTCGCCTCGGCAAGGCGCAGATTGGCCTCTTCGATCGCCCGCAGTGCCTGGCTGCTCTGCTCGTAATAAAGGCGCCCAGCATCCGTCATGTTGAGGCTGCGGGTCGTGCGCTGCAGCAGGCGGACGCCGAACTCGCGCTCGAGCGCGGCAATGCGGCGGCTGACCGTCGTCTTTGGCATGGCAAGCAGGCGCGCGGCGGCGGTGAAGCTGCCGGTTTCCACAACGCGGGCAAAAACCGCGATGTCGTTGAGGTCGATCATTGTATCCAAGAGTGGGACAAAGTTTTCCAATTATAGGTGATTATGCATCAATGCCGCAAACCCTAACTTTGCTCCACGCAAACACGGAGCAAACAGATGACCATCAAAAGAGACATTCTGGTGACCGGCGCCACCGGCCAGCAAGGCGGCGCGGTCGCGCGCGCTCTTCTTGCCAAGGGCCACGGCGTCAAGGCGTTGACGCGCTCGCCGGACGGCAAGGCGGCGCGGCAACTGGCGACCGCCGGCGCCGAAATCGTGGCCGGCGATCTATCCGACGCCGCCTCCATCATCAAGGCTGCGAGCGGCGTCGACACCATGTTCCTGATGGGCACCATGACCGAGGCCGGCATGGAGGAAGAGACCCGCCAGGGTATCCTTGCCGCCGACGCGGCGAAGGCTGCCGGCGTCGGGCATCTCGTCTATTCGTCCGTCGCCGACGCCAACAAGAAAACCGGCATCCCGCATTTCGAAAGCAAATATCTGGTCGAGCGGCATATCGAGCGGCTCGGCATCCCCTATACGATCAGCGCCCCGGTCGCCTTCATGGAGAATTTCGTCGCCCCCTGGTCGATCGGCGCGCTGGCCCAGGGCACGCATGCTTTCGCGGTGCCCGCCAAGCGCAGGCTGCAGCTGGTCGCGCTGGCGGACATCGGCGCCTTCGTCGCGGCGCTGATCGAGCGTCGCGAACGGGTATTCGGCAAGCGCTTCGATTTCGCCGGAGATGAATTGTCCGGCGAAGAGCAGGCGAAAATCCTGTCGCAGGCCATCGGCCGCCCGATCGGCTACCAGGAGGTCCCGATCGCCATGGCCCGCCAGCAGAACGAGGATGCGGCGTTGATGTTCGAATGGTTCGACAGCGTCGGCTACGACGTCGACATCCCCGGCTTGCACAAGGAATTCCAGGAGGTGCGCTGGCACAGCTTTGCCGACTGGGCGCGCGCGTTCGACTGGAGCATGCTCGATCGGTCAGCCGCCTGATTGCGCTGGGTTTCGGCAAGCGGATCAGCCAGCCCATCGTGCTGGTCCGCTTGCCCTTTTCGCGCAGCGGATCGCTGAGCCAGCCCGAAGATTTCAACAGTCCGCGGCGAATGTGACGAAATGCGACAGACGTACTGCCATTGGCGCTTGCAGGATCGAAAAGCGGCGGCTATAAGCCCGCGGTCTGGTCACGGAGTGTAGCGCAGTCTGGTAGCGCACATCGTTCGGGACGATGGGGTCGCAGGTTCAAATCCTGCCACTCCGACCAGAAAAACAAGCACTTGGCTGCTTGTTGCCTCCCGCTCCCGAAATCACCCGTCTGCGCCGCAAATCGAGCGGAACGGCCTCTGGCCTTCCATTGTGCTCGACAACAGGCTCTCGCTTTGACCTAATGGCGCCCTACCCTGGTTCGACGGGCGTGCGGGACTGAGGAACGGCGAGAGCAGGTGAAAGTATCAAGTCCGCGCCGACGGCAGCACTCCTGTTTACTTTGATCACCGTGCTGCTCGTTGCGGTTGGCTGCTCCTCGAGGCTTGCCTCGATCGATTCGGACAAATACGACCGCATGAGCTGCCCGGAACTCAACGTCGCGCTCGGCGACACCGCCACCGGGATCTCGCAAACCGCCATCGCACGCGGCAAGGTCGCCAATACCAGCGTGCCGAACTGGCTGCTCGGCGGCGAGCGCGTGAAGACGGTCGTGGCCAACCGCGAAACGGCCAGGATCGAACGGATGCAGCAACAGCAGCAGGCGATCGTCGCGGCAAGAAAGCGGCAGTGCACGTCGTAGCGTTGTGCGGCTGGGCACAGGGCCGCTGCCTTACGCGCTCATCCGAAATCGCGCCGTATCGATCGCGGCGTTCATCAGCGTCTGGGTGTAGCCGGCCTGCGGATTGCTGAAGATGTCTTCCGTCGGCCCTTCCTCGACGATCTTGCCCTGCTTCATGACGATGATGTAGTCGGCCATGGCGCGGACCACGGCGAGGTCGTGGCTGATGAACAGGTAGGACAGTTCGTGGTCGGCCTGCAGCTTGCGCAGCAGCTCCACGATCTGCTTCTGCACCGAGCGGTCGAGCGCCGAGGTCGGCTCGTCAAGCACCACCAGCCTCGGCTTCAGGATCATGGCGCGGGCGATGGCGATGCGCTGGCGCTGGCCGCCCGAGAATTCGTGCGGATAGCGGTTGCGCGAATTGGGATCCAGCCCGACTTCGCGCAGCGCCTCGACCGCGCGCTGGTCGCGCTGCTTGCCGGTGAGCGACGGCTCGTGCACCAACAGCCCTTCGGTGATCACCTGGCCGACGGTCATGCGCGGCGACAGCGAGCCGAACGGATCCTGGAAGACGAGCTGCAATTGCCGCCTGAGTGGCCGCATCGCCTGGCGGTCGGCGTCGGAGATGTCGCGGTCGCCGAAGCGGATCAGGCCCTCGCTGGGCAACAGCCTGAGCAGCGCGCGGCCGAGCGTCGACTTGCCGGAACCGGATTCGCCGACGATACCGATCGTCTGGTTGCGTTTCAGGCGGATCGAGATGTTGTCGACGGCGCGCAGCATCAGCGGCTCGCCGGCGAGGAAGCCGCCGCCGATCCTGAACACCACCTCGACATTGCGGCCCTCGAGCAGCACCGGGGTACCGGCCGGCGGCGGCGCCTTGGAGCCGGTCGGCTCGGCCGCCAGCAGCATCTTGGTGTAGGCGTGCTGCGGGTTGGCGAAGAGCGCTTCGGCCTCGCCCTCCTCCACCACCTCGCCCTGGCGCATGACATAGACGCGGTCGGCGAAGCGCCTGACGATGCCGAGATCGTGGGTGATGAAGACGATGGCCATGCCGAGCTTGCGCTGCAATTCGGCGAGCAGCATCAGGATCTGCGCCTGGATGGTGACGTCGAGCGCCGTCGTCGGCTCGTCGGCGATCAGGATGTCGGGATCGTTGGCCAGCGCCATCGCGATCATGACGCGCTGGCGCTGGCCGCCCGACATTTCGTGCGGATAGGATTTCATCCTCCGTTCGGGATCGGGAATGTGCACGAGCCGCAAGAGCTTCAGCGCCTCCTCGCGCGCTTCCGCCGCGCCCAGCCCGCGATGCCTGCGGATCGGTTCGATCAGCTGGTTGCCGATCGAATAGAGCGGATCGAGCGAGGTCATCGGCTCCTGGAAGATCATGCTGATCTTGCGGCCGCGCACCTTGTTGAGCTCGCTCTTGCTCATCGTCAAAAGGTTGCGGCCGCGATAGTCGACGGCGCCTGTTGCCTCGCCGTTGGAGGCCAGCAGGCTCATCGCGGCCATCATGGTCTGGCTCTTGCCGGAGCCGGATTCGCCGACCACGGCGACGGTCTCGCCGGCCCTGACGTTGATGTTGATGCCCTTGACCGCCTCGACCGCACCGTCGAGGGTGCGGAAGCGGACGCGAAGGTCCCTGACGTCGAGGATCGTTTCGGCAGCGGCCATGTCAGCGGTCCTTCGGGTCGAGCGCGTCGCGCAGGCCGTCGCCGACGAAGTTCAGCGCGAACAGCGTCGAAACGAGGAAGAAGGCGGGGAACAGAAGCAGCCAGTTGGCGCTGCCGATGTTCTTGGCGCCGACCGAGATCAGCACGCCCCAGCTGGTCATCGGCTCCTGCACGCCGAGGCCGAGGAAGGACAGGAAGCTTTCCAGGATGATGACCTGCGGCACCAGCAGGGTCATGTAGATCACCACCGGGCCTAGCAAATTGGGGATGACGTGACGCATCAGGATGCCGCGCTGGCCGACACCCATGGCTTCGGCGGCCTGGACATATTCCTGCCTTCGGATCGACAGCGCCTGGCCGCGCACGATGCGTGCCATGTCGAGCCACAGCACGGCGCCCACCGCCAGGAACATCAGGACGAAGTTGCGGCCGAAGAACACCACCAGCATGATGACGAAGAAGATGAAGGGCAGCGAATAGAGCACGTCGACGATGCGCATCATCACCTCGTCGACCCGGCCGCCGGCAAAGCCGGCCGCGGCGCCGTAGAGCACGCCGATCACCACCGCCACGACGCCCGCCAGAAGGCCGATGGCCAGCGATATGCGCCCGGCCATCAGCGTGCGCGACAGCAGATCGCGGCCGGTGTTGTCGGTGCCGAAGTAGAAATATTGCTGCTTGATGGCGGCACTCATCGTCACTTCGAGCCCGTCGGGCGATTTGCTATCGATCTTTGTGTCGTCGAAGGCGTCGGACCGATCGAGATAGCGGATGTAGCGGTCGTCTATCGGCTTCTTGGACGTGACCGTCACGATCACGCGGCTGCCGTCCTGGTGCCATTCCTTGATGTCGACGCGCATGCGCTTGATGGCGTCGGTCAATGCGGTCTGGATCATGTCGGGCTTGGGGTATGCCGAGAAGCTCGGCGGCGTGCGCACATAGTCGCCGTAGATCGTGGTGTATTCGTGCGGCACCAGGGATGGACCAAACACGCTGATCAGCGCGATGAAGGCAAGATAATAGAGGCTGAACATGGCGGCGCGGTTGGCCTTGAGGCGCGCCCAGGCGTCGCCCCAGAGCGAGCGGCCAACGACTGCGGGGGCTGCGGCTGCGATATCAGTCATAGCGCACCCTCGGGTCGACGACCGCGTACATGACATCGACGATCAGGTTGAAGACGATGGTGAAGATGGCGATGACCACCACAGTTCCCATGACCAACGTGTAGTCGCGGTTCAGGGCGGCATCGACGAAATAGCGGCCGACGCCCGGAATGGAAAAGATGGTCTCGACGATGACCGAGCCGGTGAGCAGCGCCGCCGCCGCCGGGCCGGTGAAGGAGACGATCGGCAGGATGGCGCCGCGCAGCGCATGCTTGACCACCACCGCCCAGTCGGACAGGCCGAGCGCGCGGGCGGTGCGGATGTGATGGGAGCGCAAGCTCTCGATCATCGAGCCGCGCATCAGCCGGGCGACGATCGCGATCTGCGGCAGCGCAAGCGTCAGCACCGGGCCAACCTTGTTGATCAGCGCGCCGTCGCCCCAGCCGCCGATCGGCAGGAGCTTCCAGGTCAGGCCGAACAGGAGCTGGATCACCGGCGCGATGACGAAAGTGGGAATTGTGCTGCCGGCCGTCGCCAGCGCGATCACGGCATAGTCGCCAAGCTTGTTCTGGTTGAGCGCGGCGACGGTGCCGAGCACGCCGCCGAGCAGCAAGGCCAGCAGCAGCGCCGAGGACCCGAGCTGGACCGAGATGGGCAGCCCCTTGGCGAACAGCTCGGTGACGGTGAAATCCGGCATGTTGTAGCTCGGGCCGAAATTGCCGCGCAAAAGGTTACCGAGATAGTGGGCATATTGCAGCCAGAGCGGATCGCCCAGCCCGAACTGAGCTTCGAGATTGGCCCTGATCTCAGGGCTCAGTCCCCGCTCCTGGTTGAACGGGCCGCCCGGCGCGACACGGATCAGGAAGAACGCCAGCGTCACGATGACGAATAGCGTCGGGATGGCGGTCAACAGCCGCCGGAAGACATAACGCAGCATCGGCGCCCCGCTTCAGCCAGGGTGACGGCTCTCCAAACGAAGACCCGCAACGCCGGCATCTCTGATCTTCGCACCGGCATTGCCGAAAATCCAACCCGACTTTCGGCCCGGTACGACGACAGACCGCGGCCGCCGCTGCCCAAAATGGCAGCGGCGGCACGGCCAAGGTTTCTTGTCAGTCCTTGGAGATGAAGCGGGACGGATGGATGTCCATCACATTGTCGTCGAAGCCATGCAGCTTCGAGGAAACGATGTCGTGGAAGCTGTAGTAGAGAAGCGGGATCTGGCCGACGTCGTCGACGAGGACGCGCTCCGCCGCGGCCAGCTCCTTCATGCGCTCCTCGGGCTTGCCGCCGGCGGCGGCTGCCTTGTCCATTGCGGCCTCATAGGCCGGGCTGTTGTAGTCGGAGTAGTTGTTGCCGCTCGCTTTGCGCGAGATGCCGAGGAAGGTTTCCGGATCCTTGTAGTCGGCGATCCAGGCGGCGCGGGCGACGTCGTAGTTACCCTTCTGCTCGAGGAAGCCGTAGTGGGTCTTGGTGTCGGTGTTGAGCAGCGTCACCTCCACGCCGAGCGGCTTCAGCTGCTCCTGGATGGCGACCGCCGTGTTCTTGTGGTTCTCCGAGGTGTTGTAGCGGATCTCCATCTTCAACGGATGCTCGGGCGTATAGCCGAGTTTCTCGAGGATCTTCTTGGCAGCGTCCTCGCGGTCGATCTGCGGCATGTCGGCGTATTTGGCCACTGCCGGCGTGTAGCCCTCGATGCCCGGAGGCACCATCGAATAGCCGGGCAGCATCGAGTTCTGCCAGACTTTCTCGGCGAGGAAGTCGCGATCGATCGCCATCGAGATGGCGTTGCGCAGCTCGACATTGTCCCACGGCGCCTTGTCGGTCTTGATCGCGTAATAGTAGGTGCCGAGATATGGACCGACGCGGACCTGGTCGCCGAACTTGGTCTTGAGATCGGCAAGCTGTTCGGTCGGCAAGTCACCATAACTGTCGAGTTCGCCGGCCTCGAAGCGCTTCATCGCAGATGAGCGATCCTCGGTCGGGATGTAGTTGACGACGTCCATTTTGACGGTGCCGGCGTCCCAGAATTTCGGATTCTTGACCAGCTTGAGATGGTCGTTGGGCACCCATTCGGCCAGCGTATAGGCGCCGTTGGAAACCAGCTTGCCCGGCTTGATCCAGTCGGCGCCGAGCTTGTCTATGGACGCCTTGTTGACCGGATAGGTCGCCTGGTGGGTCAGCATCTCCAGGAAATAGGGCGTCGGCGCCTTCAGCGTCACTTCCAGCGTGTTGGCGTCCACCGCCTTCACGCCCATGTCCTCTGCCTTGCCCTTCTTGGTGTTGAAGTCCTCAGCGCCCTTCACCGGATAGAGCATCGAGGCGTATTCGGCAGCGGTGGCCGGGTCTTCCAGCCGACGGAACGAATAGACGAAGTCTTCCGCCGTCACCGGGCTGCCATCCGACCAGAGGCCGTCCTTGCGCAGCTTGAAGGTGTAGACAGTGCCGTCGTCGGACACGGTCCAGCTTTCCGCGGCGCCCGGGATGAGGTTCGTCTTCTGGTCATGCATGACCAGGCCCTGGAACATGTCGCGTATGATATCGGCTTCGTAGACCGTCGAGGTCTTGTGCGGATCGACGGTCTCCGCCTCGGCGGCGGATCCGCGGTTGTAAACGGTCTCGGCGAAAGCCGGCGTGTAGAAGGTGCCCGCGGCCAAGGCCATGGTCGTGGCGAACACCGTCGCCTTCAGCACATTTTTCAGCATGAAGTTCTCCCTGTCGGCGCGGCCCCTCAGCCACACCTATTACGTGTTGACGCCCCTGAACCAATTTTGGTCGCTTTTGGGCGTGCCACCGATCGCTTCCGGCGGCTGGTGGCAGGACACTAGACAGACAGATATCCGATTTCAACCGAGTCGTGCTGTGTGCACGCTTGACGCTAAGTTAGCGCGCAATCGCTAAAACAGCGGCGACTTAAGCAAAAACAGGGCGTTCAACTTGCTGCACCTAGCGGTTGCTCCATCCGTTTTCTGTTTTTGCAGTGCGGATTTGGCATGCTCCGCACTATGCTGCAGGACCCAAAAAGCCGTGTTTCGTGGTCTCGTTTCCGGGCTGACGCCGTCGGGACAACGGCGGTCGAATTCGCCATGCTGGCGCCGCTTTTCATCCTGCTTTTGCTCGGCATGGTTGCATATGGCATCTATTTCGGAGCCAGCCATTCGGTCCAGCAGATCGCCGCCGACGCGGCGCGAACGGCGATAGCCGGGCTGAACCAGACCGAGCGGCAGGCCCTGGTCACCAATTTCATCAATCACGACGTCGCCGGCTATCCGTTCGTCGACCCGCACAAGCTGACGGTCGATGCCAAGGACAGCGCCATCGACGGCAGCCAGTTCGTCGTTTCGGTCAGCTACGACGCGCGCGAGCTGCCAATCTGGAACCTGCTGGACAGCCTGCCGATGCCATCGATGACGATCAAGCGCCAATCGACGATCCGCGTCGGGGGCATATGATGCGCGCCGCTGCCGCCGCGATGCTGCGATCGGGCAGCCGGCTGATCGCCGACAGGCGCGCCAACTTCGCCGTCATGGCGGCGCTGAGCGCGCCGGTCGCGCTGGCGCTGACAGCCTTCGCCGTAGACGAAGGCGCGCTGTTCAACGAGCGCCGCGCGGCGCAGTCGATCGTCGATCTCGCGGCGATCACCGCCGCGGCCAATATCAACAATGCCGAGAAGGCAGTGCTGACTGCGCTGAAGGACAACGGCTTCAACTCGGTCGCCGTCCAGAAGCAGGGGACGACCGTCGAGCCGACGGCCAGCAAGGCGGTCGTCCAGGTGGTGCCCGGCCGCTATTCCGGCGTCAGCGCGATTGCCGCCGGAAGCCGTTTCGAGGCCGGCAAGCTGCCCTACAACGCCGTGCAGGTGTCGCTGAAGAAGAAGGGCACGCTCTATTTCGGCGCGATGATGATGAAGCCGCCGGTGATCGGAACGACGGCCACCGCCAGCGCCCAGGCGGAAGCCGCGTTCTCGGTCGGGTCGCGGCTCGCCAGCCTCAATGGCGGCGTGCTCAACGCGCTGCTCGGCGGCCTGCTCGGCACCAACATCTCGCTCAGCGTGATGGACTACAACGCGCTGATATCGGCCGATGTCGACGTGCTCTCCTTCACCGACGCGCTGGCGACGCAGCTGCATCTGACGGGCGTGAGCTATTCGGACGTGCTGGCTTCGAAGGCCACCATCGGCCAGATCGCCACCGCTATGGCCAATGTCCCGGGGCTTGACCGCACCTCCAAGCTGGCGCTGCAGGCGATGGCCGCAGGCGCCACCAACACGGTCAAGATCCCGCTCAGCCACCTCATCGATCTCGGCTCCGTCGGCAGCCTCGGCGTCGGCCAGAAGCCGGCGGGGCTTACGGTAGCGGCGAGCGCCATGAGCATGGTGACGGCGGCGGCGGCACTTGCCAACGGCACCAACCAGGTCCAGGTCAATCTCGGTGCCACAATACCGGGGCTGACCTCCACCACGCTCAGCATCGCCATCGGCGAGCCGGCGCAATCCTCGCCCTGGCTGCGGGTCGGCGAAGCCGGCACCGTGGTGCGCACCGCGCAGACCCGCATCAAGCTGAATGCCAGCGTCGGCATCGGCAACGGCAACAATGGCAGCGGCTTCGGCAATGGCAGCGGGAACGGCACCGCCGGCGTGAATTTGGGCGGCGGCATCAAGCTGCTCGCCGTCAACCTGCCGCTCAATGTCGAAGTGGCCTATGCCGAAGCGAAGCTCACCGACGTCAGCTGCCCGACCGGCCGTCCCGACAGCCTGAAGGTCACGATCGCGGCACAGCCCGGCGTCGTCGCCGCGCATCTCGCCGACACCAACGCCAACGGCTTTGCCGACTTCACCAAGCCACAATCGTTCGGCGACGCCGAAATCGCCGACGTCAGCGTCAAGCTCTTGCTGGTCAACCTCAGCCTGCTGCAGATCAACGGATCTTCGGCGTTCTCGGTCACCAACATGGCGCCGACGAACCTGACCTTCAATGCCACCGAAATCGCCGCCAAGACGATGAAGACCGTGTCGACGAAGAACCTGACGCAGTCGCTCTCCACCTCGCTGGTCAACAACCTGTCGCTGTCGGTCAAGGCGCTGGGCGCCGGCCTCGACGTCACCGCCCTGCTCGGCACCGTGAAGCCGGCGGTGGTGACGGTGCTGAACGGCGTGACCGCGCCGGTCGACAGCCTGGTCTACAACGTGCTTGGCGCGCTCGGCGTGCATGTCGGCGAAGCCGATATCCGGGTCACCGGCGGGACCTGCGGACGCTCCGTGCTGGTGCAGTAGTCAAATTGCAGAGATAATCAAATTTGCCTCTTCAAAGAGATTCAGGCCATCGAAGTCGACGTATATGGTCTGGCCTTGCACATCTATTTGATCAAGCATCGCTGAAATCGCGCCAGCGTGTTCCTTAGACAAGGATATCAATACCTTTCCGTCTTGAATCCTCACTAAGTGCTCATTCTCAGTGACAATCGTGACCTGAAAGCCAGATATCCCGCCCGAAAAATCTGCGTTGAATCCAGACGACATGTCGACAACATCGCGGAGCAACAATTTCGAAGACAGATCTCGTACCTCACGAAGCGTGCACAATACAATTACGGATGGCGGTGGCTCCCCGAACGCAACTTCGTTCGTGAATTCGATGAGCATCACCGAGCCTCGTTGGACGTTGACGGGCTGGCCGCCAAGTTGGTTCGCCCCAGAAAGCAACCCAGCGGCGGCAGTGACAATACGTCTTCGGCAATGACCGCGCCGGTGCCGAGATCGATCGCTTCAACAGGCCCAAAAGCCGGCGGCAACGCCCAATTTGCCGGCTCGTCGGCGAAGTTGAAGACGCAGACCAGGCTCTCGCCCTCACCCTCGCGGACGAAGGCAAGGACATCGCCTTCGGCATCCAGGAAGCGGATGGAGCCGCTGACCAGCGCTGGGTGCCGCTTGCGCAAGGCAAGCACCGCCCGGTAGGCGGCAAGCACCGATCCCTCCTCGCCGTTCTGGACATCCACGGCGCGGGCGCGGTGGCTGGCCGGCAGCGGCAGCCAGGGCTTGCCCGTGGTGAAGCCGCCATTGTCGGCGCCGGCTTCCCAGGCCATCGGCGTGCGGCAGCCGTCCCTGCCCTTGACGCCTGGCCAGAAGCGGATGCCGAGAGGGTCGCGCAGATCCTCGAAGGTGAGTTCCGCTTCCTCCAGACCGAGTTCCTCGCCCTGGTAGAGGCAGATCGAGCCGCGCAGGCAGGCGAGCAGCGCGATCGAGAATTTCGCCACTGTGTCCGGATCGCCGCCCGGCCGCGTCCAGCGGCTGACATGGCGCACGACATCGTGGTTGGAGAAGGCCCAGCAGACCCAGCCGTCGGCGACGGTGCCTTCGAAAGCCTCGACGCAGCCGCGTATGTGCGCCGCCGAGAATTGCGGCCCGAGCAGGTCGAATGTGTAGCACATCTGCAGCCTGTCGCCGCCGGAGGTGTAGGCGGCGAGCGTCTGCAGCGAGCGGTCCTCGTCGCCGACCTCGCCGACCGCGGCTCGGTCCTGGTACTCGTCGAGCAGCGCGCGGAAGCGGCGCAGGAAATCGAGGTTCTCCGGCCGCGTCTTGTCGAACAGATGCTCCTGGAAGGCATAGGTGGTGGTGGCGCCGTTGGTGCCGGCGACGCTTGCCGCCAGAGGCGGGTTGTCGCGCAGCCAACGGTCATGGAAATAGTAATTGACCGTATCGAGTCGAAAGCCGTCGACGCCGCGCTCCAGCCAGAAGCGCACCGTGTCCAGCACCGCGTCCTGAACCTCCGGATTGTGGAAGTTGAGGTCGGGCTGGGCGGCGAGGAAATTGTGCATGTAGTACTGCCGGCGTGTGGCATCCCACTCCCAGGCCGGTCCGCCGAACAGCGACAGCCAGTTGTTGGGCGCATTGCCGTCGGACCTGGCATCAGCCCAGACGTACCAGTCGGCCTTCGGGTTGTCGCGGCTGGCGCGGCTCTCGACGAACCATTCATGCTTGTCGGACGAGTGCGAGATCACCTGGTCGATGACGACCTTCAGGCCGAGCCGGTGCGCCTCGGCGACCAGCGCGTCGAAATCCTCGAGCGTGCCGAACATCGGATCGACGTCGCGATAGTCCGACACGTCGTAGCCCATGTCGGCCATCGGCGACTTGAAGAAGGGCGACAGCCAGATGGCGTCGACGCCGAGCGAAGCGACATGGGCGAGTCTGGCGGTGATGCCCTTGAGATCGCCGCTGCCATCGCCCGTCGTGTCCTGGAAGGAGCGCGGATAGATCTGGTAGATGACGCAGCCGCGCCACCAGTCGGCCCCCTGCTCCCCATTGCCCTCTGTCATCCCTTGTCCTTCCCGCTGCGTATCCGGCCGCCGGCCTTGCGCTCGATCATGAATACCACCGTCCGTCCCGGCACCGGCCGCGACAGGTCGACGCCGCCATCCGCCGCCTCGATGGCGGCATGCCAGCGGAACCCGGTCCGTTCCGGCAGCGTGAAGACGCATTGGCGGCGGTCGCCGTTGACGACGACGGCAAGGCGGCCATCGCCGGCGCCGCCAAGCACCATGGCGAGGCGATGGCGCCGCGAGTCGTTCCAGTCGGCCTCGCCAAGCGGCGCGCCGGATTCGGTCAGCCATGCAACATCGGGCACGTCGGAACCGGCTTGCGGCTGGCCGCTCAGGAAGCGCGTTTCCGAAAGCGCCGGCACGGTGCGGCGCAGTGCGGCGAGCGCTGCCGCGAAACGCTCCAACCCTTGGTCGCGGCCTGCCCAGTCGAGCCAGGTGATGCCGTTGTCCTGCGCATAGGCGTTGTTGTTGCCATCTTGCGAGCGGCCGAACTCGTCGCCCGCCGTCAGCATGATCGTGCCGCGCGAGGCAAACAGCGTAGCAAGCAGCGCGCGCTGATCGCCGAGCCGCGCCTCGACGATCGAGGCGTCGTCGGCCTCGCCCTCGACGCCATTGTTCCAGGACAGGTTGTCGCCATGGCCGTCGCGATTCTGCTCGCCATTGGCCTCGTTGTGCTTTTCCTCATAGGCGACGAGGTCGGCCAGCGTCATGCCGTCATGCGCGGCGATGAAATTGACCGTGCGGCTCTTGTCCTGCGCTGCCCTGGCGAAGACATCGGACGAGCCGGCAAGCCGGGTCGCCAGGGTGCCGATCGTGCCGGTATCGGCGCGCCAGAAGCGCCTGACATCGTCCCGGTAGCGGTCGTTCCATTCGAGGAAGGGTCGCGAAAAATTGCCGAGCTGATAGCCGCCCGGGCCGATGTCCCAGGGTTCGGCGATCAGCACCCGGTCGGCCAGCAGCGGATCGCCGGCGATGGCTTGAAGCAGCGGGGCTTGCGGGTCGAACGTGCCGTCGACGCGGCCGAGCACTGGCGCCAGGTCGAAGCGGAAGCCGTCGACGCCGGCATCGCGGACGAAATGGCGCAGCGTGTCGAGCACCATTTCGCGGACGACCGGGTGATCGCAGGCGATGGTGTTGCCGGTGCCGGTGTCGTTGACCAGCCTGCCGTCCGGCTCGTGCCGGTAGTAGGCCTGCGCATCGAGGCCGCGCAGCGACAGCGTCGGACCGAAGCGGTCGCTCTCGCCTGTGTGGTTGAAGACGAGGTCTAGGATGGTGCTGATGCCGGCCTTGCGCAAGGCGGCGACCGTGTCGCGCAATTCGGCCACGCCACCCGGCGCCAGGCGCGGATCGAGCGCCATGAAGGTGACGGGATTATAGCCCCAGGCGTTGTGGAGCCCGAGCGGCGGCAGATGCCGCTCGTCGATCGAGGCGGTGATCGGCATCAGTTCGACAGCGGAGACGCCGAGCTTTTGCAGATGCTCGATCACAGCCGGATGGGCGAGAGCGGCGATGGTGCCGCGCTGCGCCTCCGGGACGTCGGGATGCAGCCTGGTGAAGGAGCGGACATTGAGTTCGTAGATCAGGCCGCCGGGCTTGAGGACGGGTGGCAACAGCGCGGCCGGTTGCGGCAGCGCGACCACGACCGCCTTGGGCATCAATGCCGCGGTGTCGGCGCCTTCGTTGCGTTTGGCGGCAAGCCGCCAGTTGAATTGATACGGTCTGTCGATCTCGATGGCGTAAGGGTCGGTGAGCAGTTTCTCCGGGTCGAACCAGAGGCCGCGCTCGGGGGTGTAGTCACCATCGGCGCGGAAGCCGTAGCGGGTGCCGCTGGCAAGGCCGGTGACGAGCAGCGCGCGCAAGCCCTCGCCTTCGGGTTCGAGCTCGAGCCGGTCGATCTCGCGCTCGCCGGCATCGTCGAAGATCGAGACCCAAAGGCGTCTCGCCGACGACGACCAGGCGGCGAAGCGGATCCCTTCGTTGGTGATGGTTGCGCCGGGTGAGGTCACGCGCGCGCCTCCCCTTCTCCCCTTGTGGGAGAAGGTGGATCGGCGCGCAGCGCCGAGACGGATGAGGGGTGTTGGACGGAATGATGGATCGATGATTTGAACGCAGGCGGGCGCCAAGCTGGAGCACCCCTCATCCGTCGCCTTCGGCGACACCTTCTCCCACAAGGGGAGAAGGGGGAGCCGCGGAGAACCACCCTCAAGTAATCACGCTCGGCTTGTCGCGGCCGGTGTGGCTCTTGATACCGGCAATGTCGTCCGCCGCGGCGATGAGGTCGGCGAGCGCTTCCTGGGTGTCGAGATCGTGCCTTGCCTGATCCGGCTCGTAGCGCTCGATATAGACGCGCAGCGTGGCGCCGGAGGTGCCGGTGCCGGAGAGGCGGAAGACGACGCGCGAGCCGCCCTCGAACAGGATCCTGATGCCCTGGTTCTTGCTCACCGAGCCGTCGACCGGATCGTGATAGGCGAAGTCGTCGGCGGTGGCGATCTTCAGGCCGCGCACGCTGGTGCCAGGCAGCGAGGCGAGCTTGGCGCGCAGTTCATCGACCAGCCTGTTGGCGCGGTCGGTGTCGACCTCCTCATAGTCGTGGCGCGAATAGTAGTTGCGGCCGTAAG
Source organism: Mesorhizobium sp. M4B.F.Ca.ET.143.01.1.1 (assembly GCF_004792275.1). NCBI lineage: Bacteria > Pseudomonadati > Pseudomonadota > Alphaproteobacteria > Hyphomicrobiales > Phyllobacteriaceae > Mesorhizobium > Mesorhizobium sp. M4B.F.Ca.ET.143.01.1.1. Next base: position 530,151 of record NZ_SRSR01000002.1, read on the forward strand.
TCGCCCAATGCTCGGTGACGATCTGCTTGGCGCTCTCGCCGCGCACGGCGAGGATGTTGAGCCAAAGAAGCACCGCCCACAGTCCGTCTTTCTCGCGCACGTGGTTGGAGCCGGTGCCGGCGCTTTCCTCGCCGCAGATCGTCGCCATGCCGGCGTCGAGCAGATTGCCGAAGAACTTCCAGCCGGTCGGCGTCTCGTAGATGCCGATGCCGAGCTTCTCGGCGACGCGGTCGGCGGCACCGCTGGTCGGCATCGAGCGGGCGATGCCCTTGAGGCCGTCCTTGTAGCCCGGCGCCAGATGCGCATTGGCGGCGAGCATCGCCACCGAATCCGACGGCGTGACGAAGATGCCCTTGCCGATGATCAGGTTGCGGTCGCCGTCACCGTCGGAGGCGGCGCCGAAGTCCGGCGCGTCCGCCCCCATCATCTCGTCATAGAGATGCTTGGCATGCACAAGGTTCGGGTCCGGGTGGTGGCCGCCGAAGTCCGGCAGCGGCTTGAAGTTGCGGCAGGTACCGCTCGGCGCGCCGAGCCGGCGCTCGAGGATCTCCTTGGCATAGGGGCCGGTCACCGCATGCATGGCGTCGAAGCGCATGCGGAAGCCGTATTTGAAGTTGGCGCGGATGGCATCGAAGTCGAAAAGGTTTTCCATCAGCTCGGCATAGTCGCTGACCGGATCGATAACCTCGACCGTCATGCCGCCGGCCTTGACCGTGCCGATCGTGTCGATGTCAATCGCGCCGATATCGGCGATCTTGAAGCTCGAAATCGTCTTGGTCTTCTCGAAGATCGCGTCGGTAATCTTCTCCGGCGCCGGGCCGCCATTGCCGGCATTGTATTTGATGCCGAAATCCTCGTGCGGGCCGCCCGGATTGTGGCTGGCCGACAGGATGATGCCGCCGAAGGTCTTGTATTTGCGAATGATGTTGGAGGCGGCCGGCGTCGAGAGGATGCCGCCCTGCCCGACCATCACCTTGCCGAAGCCGTTGGCGGCAGCCATGGCGATGGCCTTCTGGATGACCTCGCGGTTGTAGAAGCGGCCGTCGCCGCCGATCACCAGCGTCTCGCCCTCGAACCCTTCCAGAGCGTCGAAGATCGACTGGATGAAGTTCTCCGCATAGTGCTCCTGCTGGAACACAGGCACCTTCTTGCGCAGGCCGGAGGTGCCGGGCTTCTGGTCAAGATAGGGTTTGGTGGCGACGGTCCGTATCATGATTCAGGCAACCCTTTTCGAAAGCAGCAGGCGATAGAGTTCGACATATTTCTCGGCGCTCCTGTCCCAGGAGACATCGGCCTTCATGCCCTGGCGCTGGATCGAGCTCCAAACGGCGGGATTGGCATGCGCGCTGACCAGCCGGTGGATGGCATGGACGAGCGCGCCGCCATTGTTCGGCGCGAACTGGAAGCCGGTCGCAACGCCAGCCGATATCGCCGCTTCGTTGGCGTCGATGATGGTGTCGGCGAGCCCGCCGGTGCGGGCGACGACCGGCACGCAGCCATAGCGCAGGCCGTAGAGCTGGGTCAGCCCGCAAGGCTCGAAACGCGACGGGATGACGATGGCGTCGCAGCCGCCCTGCATGATGTGCGAGAGCGCCTCGTCATAGCCGACGACGACGCCGATGCGGCCGCGATGGCGGGCGGCGGCAGCAAGCAGCGCGCCTTCGAGGCCGGCGTCGCCGGAGCCGAGGATGGCCAGGCGCGCGCCGGCCGCGACGATGCCGTCGACGACCGCAGCCAAAATGTCCATGCCCTTCTGCCAGGTCAGCCGGCTGACGACGCAGACGATCGGACTGTCGTCACTCTCGAGATTGAAACGGTCCTCAACCGCCTTGCGGTTCTTGGCCCGCGCAGCAAGCGTCTCGGCCGAATAATTGGCCACAAGATGCTTGTCGGTCTCGGGATTCCAGATGTCGACATCGATGCCGTTGACGATGCCATGGAGATCGGTGGCGCGCATGTTGATCAGCCCGTCAAGGCCCATGCCGAATTCGGGTGAACGGATCTCCTGCGCATAGGTCGGGCTCACCGTGGTGATCGCCCAGGCGGCCTGCAGACCGGCCTTGAGATAGCCGACGCCGCCGTAATATTCGACGCCGTCGAGCGCCATCGCCACGCCCGGCAGGCCGAGCTCACCAAAGATGCCGGCGCCGAACTGGCCCTGGAAGGCGAGGTTGTGCACGGTGATCAGCGACGGCACGCCGACCGCCTTGCCGTAGCGCATATAGGCAAGCGCCATCGCCGACTGCCAGTCATGGGCGTGCACGATGTCGGGCTGGTAGCCGGAGATGACGCCGCCGGCGATGTCGCCGCCAACCTGGCTGAGCGCGGCGAAGCGCCGCCAATTGTCTGGCCAGTCGGCGCCGGTGGCATTGCCATAGGGGCCGCCCGGGCGGTCGAACAGATGCGGCGCGTCGAGCACAAAGAGGTCGAGTCCGGCGATCTGAACGGCATGGATGGAGGCTTTGCCACCCTGCAGCAGCGGATACTGGTAGACGGCCTTCTTTTTCTTGAAGGCGGCCATCACCTGAGGGTAGCCGGGGATGAGGGTGCGCATGGCGACGCCCTTGCCGGCCAGCGCGATCGGCAAAGCGCCGGTCACGTCGGCGAGCCCGCCGGTCTTGATCAGCGGGAAGATTTCGGGCGTGACCGACAGAACCTGCATGCGCTTAATGATCCCATCCTGTCTACAGTTTAAGCTTGTCGAGCATGTCCTGGGTGACGAGGCAAATGCCCTTCTCCGAGACGCGGAAGCGCTTAGCGTCGAGGGCGGCATCCTCGCCCACCACCAGCCCTTCCGGGATGCGCACGCCATGGTCGATGACGACGCGCTTCAGCCTGGCGTTACGGCCGACATGCACGTCCGGCAGCATGACGACTTCTTCGAGCGTCGAATAGGAATTGATGCGCGCGCCGGTGAAGATCAGGCTTTTCTTCAGTGAAGCGCCGGAGACGATGCAGTCGCCCGAGACCAGTGAGGAAACCGCGGAGCCGCGCCTGCCATCCTCGTCATGCACGAATTTTGCCGGCGGCTTCAATTCGGCATAGGTCCAGATCGGCCAGTCGCGGTCGTAGAGGTCGAGTTCGGGCGTGACGTCGGTCAGGTCGATATTGGCCTCCCAATAGGCGTCGACCGTGCCGACGTCGCGCCAGTAGGCCTCGTTCTCGGCCGTCGAGCGCACGCAGGATTTGGCGAAGCGGTGCGCGATCGCCTTACCGTGCTGGACGACATAGGGGATGATGTCCTTGCCGAAGTCGCGGCTGGAGCCGGGCTCGGCGGCGTCGCGGCGCAGCTGCTCCATCAGGAATTTGGTCTTGAACACATAGATGCCCATCGAGGCCAGGGCGAAGTCCGGCTTGTCCGGGATGCCGGGCGGGTCGGCCGGCTTCTCGATGAAGGAGATGATGGTGTCCTTGGCATCGACATGCATGACGCCGAAGCCGGTCGCTTCCATGCGCGGCACTTCGAGGCAGCCGACGGTGACGTCGGCATTGGCGTCGACGTGCTGGCGCAGCATCAGCTCGTAGTCCATCTTGTAGATGTGGTCGCCGGCCAGGATCACCATGTATTCGGGGCCATAGGCCTCGATGATGTCGATGTTCTGGTAGACGGCGTCGGCCGTGCCTTCATACCACTGCGTCTCGGAGACGCGCTGGCTGGCCGGCAGGATGTCGAAGCTCTCGTTTCGCTCGGGGCGCAGGAAGTTCCAGCCGCGCTGCAGGTGGCGGATCAGCGAATGCGCCTTGTACTGGGTGGCAACGCCGAGGCGGCGAATGCCGGAGTTCAGCGCATTGGACAGCGCGAAATCGATGATGCGCGTCTTGCCGCCGAAATAGACCGCGGGCTTGGCGCGGCGGTCGGTCAGTTCCTTGAGACGGCTGCCGCGCCCGCCGGCCAGCACGTAGGCCATGGCATCACGTGCCAGCGGCTGGGTTCTTTTCAAGTCTGCCATTTTTACCCTCCCAAATTACGGCATCGTTCAGTCCGGGACAAATTCGAGCATGATCGTCGACAGTGGCGGCAAAAGCATCGTCGCCGATACGCCTCCACCTTCCGCCCTGGCCTCGACCACGCCGCCATTGCCCTTGCCCGAACCGCCATAGGCCGAAGCGTCTGTGTTGATGATCTCGCGCCATTTGCCGGCCTTCGGCAGCGGCACGCGGTAATTTTCCCGCGGTACCGGCGTGAAGTTGGAGATGACGGCGATCGGATTGCCGTCTGGCGCGCTGCGCAGCCAGGCGAACACCGAATTCTCGCTGTCGTCGACGATCAGCCAGGAAAAGCCCTCCGGTTCACAGTCGCGCGCATGCAGCGCCGGACGCGAGCGGTAGAGATAATTGAGGTCGCGCACTGTCTGCCAGATACCGCGATGCGGAGCGTGGTCAAGCAAGTCCCAGTCTAGGGCCCGCGCCTCGCTCCATTCGCGCCGCTGGGCGAATTCCTGGCCCATGAACAGGAGCTTCTTGCCGGGGTAACCCCACATGAAGGCGTAATAGGCGCGCAAGGTCGCGAATTTCTGCCAGTCGTCGCCGGCCATCTTGCCCAGCAGCGTGCCCTTGCCGTGCACGACCTCGTCATGGGAGAGCGGCAGCACGAAGTTCTCGGAGAAGGCGTAGACAAGTCCGAAGGTGATGTCGTTGTGGTGATGCTTGCGGTAGATCGGCTCCTTGGAGAAATACTCCAGCGTGTCGTGCATGAAGCCCATGTTCCACTTGAAGCCGAAGCCCAGCCCGCCCTCATGCACCGGCCGCGACACTTTCGGCCATGAGGTCGATTCCTCGGCGATCGTCACCACGCCGGGATGGTGGCCGTAGACCTCCTTGTTCATCTTCTGCAGGAAGGCGACTGCCTCGAGGTTTTCGCGTCCGCCCTTCTCGTTGGGGATCCATTCGCCGGCCTTGCGCGAATAGTCGAGGTAGAGCATCGAGGCCACCGCGTCGACCCGCAAACCGTCGACATGGTATTTCTCGGCCCAGAACAGCGCGTTGTTGACCAGGAACGACACCACCTCGCGGCGGCCGAAATTGTAGATCGCGGTGTTCCAGTCGGGGTGGAAGCCCTGGCGCGGATCCTCGTGCTCGTAGAGCGCAGTGCCGTCGAAGCGGGCGAGGCCATGCGCATCGACGGGAAAATGCGCCGGCACCCAGTCGAGGATAACGCCGATGCCGGCACGATGCGCGCCGTCGACGAAACGGGCAAAGCCGTCGGGGTCGCCGAAACGGGCGGTCGGCGCGTAGAGGCCGGTGGTCTGGTAGCCCCACGACGGGTCGTAGGGGTGCTCGGAGATCGGCAGGAATTCGATATGGGTGAAGCCGGTGTCGGCGACGTAGGGGATCAGCCGCGCGGCGAGTTCGTCCCAGCTCAGGAACGTGCCGTCGTCGCGAAGCTGCCAGGAGCCGGCGTGGACCTCGTAGATCGAGATCGCCTCGCGCCTGGGGTCGGCACTGCGCCAGAACGTGCGGTGCGCCTCGTCGCCCCACTCATGCGCCATCGGCGGCGCCGTCACCGACGCGGTGGCCGGGCGCAGTTCCGACTCGAAGGCGAACGGGTCGGCCTTCAGCGGCAGCCTCACGCCGTCGGGGGCGATGATCTCGAACTTGTAGGGCTGGCCCGCGCCGATATCGGGGATGAACAGTTCCCAGATGCCGGTGTCGCGGCGGTCGCGCATGGTGTGCCGGCGCCCGTCCCATTCGTTGAACGCGCCGACCACCGAGACGCGCCGCGCATTGGGCGCCCAGACGGCGAAATGCACGCCGGTGGCGCCCTCATGGTCGATGACATGGGCGCCGAGCTTGTCGAAGAGCCTCAGATGCGAGCCCTCGGCAATATAGTAGTCGTCCAACGGGCCGAGCACCGGACCGAAGGAATAGGGATCGGTCAGCCACCAGTCGCCGCCGGCATTCCTGGCGTGATAGCGCAGCGGCTGACGCTTCCTGAGCGTGAGCTTGCCCTCGAAGAAACCCGAATCGTCGCGTCGCGACAGCTCGCCTGCCGCCTTGCCGCTCAGCGTGTAGGCGGTGACGAGCTCGGCGTTCGGGACAAAGCAGCGGGCAACAAAACCCTTGCCGGCCTCATGCACGCCGAGAACCGCGAAGGGATCGCCATGCGTGCCGGCGACAATCGCCGCGACATCGCCGGCTGGCGCCAGTCCGTCCGGCCCGCTCGTCGCAGCGGTCGCGCGCGGCTTCCTCATCAGGCGGTCGCCCTCCCTGGGCACTCGTACTCAAATACTAGCGGAGGTTTGACTTCGACATCTGCATCGCCGACTGGTCCTGGATCGGTCGCAAGTGTCAAACTCACTCCACTAGGGGCCACGTTGTTCGTGACCTCATGCAATCATATCAGACGGGCACGTTCCAGATTTCTTTCGCATATTGGCGGATCGTGCGATCGGAAGAGAACCAGCCGACGCGGGCGACGTTGCGGATGGCGCGCGCGTACCAGTCGGGGCTGTTGCGCCAGACGGTATCGACCTCGCGCTGGGTGGCCGCGTAAGTGTCGAAGTCGGCCGCCACCATGAACCAGTCGCTGTTGTAGAGGCCGTCGATCAATGCGCGGTAGCGCTGCGGATCGTCAGGCGAGAAGACGCCCGAGGAGATGGCAGCGAGCGCCTGCGAAAGTTCCGGCGAGCCTTCGATCACCGCGCGCGGATTGTAGCCGTTGTTGCGCCGCTCGGCGACCTCGGCGGTGGTCAGGCCGAAGATGAAGATGTTGTCGTCGCCGACGCATTCCTTGATCTCGACATTGGCGCCGTCCAGCGTGCCGATGGTCAGCGCGCCGTTCAGCGCGAACTTCATGTTGCCGGTGCCGGAGGCTTCCATGCCCGCGGTCGAGATCTGCTCGGAAAGGTCCGCGGCCGGCATCAGCACTTCGGCCAGGCTGACATTGTAGTTCGGCACGAACACGACCTTGAGCAGGCCGCGCACCGCCGGATCGCGGTTGATGACCCTGGCGACGTCGTTGGCGAGTTTGATGATCAGCTTGGCGTTGTGGTAGCTCGGCGCCGCCTTGCCGCCGAAGAATTTTACGCGCGGCATCCAGTCGCGTTCGGGATGCGAGCGGATCTGGTCGTAGAGGGCGACGGCTTCCAGGATGTTGAGCAGCTGGCGCTTGTATTCGTGGATGCGCTTGACCTGAATGTCGAACAGCGCCGAGGGGTCGAGCTTGATGCCGAGCCGGTCGGCGACCAGGTTGGCGAGCCTCGACTTGTTCGCCCGCTTCACCGCCGCGAACTTCTCGCGGAAGGTGGCGTCGCCGGCAAAGGCGTCGAGCCCCTTGATGGCGTCGATATCGTCGAGGAAGCGGTCGCCGATCGCCTCGCGGGCAAGCGCGGTGAGGCCGGGATTGCACTGGATCAGCCAGCGCCGCGGCGTGATGCCGTTGGTCTTGTTGTTGATGCGGTCGGGATAGAGCTTGTGGAGGTCGGCGAACACCGTCTCCTTCATCAGCTCGGTGTGCAGCGCCGAGACGCCGTTGATCGAATGGGAGCCGACGAAGGCCAGATTGCCCATGCGCACGCGGCGGTCGCCATTCTCCTGGATCAGCGAGATGCGGCTGATCTGCTCGCCCGAGAACTTGTTGGTGGCGCGCGCCTCCAGAAGCACCTCGGCATTGATGGCGTAGACGATCTGCATGTGGCGCGGCAGCAGCCGCTCGAACAGCGGCACCGGCCAGCTTTCCAGCGCCTCCGGCAGCAGCGTGTGGTTGGTGTAGCCGAAGGTGCGTTTGGTGATGTCCCAGGCCTGGTCGAAATCCATGCCGTGGACGTCCATCAGGAGCCGCATCAGTTCGGGCACGGCGATCGCCGGATGGGTGTCGTTGAGATGGATCGCCGCCTTGTCGGGCAGCGACTGCAGGTCGCCATATTGGCTGAGATGGCGCTGCACGATGTCCTGCAGCGAGGCGGTGGAGAAGAAATACTCCTGGCGCAGCCTGAGCTCCTGCCCGGCCATGTGGGAATCGGCGGGATAGAGCACGCGCGACAGGGCGTCGGCCTTGTTGCTTTCGGCCAGCGCGCCGATGTGGTCGCCGGCGTTGAACTTGTCGAGCAGGATCGGATCGATCGGCATGCCGGACCACAGCCGCAGCGTGTTGACGCGGTTGGCCCGCCAGCCGGCGACCGGCGTGTCGTAGGCGACGGCCAGCACATGCTCGGTCGGCTTCCAGACGTGGCGCTCGAGCCTGCCGTCCTTGGAGGTGATCGATTCCACCGAGCCGCCGAAGCCGACCTCGAACGAGCGCTCGCGGCGCTCGAACTCCCAGGGATTGCCGTGATCGAGCCAGGTTTCCGGCAGCTCCACCTGCCAGCCGTCATGGATCTCCTGGCGGAACATGCCGTTGGCGTAGCGGATGCCGTAGCCATGCGCCGGAATGCCGACGGTGGCCATGCTTTCCATGAAGCAGGCAGCGAGCCGGCCGAGGCCGCCATTGCCGAGCGCGGCATCGGGTTCGAGCCCGGCGATCAGGTCGAGGTCGACGCCGAGCGAGCGCAACGCCTCGCGCATGTTGTCCATCAGGCCGAGATTGGAGAATGCGTCGCGCATCAGGCGGCCGATGAGGAATTCCAGCGACAGGTAGTAGACGCGCTTTTCCTGCTGGGCGTAGGCCTCCTGCGTGGCCTGCATCCACTGATCGACGACGCGGTCGCGCACGACCTTGATCGATGCGGTGAGCCAGTCGTACTGGGTGGCGACGTTGGTGCCCTTGCCGACCCTGTATTTGAGGGCCAGCAAGACCTCGTCGGCGAGCGTCTTGGGGTCGGGGATTTCCAGGATGGGAGCTTCGGTCGTCATCGCGCTTGTCATGTCGCCTCTCGTGCGGTTGCCATGATCATACCGGCTTTCACGGTTCCTCCCACCCTACCCCAGTGCATTGCAGCATATATTCAATCGATTTAGGTCGACAGGCAACCGATTCATCTGCGGCAAATTACCCGTCGCGGCGAATCAGGCGGCCAGCGCGTCCTCCGGCGGCTTCTTGGCGCCGGTCATCAGGGCGACGGCATCCGACATGGAAATCTGCTTCGGATCGACGACGCACAGGCGCCGTCCGAGCCGGTGGATGTGGATGCGGTCGGCGACCTCGAACACATGCGGCATGTTGTGCGAGATGAGCACGATCGGCAGGCCGCGCTTCTTGACGTCGAGGATCAGTTCCAGCACGCGGCGGCTTTCCTTGACGCCGAGGGCGGCGGTCGGCTCGTCCATGATCACCACTTTCGAGCCGAAGGCTGCGGCGCGCGCCACCGCGACGCCCTGGCGCTGGCCGCCCGAGAGCGTTTCGACCGCCTGGCTGATGTTCTGGATGGTCATCAGGCCTAGCTCGGTGAGCTTGTCGCGGGCGCGCTTTTCCATCGCCGGACGGTCGAGCATGCGCAGCCAGCTGCCGAGCGGGCCAGGTTTGCGGATCTCGCGGCCGAGGAACATGTTGTCGGCGATCGACAGCGCCGGCGACAAAGCGAGGTTCTGGTAGACAGTCTCGATGCCGGCTTCTCGAGCCTCCATCGGCGACTTGAAGGCAACGGCTTTGCCTTCAAGCTTGATTTCCCCTTCGTCGGGCACGGCCGCGCCGGAAATCGCCTTGATGAGCGATGATTTGCCGGCGCCGTTGTCGCCGATCACCGCCAGGATTTCGCCCGGATAGAGGTCGAAATCGGCATTGTCGAGGGCGGTGACACGACCATAGCGCTTGGTGAGACCGCGCGCGGTGAGGATGGGTTCCTGGGTCATGATTATGCCGAAACCTTTCTGATCCATTGATCGACCGCCACGGCGCCGATGATCAGCCCGCCGGTGAGCAGCACTTTCCATTGCGGATCGGCGCCCATCATGTTGAGACCCATCGAGACGACGCCGACGATCATGGCCCCGAACAGCGTACCGAGGATCGAGCCGCGGCCGCCGAAGAGCGAGATGCCGCCGATCACCGTCGCGGTGATGGCTTGCAGATTGTAGTCGGTGACGGCGGCCGACGGTGAGATCGAGCCGTTGCGGCCGATCGAGACCCAGGCCGCGAAAGCGGCGATCAGCCCGGCAAGGGCGTAGACCGTAATCAGCACCTTCTTGGTCTGGATGCCCGACAGTTTCGCAGCCTCCTGATCGTCGCCGACGGCATAGACATGGCGGCCCCAGGCGGTGTGGTTGAGCACGTACCAAAGCACTCCCACCAGCACGACCGTGGCAATGACGCCGGCTGTCAGCACGGCGGAGCCGACCCTGAAGCTCATCGCGAACAGGTGCAGCAGCGGCGCCTGCGCATCGACATCGGCATCGCGGATCGTCTCATTGGCCGAATAGATGAAATTCGTGGCCATGACGATGTTCCAGGTGCCGAGCGTGACGATGAACGGCGGCAGCTTCATGTAGGCGACCAAAAGGCCGTTGAGAAGCCCGCAGGCGGCGCCGGCGGCAAGGCCGACGATAACGGCGAGGATGGTCGGCATACCGTAGGTGATGGCGCAGTTGCCCATGATGACGGCCGAAATCACCATGATCACGCCGATCGACAGGTCGATGCCGGCGGTCAGGATGACCAGCGTCTGGGCGGCGCCCAGAATACCGACGATGGCGATCTGCTGCAGGATCAGCGTCAGCGTGTAGGACGAAAAGAACCGTCCGCCGATGGCGATACCGAAGATGATGATCGACAAGACCAGCACGATCAGCGGCACAGCGGCCGGCGTGGAGTGCAGGAAATGCTGGGCGCGCTTGACGAACGACTTGCCGTGCTCATCGAAGGCGGCGACGCTGGTGTCGCTGCTCGAGAGAACCTTCTCGAATTCCTGAATCTGAGACATATCTCCTCCCGTCTGCGCGGAGCTTCTCACGGCTCCCCGTCCCGTTCACGCATTCCGGTCTGTCGCCTGGATTGTCAGCGCCAACGAAAGCGCATCGTCCACCCGATGCGGCCGGGGATCAAGCCCCCAGCCGCAAGGTTTATGTGCCGGTCAGCCCAGCATCAGCCCCAGCACTTGGCGAGGCCTTCCTTGGTGTCGATCGACTTGACGCCGTTGGCCGGCTTGTCGGTGACGAGGTTGACGCCCGTATCGAAGAAGTTCTTGCCTTCGGTCGGCTTCGGCTTGGTGCCGTCCTTGGCGAACGCGGCGATCGCCTCGATGCCGAGCGCGGCCATCTGCAGCGGATATTGCTGCGAGGTGGCGCCGATGACGCCTTCGGTGACCGACTTGACGCCGGGGCAGCCGCCGTCGACCGAGACGATCAGCACCTGCTTCTCGAGGCCAACTGCCTTGAGCGCCTGGTAGGCGCCGACGGCGGCCGGCTCGTTGATGGTGTGGATGACGTTGATGGTGTTGTCCTTCTGCAGGAGGTTCTCCATCGCCTTGCGGCCACCCTCTTCGTTGCCGTTGGTCACGTCATGGCCAACGATGCGCGGATCGTCCTCATCGCCGATCTTGTTGGGGTCCTTCACGTCGATGCCGTAGCCCATCATGAAGCCCTGGTCGCGCAGCACGTCCACGGTCGGCTGCGACGGGGTCAGGTCGAGGAAGCCGATCTTGGCGTCCTTGGCCTTGTCGCCAAGCGTCGCAGCGGCCCAGGCGCCGATCAGCTTGCCGGCTTCGAGGTTGTCCGTGGCGAAGGTCGCGTCGGCCGCATCGATCGGATCGAGCGGGGTGTCGAGCGCGATCACCAGCAGGCCGGCGTCACGCGCCTTCTTCACCGTCGGCACGATGCCCTTGGTGTCGGACGCGGTGATCAGAATACCCTTGGCACCGTCGGCGATGCAGCTTTCGATCGCCGCAACCTGGCTCTCGCTGTCGCCGTCGATCTTGCCGGCATAGGTCTTGAGGTCGACGCCAAGTTCCTTGGCCTTGGCGGTCGCGCCTTCCTTCATCTTGACGAAGAAGGGATTGGTGTCAGTCTTGGTGATCAGGCAGGCGCCGACGCCGGCGGCCGATGCCGTCGAGGCGAACGCCATCAGGCCCAACGCGGCGGCCGCGAACACGGTGGACTTCAGCAGTGCTTTCTTGGTCACGATTTTCCTCCCAGTGGAACCATTGCGGACGCCGGGCCACCCGACGTCTCAAGCGCATCCAACCATTTCTCCCAGCGTGGACGCCCCCTCAAAAGACACCACTCCGAGACGGCTGTCAATAATTAAATCACTCTTATTTATTATTGACAGCCTTGCGTCGTTCACTCATTCTGCACGAAAAGCATTGAGGGGAAACGACGGAGGAAACAGGGTGGAGACCGGCATTGCGAGGCACGGTTCGCCCGAGGCGGCAGAGAGCCGCCTGCACCGCGGCACCAACCAGAGCGGCATGCGCGACCACAATGAGCGGCTTGTGCTGTCCCTGGTGCGCCAGCATGGCAGCCTCGCCAAATCCGACATAGCGCGCATGACCGGACTCTCGGCGCAGACCGTTTCGGTGATCATGCGCGAGCTGGAGGACGACCGGCTGCTGGTGCGCCAGGCGCCGCTGCGTGGAAGGATCGGCCAGCCCTCCATTCCCATGGCGCTCAACCCCGAAGGCGCTTTCTTCATCGGCCTCAAGATCGGCCGCCGCAGCGCCGAGCTGGTGCTGATCGACTTCCTCGGCAATGTGCGCTCGATGCTGCAGCACTCCTACCGCTATCCGGCGCCGCGCGAGACGGTGGAATTCGCGCTTTCCGGCATGACCAGGATGCGTGGCGAACTTACCCAGGCGCAGGACAAGCGCATTGCCGGGCTCGGCATCGCCATGCCGTTCGAATTGTGGAACTGGGCCGACACCGCCGGCGCGCCGCGCGAGATCATGGACGAGTGGCGCCATCGCGACATCCGCTCCGACATCCAGGCGCAGTGCGATTTCCCTGTCTACCTGCAGAACGACGCCACCTCGGCCTGCGGCGCCGAGCTCGTCTTCGGCCAGGCGGGCGGGGCGCGCGACTTCGTCTATTTCTACATCGGCGCCTTCGCCGGCGGCGGCATCGTGCTCAACGGCCGGCTGTTCGGCGGACCGACCGGCAATGCCGGCGCGCTCGGCTCGATGCCGGTGCCGGGGCCGGACGGCAAGCCGACGCAGCTCATCGACGTGGCATCGATCGCCATGCTGGAGAAGGCGCTCAACGCGCGCGGCGTCGAGGCCTCGCATCTGTGGACGTCGCCCGAGGACTGGGGCGAGATCGGCCCCGAGCTCGACCTATGGATCGCCGGCGCCGCGCAGGCCCTCGCCTACGCCATCGTCGCGGCCTCCTCGGTCATCGATTTCGAGGCGGCGGTGATCGACGGCTGGATGCCGCTCTCGGTGCGCGGCCGTCTCGTCGACGCGGTGAGAGTGGCCATCGGCACGATCGACGGCGAAGGCCTGAAGTTGCCGGCGGTGCGCGAAGGAACCGTCGGCATCCACGCGCGGGCACTTGGCGGCGCCAGCCTGCCGCTGTCGGAGCGCTTCCTGATCGGCTCGACCACGATTTCCAGGAGCGCCTGAGCATGCTGATCGGCATCCCCTCGCTGCTCGGCCCGGAGCTTCTGGCAACGCTGCGCGCCATGGGCCATGGCGACGAGATCGCGCTTGTCGACGGCAACTACCCGGCCGAGCAGCAGGCGCATCGGCTGATCCGCGCCGACGGCCATCACATGGTTCCCGTGCTCGACGCGATATTGAGCGTGCTGCCGGTGGACGACGCAGTGCCGGAGGCGCTGTTTCGCGCCTCGGTCAAGGGCGATCCGGCGCTCGCCGATCCGGTCCACCATGAGATGGAAGCGGTATGCGCCAGGCGCGCGCCCGGCCACAAGGTGGTTGCGCTGGCCGGCGCCGATTTCTATGCACGGGTCAAGGCCGCGCATGCGATCGTCGCCACCAGCGAACCCCGGCTCTATGCCAACATCATCATCCGCAAGGGCGTGATCTATCCGCCGGAAAGCCAGACATCATGATCCTCTGCTGCGGCGAAGCCCTGATCGACATGCTGCCGCGCACGACGACCGAGGGCGAACCGGCCTTCGCGCCCTATGTCGGCGGCGCGGTTTTCAACACGGCGATCGCGCTCGGGCGGCTCGGCGCGCCGGCCGGCTTCTTTTCCGGCCTGTCGTCGGACCTGTTCGGCGGCCAGTTCCGCGAAGCGCTCGGCGCAAGCAAGGTCAGTTCCACCTATGCCCACACCTCGCCAAGGCCGACGACGCTCGCCTTCGTGCGGCTCACCAACGGTCAGGCGACCTACACTTTCTACGACGAGAACACCGCCGGGCGCATGCTCACCATCGAGGATCTGCCGAGCCTCGGCGCCGAGATCGAGGCGATGCTGTTCGGCGCCATCAGCCTGATCTCCGAGCCTGCCGGATCGGCCTATGAGGAGTTCATGCGGCGCGAGCACAACAGCCGCGTCATGATGCTCGACCCCAACATCCGGCCGAACTTCATCCCCGACAAGGCAAAGCACCTGCGGCGCATCCGCGAGATGATGGCGATGGCCGACATCGTGAAACTGTCGGACGAGGACCTCAACTGGTTCGACGAAGCCGGCTCGCACGAGGACGTCATCCGCAACTGGCTGGATCGCGGACCGAAGCTGATCGTCGTCACCCATGGCAGCGAGGGCGCGGTCGGCTACAGCAAGAGCCACAAGGTCACGGTGATGCCGCAGAAGGTGACGGTGGTCGACACGGTCGGCGCCGGCGACACCTTCAACGCCGGCATCCTCGCCTCGCTGCACGAACAGGGCCTGCTCACCAAGGCGGCGATCGGCGACCTGTCGGAAGACGCGATCCGCCAGGCGCTGGCGCTCGGCGCCAAGGCGGCGGCGGTGACGGTGTCGCGCGCCGGCGCCAATCCGCCCTGGCGCCACGAAATCGCCTGATCGGCCGTCCATCCGGCGGCGAAGCCGCTCAGCCGGCTGATCACTTTATGTTTCCGTCGGCTGAAAAAGCGCGAGAAAAGGCACTGATTGCGCCTTGCAAAGGCCGGAATTCCGGCACCTTGCGGAAAAGCAGGAGTGATCGTCAAGTAACAGGCTGCGACAACCGGACCGGTCGCCATGCCCGTGGCCGGCTTTCTCGGATTGTCCAAGTCTGGTACCAGCGGCCCGTTAAGTTGTTGTTTCCGTGCGTGTCATGCCCCCGCCGCTTGCCATGGCGACACGCACCAACCCCTTGTTGAGGCAGACATGCAGTTCATCGATCTCGGCGCGCAGCGCGAACGTATCCGCGACCGGCTCAAAGCCGCGA
Organism: Mesorhizobium sp. M4B.F.Ca.ET.143.01.1.1; assembly: GCF_004792275.1. NCBI lineage: Bacteria > Pseudomonadati > Pseudomonadota > Alphaproteobacteria > Hyphomicrobiales > Phyllobacteriaceae > Mesorhizobium > Mesorhizobium sp. M4B.F.Ca.ET.143.01.1.1. The sequence goes on from NZ_SRSR01000002.1 coordinate 545,314, forward strand.
TCGACCGCGTTGTCGACGAAGGCCGCTATGTCCTCGGGCCTCAGGTCACCGAATTCGAGAACAAGCTCGCGGCCTATGTCGGCACCAAGCATGTCGTGGCCTGCGCCAACGGCACCGACGCCTTGCTGCTGCCGCTGTTCGCGGCCGGCATCGGCCCGGGCGACGCGGTGTTCGTGCCGAGCTTCACCTTCGCAGCGACGGCCGAAGTGGTGGCGCTCGCCAAGGCCGAACCGGTGTTCGTCGATGTCGATCCCGACACCTACAACATCGACATCGCCAGCCTCGAGGCGGCGATCCAGTTGATCAAGAAGGAAGGCAGGCTGAAGCCGAAGGCGATCATCCCGGTCGACCTGTTCGGGCTCGCCGCCGACTACGAGGCGATCATGGCGATCGCCAAGCGCGAGGACCTGCTGGTGATCGAGGACGCCGCCCAGTCGATCGGCGGCTCGGCCGACGGCAAGTTCTGCGGTTCCTTCGGCCATGTCGGCTCGACCAGCTTCTATCCGGCAAAGCCGCTCGGCTGTTACGGCGACGGTGGCGCGATGTTCACCAATGACGACGCGATGGCCGACAAGCTGCGCTCCTTCGCCTTCCACGGCAAGGGCGAGACCCAGTACGACAACATCCGCGTCGGCATCAATTCGCGTCTCGACACGCTGCAGGCGGCGATCCTGATCGAGAAGCTCGCCATCCTCGAGGACGAGATGGTTGCCCGGCAGGCGGTCGCCGATCGCTATGCCTCGGGTCTCGGCGATATCCTCAAGGCCTCGCGCAATCTGGGCCACGGCCGCTCGGCCTGGGCGCAATACGCCATCGAAACGCCGAAGCGCGACGGGCTGAAGGCGCATCTGACGGAGAAGGGCATCCCGTCCGTCATCTACTACGTCAAGCCGCTGCACGTGCAGCTTGCCTATCGCGACTATCCGCGCACGCCGACCGGCCTCGCCGTTTCGGAAGAACTGCCGAAGCGGATCCTCTGCCTGCCGATGCACCCCTATCTCAGCGAAGCCGACCAGGATCGCATCATCGAGACGATCCGCAACTATATCGGCTCGAACTCGGCGCACGTCGCGGCGGCGTAGGCCCCTCTGCTGCCTGTCCGGCTCGACTATTCGTCGTCGAGCAGGATGCGTTCGGCCGCACCTTGCATGTCGTCGTACTGACCGCTTTTCAGCGACCACAAGAACGCGCCCAACGCCGCCCCGCCAAGCAGGAGCGCCAGCGGAATGAGATAGACGAGACTGCTCATGCGCGCCCCACCACGGGCGGCAGTGGTTTTGGCATCTGGTCGGCAACCCAGCCGCTGGCCACATCGCGGCCGGCGATGCCGCGAAGCCGCAAGGCGTTCGCGACGACCAAGATCGACGACGCCGACATGGCCAGTGCGGCAAGCAGCGGCGTGACCTGCCCGGCGATCGCAAACGGAATGGCGATGGCGTTGTAGCCGATCGCGAGGACGAAATTCTGATGCACCAGCCGCGCCGCCTGCCGGGCGATACCGATCGCATCGGGAATGGCCAGCAGGCTCGGCCGGAGAAAGACAAGGTCGGCGGCACTGCGGCCGATATCGCCGGCGCTGGACGGCGCCATCGACACATGCGCGGCACTCAACGCCGGCGCATCGTTGAGACCATCGCCGACCATCATCACCTTGCGGCCCGTGGCGGCAAGCGCGGCGATGCGGGCAACCTTCTCCGCGGGCAGCAGTCGTGCCGACACGTCGCCTATGCCGAGTTGCCCACCGACGCGCAAGACCGTCCGCTCCTGGTCGCCCGATAAGATGGCCACCGCAAATCCATCGCGCTTCAGAGCCTCGATCGAGCGCGCCGCATCCTGCCGCAGGCTGTCCTCAAAAAGGAGTGAAGCGAGCGGATGGCCGTCGCGTGAGAGCATGGTTGCGGCCGTGGCGCCGGATACCGCCCATTCGGCACGGCCGAGCCGGTATAGGTGCCGCCCGATCCGGCACTCGACCCCCAGTCCCGGATGCTCGGCAATTGCGACCGGCATCGTTTGCAAACCGTCGTCGAAGGCCGCCAGAGCCCGCGACACGGGATGATTGGAGCGAGCCGCGATCGCTCCGGCGATCGCCAGTGCGGATGGCTCGATCTGCGAGGCATTGGCCAAGCTCAGCCGCCCCGTCGTCAGCGTTCCCGTCTTGTCGAAGAGAACCGTGTCGATCTCCGCCAGCCGCTCCAGGGCCGAGCCGTCCTTGACCATGATACCGGCCTCGAACAGCCGCCTGGCCGCCACCGTGTGCACGATCGGCACCGCAAGCCCAAGCGCGCAGGGGCAAGTGATGATCAACACCGCGATGGCGACACTTATGGCGCCATGCCAGTCGCCGGTCGCGACCATCCAGCCGAGAAAGGTGAAAAGCGCGGTCAGGTGAACTACCGGCGAATAGAGACGCGCGGCGCGATCGGCGATGCGCCTGTAGCGCGAGCGGCCGCCATCGGCCGCTTCCATCAGCGCCACCATTTCGGCGAGCGAGGAATTGCCGGCATCGGAGGTGGCCGTCAGCGTCAGCGCGCCGCTGAGGTTGAGCGTCCCGGCGCGCAAGGACGATCCGGGCCCGACCGATTGAGCGGCGCTCTCGCCGCTGACCAGCGAGCAATCGACATCGGACCGGCCGCCGTGGACGATGCCGTCGACCAGGAGGCGTTCGCCGGGCGCCACCGCCAGCAGCATGCCCTCCTTGATCTGTCCGGCAGGCAGATAGTCGCGCGTACCGTCCTCGCGTTCCACAGTCGCGCCACGCGGCGTGAGCCGGATCAGGCCGCGCACGGCGCTGCGCGCCTTCTCGCGCATGACATGGTCGAGGCTGCGGCCGATGAGCAGGAAGAAGAGAAGCGATATCGCCGCATCGAAATAGGCATAGGCGCCGCCGGCGGCGGTGTCGTAAAGGCTGAGCGCGAACGCCAGGATGACGCCGACGGAGATCGGCACCTCCATGTTGGTCCTGCCCTGCCGCAGGGCCGACCACGCCGCCGCGAAAAACACGCGTCCGGAATAGATCAGCGCCGGAAAGGCCAGCACCGCCGAAATCCAGTGAAAGGCCTGGCGGGTCTGTGGCTCCGCGCCCGACCAGACCGATACCGACAACAGCATGATGTTCATCGAGGCAAAGCCGGCGACGGCGGTTGCCCGCAGCAGCCGCGAAAGCTCGGGGTCGACGGCCGCGTCCTCGTTGTCGAACAGATGCGCCGCGTAGCCTGCCGTCATCACCGTCTCGAAAATGGGGGGCGGCATCTCGCCCCGCCATTTCACCGACAGCCGCCTGGCGGACAGGTTGACGCGCGCCTGCTCGACACCCGGGACGCGGCGGAACGCCCCCTCGATCGCGGCGATGCAGCCAGCGCAGTGGACGCCGGGCACCGACAGATCGGTCTGGCGCAGGCCATCCGCAAGGTCGTGACTGGCGAGCAGGATTTCATCGCGCGACGGAGGGCCGCCGAGCTCGGCCGCGGCTTCCGCTCCGGGCGCGCAGCAACTCATCTCATTGCCTTGTAGGCGTGCCACGTGCCGTGACCGAGCACGGGAAACACGACAACCAGGCCAAGCAGGCCGGTGGCGACGCTCAACAGGAAAAGCGCAAGCACGATCGAGCCCCAGGCGATCATCACGGGTATGTTGTTCCAGACCAGTGAAATGCTGGTGCCCATGGCCGTGAAGGCATCCGTCTCCTCGTCGAAAAGCATCGGAACGGAGAAGGTGCTTATGGCAAAGGCGAAAGCGGCGAAGACGCCGCCGGCCACGGATCCAACCAGGAGCATCGCCCATCCAGTAGGCGTCGTGAACAACATCGACGTGATGTGATCGAGACCCGGGAACGGCAGCAGGCCGAAGAACAGCGCGTAGATCAAGACCGCCGCCCGCATCCACACCAGCATAAGCAGGCACAGGATCGCCCCGGTGAACCAGACCTGCGCGCCGGATTTCGGCCGGACGAAGATCATGCGCGAAAGCGAGACTGGCTGCCCTGCCGCGATCGCCCAGCTCTTTTCATAGAGGCCGATGGCGATCAGCGGCCCGACGACCATGAAGCCGGCGAGCGCGGGAAACAGGATATAGTCCAGGCCAAGCGCGAAGAGTGTCCAGACGATCGCCAGCGAAACAATGAAAACCGCCGCGCCATAGACGAGGCTCGGGCCGGGGCTGACCATGAAATCCCGCCAGCCGGCTTTGAGCCAACCGACAGCGGTGCCGGCCGGCAGGTTGCGCCGGTTGCGCTCGATGTAGGGCCGCGAGGCGTCTGGGGCTTCGGTCATGGTCTTCTCTCTCAACACGCCGGCCTGGCCGGACGAAGGAGGGACGCCGTGTCTAAGGCGGGATCGAGCACGCATTCCGGCTGCGATTGGACGGCGACGTAGACAAGATGAACATTGGCGCCGATGAAGACGGCCAACAGCACCGCCACGACCGCAAACCATTTGAGCCGTGTATTTGCCCGCCTTCGCGCCGATAGACCGGCAATCATGGCCGCCGTTCTCATTTGGCCTGCCCAAGCTGACCGACATAGAGCGCGAGCAGCTTGATCTCCGCCGGCGTCAGCCGCGCGTTCCAGTTCGGCATGTGCCCCTGGCGGCCGGAATAGACCGTCGAATACACATCCTGGAGCGTGCCGCCGTAGATCCAATGGCTGTCGGTGAGGTCGGGCGCACCCTGCTCATGCATGCCCTTGGCGTCCTTGCCATGACACGCCACGCAGTTGCCGGCGAAAACCTCTCGGCCGGCCTCGATGCTTTCGGCCGACCCTGCGTCCGGCATCGACAGGGAGCGGACATAGGCGACGACGTCGGTGATCTTCTGACGATCGAGTATGCCGTCGCGGCCGAATGCCAGCATCTGCGAAACGCGGGTATCGTCATTGGTCGAATTGATGCCGATGCCGATCGTCTCGGCGATCTTCTCGGGTTCCCCGCCCCAAAGCCAAGACTTTGCCGTCAGATCCGGGAAGCCGGGCCCCCCGGTTGCCTTGATGCCGTGGCAAGCCGCGCAATTGTCCGAAAACAGCACGTGACCGGCCTTCGTCACGTCCTGCATCAGCACCGGATCGGATTTGATCGCGGCGAAATCCAAGGCCTGGATCTTGTCCAGCCAAGCGGCGCGCTGAGCCTTCGCGGTTGCCACCTCCTGATCGACGATGCGACGCTGGTCGTTGCCGAGCAGGCCCTTCGTGTAGGTCGAACCAAGCGGCCAGGCAGGCATCAGCAGCCAGTAGCCAAGGCAGAACAGCGCTCCGATGGCGAGAAAGAACAGCACCACCTTGGGAACCGGCGTGTTCAGTTCCTCAATGCCGTTCCATTCATGACCGGTCGTGGTGCGGCCGGTGACAGGGTCGCGTCGTCCTACATCCACGGCTTGTCGTCCTTGTCCAGAATGCTGCTTTTGGCGCGATCGAACCCGGCTCGATTGGACGGCCAGTAGGCATAAATCACCACCCCGGCGGACAGAGCGAGGAGATAGAAAAGGCCCCAGCTTTTGGAGATTGCGACCACCGCGTCATGCATGCTCATTCCCCCAGCGCCGTCTGGTCGGTCTTCCTGGCCGCATCGGTCAATCCGCCGAGGATCTGCAGATACGCGACTAGCGCGTCCATCTCCGTCAACTCGCCGGGATTGCCGTCGAAAGCCCTTACATGGGTCGCCTTGCCGTAGCGCTCGGTGACGCCACGCGCCTTGTCGTCATCCGGCGCGGACTGGCCATAGGCATCGATCGGCGCGTTGGCGACCATCTCGTCCGTGTAGGGCACGCCGACGGTCCGCAAGGCGGCCAGGTGCCTGCCGAGATCGTCGGTCTTCAAAGGCGTGCGCAGCAACCAGCGATAGGCCGGCATTATCGATTGCGGAACGACATCGCGCGGGTTGTTGAGATGCGCCACCTGCCATGCATCCGAGTATTTCTCGCCGATGCGGGCTAGATCGGGCCCGGTGCGCTTCGACCCCCAGAGCATCGGGTGATCATATTTGGATTCGACCGCCAGCGAGTAAGGTCCGTAACGCTCGACCTCGTCGCGCAACGACCGGATCATCTGGGAATGACAGGCGTAGCAGCCTTCGCGCATGTAGATGTTGCGCCCGGCGACCTCGAGTGGCGTGTAGACGCGCATGTCGGGCGCCGCCTCGACCGTGGAGCCGATCGTGAAAAGCGGCGCGATTTCGACCAGGCCGCCGATCGAGGCGACGGCGATGATGGCCAGCATGAAGCGGATGGCGCTGCGTTCGAGTTTGCGATGGAGGTCAGCCACGGGTCATTCTCCAGGCTGTGCGGCAGGCCTGCCGAGCGGCAGGTCGACCTCGCCACCGGCCTCGACGCCACGCTCGAGGCGCGCCTGCCGGATGGTCATCAGCACATTGTAGGTTCCGACGATCGCGCCGAGCAGGAACAGCAGCCCGCCGAAGGTGCGCGCGACATAATAGGGATGCATCGCCTCGACCGTGTCGAGGAAGGAATAGGCGAGCGTTCCGTTCTCGTTGTAGGTGCGCCACATCAGGCCCTGGATAATGCCCGAGTTCCACATCGAGAAGACGTAGACAATGGTGCCCGAGAGTGCGAGCCAGAAGTGCACCTCGACGAGTTTCGGCGAATAGATCGCCGGCCGCTTCCACATCCACGGGACCAAAGCGTAGATCGAGCCGAACGTGATCATCGCCACCCATCCCAGCGCGCCGCCGTGGACATGGCCGATTGTCCAGTCGGTGTAGTGGGAGAGCGAGTTGACGGCGCGGATCGCCATGAACGACCCTTCGAAGGTCGACAGGCCGTAGAAGACCGCCGCGACCATCATGAAGCGCAGCGTCGCGTCGTCGCGCACCTTGTGCCAGGCGCCGTTGAGTGTCGCCAAGGCGTTGCCGGCTGAGGCCCAGGACGGCACCAGCAAGACCAGCGAAAATGTCATGCCGAGCGTCTGCACCCATTGCGGCAGCGCCGTGTAGTGCAGGTGGTGCGACCCTGCCCACATATACATGAAGGTAATGCCCCAGAAGCTGATCAGCGAAAGCGGATAGGAGAAGATTGGCCGCCCGGCGCGCTTCGGCAGGTAGTAGTACATCATGCCGAGGAAGCCCGAGGTGAGGAAGAAGGCGACGGCGTTGTGGCCGTACCACCATTGCGTCATCGCATCCTGCACGCCGGAGAAGGCCGAGTAGCTCTTGGCGCTGCCGAAGGAGATCGGCACAGCCAGGTTGTTGACGATATGCAGGATCGCCACGACCAGGATGAAGGCCATGTAGTACCAGTTCGCTACATAGATGTGCGGTTCCTTGCGGCGGGCCAGCGTGCGGACAAAGATCAGGAAATAGACAATCCAGACAATCACCAGCCAGAGGTCGGCATACCATTCCGGCTCCGCATATTCCTTGGACTGGGTGATGCCCAGGAGATAGCCGCTGGCTGCAACGATGCAGAAGAGATTGTAGCCGATCAGCACGAACCAGGGGCTCAATTGGTCGGGCAGCCGGGCGCGCGACGTTCTCTGCAGGACGTGGAAGGAGGTGGCGATCAGGGCATTTCCGCCGAAGCCGAAGATGACGCCGCTGGTGTGGACCGGCCGCAACCTGCCGAAGCTCGCCCAGGCAGCGTCGAAGGTCAGCTCCGGCCAGGCCAAAAGCGCCGCAACCCAAACGCCAACGAACATGGCGATGACAGCCCAGAACATGGTGAGGACAATGCCCACCTTGGTCGGATCGTCATAGTAGTGCTCGAGCAGGGACCGGTCCGGCGGCGGCGCATCCCATCTGGCGATGATGAAGCCGCTCAACGCCAGCGCGAGAAGGAGCACGGTGAAGCCCTGGACGCCAAAAGGCTCGCCGCGACCCGCGGCGGCCATGGCAAGTCCGATCGCCGCCACGACAAGGCAGATGATAAGCCCAATCTGCCGTTCGGTGACAGTCAGCTTGGTCATGCGAGGTCTGCCTTTCGCGTGCATGAACGGCGGTGGTTGGCCCGCCTTATACGCGCTGGCAGAAGCTGTCTTTGCGCTAGCGCAAATTGGCCTGCCCTATTGCCCGGTTTGCACTTTGAAAGTCTGTGCTTTCGCGGCATTGTAGAAAGTATGACCACTGCCGAAATGAGATGAGCGCCGGCCGCCAGGACGTCCACAATTCCAACGTTCCCGCACTGTGCCAAAGCTGCGAGGCGCGTCACAACGGCATGTGCGGCGTGCTCAACGCGGATGAGCTGCTCGCCTTCGCCAAGCATACGAGAGTCGTCAGGCACGGCGCCGGCGAAGAACTGCTTTCCGAAGGCGCGTCGATCACGGCGTACAGCAATGTCATGCGCGGCGTGGTCAAGCTGATCAAGACGCTAGCCGATGGACGCCGGCAGATCGTCGGGTTGCAGTTCGCGCCGGACTTCGTCGGCAGGCTCTATGCCGACGAAAGCGCGGTCACCGCCGAAGCCGCCTCGGATGTCGAGCTTTGCCGCATATCGAAGCGTGCCCTGGAGCGCATGGTCGCCAGCAATCCGATGCTGGAGGGACGGCTGCTCAAGCAAGCGCTGCGCGATGTCGACGAGGCGCGGGAATGGATGGTCGCGCTCGGCCGCAAGACTGCCTCGGAGAAGCTGGCAAGCTTCCTCGGCCAGATCGGCAGACATCTCGACCCCATGGTCGCGCAAGACGATCGGACGCTGGCCTTCGAACTGCCGCTTACACGGGCCGAGATCGCCGATTTCCTGGGATTGACGATCGGGACGGTCTCGCGCGAGCTGTCCAGGCTGAAACGCGACGGGATTATCGAGATCAGATCCCGCCGCAAGATCGAAATCATCGACAGGCAGCGCCTCCAGCAGCGGTCAGGCTGACCCGATCGCGGCCGCTCACACTGCCTTGGCTGCCTTCCCGCTCGCAATAAAGTGCGGATTCGCGAAATCGGCGTCGCTGGCCTGGTTGCGCTTGCCGTAGGCGAGCGGATGGCCGTCCAGCGTGCGCGTCATGCCGCCGGCTGCGCGCAATACCGCATCGCCCGCCGCGGTATCCCATTCCATGGTGCGGCCGAAGCGTGGATAGACGTCTGCCTCGGCGGCAGCGACGAGGCAGAATTTCAGCGACGAGCCGACCGAGACGATCTCGGCGGCGCCGAGGTCGCGAATGAAGGCATCGGTTTCCGGCGTATTGTGCGAGCGGCTGGCGACGACGGCGAGCGGCGTCCCCCCTGCCCGCACCGCGATGGTCCGGCGGCCCGTGATATTGAAATCGCCGTCGACCTCGATCGCTTCCGCCCTGCCCGGCCGGCCCGAGAAGAAACGCCCGGTGCAGGGCGCGAAGACAACGCCGACTTCCGGCACGCCGTGACGAATGAGCGCGATGTTGACGGTGAAATCGGTGCGGCGGTTGACGAATTCCTTGGTGCCGTCGAGCGGATCGATGAGAAAGAAGACGCCGTCGAGATCGGGCGTCGCGATGCCGGCCGCCACCTCTTCCTCGGCCACGCAAGGGATGGCCGGATAAGCGGCGCGCAGGCCGGCGAGGATGATCTTCTCGCTCTCGCGGTCGGCTTCCGTCACCGGCGAGGAGTCGGACTTGCGGTCGACGGCGCAGCCTTCGTGAAAGACGCGCATGACCTCGCGCCCGGCTTCCAGCGCCAGGCGCTCGAACACGCCGAGCATTACCTCGTCGTCAGATGCCGCCGCCGTTGTCGTATTGGTCTTCGACAATGTCACGCTCGTTCAGCCAGAGTTCCAGGGCCTCTACCATCTCCTCGGCCGATCTGCCGAGCGTCTTGAGATGGATTTCAGGATTCTCCGGAGCTTCATAAGGTGAATCGACGCCGGTGAAATTCTTGATCTCGCCACTCAGCGCGCGCGCATAGAGACCCTTCGGATCGCGCCGGGCGCATTCCTCGAAGGGCGTGTCGACGAACACCTCGACGAATTCGCCATCCGCCATCAGTTCGCGCGCCACGCGCCGTTCGGCGGCGAAGGGCGAGATGAAGGAGACGATGACGATCAGGCCGGCATCGGCCATCAGGCGGGCGACCTCGGCGACGCGGCGGATGTTCTCGACACGGTCGGCGTCGGTGAAGCCGAGATCGCGGTTGAGGCCGTGGCGGACATTGTCGCCGTCGAGGATATAGGTGTGGCGCCCGGAGGCGAACAGCTTCTTCTCGAACAGGTTGGCGATGGTCGACTTGCCGGAGCCGGAAAGCCCGGTGAACCAGAACACGGCCGGGCGCTGGTTCTTCAGATCGGAACGACCGCGCTTGCCGACATCGAGCGACTGCCAATGGATGTTTTCGGCGCGGCGCAGCGAATGCAGGATCATGCCGGCGCCGACCGTGGCATTGCTGATGCGGTCGATCAGGATGAAGGCGCCGGTGGTGCGGTTCTCGGCGAAATTGTCGAAGGCGATCGGCGAGCGCGTCGAGAGATTGCAGATGCCGACCTCGTTCATCTCCAGCGACTTCGCCGCCTCGTGCGCGAAGTCGTTGACGTTGACGCGGTACTTCAGCTCGGTGACGGTGGCGCTCACCTGGTCGGTTTCGGTGCGCAGGATGTAGGAGCGGCCGGGCAGCAGCGCGTGCTCGTCGAACCAGACGATGTTGGCGGCGAACTGGTCGGCGACCTGCGGCCGCGACGCCGGCGCGACCAGAATGTTGCCGCGCGAGACCTCGACCTCGTCGTCGAGGACGAGCGTGATCGCCTGGCCGGCGACCGCTTGGGCAAGGTCGCCGCCATGGGCGACGATGCGCTTGACGCGGGACGACTTGCCGGACTTGGCGACGACGACCTCGTCGCCCTGCGCAACCGAGCCGGAAGCAATGGTGCCGGCAAAACCGCGGAAATCGAGATTAGGACGATTGACGTACTGCACCGGGAAACGGAATGGCTGCTCGACCGCGGCCTCGTCAACCGAAACGGTTTCCAGGTGCTCGATCAGCGTCGGCCCGGAATACCATTGCATGTTGGCGGAGCGGCTGGAGACATTGTCGCCATAGCGGGCCGACATCGGGATCGGCGCGATCGTCTGGAAGCCGAGATTGTGCGAGAACCGGCTGTAGTCCTCAACGATCTTGTCAAACACCGCCTGGTCGAAATCGACGAGGTCGATCTTGTTGACGGCCAGCACGATGTGGCGAATGCCGAGCAGCGAGGCGATGATCGAATGCCGCCTGGTCTGGCGCAGCACCCCCTGGCGCGCGTCGATCAGCACGATGGCAAGATCGGCGGTCGAGGCGCCGGTCGCCATGTTGCGCGTGTACTGCTCGTGGCCGGGCGTGTCGGCGACGATGAACTTGCGCTTCGGCGTGGCGAAGAAGCGGTAGGCGACGTCGATGGTGATGCCCTGCTCGCGCTCGGCTTCGAGCCCGTCGACAAGCAGCGCGAAATCAATGTCGTCGCCTGTCGTGCCGTGCTTGCGCGAATCGCGCTCCAGCGCGGCAAGCTGATCCTCGAAGATCTGCTTGGTGTCCGACAGCAGCCGCCCGATCAGAGTCGACTTGCCGTCATCGACAGAGCCGCAAGTGAGGAAGCGAAGCAGCGACTTCTTTTCCTGCGCGGCCATGTATTCGCGGATCGAGTCGGTGGGGGCGAGGCTTTTGGCCATGATGTGGCGCATGCTCAGAAATACCCCTCGCGCTTCTTCTTTTCCATCGAGCCGGCTTCGTCGCGGTCGATGAGGCGGCCCTGGCGCTCGGAGGTGCGCGCCGTCAGCATCTCGCCGACGATGGCCTCCAGCGTGTCGGCATCGGACTCGATGGCGCCGGTCAGCGGATAGCAGCCAAGCGTGCGGAAGCGGACCAGCCGGTTCTCGACCGCCTCGCCGGGCCGCAACTGCATGCGGTCGTCGTCCTTGAGGATCAGCATGCCGTCGCGCTCGACCACCGGCCGCTCCTTGGCGAAATAGAGCGGCACGATCGGGATATCTTCCTGCAGGATGTACTGCCAGATGTCGAGCTCGGTCCAGTTCGACAGCGGAAAGACGCGGATCGACTCGCCGGCGGCAATGCGGGTGTTGAAGATCTTCCACATTTCCGGCCGCTGGTTCTTCGGATCCCAGGAATGCTGGGCATTGCGGAAGGAGAAGATGCGCTCCTTGGCGCGCGACTTCTCCTCGTCGCGGCGGGCGCCGCCGAAGGCGGCGTCGAAGCCGTATTTGTCGAGCGCCTGGCGCAGCGCCACGGTCTTCATCACATGGGTATGGGTGTTCGAGCCATGGTCGAACGGGTTGATGCCGTCGCGCACGCCGTCCTCGTTGACGTGCACCAGGAGGTCGAAGCCGAGTTTCTGCGCCATCTGGTCGCGAAAGGCGATCATCTCGCGGAACTTCCAGGTGGTGTCGACGTGCAGGAAGGGAAACGGCGGCTTGGCCGGGAAAAAGGCCTTCATCGCCAAGTGCATCAGCACCGAGGAATCCTTGCCGACCGAATAGAGCATGACGGGCTTGGAGAAGGAGGCCGCCACCTCACGGAAGATGTGGATGGATTCGGCCTCGAGCCGCTGCAGGTGCGTAAGTGCGATATTCATGGACTGTGAGCGTTCTCTCGTGCCATCCAGACCTTGCATCAACGGATCAGGCACCGTTTCGTAAAAACAGCCCGGTTCAAGCTTTGCTTCTGGACATTCGTGCCGGCGTTCTAGCAGATCGTGATTGCGGGGAACAATGCCAGACGCGCCCGCCAGACGGCCAATCCGGAATGAATTTTCCACGATCGGTGCGTATGTAGGAAAATCCTGCCCTACCGCCTGATGCATGCCAAAGAACGGGGAAACTATTGCCTTTCGGGTGACCGCAGCCAGCCCGGCAGCGCGAGGTTCCCGCTCACGCGGATGCGGGCCGGGCTGCCGATTTGTGATGAGCCCTCCAGCGGCCGCACTATCGGGAATCGGACCCAGCCGCTATACGACCAGAAATGCTACCCGCGCGCCGTGGCACCAGATAGGCTTCGAAGGTGATCGCGTCCGCCGTCGCGGACCAACACGGCGTCCCAACGACCCCCAGACATTGCGAAACAGAGCATTGAACCCGCTTTTATCCATCAGACGGCACCTCACGCCCGCGCAGATCAACGTCTACTTCTCGATCCTTTGCTTCTTTTGTCCGCCGGTGCTGGGTTCGGCCGTGAGTTTCGTGTTCAACGGCGGCGGCCTTTGGTCGGTGCTTCTGCTCGCTCTGAGGCGGCGGCGCTTCAATTTCGACCCGCCGATGCTCGCCATGACGGTCGCAATCTATGCCTATTGCGCGGCATATCTGCTGGCGTCGGTCGTCAACAACGCGCTCCGGGCCGATGCGCCGCATCTCCTGGCGCTGGTCACCTTCTTGCTCTTCCCGATCTCCTACTCGAGCTGGAGCATCACCGCCAAGGCGACGCTTGCCCGCATCGTCGTGGTGGCCAGCATGGCAGCATGTTTCGGCGCCCTCGTGCTGGCCGTGGCGCAGTATTACTGGCTAGGCATGCGGGCCGAGGGCGGAGCCGGAAACGCCATCCCATTCGCCACGGTCACCTGCCTCGGCGTCATGATGTGCCTGGCCGGCGCGCTTTCGGGCATTGAGCGACCCAAGGGCCTGCTGCTCCTGGCGGCCGTGACCGGCATCATCGCGATCCTCTATTCGGGCACACGCATCATCTGGGTGGCCGTGCCGGTATCGGTCCTCGCCGTGCTTCTGATCAACCGGCGCAAGCTGGAGGAGGCAAGTCTCGCGCGTCTCTTGCTGATCGCCGCCGCGATGTCGCTGGTGATCGGCATTCTCGGTTTCCACATCGTGTCGGAACGTGCGGATTTCCTATTCAGCGACTGGGACGCGCTTGCCAAGGGCGACCATTCGACGGCGACGGGACTGCGCGTGGCACTGTGGCAAATCGGGCTCGATGCGTTCCGGGACGCTCCGATTTTCGGCCATGGCATCGCCGCCAGCCAGGCGCTGATGAAACAAGGTTTTCACGACCAGTTCGGCATGGCCGCGGGCTTCAGCCATTTCCACAACGGTTTTCTGACAGCGCTGGTGCAGGCTGGCTTGGCCGGGGCCATCACGCTGGCCGCGATCTTCGTGGTCGCGGCGTGGAACGCGGCAAGGGTCCTGCGCGCCAGCGCCGATCCGCTGGAGCGCTTCGGCGCAACGATGGTCGCCGTCACGGTGATCATCTACCTGATCGGCGGAATGACCGGCATCCTGCTCGGCCACGATATCCTCGATTCAACATTCATGGTCTTCGTGGTCGCCGGGACCTACCTCGCATCGGGACGCCAGCAGGAGCTGCCGCGGGAGCTGGCGGCGGCGGCTCCGGCCGCCTGACCACGGGGATGCGCAAACCCGGGGTAACGCCATGAAAGTGCTGGTCACAGGCGCGACGGGACTCGTCGGACGCCAGGTCGTGAATCGACTGCGCGATGCTGGGCTCGAGGTGCGGATCGCCTCGCGTCACCCGGAACGGCTGGGGCGGACAAGCGACGCGGTTCTGCTGCCCGGCTTCGATGCCCCGGCCGATGCGTTCCTGGCGGTGATGCAGGATGTGACGCATGTCGTTCACTGCGCGGCGCTGAACAATGACCGCGACGCCAGCGAGCACGACTATCTGGCGGTGAACGGAGCGCTGACCGGGCAGCTTGCGGGTGCCGCGGCGACGCTGGCAAGCGGACGCTTCCTCTACCTGTCGTCGATCCGGGCGGTGGTCGGTCCCGGCTTCAGCGGCACCATCGATGAGGAGACGCTCCCTGCCCCGCAAGACGCCTATGGCAGATCGAAGCGCGAAGGCGAGATCAGGACGCTCGATGCCTATCGATCGGCCGGCCGTTCCGACGCCGCGGTGCTGCGCCTGCCGCCGGTTCATGGCGAGGGCATGAAGGGGAACCTGGCAACGCTGATGCGGCTCGCCGATACCGCCCTGCCGCTGCCGACAGGAGCCCTGACCGGGATCCGCTCGCTGATTTCGTCCGACGCGGTGGCCGGCGCGGTGCTGCAGCTTTTGACCAAGCCGGCGGCGCTTCAGCCCATTTATGTCGCCGGCGACCGCCCGCCCGCCACTATTTCCGAGATCGTCGCCGCCTTTCGGCGCGGCTTCGGCAGGCCGCCGCGCCTGCTTGCCGTGCCGGGAGCCCCCCTGCGCGCGGCGGCGAAGGTGCTTGGCAAAGGCAAGGCGTGGGACGCCCTGACGGCAAGTCAGATCTGCGATCCGTCGCTGCTTGTCTCGGAGGGATGGATTCCGCAAGCCGACACGCTGGACCAACTCACCGAACTGGCGCGGCGGCGCAAATCGGCCGCCGCTCACGCGCGATAGATCGTCCCTAGCAGTATTTTGAGATCGAGGCCGATCGAGGCCGTCCTGAGATATTCGGCATCGGTTTCCGCGCAGAGCCTCGGGTCCGACATGTCGATGCCGCGGATCTGGGCGAGGCCGGTGATGCCGGGAAGCGCCGACAGCACGCCGAGCGCCCGGCGACGCTCCACAAGTTCGGTCTGCGTGGGCAGGCACGGCCGCGGCCCGACCAGGCTCATTTCGCCCCTGAGCACGTTCCAGAGTTGCGGCAGCTCGTCGATCTTGGCCCGGCGCAATGCCTTGCCAACGGCGGTAATGGCCTGTGACGGCGCCTCATGCGTGGGCAAGGACGGCGTTCCCCGGTACATGGTCCGCAGCTTGTGGCAGCGAAAAAGCACGCCCCCTTGCCCGACCCTGATCTGCGAAAACAGAGCCGGGCCGGGTGACGACGCCTTGACCGCCAGCAAAGCGACAAGCAGCACGGGCGACGTCGCCACCAACATCGAGGCTGCGATCACCAGATCGAACGCTCGCTTGTGCCCTTTCATGGGTTAGAGCCTGTTTCATCTCGGTAGAATCGGGATGGGGCTCTATCTTTTTGTTTGAGCATAGCCCTTTCCAAAAACCGGAATCCGCTTGGGGCCATGCTCTAGATCCGGCGCCAGACAAATGCCAGATAGAGGCCAAGCGTCCCCGGTAGTGTCTGTCGGTAAACGCCGCTTCTGCGCAGAAGCCGCAAGCGGCGGGAGATACCGCCGTTCCGAGCCCTTATGAACAGGCCGAGGCAGGCCGCAGCGTCCTTGGTCAGTATGTCGCGGTTGACTGCGAGACCACCGAGATTGCTGTCGGTCCAGCTGGCGAATTCACCTCTGAACAGGCGCCCGAGCCTGGAGAGCCTTGCTTTCCAGGAAACATTGGCGCCGACCAGGTTTGCCGCGTGCTGGCGGTAGCGCACCAAGGGCCGCGGGTCGTAGCGGACCATGCCCCCGGCGGCGGTGACGATCAAGTAGGCCCACCAGTCGTGACTGACGAACTCCGTCTTTGCCGATGCCTTGGCCAACAGGTGACGGGCGGCGCGGTTGATCAGCATCGTGTTGCCGCCGGCAATGCTCTGCACCAGGGCGTTGCGAAATGATGGCGGGCGCCGGAACAGCGGCGAATAGCCTGCAGCACTCCCGGTTTCTGAGATCGTCGCGGTTCTCGAGCAGAACAGAAGAGGGGTTTCCGCGTCGAGCGATCGCATCCAGCGCAGCGCGCTCTCCAGCCGGTCAGGCTCCCAGATGTCATCCTGATCGCAAAAGGCGTAGTAGTCGGCGTCGATGCGTGGATCGACGATCATTGAGCGGAAATTGGCGGCGAAGCCCTTTTGGGGCCCCTTCACCAGGGTCAGGGAGCCCTTAGTCCAGCGAGGCCGCCAAGCCTCGACGAGGGCTTGCGTGCCATCGGTGGATCCATCGTCGGAAACCCACAGGTCGACGAGCGGATGCGACTGGGCGAGCAGGGACTGCAACTGCTCCTCAATGAAGGCCGCACCGTCCTTCGCGCCCAGCAGCACGGCCACACGCTGATCTTGTCTGGTCACGGGTCTAGAATCACCTAGGCTGCACAAATGGCTATCGGATCGGTTTCAATAGCCAATCATTGCCGCGCAGGACAGGTCTAACGAGTTTGTCCAACTATTTTCGGCAGTGCTTCCAGTCGCGCGCCAGCAACGGGCTTTTCCGCCTGATACAGTTCCGCCAGCACGGCAAGGGCGGCCGCCTTGTCCTGGTCCCGAATCGCCGCCTGCAGCGACGTCAACGCGGCCTGGATTCTCGGCCATTCCACGACGTCGGTCCTCAGGCCGAAAATCTTGGCGATGTCGAGCGTGACGATCTCTTCGTTCTCGCCCTGAAGGGTCTCGTGCAGCTTCTCGCCGGGCCTGATTCCGGTAAAGCGGATCGGAATGTCAGTGTAGGGGCTCTTGCCGGCCATACGGATCATGGTTTCGGCCACCTCGAGTATCGGCACCGGCTTGCCCATGTCCAGCATATAGATGGCATAGTCGTCCTTGCCCGGACGCTGTTCGGCATCGGCGGCAGACATGATGACGAGGTCGACGGCCTCGGCAACCGTCATGAAATAGCGGGTCATGCGCCGATCCGTGATGGTGACCGGGCCGCCTGCCTCGATCTGCGCCTGGAAGATGGTGGCGACCGAGCCAGTGGAGCCAAACACATTGCCGAAGCGCACGGCAATGAACTTGGTGCCGGGCCGGCGCCCGCCCTGCCCGGCCGCCTGCATTTCGTGGAGCGAGCTGACGATCTGCTCGGCCGCCCTTTTGGTGATGCCGAGCACCGAGCTCGGATCGACCGCCTTGTCGCTCGAGATCAGCAGGAACTGCGGAACCCCGCATTTGGCCGCGACTTCGGCGCAGGCAAGCGTGCCGAAAATATTGGTCTGAATCGCCGCTTCCCAGTTCTCCTCGAGCAGCGGCACATGCTTGAGCGCCGCCGCGTGGAAGATGATGGAAGGCTTGAACTCGCTGACGACGCGGGTCATCTGCCGCCGGTCGGTGACGTCGATGATGCGGCTCGTCAGCCGGGCATGGTCCTCTTCGTCGATCAGCTGATCGAGCTGGAAGATGCCGAACTCGGAAATATCGGCGACCAGCACGGCCTCGGCGCCGAGTTCCAGCGAACGCTTGACGAGGATGCGGCCGATGGAGCCGGCGCCGCCCGTCACCAGCACCCGCTTGCCGCTGACGAAGCTGCTGATGCGTCCGACGTCGGTGGCAACCGCCGAACGACGCATGATCGTTTCCATCTCGACGGCGTCGAGCACCAGCTTGCCGCCCTGCCCGAGCTCGGAGACGCCCGAGAACCGCACGACGGATATGCCGCTGTGGCGGGCGACGCGAACCAGTTCGGCGTATTCCTCGATCTCGCTTTCGGCGCCGTTGCCGAAAATCAGCATGTCGAGATTCTCCGTGCCTTTGGCGTATTCCTCCAGGACCTCGACCAGACTGGGGCGAACGGCCACCACGGGAACACCCTGGATGCGCGTGCCCAAGGGCGCTTCGGTGCCGATCGCCATGATGCCGGCGATGGAATATTCCGCCGGGTTCGCGGTGCGCGTGAACCGGATGAGGACGTCAGCCTCGCCCAGCCTGCCGACGAACAGCGCCTGCTTGACCAGCGGATTGTTCGAGCCGCGGCTCAATATCGCCCAGCTCGCTCCGTCACGGAGGAACCGGTAGTAGAGCCGGGGAGCAGAGATGATGGTGAAGGAGACGAGGAAAAAGACAATGAACTGGCGCTCGTTGAGGCCGATCACCGGCTGGAAGGTACGAAACGTCAGCGAGGCGAGATAGAGCAACACCGTCAAAGTCGCGCAGCTCTTCAGGATGTTGAAGAAGTCCGGCGTCGAGGCGAAGCGCCACACTGTGTTATAGAGGCCGCAATATCTGAACAGCAGATGGCTTAGAACGACGATGCTTGCCCAGCACGCCAGGCCCGTGGGCGACAGCGCCCCGAACGACAGACCAGACCGCGACAAAACCAGGCTGAGCGCCACCGCGATCAGGACCATGACGATGTCCTGAAGCATGATGATAGCGCGCCGTATCTTCGGCCGAAGTCCGGACACGGCTTCTACGTATGAGGTCATTGGGTAGTACTGAACTCCAGGCGCGAAGATAGTAACGCTAAAGTGGCGCCAGATCGATTGTCATCCGACACCGGCCACCTATCAAAGTGCCAAATCTTCAACCCGCCGCCTTCTATCGCATAGCGCGGAGTTGGGGGCTTCGCCAGATTTTTTTGGAAATGCACGTGGTTACCTGTCAATCTAGGCGATCCGGCGGGAGGCGCGCGCCGAGGCCGAGGCGCTTTAGATTGGAGTTGGATCGAATCCTATGCGCGACCCAACATTGCCGGAGAGATAGCTCGTCAATCTCAGATCCGCACCTGTTTACATGCCAAGGATGTTTCTTTGTCACGACCGGCTCTTACGCACTGTCGCCCGTCTATCCGGCGTCAGATCTTAGTAGCGACTTTAGATACCTGACCGGGTACATCACCCTCCACGAATGGCTGTTTTTTATCTGGATCGTTTCTTTTTGAGCCGCCTTCAACTGTTCGGCCACACTTTCAAGCTGGCTTTCCGCATCGTTGGCCCGAAGCGCTTCACTGTCGGCCTTTGCCATCAAATCAGCCTCGCGGGCTTTGGCGTTTGCCCTCAGATCAGCTTCACGGGCCGCGGCATCCGCCTTCTGCTCTTCGGCCAGACGCTGGAGGTCATTCAATTGCTCCGTCAGTTGCGCCCCTCTTGCAGCCGCTTCGGCGCGGTTCCTCTCCAACTCAGCCACCTGTTCGTCGGCAGCGCATCGCTGCTGCGCCAGCCGTTCGGCGGCCGCCTTTTCGCGAGCGGATATCTCGGCAAAGAACGCTGCTCCGAAAACCGGATTGAGGCTGTCGAAGGCGCCACGCACCGCATCAAGTCGCGACATCGCCGCGGCATCGGCCTGGTCTTCCTCAAGTACCTTCACTGCGCCGTAAACTTGCTTGATCCAATCATCGATCCTCGGGTCAGCTTCTAACTGACCTCGGCTCGCAGCATGGTGCTGATGCTTATCCGCAAAATGATTGGAAAGGGCTGCCGACCACTCCGCCTTGGGCAGAGGCCAGTCGATCTTCAGGGTGCTTGTGATCCCGTCGATCCCCTCGCGCCACTGATCAAACATGCCTTCATAGGATAGGAAAATCCGCGGCTGGCCCCGCGTCGCGTGCTCGGCCTCCAACGCATGGCGCAGCCAAAGAAGGGAACTGAAACCGACCGTGAATTCGTCACGCTTGGCCAGAGACGCGATCACCGCCAAGGGGTTGCGCCCGATCAGCACATAGCGAACGTCGATACGCATTTGCTTCATGACACCCATGTACAGCGGCACGAAACGAGATATTCGCGGCTCCTTGAGTACGAAGAGCGAGGCACTGCCATACTCTTCGTCAATCAGCCGAGCGATCTCGGCCTGGTAGAATTGCAGGCGCCCCGGAATAAGAACGTTGGGATCAAGGGATCTCCAATCATCCCACCGGCTGCCGAGCTCGGCCAGCATCCGATCATTAAGCTCCATCAGCCGTTGCGGCTCCCAGTGGCCTTCTTCGTTGGTTGGATTGGCGCCAAGCATGGTCTTCGGCAGCTCAGCACCAAGCAGGCTAATCGCCCTAGTCAGGGCGCTGGTGCCCGATCGATGCATGCCGATCACCATGATGCAGGTACGCTTCGCTGCTTTCGGCGCCGCTTCGGCGGCCTGCGGCGTCGCATCGTGCAAATTTCCGGATGATGGGTAGTTGCTCAAGTCGTCAATGCTCGCCCACGCCAAGCGTCAGGGTGGCCATCACGATGACAATTAGGAGCCGCATATTCGGCCGAAGTCCAGACACGACTTCTACGTATGAGGTCATGGATAGTACTGAACTCCAGGCGCGAAGTACGCTAGTGGCGCCAGATCGACTTCATCCGTCACCGGCCACCTGTTAGAGTGCCAAATCTTCAATCCCGCCGCCCCCTATCGCATAGCGCGGAGTCGGGGGCATCGCCAGAGGTTTTTTAGATGTGCGTGTGGTTAAGGCGCCACTTCCGGCTTGATCGTCCCGCGCGCAAGACGCGAGTACCTTCCAACTTCAGGCGCCTGGCAATGGGCTGTGCATTGTCCAATCAGTTCCCATTCTGGTCCCCATAAGCCCTCCCAATCAAAATGCTGGCAATGAGGCGTTCTCTGTCGAGACATTGCGGGTCCCGATCGAGTGTCCGATGGGCCTCATCGGCGAGCGGGGAATAGCTTTCGACGGCGGCCATTTTTCTCGCTCGGGCGGCGTGGTCGAGTTGAATTTCCAGTTCAATAGGTCCCGCCACGTTTGGAACCGCTGCGGAGCAAAGGTACTTTAGGCGAAGCGTGTAGGCTTAAGTGCCTTCGAGGGGGATACCGGAAGATCAACTAAGCCTCATCTACAACGCGGTTGATCTCATTCGCTTCAAACAACGCCCGCAACTGCCCGCACGGCCCGCGAGCGCCTCCTAGAGATTGGTCTCTCGCATTCGCGCCGGAGATGGTTTCACATCGTAAAGGAGCTGCATGGACGGCAGATTCGCCAGAACCAACGGCGCTTCTGATGATGTTGCAATCAAATACCGAAATTCTAGGGGGCAATGCCGCCTCTTTGACGAAACTGGGCGAGCAGGTCGGCTCGATCGAACTTGAAATTGCCAAGAGTCGCCAGATCGCGCTCGGTGAATCCAATTCGCACGCTGCCGCTGCTGAAAGCAGCCAAACCATGCTGCGCGCAATTGACAAAGAAGTTTCAGTCCTTGCAACTTTTGTGACCTCAACCGAAAGATCCTTCTTTGGGCTCGCAGGAGAGATTGAAATTGGTCGCGCGCGAATCGTCGGCTTCATCTGGGCGATCGGCAGAGGACGGGCGGCTTCGGCGGCGGTATGAGAAGTCCTAACCTCGCGCTCTCGGGAAGTGACTCTCGAAAACCCGAAGCCAGAACCGATAAATTGGCTTGGCGGTGTGAGAACCGAGGGAACACCAGCATGGCCGGAACTCGATCTACCCCTGTCCTGTCATGAGAGACTGACGTTTGCCCTGCGGCCGCTTTTCAAAGACGACAATACTGTCATAGACACAGATTGAGTCTGTTGCATGGGTGAAGGCGTTCGCCGGCAACGCGCCACGAGCGTGATGAGCGTTGATTTCGTCGAGCTTTCCCTTGGCAAATTCCATGAACGACCCCGGCTTGCGGAGCCCGCCGCCATAGTCCTCCCAATAGCTCGTATGCGTGTCCTCGACGAAGTAAACGCCGTTCGGCTGCACATGATGGTAGAGATGCTCAAATGTCGCGATGACATGGTCCATCATGTGACTGCCGTCATCGATGACGATGTCGATGGGACCATACTTCTCGACGATCCGATCGAGGAGTTGAGTGTCATCCTGGCTTCCAACGAAGACCTCCACCCCTTGCGACTCGTGCGCCTTGCATGCAGGATCGATATCGATTCCAATAATTCGCGCGCCCTCGCCGAAATAGGCTCGCCACATCTCAAGCGATCCTCCCTTGTAGACGCCGACTTCAACGACGACCGGCCTTCGATCTCTGAACCTTTCGAAGTGACGTTCATAAACCTCGAAATAGTGCAGCCATTTGTAGATCTCTTTGCCGTTGTTGTTCAAAAAGTACTGATGCAAGAACCCGCCCATCGTAGCCTCCTTGGCGTCGGACTTTGCCACCGCCAGTTGCTCTGATTGTGGCTGTCTCCTCCCCTTATCAACGAGGTTGGTCCTGAGCCGCGCAAAAACCGGCTCCCATTCGTTTGCAACCAGGCAAAGCGCTTCCCCAAGATTTGCCGCGATCTCGGTAAATTCCATGTTTGCAAAGCGTTCTTCCGCTTGGACAATCCACGAAGGATCGTATCTACGCTTGCCAAAGCCGGATACGACGGTGAGCCCAGTCCAAGGCGTTGCAATGGTAAACACGTCGAGATCAGTGCGAAGCGCCTTGAGTGCCGGAACCATTTTCCAGACATCGCCGGTGTGGAATTGCGTTGTCGGCGGAACCTTTTGCGTCGTGTCGTCCAGGGGAACAGTGTCGTGCACGAGCAAAACCGAGCCAATGTCGCAGTAGTGTTCGAGGTTCGCAAAATCGCGCAATGCCTGGTCGAAAGTGTGAAGACCGTCAATGAACCCTACACCCACCGGGCGGCCGGCTAGCAAGACATCCGCTCCGCCGCGATCAAAAAAGGCGTCACTCGTCTCAGGAAAAATGTGCGTTTCTGTGCTGAGTGCTACCGTGGCGCGTGGATTGGGATCGATCCCGATTGCAAGAGCCGGAGCCTTGATCTTGGAGAGCGATACGCCGTCACAGACGCCTATCTCCACCACGACCGCGGGTTCTAGCTCCGAGTAAAGACGCTCCAGCCAGTCGTAGTAGAAAGGCCCGGACATCCGTGTGTTGGCCAGGCCGACATGGGCCCCCACAGTATCAGGGTTGAGGTCTAATGCTTTGCGGTATTGGACTTCTGCCGTTTCGTTGTCGCCGATGGCAAAGTACGCATCACCGATCCCAGTAAAATAGGCGGCGTTTCGAACTGGATTGTGTCGGGCAAGAATGCCGGCAGAAGAAAGAAGTCGCGACGCCGCAAGCTCGGCTGGTGCATGCGTGCTTGCCATGCGAAGGATGTCTGCCGCCGTCTGGTAATGCCCCGACTGAAACTGACCCTTGGCCAACTCAACCAGCGTCGCCGCTGTCCGGTTCGTCGGCACGCGTTCTTCTGGGGGCTTCAACTGCGCCCTAAAGCCCGCGGCGGTGGCTGGAGCGACCCTGAATGGGTTTGCAATTGTCGCCCGGGCAAGGTGCGGCAGAAGCGATGAAGGCAGCGAGCCCACGAATGCCGAGGGGGTGTGAAAAGTAAACTCGCCTGTCCCCCTCAATGCATCCCTTTCAGCCTTCCAGACGATCCAGTTCTTGCGCTGCCGCTCGACGCTTGCGTTGGTGGACACCCCGCCATGCAGTTGGTGAAATGTAGCCTCTCCCAGAGTGAGGATGAGCTGTGCTTGCGACAGCTTCATCGCACGTTCGAGCGTGTCGAGGTTGACCAGGCCGCCGCCCGGACAGCTGAAGCGCTCGTCCATGCCGTCGATCGCCTGCCAACCCTCCCGGCTCATGAAGAGGACATTCGCTTCGTGTATCGGTGAGAACCACGGATCGACCGACGACTCATCCATCGTCCCGATCTCGAACAACCGATACCCATCTTCCGGCCATAGGATGGATTGCAAAAGCGAATCCTCGATGGCCTTTGTATAACCATTCGCAGGCGCATTGGCTTGGATATCGCTTCCAAGATACCAGCCAGGCGCAGCCACTACTGCCATCGGTGCCATGTCCAGGCCGATGCGCGCGAAATGCACCAAACCGGGCGTCACGATCCGCGCGCCGTCGATCATCACCCCGATCTTGTCGCCTTTGGCCTCCTGTATCCCGCGGTTGACGGCAGCCACAGGCGAGGGTGATGCGTCATCGATGCGCAGCAGGCGAAAATTCGGCCCATATTCCGCGACCAGACTCCCGCGAACGGCTGGTGATGATCCGTTGTCGACGACAATGATCTCGTAGTCGTCCGTCGTCACGCCTTGCTGATAGGGCGTTGCCAGCGAAAGCAGGGTCCGGGGCAGTTCTCGGGCGATGTTGTAAGCGACAACAACGATGGACACGTGATTCGGTTTCATCGCGATTCCATGGGTCAGCTGTGGGCAATCGGCTTTTGCCACCAACCGCCGGTCCAGTCTATCTCGTGTATCTTAGCTTTGATGCGGTTACGTGCGCGGTAATCCTCGACCGCCTGCAGGCATGGCAGATGCGCAAGATCGTCGATGATCGCAAAGCCGCCGGGCGACAGCCTTGGATAAAGCGCTTCAAGGCTGTCCATCGTCGACTCATACATATCGCCGTCCAGCCGGATGAGGGCGAATGGACCGGCTTTCAAGTCAGGCAAGGTATCCCCGAACAAGCCTTTGACGAAGATCACCTGATCGTCCAAAAGGTCATAGGCAGCAAAGTTGGATTCAACCTGAGCCTGATCAATCGCCAACTGGCGATATTCGTGTAGTCTGTCTCCCTGGTCGGCAGGAAAATTCTCGGCGTCCGGCGGCGGCAGACCGTCGAATGAGTCGGCGACATAAACCTTCCTGTCTTTTACCTCATTGGCGGCCAGTACTCCCCTCATGAGGATGCTGCAGCCACCGCGCCAAACGCCGGTCTCAATGAAATCCCCAGGCACGTTCTCATTAATGGCTCGCTGGACGAGGTCACGCACGTTCGTCAAACGTTTCACACCCGCCATAGAATGAGCAATTGTCGGCCAATCGCGACCCAGGAGGCGATCCTCGCGATTAAAGGGGGTCGACTCTCCCACCTTCGAGGGGTCAATCACCTGCGAACCGGAGCTGTAGATGGTATTGGCAATGATCTTGATGAGGAGATCTGTATAGAGACGGTTCACAATCGACCTTTCAAGCCACTTCGGTTTCGAATCGGAATATGCTGTTGCGGATATCCAGCCGAAGTGCAACTGAACAATCACTTTGCGACGGCCAACCAACAGCGCTGTGCAAGCCAGCCGCAACCCATTGCTAAACGGAGCCACCCCAATGCCAACCGCCGATCAAGCGATGGGCATGATCGAAACGCTCGACATTGCCGTTTTCCAGGTCAAGACTGAGACCACCCTCAGTGACCGCACGAGTTTCCTGCGGGTGCAGAACTTCGCTCGATCGGTGTTCGGCCGTTATGTTTACCTTGAGGTTGGCTCACATCTCGGCGGCAGCCTGTTCCCGCACCTGATCGATCCGGCCTGCGAAGTCGCGGTATCAGTCGATCCGCGGCCTGCGGCCCAGCCAGACGAGCGCGCCCAGGTCTTTCACTACCCAGAAAACTCGGCGGCCCGAATGGTCGCCATGCTCTCGGATTTGCTTCCGCCCGCTGCAATGGCCAAACTGACCACGATAGATAGTGACGTCTCCGATGTGCGTCCCGAGGCGATCGACCCCAAGGCCACGCTTGCGCTAATTGACGGAGAGCATACCGATAAGGCCTGTTTTTCGGACTTTGTCGGCGTTTTGCCACTCATGGAACCGAATTGCATCGTTTGCTTGCACGACGCCAACCTGATCGCCGACGCGATTGTCAATGCGGAGCGCTTTCTTGATCATCTCGGCACCACTCACGCGACTGTATTCCTTCCAGACACCGTAGCCGTGATGGGCCTCGGCAGGCTTGCGTCTGCAGTCCGGGATCAGCTCCAGCCCCACGCATTGGACCGGGAGACTTACCTGGACCGATCACAACGACAGCTATGGTCTCATATAGCCAGCGTGCACTCGCCCAAAATCCATGCCGAACTGGAGCGCCTGCGCTCTGACAATTCGCAGTTGGTCGACGAGATTGAACGCATGCGGAAGGCAAGCCTGGACGCGGAGGCCCGCGTGGCCGCCATGACCTCCAGCACGACCTGGCGCGCATCCGCCCCAGTACGAGCGATGGTCGATCGCATCAAACGTCGCTTCGCAAGTTAAAGTCGCGATGAGCGCAGTTGGAGCCGACGATGAAGCAAGTTGCCGGGGTGTGTCATGGACGAAATTTATTGAAACGCCGCACGTACCGCTCCGATCCAGCCCACTGCGGACGATGGATCGCCAAGCCGGAAAAGTCAGGACAGGTCACAAGCAGCCTTTCCGCCCCTACCCCAGCTCCCGGGCGCCCGACATGTCAGGTATACCGCCGCCGCTGGTGTGGATGCAGTCGGGCCCCTTGCACACTGCTGGAACGGCAGCCAGGAAACGCCGGTCGCATGAGGCGAACAGCATCGCGCCTGTCATCCATCATTGCACGCCAAAAACACCTGACAGGCACGCGCAGTGCTCTGACCAGCGCCTGGTTTTCGGCAACGGTGGGCCTCAAGCATGTGTCATCAACCAGCTCGTCGCCCTGCCGCCGCGGTCTGCGCGTCTCGTCGGATGACCGACCGCAGATCCGACGTCGTGATGTGCTTTGGATCGGCGGCGAACTTCGTCTGGTTGGCAAGGAACGGGAGATCGTACTGCATATCCCGATGTGCGCTTTGCGAATCGCTGGCAGCTTCACTACGACGCAGCGCCTTGCCATATGCGTGTCGCAATCGATGTGAAGAGGTCTCCGGCGGCTCCATCACAGCTATGAATCCCAGAAACAAAATGCGACACCATCAGCGATGATTGCAGTATTTAACGGCGCCGTCGACGACATCAGCAAGGCTATGAGATTGCACCGGGTGTGGATCGCGCTTGCCCACGAGGACATCGGCGACCAGCACAGACGCACGACGCTCGGCCCTCTTTGGCTCCTGGTCAACTACGTCGCGTTCGTAGGCACATTCGTTTTCGTGTTCCAGCCCGCCGGCAAGGATGCAGCGGGTTATGCTGCCTATGTCGCCATAGGCCTCCTGGTATGGTTCTACCTGATGGAAGTCATGTCCTTGAGCGTGTCGCTCTTTCAGCGCGAAGAGAGCTTCATCGAAGGCACGACGCTGCCTTTGTTTGTGTATGTGATGCGATTGGCATTGCAATCCTCGATAAGGGCGGGCTATGCGATCGCGGGATGCGTTGCCATTTTGCTTTTGAGCGGCCCTTCGATCGCCTCTCCGTGGCTATGGTCAGTTGCAGGACTGCTCCTGATACTGCTGGTCACGCCCGCAATGATCACCGTATTCGCGTTTCTCGGAGCTTTCTTTCCCGACAGCCAGTTCATTGTTGGCAATTTATTGCGGGTCGGCATGTTCTTCACACCCGTTTTCTGGGTGTATAACGGCCAAGAGGGTGTCCAGAAATACGCCTACCACTGGAATCCGTTCACTTATTTTCTGGAGATCGTCCGTTTGCCGATCATGAAGGGAGAATTTCCAGCTCATGCGTTCACTGTAACGATCGTCATGTCTTTGGCTACATGGATGATTGCATTGTTGCTGCTTGGTCGTTATCGCAGGCAAATCATCTTCATCATCTGAGTTTTCGATGGTTTCTATCAAGCTGGACAACGTAGGCCTTGTTTACAAACTGCACGAAAAGCTGACGCTTTCCGCGCCGGATCGGCGTGTGGGCAGGCCAGGCGGTAGAATCGAAGGCTCGGGCAGAAAGCAGTTCGTGCAGGCGCTCGACGGCGTCAGTTTCGAATTGAAGGCCGGCGACCGGCTGGGGCTGGTTGGCCCGAACGGTGCCGGCAAGACTACCCTTCTCAAGGTGCTCTACGGCATCTACGAGCCATCCGCCGGAAACGTGGCGATAGAAGGAAAAGTCGACGCTCTGTTCAACATCAACATAGGCTTTCGTCGCGAGGCCACCGGTCGCAGGAACATCGTTTTGCGTGGACTGATCAGCGGGTGGACGGAAGCCGAGATCGAAGAGAAGATGGAGGACATCATTGCTTTCAGCGAGCTCGGGGATTTCATCGATTTGCCATTCAAGGCTTACAGCCAAGGGATGGCCGCGCGACTGGCCTTTTCGGCGGCGACCGCGCTCGATCCCGAGATTCTGTTGATGGACGAGTGGATAGGCGCCGGCGATGCCTCTTTCCAGGAGAAGGCCAAGAGGCGCATGGACGAACTTGCGGAAAGGGCCGGCATTATCGTTCTGGCGAGTCATAGCGAAGGCCTTATCCAAAGCGTATGCACCAAGAGACTGACGCTAAGAAGTGGTCGGGTGGAATCCCTAACGATGGAGCCGGCCAAGCGTGCTGGGACAGTCGCAAGACCCTAGGCTCATGGCGCTCTTCGTGAGCAACGGCGCGCAGGGCCTGTTGCGGTGACGGTAGAATCCCAATATTTGTGCCACTTCTTTCCAGTACTCTGTTACGCCCACAATGCAAGATTTTCGCTACGTTAGCGGCTGCTGAACTTACAGACTCGCGAACGTGCCAGATGAATTACGCTAGACTCTTGAGTTGTTGATGACGAAGCCAAATGCCGTTCCGATGAATGATCTGAAGCGCCTATATCAGCGCTACGAGGTCAAAATCGACCGCGAAGTAGCCAGCACGCTGCGTTCCGGGTGGTGGCTCAACGGAAGCACGGGAAGAAGATTCGCCGCGAACTTTGCGGAGTTTGTAGGGGTGTCGGACTGTGTCCTTGTGGCCAACGGAACGGACGCCCTTGAGCTCGCCCTGGCCTCAGTCGCCAGACTCGGCGATACACGCGGCCGCGAAGTGATCATGACGGCCAACGCTGGGGGATATGCCAGCTGCGCCTGCTGGCACAACGATCTCATTCCGCATTATGTTGACATCGAACCGGCCAGCCAGCTCGTAAGTGTTCAGTCAGTGCAGGAAGCAGTCTGCGCAGATACCGCTGCAATCGTCGTTACACACCTTTATGGCGGTGTCGTCGATGTCCGGGCCATCAGAGCTGGACTTGCACTGGCTGGCCTCTCACACATTCCGATCGTCGAGGATTGCGCTCAGGCGCACGGGGCCCGTATCGGCGGCAATATGGCCGGGTCACTTGGAGATATCGCTACTTTCAGCTTTTACCCGACCAAGAATCTCGGCGCGATGGGTGACGGCGGCGCGGTCCTCACCTCTGATCCTGCACTCGCCGGACAAGTGCGACAGTTGCAACAGTATGGCTGGACTTCAAAGTATCATGTCGGCATCCCGGGAGGGCGAAATTCCCGCATGGACGAGGTCCAGGCCGCGATACTGGATGTATTGCTCCCTGATGTGGACAATCGCAATGAACAACGCCGCGCCATCCTGGACCGATACAAGTCCGTCGCCAGGCGCCGGGTGAAATTCTTGAACGGAGGCGACGGCGCTGTCGCCCACCTCGCCGTGGCCCTCTGTGACGATCGGGATGCATTCAGAGCGTTCATGAAAGAGCGTGGCGTGGATACCGAAATTCACTACCCTGTGCTGGATTGCGACCAGGTCGGCTGGGCGGACTTGCCGATGAAAGGAATTGAGAACCTCCCTGTATCAAGAGCCAGCGTGGGCCGACTCTGTTCCGTCCCTTGCTATCCCGACATGACGAATAACGAGATAGAGCAGGTGTGCCTGGCCCTCGGCGAATGGGAGGCAATGTGACAACACGCTCGATCGTTTTCCCGATTTATCGAAATCAGGCGAACATCCCCTCCCTTCTGCAAGCGATCGCTAATTTCCATTCCATGTATCAAGGCGACATCGAGTTTGTCTTCGTCGTCGACGGGTCGCCGGATGAATCGGGCGCCCTGCTGGTCACCGAGTTGAAGAACTCCGCCTATGTCTACAAGATCATCTTCCACAGCCGCAATTTCGGCTCCTTCACCGCCATTAGAACCGGCCTCGAACATGCTTCAGGCAATCAGGTTGCCGCGATGGCCGCCGATCTGCAGGAACCGCCGGAACTCATCGTCGAGTTCTTTTCGATACTGGAGAAAGACGGGGCGGATGTCGTCTTTGGCCGCAGGGTCGGGCGCGATGATCCGCCCCTGACCCGTTTTCTGTCCAAGGCCTTCTGGGCTGCCTACCGCAAGCTGGTCCTGCCCAGCATGCCGAGTGGCGGGGTCGATATTTTCGCCTGCAATCGCCAGGTGCTGGAATCGATCCTGTCGATTGAAGAGCCGAACAGTTCGCTTGTTGTGCAGCTGTTCTGGGTGGGATTCAGGCGAGAATTCGTAGCCTATCGCCGCCGCGAGCGAGAACATGGAAAGAGCGCCTGGAGCATGGCACGCAGGTTCCGCTACATGATGGACAGCATATTCTCGTTTTCCGACTTTCCGATCGTTCTGACGCTCTGGGCGGGCATTGTCGGTTGCGCACTAAGCTTGATATTCGCATTCGTCACCGTGGTTGCCCGATTGCTTGGCAAGATCGACCCTGCCGGCTACACGACGCTGGTGCTGCTGATCACCGGTTTCGGATCGGCCAGCCTTGCGGTGCAGGGCATTCTTGGCTGCTACCTTTGGCGCGCTGTTGAAAACACCAAATCGCGCCCGCTCAGAATCATAAGCCGCGTCGTCGATGGAACATCCAAATGACGGACAGACCGTTCTTTGTTCATGACCGTGGCATTTGCGAGACTTCGCACGTCGGCGAAGGAACCCGCATCTGGGCGTTTGCCCACGTCCTACCCGGCGCCGTGGTCGGCTCGAATTGCAACATTTGCGACCATGTTTTCATCGAGAATGATGTGATCATCGGCGATGAAGTGACCATAAAGTGCGGTGTCCAATTGTGGGACGGCCTTCGCTTGGGCAATCGCGTCTTTGTCGGCCCGAATGCGACGTTCACCAACGATCGCTTCCCCCGTTCGAAGGAATACCCCGAAACGTTTCTGCTGACGACCGTCGAGGATGGCGCGTCGATCGGCGCCAACGCGACGATTCTGCCGGGCATAACCATCGGCCGTCAGGCTATGATCGGCGCCGGCGCGGTGGTGACCAAGAACGTCCCCGCCAATGCCGTGGTGGTTGGAAATCCAGCCATCATCATCGGCTATCAGACCGGCCCGCAAGTGGAACCGGTGGTGACACAAGCGATCCCCAATGCAGCTGGCGACAGAATGCCACTTGGCGTTGGCGATTGCGAGCTCTGGCGGCTGCCGCATTTCAGCGACCTGCGCGGCGAGCTTGCTCCGCTCGAGTTCGGCTCGAACCTGCCCTTCAGGCCGGCGCGCACGTTCCTGGTCTATGGGGTCCCTTCCGACAAGGTCAGGGGGGAACATGCGCATCGCCAGTGTCATCAGTTCTTGATCGCGGCCCATGGCCGGCTTTCGGTGGTCGTCGATGACGGTCATGACAGAAAAGAGGTGTCGTTGTCTGATCCGTCGATCGGCCTTCATCTACCCCCGGGAATTTGGGGCATTCAGTACAAGTTCCAGCCCGATACTGTCCTGTTGGTCATGGCTTCACATCCGTATGATGCAGCCGACTACATCAGAGACTATTCGGATTTCCTCGCTGTGGTCGGGCGGGATGGCAGCTGATCGCATCGGCGCGGATGCCATCCGCTTTCTTGTCGCCGGCGGCCTGAACACCGCGCTGACCAGCCTTGTCTATTTCGCCGGCCTCACCGTACTCCCATCGGCCCTTTCCTACGCGATTGCCTGGCTGGCGGGCCTAGCGTTTGCGATGGTGTTCTATCCCGACCGCGTATTTCCCGGCGGTCGTACCGGCATTGCCGACAGGCTGGCCATCGGCAGCTCGATCGCTGTCGTGTTTGTGATCGGATTGACTACCCTTCAGTTTCTCGAAGGCATTCTGCAAAACACCGTTGTCGCGTTCTTCATGACCCTTGCCACGACGACCGTCCTCAACTTCCTGATTTCTCGATGGATACTCCGCAGACCATGCTGACGCGAACAAGCACCATCCGACCGGCAATTAATCTCTTCGCGATCTTTGCCGTGATGTATTTCTCTGAACTGACTTCCTTCCAACTATCGATTGATGAGGAGGTCGCAGCCTTCAGAACGGAGGCCTCGATCTGGATTATCCAAGGGCGCTGGGGCGCCTACCTCATCGAGACATTTATCCTTCCTAATCCCATCATACCTTTCCTCACACCAGGCATCTTTGGCCTGGGCTGTGTTGGTGCCTACCTCCTTGTCATGGACATCATCGACAAGCACGAGCTCTCCGCGGCGGAGTACGCATGTTTTGCGCTTTTCTGCGGCTTCCCGACATGGTTCTTCATGGTCGAGTTTTACTCGAATATTGCCACGATCGGGATCGGTCTTTTCGCGATGGCTCTTTCGGTTTGGCTCGTTAGCAAAGGGGACAATTCGGTCCTCAGCCTGCGTTTCTTATGCGCAATAGTCGCCGGCAGCTTCGCGGTTTCGACTTATCAGAGTTTTGCGCCTGGAATACTTGTACTGGGCATCGCGGTTTCCGTTCTTCGGGCGCGATCTGACGCCAGCAAATCATTTCCTACGGACCTGTTTCGGATGGGAGTCCTCCTGGTCGGCGCTACGCTGCTCTACAAACTCGGCGACGTTATCTTTAGGTCATTTGTCACCGGGAGAAACGAGTATTTCGAATCTCTTTTCCAACTGAGCTTTCTGTTTCAACATCCGGCGACTGTCATTGGGCGCGTGTTGAACGCTGTAAAAGGCGTGTACGGCCTCGACTTTGCCACCTATGGTGCTGCGCTATGGGCGATTCCGCCACTGCTCGCGCTGGGTGGCTTGGCCGTTTTTAAGGACACCGCCCGTCCAAGACTGCTGTTGACGGCAGCAGCCTTCGCTTCGTTACTCGTTCCCTTCGGTTTTCATTTCCTCGCCGCCGGAAACATGCCCACCCGAAGTCTGGCTGGAGCGCCGATCGCGGTGTGGCTTTTTGCCTATGTAGCTGTGACGAGCAAAAATCCCAGGATTCAGGCCCCGTCGGCGATATTGCTGGCGGTGGCGCTTTTCCAGATCCAGGTCATCCAGAATTCTCGCCAGGCATCCAACTACCTACTCGACAAGCACGATACTCTTCTTGCCGTCTCGATCTACAACCGATTGTCGACGACACCGGGGTATGACGCAAAACGCACATATGCCATCAGCGTTTTCGGCTCGCAGCCA
This sequence comes from Mesorhizobium sp. M4B.F.Ca.ET.143.01.1.1, assembly GCF_004792275.1. Lineage (NCBI taxonomy): Bacteria > Pseudomonadati > Pseudomonadota > Alphaproteobacteria > Hyphomicrobiales > Phyllobacteriaceae > Mesorhizobium > Mesorhizobium sp. M4B.F.Ca.ET.143.01.1.1. The sequence goes on from NZ_SRSR01000002.1 coordinate 578,626, forward strand.
TTTGCGACCACATATCCAAGAACGCCCGGCTCAACGGTGGGATACTCCTTCTTCGAATGGGACGGCGGCAATTCCTGGCGGATTGCCTACTACATGAAACTGCTGGGTTATTCCAATTTGAACGGCGCAACGCCGGATCAAGTCGACCGAACAATTATCCGTCTTTCAACGATGCCGGTTTGGCCTGCTCCCGGCAGTGTGGAAATCAAGGACGACATCGCGCTGATAAGGCTCGGCGAGACACCTAGCTACCCAAATCAGCAAGCCCTCGAAAGGGCGGCTAACCGTTGAAGCCACCGCAACTGGTTCCCTCACGGAAGTCCTTCAGCGAGGGATGGCGCAGCTTCTCCTCGCCTCGCCGGTTCAAAGAACTAACGCATTTCATTAGCTTTAGCTTTCGCCAGATGTTTAGTCCCGGCATTTGCTGAAGCGGATTGAGTTTGAAGGTTCCGGTTGTGACGCCCACGCCTTGCAATGAACTCGTAGGGCGTGAGACCCTTGAGGGTCTTGAGCCTGCGGGCGAAGTTGTAGGCGGCGACGAAGTCGGCGAGATGGGTGCGGAGTTGGTCGTGGCTTCGTAGTAGAAGCGCTTGACGGTGGCGTCCTTGATAGTCCGGTTCATTCTCTCGACCTGGCCGTTAGTCCACGGATGCCTGGCCTTGGTCGTGCGGTGCTCGATGTCGTTCCTGGCGCAGGCGTATTCGAAGGCGTGAGCGCGGAATATCTCGCCACTTGCGATTGCCTCTTTGATCAGCGGCACCGCCGAGCCACCGGCATAGGGGGTGGTGAACTGGATGCCATTGTCGGTAAGCACGGTATGGATCTTGTTAGGGCACGGCCGCGATTAACCGCACTAGAAAGTCTCTTGATACGGCTGTGGGGGCCTTCTCGTGCAACTCGACGAAGGCGAACTCGAGGGTGCGGTCGATAGCGACGAACATCTGCGGCTTGCCCTGCTCGGTCCTGACCTAGGCAATGTCGATGTGGAAGTAGCCGATCGGGTAGCTCTTGAATTTCCTCTTCGCCGGTTTGTCGCCCTCGACATCCGGGAGCCGGCCGATGCCATGGCGCTGCAGGCAGCGATGCAATGAAGATCGCGTCAGGTGCGGGATGGGCGCTTGAAGCGCATAGAGGCAGTCGTCGAGCGGCAGCAGCGTGTAGCGGCGGAAAGCAACAATGACCGCCTCTTCCTCAATCGAGAGCACCGTCGAACTCGGTTCCTTCGGACCGTCGGTAGATCGGCGACCGAAGCTGGCCTCTTCCACTTCGCAACCGTCTTCTAGTTGATCCCGATGGCGCTTGGCCAGCGTCCTCAGCCTCTCTTGACTATGCTGTATCGCTCGACGGACCGCCTCTGTCGTTGTGGCGCTCCCATGCAGAACTTGCCCATAGCGCATCTTTTGATTCGGAAGACAAGGATGCTCCATCAAAGCCCGGGATCAAACATCTAGCAGCGCTTGTCCGGCGTCACGGCGCGGTTTGTGAACTGAAGGTTGCGATCAGGGCGGCCGGCATCCCGGCATGGCTGGCAATAGAGCACCTTGATCAGATCCCAGTGCATGCAGCCATCGTCTACGCCCAGGCGCCGGAAGCGCCGCCACGTCGAGCACGACATGTTGAATGCAAGGCATGCAATTTATGTTTACAAGGCGCTCTGTGAACAGCAGCAGGTGGCAACCAAAATGACTTTCGAGCAAATTGCAACCCTTTATTCAGACTACGCTAATAGAGCGGTCAGCACCGAACTTCACCCAAACGATGTAATGTACAACACTGGTCCGTCACATTACTTCAACGTCGGGAAGTCGGGCGTGCAGGCCATTCTCACAGGCCTCTCGCTTTCGTGGCGCAGCCAGGTGATGACGGTTCTCGACTTGCCTTGCGGCCACGGCCGCGTTGGCCGGCACCTTAGGCAGCTCTTTCCCAATGCCGAGCTTTTCTATTGCGACATTGATGCCGAAGGGGCTGACTTTTGCGCCCGAGCGTTTGGCGGGAAAGCCATACACTCAAAGGCTGACCTGCTGCAGGTTGATCTGCCAAAAAAACTCGACATGATCTGGGTCGGGTCGCTCTTCACTCACGTCGACAAGCGGCGAACGGATGCATGGCTGCACTACCTTGCCGACCATCTGAGCGATCACGGCGTTCTTGTCGCCACCTTCCATGGCTATTTCACTGGGAAAAATACCAAGTTTCACGGCGGCGTGGATGAGGCGCGAGTTCGCCGAGAGTTCGAGACAACCGGCTTCGGCTATTCGCGATACACCACCCTTGCCGGCGTGGAGGACTATGGCCTATCGCTGTCGAAGCCGTCCGCTGTTCTCGACATCGCCGACACAATTCCCGGCGTGCGCGCCTCGTACATCGAGCGCGGATGGGCAAACAATCACGATGTCTTGGTGATCAACAAGAATGATCGGTTGGCTACCCTTGGCTGATCTGACCTTGCCCCTGTAGTCTAATCCGGTTTGAAGTTCGTTCTGGCCCATCGAAGAGGACCAGGACATGAAGCGCAGCCGCTTTTCTGAAGAGCAGATCATCGGAATTCTGAAGGAGCATGAGGCCGGGGTCTCGGTCGTCGATCTGTGTCGGAAGCACGGCGTCAGTGATGCTTCGATCTACAACTGGAAGGCCCGCTTCGGCGGGATGGATGTTTCCGAGGCTCGGTGACTGAAGGCGCTGGAGGACGAGAACACGCGGTTGAAGCGGCTTCTGGCCGACGCCATGCTCGACAATGCCGCGTTGAAGGATCTCGTGGGAAAGAAATGGTGACGCCCGCGGCCAAGCGGAAAGCTGTCGCTCGCCTGAAGGAAGGCTTCGGGATGAGCGAACGGCGGGCGTGTAAAGCCATCGGCGGTTGCCGCATGACGGTTCGCTACGAGACCAGCAGGCCCGACGACCGCGAGCTTCGCGCACGGATGAAGGCGATCGCGCAGGAGCGTCGCCGGTTCGGCTACCGGCGCCTGCTCGTGATGCTGAGGCGGGAGGGCCTGGTCGTGAACCACAAGAAGCTGTTCCGCCTCTATCGGGAGGAGAAGCTCGCCGTTCGCCGACGTGGCGGCCGCAAGCGGGCGATCGGGACCAGGGCGCCGATGCTTGTGCCGCTGAGGCCCGACGAGCGCTGGTCGCTCGACTTCGTATCGGACCAGCTCACCGACGGCCGTCGCTTGCGCATCCTGGCCGTCGTCGACGATTGCACGAGAGAGTGCCTGGTACTCATCGTTGATACATCTCTCTCGGGCATGCGGGTTGCCCGCGAACTGGACCGGCTCATCACCGAGCGTGGCCGGCCGAGGATGATCGTCAGCGACAATGGCAGCGAGTTCACCTCGAACGCCATCCTCGCCTGGGCGGATCAGAACCGCGTCGAATGGCATTACATTGCGCCCGGAAAGCCGATGCAGAACGGCTTCATCGAGAGCTTCAATGGCCGACTGCGCGATGAACTACTCAACGAGACGCTGTTTACCTCGCAGGCTCAGGCGCGCGTAGCCATCGCCCTGTGGCGCGCCGACTACAACACCGCGCGGACGCACTCCCAAATCGCCTGGCAGACACCGGCCGAGTTCGCCAGCACCTTCAATCCGCGACGGTCGCTCGCGCTGCGCTATGCCAAAGGCTCCGCGCCAGCGCCCGTCGCTTCACCCGCCCAGCAGGGCAAAACCCACGCCGGAAACGAACTCAAAACTGGATAAAAACTGGGGGCAACGTCAGATCGCACGCGCTACTGACTGAAGGCGACTTGGCCACTGTGAAAAAACACTGGCGGGCCTGGTGACACCGGCCCATACCTAGTCTAGTTGATCGACCGTTGCTAACAAGGCCTCGGCGATCCGGAGGAAGTATGCAACACACATTGCCGTACCTGGCAGAGGCGGAGCATATCGCGGCCAAAACTGGGAGCCCTGAACAGGCCCTCGCCGCGCTCAGAAAGCTAAGCCTCGACGACTTCGGGCTGTTCGTAATTTCCTTGCCGAACAAAGAATACCCAGCGCTCTCGAAGATACTGCCGCGCATGGCCAGCCCAGAAATACAGACCACCTGGACGGGTGCAAGTGGCGTTGAACTCCTGAAGCAGACCCTTGCCTTCACGCGGATCGTTGAGAGCTGCGCCGTTCGCCATACTCAAAAGCCGCTTCACGGCTCCACGATCCTCGACTTCGGATGCGGCTACGGGCGCATCATGCGGATGATGTACTTCTTCTCAGATCCGGATCGCCTCTGGGGCGTCGACGCATGGGAAAATTCGCTCATGACCTGCAAAGAGGCCGGCATGCTTGGTCATTTTGTGCAGTCCGAGCGAGTGCCCGAAAGGCTGCCGGTCGGCGATACTAAATTTGATCTCGCCTTTGCTTTCTCTGTGTTCACCCATCTTGCCCCGAGCGCCGCCGACGCCTGCCTGCTGGCCATGAGAGGTCATCTGCGGGACGGAGCTTTGTTTATTCTGACGATTCGCCCAGTCGAATTCTGGCCGTTCATTGATCAAGTTCGGAAAACAAACGTCCAAGCAAAACTGGTGAAGGAGCACCAAACCACCGGGATCGCCTACCTGCCTCACAACGGCATTGAAGGCGAGACATACGGCGACACGTCCCTCACCTTCGATTTTTTCAGGAAGGATGGGTGGAAGATGCTCGGCTATGAGCGGTCGATATTCGATGTTTTCCAGACGTCCGTGATACTGCAGGCCGCCTAGTTGCCATCGGAAACGAGCGTTGCCCATTTGCCGGACGTCGCCGCTTAAGGATCGCTGTGCTCTCGCTTAGAGAGTCAGACCCGAGCGAGGCGAAGAGATGGGCGAAACAAAAGACAAAGACGGGATTCAGATCGGCCACTTCGACGCTATGGCCGAGATGAGCGATTAGTTCACCTCGCGAAAATCCTGCAGCGAGGCATGGCGCAAGTCTTCCTCGCCCCGTAAATGGTCGGCAGAGGCACCTGTCTGCCCTTGGCCGGTCCACCGACTTGGCCACAAACAAGAGCCACCGACGGATCGACGAATTGGTCGCGCATGAGGGCAAGATGATCCGGCATCATCAAGTCATCATCCGGAGAGAAGGCCATTAATTCCCCTCGTGACGATCGAAGGGCCAAATGACGATTCGCATGCCCAAAGTGCGGTGCCTTGGGGAAACTAAACCAACGAACGCGTGGGTCAGAAAGCCCAGGAAGAGCTAGAACCGCATGTTTTCCGTAGCCGCCCCACACTTGAGGGCCGCAGGGCGCGGGGCTGCCGACGGATGCCCTTGAAGAGGCGCTCGTTTTCCTACGCCGGCTCGGCTCGGACGACTTCGGCCTCTATATGATTTCCTTGCCGAACAAGGACTATCCCGGCTTGTCGCATCTCCTGCCGGCGGTGGCCAGCGGCGAAATGCGGGAGACTTGGACCGCCGGGGCATTCCAGATGGAGTCATTTTTCAGACCATCTAGCGAAACGTTCCAAAACATCAGGCCCTATCTGGCTAAGAATAGCCAATCCGCGTGAGGTCAGCTCGGCATCCGTCATCTCAAGATATGATATCTGGTTTACTTCCGGGCACCAATGTCGATCCAAAAACTGTGCCGGCTCAGGGATATCAGAGAAGTCGGAGAGAATCTGTACATTCTCTTCCCGAAACCGTTTTGCGATACTCCGGGCCGTCAGGAGGTCGAGCATGGGAACGTTGGCGCGTTTGTACTCGTCGGGTAGCACTGTCAGCAACCATCTTTCAAGTTCGACGTCGTGATACCCCGAGAAGAGATCCCGCGCGCGCTTGGCCATCAGGTGGAGGAGAGAATAATCGATCCCTTCGTTCGCCCTCAAATCTAGAGGGGAGATGCTGCTCCCGATCAAACCAAAGAAGTCCGGGACGACACCACCTCCGACAAGAGTCGGGCCGAGCGGCCTCACAATGACCCGAGCTCGTGGTAGTGCTGCGCGCCACGCGTTTAGCGATTCCAGACAATTCGGCATTCCGGTTGTCAAGCAACGCTCAACGAAAGCTCGAAGGCTGGTGGCATCCTTCATGTACCACTGCTTCCACGCGCTTGGTATCCATTGGAATTGCGGGCGCATGTAAATGACGACGATCGTATCGATCTCGCAATCAATTCCCGATAAGAGTCGCGGTTTCTTCGGAGATTCAAGATTTTCTGCAGAAAGTACTGCGACAGACGGCGCAACTCTTTTGATTTCCCGACCGAGCCGCTCGGTCAATACCTCGTCTCTCTCGCAGGCCTCTTCGACCAACCATTGCGGGATCCCAGGCTGATCGAACGTCAGATCACCGCCAATCTTGCGAATTCCATCCTGTTCAAGCGCCGCCGAATAAACATGCAATGCTTCTTGAATGGCGCTACTTCCAGTCTTTCCAAAGCCGGCATGGATCACTAATTTCATGTTCATGTGTCTTTCAGAGGAAGCGCGGATCGCCATCGAGTTCAACCAGGTTCAGTACGACGCCTACGGGCCCCTCTTAGCCGCTTAACCCCTACATAAGAAGCCCCTGTGGCGGCGCGGGCACAGCCTTGATGAGTTCGCTGCTAGACGCGGGACCCAAGTCGCCCAATTAAACCTTGACTTATCGCAAGTGATATCCCTTGGGTGCTCAGGCCCGACATAGGAAGCCGCGCGGAGGCGTGTGGCTCAGCCATTGCCCGCTGTCGCGAACTGCCCCGGAATTGGGCTTTGGCTCTGCCGCCAGCGATACGTGAGGGCGACGCCCTCATCAAGCGTATGAACCGGGCGCCAGCCGAGATCGCGTTGGATCTTCTGTATATCGAGAACGTTTCGGCGGACATCGACTCCACGGGCCGGCGCGTAGACAAGTTCCGCCGGAATGCGAAGAATGGCGGATATTTTGGTCGCCAGTTCGATTACGCTTGTGCCCACGCCGGAGCCAACATTGTAGACTTCCCCAGCGCTTCCACGAAGGCCGAGCAAGATCAATGCCTGCGTGACGTCGTCGATATAGACGTAGTCGCGGATATTTTGGCCATCGCCCCAGATCTCCACCGGCGTTCGGCTGGCTATCCTGTCGAACAGGGCCGCAATCAGCCCTTGGCCTTTCGCCGCCGACTGATATGGGCCAAATGGGTTCGAAATCCGCGCGATTACACTGTCGACCCCGTGCAGGGATCGATAGAGATTGAAATATCGCTCGATTGCGAGTTTGACCGTTCCGTAGGATGAGATTGGCACATTCGCGTGCTCCTCAGATATTTGTGCCGCGTCGGTCTGACCATAGACGGTGCCTCCTGACGAGGAAAAAACCCATCGACAGTCCACGCCCTTGGTCGCCTCCAACAAACCTACGGTGGCCATCAGATTGGCCTCGATCTCAGCGACGGCCATGTCGGTTGCTGCCGTCGGGCGTGCGGAACTGGCCAAGTGAAAGACTATGGAGCCCTCCATCGCGGCGAGAAGTTGGCGGGGCGGGGTGGCTAGATCGCCAAGAATAATGATGCTCCCCCTAGGCCAATGCTCGGACGCATAACGGGCAAAGCAAACAAGCTCAAAGCCTTGCTCCGCCATGGTGCGTGCGAGGTTGATCCCGATAAAGCCTGAAGCTCCTAGGATAACCGCCTTCCTACGCACGCTGGCGTGCTGCGGGCGCTCCTGTGTCATGCCGCATCCGAACCTTTGACGCCGAGATAGGTGCGAACGTGCTCTAGCCAGGCATCAGCCTTCCTGCGCGTTTCGGCGGAAACTAACGCAAGTGAGCGTGCCACTTCCTGCGCCCGCCGTACCTCGCTCAGATGCGTCTCCGCCATTTCGGACTGTGTGACGCTCTGCGCGTGTCGTCGGTGCCAGTTGAGCTGCTTCGCGCTGAATCGCATCTTTCCCTGTATCAATACTCTGAGATAAACGAGCCAATCTCCTGCTACGCGAAAGCTGAACAACTCGTCGCCGATTTCGGCAATCGCTTTGCTGATCGCAACTCGACGGAAAACAGCTGCACTGACGTTCGGAATCGTGTTTTTTATGCTCATCGCCTCGCTGATCTCGGCTTGGCCATTCTTGGTATAATCGGACAACCAATCGTCAGAGATGTCACGGGTGTAGTCGATATAGCTTTCTGCGAGCACGCGGCCTTTACCGTCCAACTGCCCAGATTGGCTATACGCAAGCACAAGGGACGGATCAGCGAAGGCGGGCACCAGCTCTTCGAGAAAGCCAGGCTCGGCGAAATCATCGGCTTCCGCGATCCAGACCAGATCGCCACGGCTACGACCGACGCCCTTCGCCCATTGACGAAAGACCGATCCCGAATTCCGGCTGCTGATGGACAGTTCCACATCCAATTCACTGTGCTCAGCGCGGAAGCTGTTGATAATTTCAACACTTCTATCCGTCGAGGCGTCGTCCAGCACGATAAGTTCATAGATCGGATAACTTTGGGTCGCGATACTCCTTAGCCGTTGCAACAGGTGGTTCGCGTAGTTGTAGTTCGGAACGACCACCGATATGCGCTGGAACCCTGTAGCGTGATGAAGAAGGTCCATCAGATATTGCCGCATTGATCCAACCGTAACGAGGTCGTGTTGGACAGGACCGTCCAAAATCCCGCTTAGCTGAATGGCAAAATCTTCAACGTCGAGCTTCTTCGCGAGCCTACCTCCACTATCAAGGATGAAATCGGCTGCGCCGGTTGCATCCTGAAAGGCCACGACCGGAACGCCGACTTCCGCGGCTTCTAGAACGACATTCGGAAACGGATCCTCGCGTGACGTCAATGCGTATGCAGACGCTCCGGCGTAGTATGCCATTGGGTCTTGGACAAATCCGACGAACTTGACGCTATCCTTCAGCTTCTTCTGAGCAAGAAGCGTTTCAATCGTTTCCTTCATCCCCTGGTCGAAATGACCAATCCAAATGAACGCTGTACCGGGATGCGAGCTAAGAACTTTTTCTGCCACTTCGATGAAAAGGTCCGGCCCCTTTCGGTGATCCACGAAGGCTACGGCAAGAACATAGCGGGTGCCCGGCGCAAAGCCATGCTGATCACAAATAAGACGACGTGCTTCCTCGGACTGGCCTTTGAACGGGTTTCTCCGCACGAGGCCCTGAGGACGGATCAATGCTTGCCTGAGCGGTTCGCCGAGGAAGCTCTCGAATCCGGATTGAACGATAGACGCTGCAAAAACGATTTTGTCGGCGTGTTCGGCGATGGCGAGGGCGTGCCTGTTCAGACTGTAGGACTCCAAGACTCCAGGCAGTTCGTGAACTAGAGAAACCGTGCGGAAGCCAGCTTCCTTTAAGACCGGAACCATCAAGCCAGATACCGTGGTGTTTACAATAGCGACCTCGGCACCAGCATTCCGTATCGCCTCCAATTTTCGGCGCACCAATTCCACTGGCTCGCTGTCGAGAGCCACGCGGTGCAGCGACGCAACCTCGGCAAAGCGCGAAAGCATAGGGCCATCGCCGAGGACGATCATATCTACATCATATTGCAGCTCCCCAAATTCCCGGGCCATCGCCAGAGCGAGCAATTGTGCACCATGGGGATGGGCATCGTGGGACACGATTGCTATCCGGGGCTTGGGCTTTCCGTTCGCCGCCTCCAAGGAGTCGCGGGTCGCTTGCAGGTAAGCATGGCCGTTTGCGCTATCGGGCTCCAGATGAGCGCCTTCCGCCCACTCGTTCCAGGCATTGACGAAGACCAGCCGCTCGGATGGTTCGTCGACATGGGTCAGCGCGTCCTCAATGGCGTTATCCAGCCATCTGCGGTAGAGCGCGGGGGTGTTGTTGATGAACACAGTGCCGCCGCCCTTACGGCGTGCCGAGTTGTCCCAGCCGGGGCAAACCGAGCGGAAGAGCTTGTACTTGCGGGGCGGATAGTTCTCGCTGCGCTGCAGAAAAACCGACCAATCATAGACAGTCGTGGCAAAATCCTGGCGCAGCGGCGCCACAGTGTGCGTGACGTTTGGCGGCGCGGAATTGTTTGGCGGAAATTCCACGGCGGCATCGAACCCGTAACGTTTGGGTGGCACCGATTCGAAGGATTGGGTGTAGGCGAGAAAAATCTCGCCAATACCGTTCGCCCGGCACCATGTCCGCCAACGGCGCGCTGTCTTGGCTGCCGCCGGAAGCAGGCTTGGGCGGTAGACAAGCAGCAGCGGCTTGCCGTCGATTCGGATGTAGCGAGGGTCGCGAAGATAAGGCGCAACCTCGGCTATGAAGGCTAGGTCGTCCCGGGGTGAGTGGTCCTGGGCAATGAGTATCTCCTGGTCCATCCCATCCCAGCGACGCGACCAGTTCTCGTTGGCCCAGCAGAGGCAGAACGGCATGTCGAGGCTCTTGTCCTCGAGCCAGTTTTCGAGCGGCTTTTCCAATAGCCTCTTGCCGCCGAACCAATAAAAATAGAAGCAGAAGGCCTCCACTCCATAGAGTTTTGCCAGCTCGATTTGGCGGCGCTGCACGGCGGTGTCGCGCAGATCATAGTAGCCAAGCGCATCCGGTACATGCGGCTGGTGGTGGCCGACAAATTGCGGCTGGGCGGACCTGACATTGGTCCATTCTGTGAAGCCATGCCCCCACCATTCATCGTTTTCGGGGATCGGGTGGAACTGCGGCAGGTAGAACGCGACGACGCGCACCGGCTTCTGAAGCAGCGGCGGCGCTTCGAGACGCGGCACATAGACAGGTTCAGGAGCAAAGCCCGGGCCAGAGGTGGCCGACCTATACGATGCCGCTCCGTTGTCGCCCAAGGGTGCGTTGGGCGCCTCCAAGCTTCTCCAGGCACGGTAGGCATTCGTAACGCCAAACAGCGAAGGGAAGGTTGAAAACGCCGCTCTCTTCAGCTTCCGCTTGGCGTTGATCGGCAGCGGCAGATTGTGCCAACAGGCGTAAGCGGCGCGAGCCGCGAAACGGCAAAACTTGATGGGTGAATTGCCGATCGCGCGAACACGGCTCCCAATTGCGCGCAAAGGCCTGGTCAGTCGCCATGACGTGCTGGCGTAGACGGCATCAAGAATACCATGCAACCGGATTTCCTCGGAGCGCGCATTGTCGCGATCGGCAAGGAGCGTGCTGGCGTCCACATGCACCGTCGACAGTTCCGCTTGCAAAGCGTGTATCTCTTCTGCCCTCGCAGCGAGTTGGGCTCTTGCGCGTGCGATTTCGCCGGAGCGGCTCTCGACCTCTCTGCGCGACTTGGCGACTTCTTCGAGGAGCGCCTGCGTCTGCATTTCGCGATGCTCGCCCTGTTCCCTGTGGCCCGCGATCTCCTCTTCCATCGTCATCGACTGTAACGACCACGGATTTCCAGCTTGGCTGGCAGCGTTCAGCACCGTACCATCAAGTCGAAGGATGCTTTGCTCGACGGCCGCGACCTCCCCGGCTACATGGCGCCGCCCCAGGACGTTCTCCTGGGACGGCCGTTTAGTTATGATGCAAAGAGAGTTCAGGAACTCTATGGAATGGATGGACGCAAGCGAAGGCTCATCGAATGCGATCCCGTACCGATTGGCGAATGCTGCAAGTGCATCCGTTCGACGGTGATCCAGTCCCCAATGCTCGTGATTTACCAAGTCCAGCAATCGCTTGAAAAACGATATCGAGGAAAGCGGATCGTAGAGGCCACCTTCGAAATCCTGCCAGTAGCTGGTATGCAAATCCTCGATAACGAATATCCCACCGTCTAAGAGGTGAGGAAAATAACGCGCGAATGTCCGTATGACGTCGGAAGATATATGCGACCCATCGTCTATGATCACGTCGAATGTCTCGGATCGTGCAACAATACTACTCTGGATCTCTTCCGAGTTAGCATCCCCGACGACAACGTCTATCCTCTTGTCGTCGAAACGCAGCAGACCGCAATTCTGGTTGATATCGCAGCCGAGAATAATTTCCGCCTTTGGAAAATACTTTCCCCATATCTCAAGTGAGCCGCCATTCTGGATACCGATTTCGAGGATCCGAACCGGCTTGCTTCGATATTTCGAAAAAAAACGGTCATATTCACTCAGGTAGATCGACCATTTGTCCGACACCTTGCCGTCATGGGTATCATAGAGCCGGCGAAGCGACCGTGTACGGGTATTGGTAGCTTCCGCTTTCGGAACGCTGTTCTTCGCTGGGGTCGTTGGTTCGTTCATCGTTGAAGGCTGTCCTTGATTGGCGCCGAACCGCTTCGAGGTAGCCCCGACAAGCGATCCGTAGCACTGTCTCTCGATCGACGCCCTAAGTTCCGACTATTCCCTACGAGGTGGGCAACCACTATCTCCGCCGACGCCCTCCACTTCGGCGCCGTCCACCCGAACGCGACCGCGAATTTTGCCGTCGATAGCCGCGAATTGGCTGGGCGGCGCGCCTTTGTCGGATAGTCTCTGGTCGCGATTTCGCGCACCCCAGCATGCGGGCCACCCAACGCCTTGCTTATTTCCAGGATATGACGGGCGAAGCCGCTCCAGGTGGTCTCGCCGGTTCCCGCCAGATGGTAGATGCCGAACGAAACAAAGTCCTTGTCGCCGTGCAGAACTGCCGCCACATGCAAGATCGCATCAGCGATATCGAGCGCAGACGTCGGGGTTCCCCACTGGTCGGCCACCACCGCGATCTCGTCGCGGTCGCCAGCCAGCCTCAGCATCGTCTTGACGAAGTTCCTGCCGAAGGGGCTGTAGACCCAGGCCGTGCGCAGGATCAGGTGGCGTGGATTGGCTGCCGCCACCGCTACTTCTCCGGCGAGCTTGGAGGCGCCGTAGACGCCGAGCGGCGCTGGCGCATCGGTCTCATCATAGGCGCCGTCCTTGGTGCCGTCGAAGACATAGTCGGTCGAAAGATGGATGACGGGAACGCCAAGCCGAGCCGCCGCCGCGGCGACCGCGCCGGCGCCTTCGGCATTCACAGCAAAAGCCAGGTCGGGCTCGTCCTCGGCCTTGTCGACGGCGGTGTAGGCGGCTGCGGAGACGATGATATCGGGCCGCGATGCTTCGAGCGCCTTGAACACGGTCTCGGGCCGCGCAAGGTCGAGTTGCGGCCGGCCCACGGCAACGACTTCCATGTCGCTGCGTCCTTGCGCCGCCTCCAGCAGGCTCGCGGCGATCTGGCCCTCGCGTCCGGTGACAGCGATCCTCAAGCCGCGCCCTTCCTGTTCTCACCCAGCACCTGGCCCAGGCGCTCGCCGTTGTAGCGCTGGTCGCGGATCGGGCCCCACCACCACTTGTTGTCCAGGAACCAGTCGACCGTCCTTGCCAGGCCGCTGTCGAAATTCTCCCTGGGTGTCCAGCCAAGGTCGCGACTGATCTTGGAGGCGTCGATCGCGTAGCGGCGGTCGTGGCCGGGCCGGTCGGTGACGAAAGAGATCAAATCTCGGTAGCTCCCGCCGCCGGCGCGCGGCCTTCTCAGGTCGAGAAGATCGCAGATCGTTTCGACCACGCTGAGATTGGTTCGCTCGGAGTTGCCGCCGACATTGTAGCTCTCGCCCGGCCGCCCCGTTGTCGCGACGAGCTCCAGCGCGCGCGCGTGGTCCTCCACGAACAGCCAGTCGCGCACATTGGCGCCGGCGCCGTAGACCGGCAGCGGCTTTTCGTCGAGCGCGTTGAGGATGACCAGCGGGATGAGCTTCTCGGGGAAATGGTACGGCCCGTAATTGTTCGAGCAGTTGGAAAGCACGACCGGCAGGCCATAGGTCTCGTGCCAGGCGCGCACCAGATGGTCCGAGGCCGCCTTGGAGGCGGAGTATGGCGAGGACGGCGCATAGGGCGTCTCCTCAATGAACATGCCACCGTCGAAGGGAAGATCACCGAACACCTCGTCGGTCGAGACATGATGGAAGCGGAAGCGGGTCTTGCGGTCCTCCGGCAGGCCGCGCCAGTATTCCAAGGTCGTATTCAGCATTCGGTAGGTGCCGACGATGTTGGTCTCGATGAAGGTGCCCGGCCCGTCGATCGAGCGGTCGACATGGCTCTCGGCTGCCAGGTTCATGACGATGTCGATGTCGTCGCGACGCAATATGTCGAGCACCGCCTTCTCGTCGCAAATGTCAGCCTGCTCGAACCTGTAGTTGTGTGCATTCTCGATCGGCCGCAGCGAGGCGAGGTTGCCGGCATAGGTCAGCTTGTCGAGATTGGTCACGCGATAGGCCGGATTGGCGCACAAATGCCGGCATACGGCCGAGCCGATGAAGCCGGCACCGCCAGTCACCAGGAAATTCACGTGGCCCTCCTCACGAAACCCTCTCATGCGAACACCTCCGCCATGCCAAGGACCGGCGCGCTGAGATCCTTTTCCGAAAGCTGGAACCCGCCTGATATCGCAGGCCATTCGATGCCGATGGCCGGGTCGTCGTAACGGATCGACCGGTCGTGCTCGGGCGAATAGGTGTCGGTGACCTTGTACAGAACCTCGGTGTCGGGCTCGAGCGTGACGAAGCCGTGCGCGAAGCCTTTCGGCACCAGGATCTGGTTGCCCTTCTCGGCCGATATTTCGAGGGCGACCCATTGCCCGAAGCTCTTGGAGCCGCGACGGATATCGACCGCAACGTCGAGGATGCTGCCGCGGACCACGCGCAGCAGCTTGTCCTGGGCACGCGGCGGTAGCTGGTAGTGCAGCCCCCTCACCACGCCCGCTGCGGCGGAATAGGAGTGATTGTCCTGCACGAAGCGCAGGTCGATGCCGGCCTCCGCAAAGCGCTCGGCATTGTAGGTTTCGATGAAGAAGCCGCGTGCGTCGCCGTGCCGCTTCGGCACGATCTCCACAACGTCGTCGAGGCCGAGCGGCCTGATTTCAAGCACCCTGGTCCTCCGTCAGATCCATGACCCGCTTGCGAAGATAGGCGGCATATTCGTTCTTTCCGAGGCGCATGGCGCGCTCCAGAACCTTGTCGGCGGCAAGCCAGCCCTGCTCGAAGGCGATCTCTTCCGGGCAGGCGACCTTTATGCCCTGGCGGTGTTCGATGGTACGCACGAAGGATGCGGCTTCATGCAGGCTGTCATGCGTGCCGGTATCGAGCCAGGCATAGCCGCGGCCGAGCTGATGGACCTGCAGTTGCCCGCGCCCAAGATAGACATTGTTGACCGCCGTGATCTCGAGCTCGCCGCGCGCGGAGGGCCTGATCGTCGAGGCGATGTCGATGACCTCGTTATCATAGAAATAAAGGCCGGTGACGGCCCAGTTGGACTTCGGCTTCTGCGGCTTCTCTTCGATCGTCAAGGCAGTGCCGCTGACCCTGTCAAAGGATACCACGCCGTAGCGCTCAGGATCGTCGACATGATAGGCGAACACGGACGCACCGCTTTCGCGCGCCGCCGCCGTGCGGCAAAGCTGCGACAAGCCTTCGCCGAAATAGATGTTGTCGCCGAGGATCATCGACACGCTGTCCTTGCCGATGAACTCGCGGCCGATGATGAACGCCTCGGCAAGACCATTGGGGTGAGGCTGTTCGGCGTAGGACAGCTCCAGCCCGAATTCCGAGCCGTCGCCCAGCAACTCCCGGAACACCGGCAAGTCGCGCGGCGTTGAAATGATCAGAATCTGGCGAATTCCCGAAAGCATCAGCACGCTCAGCGGGTAATAGATCATCGGCTTGTCGTAAATCGGGAGTATTTGCTTAGAGACGGCTAATGTTAGCGGATAGAGACGAGTGCCGCTGCCTCCTGCAAGGATAATTCCTTTCAACAAGCTCTCCCTTGAAAACCGAGGCCCCCGCCCTGACAACAAGTTGCCCGTGCTTAGGTTTCAAGCAATGGCTTGTCAATCTTCCCGCTCGGGCAGCGTCCAGGGTCATCCCCGTTTGTCCTGATCGGTTAGTGGACAGTATCGGTCAAGCTGCAGCGGAAATGGTCGCCAGAGCAGATTGCCGGCTGGCTCACGCGCACCTACCCAGGGGAGCCGCATAATCAGGTGTCGCACGAAACGATCTATCGCAGCCTGTTCATTCAGGCACGTGGAGTGCTGAAAAAGGAACCGCTGGAGCATCTTAGAGCCAGGCGCACGATCCGCCGTTCCCCGCACGCCAGCATGAAGCGGAGTCGGCTGGGCCAGATCAAGGATGCAATCTCCATCAGCGAACGGCCCGCCACCGTCGAAGATCGAGCAGTTCCCGGCCACTGGGAGGACGACCTCATCTCCGGGTCCAAGAACAGCTACGTGGCGACGCTGGTCGAGCGTCACTCGCGCTATGTGACGCTGATCAAGGTCGCCAATAAAGATACCGAAAGCGTCGTCTCAGTCCTAATCAAGCAATCGCAGAAATTGCCGGAGAGCTCTATCAATCGCTGACATGGGACCGAGGCAAAGAGCTTGCCGACCACCAGCGGCTGACAATGGCCACGGACGTCGAGGTCTAGTTCTGCGATCCTCGATCGCCTTGGCAGCGCGGCTCGAATGAAAACACCGACCGCGACTGCTGCGCCAATATCTGCCACGTGGCACCGACCTATCCCTGCACAGCCAGGCAAAGCTCAGCGCCATCGCGCGGCAGCTCAACGGACGCCCAGAAAGACCTTGCTCTACTAGACCCCAGCGGAGAAGTTCGCTGAGTGTGTTGCAGCGATCGGTTGAACCCGCCGCCCCAAAGCGGCCATTCGCTGCGAACGATGTCTATTGAGCTGGGGGGGCGAAAACCGTGCCTCCAAACCCGCCGCCCGGCAACACCTCTGAAGGACGAGCGTCTGCGCGGGAACAATGATAGTCGCCGCCATCGAATAGCGAACGGCGCCCATACCAGGTCTCGATTGCCTTGCACAGCGTCATCTCTGCTGAGCGAGGTATGGAAGATCCGGGAAATCTCGAATGGCGCTACAAAGGTCAGGTTTGGCAATCTGAAGCAACATCTCACCGGCCCGACCGCTCGCTTGCAGCAAGCAACGAGGCAAACATGTGCGCATAGTTTTCGGCCAGCACTCCCCAATCCCACTCTCGGATCGTCTCGATCATGCGGGCGGCCATCTGCGACCCCAGCGACGGCGTGTCCCGCAACAGGGCGAGCTTGTTCGCAAGCCCCTCCGCAGTTCCATCGAAGAACAGCCCGTTGTCGCCATCCCGAATCAGCTCGGGCATGTTTCCCACACGGGTCGTTACCAAGGGGACACCGCACGCCGCCGCCTCCAAGCAAGGATTGGGAGTGCCTTCGCTGCGACTGGCGCAGACATAAACGTCGAGACCCCGATAGAAGTCGAGCATTTCGTCATGGCTGCGCCAGCGTTGCTCCCGAACCGCAGTCAGTAGTCGCACACCCGGCACGGCAGCGACCGCGGGCTCGATGACGTCGTGGAAGCCCCGATGCGCCGGACCATGGTTGCTCAGACTTCCCGCCCATCCGACGCGGAGCTCGCCAGCCCGGGGTTGCTCTTGTGGGGGACAAAAGAATGTCGTGTCGACCCCATTGGGCGTGTAGTGGACCGGAACACGCAGTAGAGGACCGTATTCGTGCTCGAGCTGCCGATTATTGACAAACACAGCGCGCGCCAGCCGGTGCAGGGTGGCGAGCCCCGGCTCGCGGAATTCGCCCTCGAGCTCTCTGTGGCTGCAGATCCCGATGAGCAGCCTGTCAGACCGCCGGGCGAGGGCCGATTCCGGCAGGGGCAGTTTCGAGATTTGGAGCCAATAGAAGATGAGCACGATGTCCGCCGCGTTCACGTCGGACTCAGTCACATCATGCTGAAATCGTTCGACGATCTCGAACCTTCTTTCCAGCACGCGCCGGAGATTTTGGGTCTTGCGATCGATCGCCCAGCCGGGTCGGTCCGCGATCGCCAGGATGCGGGGGAGGTGTACATCGCTCACGGGGCGTACCGCTCAAGCCAGTGCGCCGACCATGGATTGGCCTCGTTCAGATCGTCGTCCGTCGCAGTGGCGCGCATCTGGCTGGCGTCCGGCAGCCGGATATCCTCTGATCGCAAGCGAGGTCGCCATCCGTGCCAACCAAGACCATTGACCTCCTCGCTCAGGTACCGGCGGCCAGCATACTTGCGCGCGGCGTGCTCTGCACTCAGGAACAGATAATGCTTCATGCGAAAACGCTCGGGGTAGAGCGTCACCGGCCCCCCGAAGCGTACGCGATGGCCGCCTGACCACGCAATCTCCATGGGGCCGTCCTGTTTCTTGTACGCACGGACGCAGTGTGGGGAGGTCGGCCGGAACGGGTAGTAGGTCCGCAGCGTGTATTGATAATTGGTATTGTCGTGATTGGGGGCTTCCCTGGTAGGAATGAACGTGAACTCGGAAGACTCGATCGCGTTGCAGCCGAGTGCGTCGGCTGCCGCGATGGCGGAGACCAACGATGAGTACGAAGTCGGCGGAAGGTGGATCTCGTCAGCGTCAACATGCATGAACCAGTCTGCTTCGAGCGACTGAAATAGTTCCTCTTTGCGACGAAGAAGGTGCTCCCAGCAATACCAGCCGTTATGCGGGATACTTTCGAATCCTATCAATCCAGCCCCGCAGTAGCGCTGGGCAATCTCAAGCGTTCGGTCCGTCGACTGATTGTCGCAGACGTAGACCTGCACGCCTTGACGAAAGAGGTTCTCAAGACATTCGGCGATGAACCGTTCTTCGTTCCGTGTTGTAAGGACCGCGACGACTCGCGGGGAATTCCTATCACGCGCAGCATTCGCAATGTGGGTGTTGAGATCGACCAAATCCCTCAATCCTTTGTCGTATGCTTCCGGATGTCATTCTGGCCGATCAACTGATAGGGCGCAATGAACTTGGCCGGAATGACGGTCTAAAGACTCACAGCGGCCATGCCAAGGCGCTATCACTCTCTCACCTGAAGTGCAACGCGCGCTCATAGCGGTCCCCGTCGCGATCGCAAGTCTCAGGAACAGCGCGTTCGGAAACAGGCAAAACGGCCCCTTATGGCGCCTCCACGCCTTGCTGTTTCTGTCGCAGCCTCCGCATCCGACAATCACATCCTGGCTCATCACATTCCGTTTCGGGAAGGAGCAAACCGCTCCTACCGGATTCCCATCAAACGGCAGCGCATTCCTGGACAATTCGATCCCGCGAAACGACAATCGGATCCCGCGCAATGCACAACGGATTTCCCTGTTAGATCGCCGCCGACCTCTGACTTTGCCGGATACTTGGTCGAATTTCCCTGATCTGAAGCAGGGAAATTTCCCCTAAATTATCTAAAATTGCACGATAATATCGCTGCCTCGTTCCACGCATCAGGCACCTCGCGGGAATTCCCGCTTTTTTGCCTGTTGTCTGGAATATCAAACGGAGACTGGTTCGCCAGTGACTGCTCGGTTCAGGCGCGATGTCCTCGTGTTCTGGAAGTTCGGGCTGGCGATGGATGCCACTATTGCTGGATCCTCGGCCTGTGCATCCTTGGCGGCCTCGCGTTGGAGAGGATGACACCGCAAGGATTGTTGCGCCGGGTCCAGTCGTCGGCCCTCAAACTTCTCAGTGCCCTCCGGCGTCGGCGGCGGCAGGACCCGCTCGGCCAAGCGCGGATCGGCAAAAATATCGGGCCTTTTCTCGCCCGGATCGGGAACGGCCCGACACCATGACGCCGGCATCGATTGGCGAAGGACTTGATGCCACAGCCGGCCGTGAAGGCCAGCACACATTCGAAGAAATGTATTGTCAAGAGAAGCATGCAGCCCGCCAACGCGCATTTCAGTTGACCGCTGTCTCTCAGAGCGGAGAAACGCGCCGCGCGTCCTGGCGGGCGCGCTTGCACGAAACAGTGCATAGGAGTTGGCTCTCGATTGCTGTTGCCCACAAAGGATGCGAAAAACTTCTCAAAAGACGAAAAGAAGCTTCTCGGGGGGAGTTGTGCCGAAAGTATTTTTGTCGATACAGGGGCTGCGCGGAATTGCTGCGCTGCTCGTCGTCGTGCATCACTACTACGCCACCTATGGTTCGATCCACAAACTGGCCGGCGGCGATCTGCCGTGGCTTCTCTCATATGGAAACTTGGCGGTTTTCGGCGCCGTTGGCGTGCCGATTTTCTTTGTGATCTCTGGATTGGTCATTGGTTTGCAGCGGTTTGAAACGGGAGCTGCGGGCATATATGACTTCATGGCTAAGCGGTTGGCACGCATTGCTCCCCTCTACTGGGTGATGACCCTCGCCTATGTTTGTTGGGCTTCACAATTGTGGACATGGCCGCAATTAGGCCGCTCACTGCTGTTCGTCGAGAGGCCTGTCACAGGCGAGCTTCCTGCGCTGGGGGTCGGCTGGACTCTTGAATACGAAATGTTCTTTTACATGGCATTCGCGGTCGCGGTGGTTTCCGGCATAGTTGGTACCAGGGCAAGGGGCGCGGCCATTCTGATCTCTGTCTTCGCGCTGATGGTTTACGTGAACTTATCGACCGATGCGGCGGTCTTCGGCTTTTCCGGAGCTCCGGTTATCTTGGAGTTCTGTGGCGGCTTAATCATCGCATCGACCATCCAGAACCGCGCCGTGACGCGGCTATGGCTGCCCTATCTCGTTGTCGCCCTGGCGATACTATTCCTTTCGACTACAGCCTTCGTCGGTGAGTCGCGAAACGTCATTTTTTCCATGTGGGGAGCCGGGGCCTTCTGCCTCGTGTTTGGGCTTGCCGCCGCAGAGGTCGAAGGTCGGGTCTTCATGCGTGGCCGCGCGTTTCAAATGCTAGGTACCGCGAGCTATGCGATCTACCTTGTGCATCTCGTCCTCCAGGGGAGCTTGTTAAAATGGCCGATCTGGTACTGGCGTTGGGACGAAATCATCGAGCCGCATCTCGGGCTTGTGCTCATGGTCTCGTTCGCTGCCTCCTGCGGACTAGTCGTCCACTACGGCTTCGAAGTTTGGGCCAACGCTTGGTTTCGGCGCTGGCTTTTACAATGGTCGCCGACGCGTCTTCAGCTCAGTCATCCTCAAATTGCCGATGGCGATGGTCCGCGTATCCGCGCTGTCGCACAGGAACCGAGCTGACACGCTGTTCTCGTGGCGCTGAGTGCGCCTACTTCCGCACGATCCAATCCAGCAAGTCTGGACCGATCGTCTGTGCGCCGGTGAAGTCGCTGACCATTTGCGCCGCAATTTCCGCCATCGAACTTCAGGGAATTCCGTCTTCAATGACCGATTTGTGGAAGGTGGCTCGTAGGATTTCGCGATCGAACGCCGACACCTTGGGCCGGACATTTCTGCTTCCCGGAAGCACAGCCATCACTTGATCCGGGTCACGGTGGCGCTGGCGCGTTGGCGCGTGCTTCGCAGCAATATGGGCCGCGAGTTGCTTTTCAGCCTCTGCAAAGTCAGATCGAGCGCAGCCAGTGCTATATCGCCTTCCGCCATCTTCGATGTACCAGCGGCCCGCTGCATGAGCGACCCGTCTTTTTTTCCGGTATTCGTCCCGCCAGACAAGGCGAGCTCCTTTGCTAGGGCGCGACATAGGCGTCGCATTTCCTCGATCGCCGCCACGGTCGTATATTCCTTGTTGGCGATTATTTCTGTGGTAAGGCGACCACGGCCGCGCTCTTTGCGGAGCCCTTTGACCGTCATCCGGAAAAGCAAGCTTGGCAGCAGAGTCTAGTCGCAAGGGCGCGTCGATGTCGAAGTCGGAAAACTTTGGCGCGATATCTCTCTCGCCATATAGTCTGATTCAGTGATGATCTTGATCTTGCATAGGCGAGCCGACGCTGTCGATCGAGAGACGTTTTTCAGCTCACAGCAATCGCTTTTGGCCCTAGTCCGACACCAGACTAAAAACTTGTCGGTGGTCACTTCAAAAAAGCGCGCATAAGTCATATTGTCCTTTTATTTTCAATATGATAGCCATAGTCTCCGTAAACAGCCGCACCCCGGTTTAACACTCTTTAATTCACATAAATTTCGGTGGAAAAAAGCCGGCGGGATCTCCGCCGGCTAGCTATCATGTCGGTAGGGTCGAGGCTGGATATGTCAGGGCTGCTTCGGCAGCAGCGACCAGACGGCCGGCACCAGGGCCGCGGCCAATGCCACCTTGATCAGGTCGCCGACGATGAAGGGCACGACACCGAACTGCCAGGATTTTTCGGCGCCGATCAGCATTGCCAGCCAGGCAAAGCCCATGGCCATCATGACGACTTCGCCGACCAGCATGGCATTGAAGAGCTTGACCGGATGACGGTCCCAACCACGGTCGGCGGCCCAGCCGACGATCGCAGCCATGACGACGAAGCCGGCCAGATAGCCGCCGGTGGAGCCGAGCATATAGGCGACGCCGATGCCCTTTTCCGGCGTGCCCTGGAAGACCGGGAAGCCCATGGCGCCCTCGGCCATGTAGAGAAGCAGCGTCGCGACGCCGAGGCGCAGGCCGAACGCCGACGCGATCAGCAGTACGGCCAGCGTCTGCAGCGAGATGTCGACCGGGCCGAGCACAACCTTGGTCTTGGCCGACAAGGTGAGCAGCAGCGTCCCGACGATCGCCAGAAAAAGCTGCGTGGCCAGCCGCGCCGCGCCCTTTTTGGGCAGTGCCAGAGAAACAAGCGGACGCATCGTTGCTGCAAGTGCCATGGTATTCCTCATTCGGACAGCCGCCGACATGCGGCTTCGCTTTTTCCTATATTGGCTTCCGTGTTATGCGGCAATCGCTTTTGCCGTCTCACGGAACGGAGCTACGCGTCGCCTCATGGCCCTCAAATTCGACACACGCTTCGATCCCGCTTACGGCCAGGCGGTGACGGTCGCCCCGGACGTGCAACGCGTCACCGCCGGAAATCCCGGTCCTTTCACCTTCCACGGGACCAACAGCTACGTGATAGGCCGCGAAACGCTGGCGGTGATCGATCCGGGTCCGGACGACGACGCGCATCTCCAGGCCCTGATCGAAGCTATCGGCGGCAGGCCGGTCAGCCATATCCTCGTCAGCCATACCCATCGCGACCATTCCCCGCTGGCAGCGCGGCTGAAGGAGCGCACCGGCGCGGTCGTGCTTGCCGAAGGCCCGCACCGCCCGGCCCGGCCGCTGCGAATCGGCGAAGTCAATCCGCTCGACGCCAGCGCCGACATGGGTTTCATCCCGGACGTCGCGCTCGCCGACGGCGCGCTGGTCCATGGCGACGGGTGGGCGATCAGGACGGTGCTGACGCCCGGCCATGCCGCCAACCACGCCGCGTTCGCGCTCGAAGGGACGGGCATCCTTTTTTCGGCCGACCATGTCATGGCCTGGGCGACCTCGATCGTCGCGCCGCCGGACGGCGCCATGGCCGACTACATGAGTTCGCTCGACCGATTGATCGAGCGCGACGACCGGCTGCTGTTGCCCGGCCATGGCGGGCCGGTGACCAAGCCGCGCAGCTTCATGCGCGGGCTGAAGACGCATCGCAAGATGCGCGAACGAGCGATCCTGGAGCGCATCCGCGGCGGCGACCGGACGATCAAAGAGATGGTGGCGGCGATCTATCGCGACACCGACCCGCGCCTGCACGGCGCCGCCGGCCTGTCGGTGCTTGCGCATCTGGAGGACCTGGTGGCGCGCAGCCTCGTCGCCACCGACGGCGACGCGGCCATCGACGGCATTTTCACGCCGGCGGCATGACCATCATTCGGCCGGCGCGGGCCCGACCTGGCCGGCGACCTCCTGGTCGAGTTCGCCAAGGAAATCGACGATGCGGCCGGCGTTGTCGCCGAGGTCGTAGCGGCCGTAGCGAGAGGCCGAGCGCATGTCGACCACGACCGTGTCGCCGTCATCGGCGATGCGGATAGCGACATCGGCGGGCAAGCCGAGCGCGAAACTCCTGGCCAGCGCGTTGATCGTCACCTCGCTTTGCCCGTCGGTTTCGGGATACGGCCCCTGTAACTGCCAGTCGCGGCGGTCGAGCACGGTTTCGACCGCGTCGACGACGGTCTCGAACGGCAGGTTGTAGCTGCGGCCAGTGACCAGCGGATAGGCATCGCCCTGCAGCCGCTGCTCGCCGGGCGTGGGCGGCGACAGCACGTTCATGTCCGCCGTCCGGTCCGATGTGTCGAGCACCGGCGGATCGTCGAGATCGGTCGAAATGTCCCTCAGCGGCGGCGAGGTCGTCGCCCAGTAGGCGGCGACGCCGAAGGGGGCAAGCACCAGAAGCGCCAGCAGCGCGCCGACCGAGAGGTCGCGCCCGCCGCGATCGCCGAAATTCCAGAGCCTCGACAGGGCGAAGCCGGCAAACAGCAGGGCGAAGGCGGCAAGCAGCGCAACGATCGCCAGCACCCACAGGAATACAGGCGTTTCGACGAGGTCGAACTGATGGCCGACAAGCACTGTCAAGAGCAGGACCAGCGAAAAAGCCGCTGTCCGCCGCGACCAGCCGGCGGCACTCGACGTCTGCCGTTCAGCAATAACAACCATGATCCGCCGCACCAACCCGAACGATATTTAGAGCCTTTGACGGCTGCCAGAAGCCTCAAAAACGCCCATCCCGTCAATCCGTTGGCAAGCGATAATCCCTGAACTGCTCACGCAAGGTGATTTTCTGGATCTTGCCGGTGGCGGTGTGGGGAATTTCGCCGACGAAGGCGACGTCGTCGGGCATCCACCATTTGGCCACCTTGCCGCTCATGAAGGTCAGGATGTCGGCCTTGCTCGGCTCCTTGCCCGGCTTGCGCACAACGACCAGCAGCGGCCGCTCGCCCCATTTCGAATGCGGAACGCCTATTGCCGCCGCCTCGGCGACATCGGGGTGACCGACGGCGAGGTTCTCCAGATCGATGGTCGAGATCCATTCGCCGCCCGACTTGATGACGTCCTTGGCGCGGTCGGTGATCTGCATGTAGCCGCCGGGATCGATATGGGCGACGTCGCCGGTGTCGAACCAGCCCTCGGCGTCGAACTGTTCAGAACCGACACCGCCATAATAGGCGCGCGCGATGGCCGGTCCGCGCACCTTCAGCCGCCCGAAGGTCTTGCCGTCCCAGGGCATCGCATTGTTCTCGTCGTCGGTCACCTTCATCTCGACGCCGAAGGGCGGATAGCCCTGCTTGCCCTGGATATCGAGCCGCGCCTCGCCCTCCAGCCCGGCATATTCCGGCTTCATGGTGCAAAGCGTGCCGAGCGGCGACATTTCGGTCATGCCCCAGGCATGGATGACATGGACATCGTAATTGTCCTGGAATTTCTGGGTTATGGCGCGCGGACAGGACGAGCCGCCGATGACGACCTTCTGCAGATGGGGAAGTTTCCTGCCGGTCTCCTCCAGATATTGCAGCAGCATCATCCAAACCGTCGGCACGGCGGCGCTGAAGGTGACCTTCTCGGTATCGAGCAGCTCATAGATCGAGGCACCGTCCATCTTGCAGCCCGGCATCACCAGCTTGGCGCCGATCATCGGCGCGCTCTGGCCAAGGCCCCAGGCATTGGCATGGAACATCGGCACGACCGGAAGGATGACGTCGCGGGCCGAAATGCCCATGGCGTCGGGCATGGCCGCGATCATGGCGTGCAGCACGTTGGAACGGTGGCTGTACAGCACGCCCTTGGGATCGCCCGTCGTGCCCGAGGTGTAGCACATGCCGGCGGCGGTGTTCTCGTCGAACGTCTTCCAGGCGAAGGCGCCGTCGGCTTCGGCGAGCCACTCCTCGTAGGCAACCGCGTTCGGCAGCGCCGTCTGAGGCATATGCGCCTGGTCGGTCAGCACGATGATCTTGTTCAGCGATTTGACCGCGCCGACGATCTTTTCCAGGACCGGCACGAAGGTCAGGTCGACGAAGATCGCCTTGTCCTCGGCGTTGCTCATGATCCAGGCGATCTGTTCGGGAAAGAGGCGCGGATTGAGCGTGTGATAGACCGCGCCGATGCCCATGATGCCGTACCAGGCCTCGATGTGGCGCGCCGTGTTCCAGGCAAGCGTGGCGATGCGGTCGCCGAGCCTGAAGCCGTCGCGCTCCAGCCGCTGCGCGACCTTCAACGCCCGATGATGGATCTCGGCATAGGTGGTGCGCACGATCGGTCCCTCGATCGAGCGCGATACGATCTCGCGTCCGCCATGCTGCCGCTCGGCATTGTCGATCAGCTTGTGGCAAAGCAGCGGCCATTCCTGCATCAGTCCAAGCATTTGTTCCTCCCCTGCGCTTTGGCGATCCTTTTTGCGGCATTGTGGGACGAACCGGCGGATTGTCCAGCCGTAAGCGCTGAAAGCGTTGCATTCCTTGAAGACCCTGCGCAAACCGCCACAATCCGGCCATCGTCCGCGTTAAGTTTCGTTAATGGGCTGGGTGCGCGATTGGCGAATGAAAGAGGTTCGCATGGACACGCAGCTCGACGACAAGGCGCCGGAAGACCTGGAACTCGAAAACTCGCTTGCCGAAAGTCTGGCCGATCTGGCGCCGGACACCAGGACGGTCTCCGAAGATGAATTCGTCGAGGTTGTGGGCGGCGCCCTGGAGGCGGTCGGCGGCACGCTACTGTTCAAGATGTGCGTCCAGAACGACGGCGAGGACCAGCACGTCGCGGCTGCCTGTGTCGGAGACGGCGGCAATCGACAATTCCTGCTGCTCACCCTGCCGGCCGTCGGCGGCGCGCTGAAGGTCGAAACCGCATCGAGGAGCACCAATCCGGTGGCCGGCATCGCCGCCGCCTATGCCGGGCTGATGGACGTGTTCCAGACGGCTGCCTGACGATTGTCGCGACGGCTCGCCCTGAACGCCGCCCCGGCGTGATTTCGTTTGGGCTTGCGCCGGCCTCCTGCACGACACACCTATTGCGGGCGACCTCTCAATCGGACAAGGACAGCCCGCCAATGGACCAGATCGCCAACCCCGCCCCCGGCTTCCAGCGCAATCCCGGCAAAATCATCACCGTCGAGTCCTTTAGCGGCACCGTCACCGTGCGCGCCGGCGAAACGGTCATCGCTTCCTCGACAAGGGCAAAGCTCCTGTCGGAGCCGCCCTATCCTGCGGTCTTCTACATTCCCTTCGACGACATCGATTTCAGCCAGTTGGCCAAGACCGGTCAATCGACGCACTGCCCTTATAAGGGCGATGCCAGCTATTGGAGCGCGCTGCCGGCCAGCGATACCGGCAAGGATGCGATGTGGGCCTATGAGCGGCCCTTCGACGAGATGACGGAGATCCGCAATCACGGCGCCTTCTATCCGAGCAAGGTGACGATCGAGGCCACGCCGGCCTGACATGCTGCCTTACCGGACGGGACGAGGCCGAAGCGTGGCCTGACCGATCAATCGGTGGTGCCATCATCGCCAACGCCATCGGCATCGCCGAGACGCACGAAGGTCAGACCTTTTGCCTTCAGCGCCAGCAGGCCCTGGACCACGCCTTCGCCGGCGGCATGGGTCGGCTGGTTGATGTGGGCGATGATGACGTCGCCATCCTTGGCGGCGGCGATGCGCCGGGCGGTTTCCCTGGCCCCCAGAAGGGAGCCGCCATCGCCGTTGATCGAGAAGCCCGCGACCTTGAAGCCGAGCTTGCGGATCGTGGCGATGGCCGACGGGCTGTATTCGGCGGTGGCGCCACGAAACCATTTCGGCGCCGGCTCGCCGGTGCCTGCGAGTGCCGCGGCACCCGATTCGACCTCGGTCAGCACCGCTTCCGGGCTACCGGCGCTGCGGATGCCATAGATCTTGCGCGGCGTGTCGACCGCCGGGATATGGCGGCCGCCATGATTCTCCAGCTCGAACAGATCCGGATGGGCGCGCATGACCTCGACGGCGGCGGCGTTGCGCTTCAGCCAGATGCCGGTGACGAAAATGGTGGCCGGGATGCGGTTGTCGACAAGCGCCGAGAGGATGCGGGTGTCGGTCTGGCCGCCGCAGGCGTCGAGCGTCAGCGCGACGCGGCCGCTGGCGCCTGCCTGCGGTTTCAGATGCAGCGTCGGCTCGACAAGCGGCGCGGCGCCGGCCGTGGACACGGCGCAAACCGACAGCGCAATCGCGCAAAGATGTTTCCGCAAGAGACGCATGATCGATTTCCGGGCCGGTGGTCGAAGCAGGATGGTTGCAATATCCAGCCAAAAGACCCGCATCAAGGCGAAAATCGGGACGGCGCCCGTGCGACGAACGCAGTCACGAGAATTTGCTTCAGGCGCAGCGCGAGAGCGCGTTTGCCGTTTGCTTTTCGGTGCGCGCAAGGATCTCGCGCACGGCGTCGGTTACAGGTCCGACTTCCAGGCGCCAGACGCAGCACGCCTTGCTCGGGTCGGTCGGCTTGCAGAAGTCGCTTGCCACGCATTCGCAAGGCATGGAGGGCTGCAGCGCGATGCTCGCCACGCCGACCGGCCCCCAGCGGATCGGATTGGTCAGCCCGTAGAGGCCGACGACAGGGGTGCCCGCTGCCGCCGCCATATGCATCGGACCGCTCTCATTGCCGAGGAAAAGCCGCGCCTCCTTCAGCAGCGCCAACAGCGTTTCGAGCGAAAGCGCGCCGACAAAGTTGACGACCGGCGAGGCTGTCCTCGCGGCAATCTCGTCGGCCGCCTTGTGCTCGTCCGGGCCACCGACGAGCACGAAATCCAGCCCGGTCTCGCGCGCAATCTCGTCGATGACGGCGGCGAAGCGCTCCGGCTGCCAGCGCCGACCGAGAAAACTCGCCCCGGCATGCACCGCGACAAAACCGCTTCGCCTGAGATGGTATTTGTCCAGCAAGGCGAGCGCCCGCGCCGTTTCCACAGCCAATGGGCGGATCGACGGCGCTCTCACGCGCAGGTCGACGCCAAGCGCCTCGAGCGGCGAAAGGTAGCGGTAGAGATAGTGCCGCTCACCGAAGCCGAACGGCCTGGCCCGGACGTTGGCCGGCTGACGCTCGTGCCAGCGCAAGGGCCTTTCGGACGGATGGTAGCCGACCCTGGTCGGGGCGTTGACGAGGCTGCTGATGAGGCGTGAGGTCTTCGAATCGGTCAGGTCGATCGTCATGTCGAAGCGGTGCCGGCGCAGCCGGCGCACCATCGAATACAGCTCGCGCCCTCGCTGCAGCGGCGATCCGCGCATCATGGCGCGGCGGAACGTGACGACATCGGAAGCGATGCCGTGGGCGGTGAGGAAGCTGGCGAAACGTGCCTCGCAAAGGAACACGATCCCGACGCCGGGATAGCCGAGCTGGAGGTTCCTGGCCAGCGCCGAGGCGAGAACGAGATCGCCGATGAACTTCGTCTGTAAAATGAGGATCGAGCGGAAGGGAGCGGGGGAAATCTGCAACATCTGTCTCGGGCGCCGGGGGGATCGGAGACCCTGGAGACTGGGCGGAAACGATGTCGAGAATGGGGGCCGCCACGCGCACGTTCGCGTGACTTTGCTTACAAAACCGTAAGGCGGCATGCCGATCGGCTAGCCGGAGCATTCTCTGGCAAGCCAGAGAATGCTCCGCCCGGGATTGTGATTTTGTCGCGGATTCCGGTCGGAAATCCGTGCGACACCGCGACCGAAAGGATCAGTCGCGTTTTGCTGATGTCTTTGCCACCTTCACCGCGGCCTGCGCCGCGGCCAGTCTGGCGATCGGCACGCGGTAGGGCGAGCACGACACATAGTCGAGGCCGACCTCCTCGCAGAAGCGGATCGACGACGGATCGCCGCCATGCTCACCGCAAATGCCGAGCTTGATCCCGGGCCGCGTCGCCCTGCCCTTTTCGGCCGCGATGCGCACCAATTCGCCGACGCCCTCTATGTCGAGCGAGACGAACGGATCCTGCTCGATGATGCCCTTCTGCCGGTAGGTCTCCAGAAAGGAGGCCGCATCGTCGCGCGAAATGCCGAAAGTGGTCTGGGTAAGATCGTTGGTGCCAAAGGAGAAGAACTCGGCCGCCTCGGCGATGACATGGGCGCGGATGGCCGCGCGGGGGAGTTCGATCATCGTACCCGTCAGGTAGTCGATCTTCGTGCCGGTTTCCTGCATGACGCTGGCGGCGACCGCGTCGATGCGCGCCTTGACGTAGTCGAGCTCCTTCACGATGCCGACCAGCGGCACCATGATCTCCGGCACCACCAGCGCGCCGGCCTTGTGGCCGGCCTCGACGGCCGCCTCGAAAATGGCGCGTGCCTGCATCTCGGCGATCTCGGGATAGGAAACCGCAAGACGGCAGCCGCGATGGCCGAGCATCGGATTGAACTCGTGCAGGGCCTCGGTGCGCTGCCGGAGCTTGTCGGGCGACACATTCATGGCGGCGGCGACCTCGGCGATCTCCGCCTCGGTCTTGGGCAGGAATTCGTGCAGCGGCGGATCGAGCAGCCGGATCGTCACCGGCAGGCCGGCCATGATCTCGAACAGTTCGAGAAAATCCGAACGCTGCATCGGCAGGAGCTTGGCAAGCGCGGCGCGCCGGTCCTTTTCGGTATCGGCCAGGATCATCTCGCGCATGGCGACGATGCGGTCGCCATCAAAGAACATGTGCTCGGTGCGGCAAAGCCCGATGCCCTCGGCGCCGAAGGAGCGCGCCATGCGCGCATCGAGCGGCGTTTCGGCATTGGTGCGCACCTTCATGCGGCGCGCGGCGTCGGCCCATTCCATGATGGCGGCGAAATCGCCCGACAATTCTGGCTGCAGCATGGCCACCGCGCCCTTCAGCACCTGGCCGTTGGCGCCGTCGATGGTGATGACGTCGCCCTTGCGGAAGGTCTGCCCCATCGAGATCAGCGTCCCGGCCTTGTAGTCGACGCGCAGCGAGCCGGCGCCGGACACGCAGGGCTTGCCCATGCCGCGCGCCACCACCGCGGCATGGCTGGTCATGCCGCCGCGCGTGGTGAGGATGCCTTCGGCGGCGTGCATGCCGTGGATGTCCTCGGGGCTGGTCTCGATGCGCACCAGGATCACCTTGCGGCCTTGCGCTTTGGCGTCCTCGGCATCGCCCGAGGAAAAGACGATCTCGCCGGTGGCGGCGCCCGGCGAGGCAGGCAGGCCGACGCCGATGACGTCGCGGGCGGCCTTGGGGTCGATGGTCGGGTGCAAGAGCTGGTCGAGCGAGGCGGGATCGATGCGGGCGACCGCTTCCTCCCTGGTGATCAGCCCGTCCCTCGCCATCTCGACGGCGATCTTCAGCGCCGCCTTGGCGGTGCGCTTGCCGGACCTGGTCTGCAGCATCCAAAGCTTGCCGCGCTCGATGGTGAATTCGAGATCCTGCATGTCGCGGTAGTGCTTTTCCAGGCTGTCGGAAATGTCGACGAAAGCTTGGAACGCTTCCGGCATCAGCTTCTGCAGCGACGGCTTGTCGGAGCCGGCGGCGATGCGCGCCGCCTCGGTGATGTTCTGCGGCGTGCGGATGCCGGCGACGACGTCCTCGCCCTGGGCGTTGACCAGGAACTCGCCATAGAGCTGCTTTTCGCCGGTCGACGGGTTGCGGGTGAAGGCGACGCCGGTGGCGGACGTGTCGCCCATGTTGCCGAACACCATGGCCTGGACATTGACCGCCGTGCCCCAGCTCTCGGGGATGTCGTGCAGGCGCCGGTAGGTGATGGCGCGGTTGTTCATCCAGGAAGAGAACACCGCGCCGATCGCGCCCCAGAGCTGTTCTTTCGGATCCTGCGGAAACGGCTTGCCCAGTTCCTCCTCGACCTTGGCCTTGTAAAGCGTGATCACGCCCTGCCATTCGAGTGCCGTCAGCTCGGTGTCGAGTTCATGGCCGAGGTTCGCCTTCTCGTCCTCCAGGATCTCCTCGAAAACCTCATGGTCGAGACCCATGACGACGTCGGAATACATCTGGATGAAGCGGCGGTAGCTGTCATAGGCAAAGCGGGCATCGCCGGAATCGGTGGCCAGCGCCTCGACCGTCTCGTCGTTGAGACCGAGATTGAGAACGGTGTCCATCATGCCCGGCATGGAAGCGCGGGCGCCTGAGCGGACCGACACCAGGAGCAGCTTCGCCGGATCGCCGAAACGGCGGCCGGTCAGCCGGCCGATATGATCGAGCGCTACCGCGACATCCGCCTCGAGCTCGGACGGATAGGTGCGGCCGTTGGCGTAATAGGCGTTGCAGACCTCGGTGGTGATGGTGAAGCCCGGCGGCACCGGCAGCCCGAGGCTGCACATCTCGGCCAGGTTGGCACCCTTGCCGCCGAGAAGATTGCGGTCGCTGGCACGGCCTTCGGCAGCGCCATCGCCGAAGGTGTAAACCCACTTGGTCATGCTCGCCCTCCAACGGTCGCAGATTGCAGGTTGCCGAAGCCCGTGGCCTTGGCTCCGCCCTGTCCGAATCGAGCGATATGATGCTGCACTGCGAAAGGCAAGGCGTCGGCAAAGCCGGCCGGCCGCTACAATCGATTAAGGAAAACCGCTAAAATCGATTAACTAAAAGCTGCGTCAAAAAGACCGAATGATTCCGAGGCCACCAGAATGGATGCAACGAGAGTATCCGGAGAGCGCCATGCAACCTGTCATAGGTCTCATCATCAGGAATACATTGCAAAATGCAGAGCCGCTAAAATTCCGCGCGATAGATCCAGGCGCTGCCGAAATCGAGCGGCCAGGATTTCGGTCAACCACGTCAGCAGACGTGCCCGTATGATTTTTTGTTGACAGCGAACCCCACTCCAATATTACCGGCCTAACTTTCCAAACAGAAAAAGCGAATGATGAAATTCGGGTCGAGCGGCGTCCGAGGTTTGGCCTCGGAATTGGTTGGGAAGCCCAGCGGACTCTATACCGCGGCGTTCGCCTGGCGCCTGGCTTCAAGCGGCTTGCAGTCGAGCGGCCCGGTCTTTGTCGGCCGCGACAAGCGCGACAGCAGCCCCGCGATTGCCGACAATTGCATGGCGGCACTGGCCGCGAGCGGATTCCAACCGATCGATTGCGGCGTCATCCCCACCCCGGCCCTTGCCCTTTATGCCCAAAAGCATGGCGCGGCCGCCCTGATGGTGACCGGCTCCCATATTCCCGCCGACCGCAACGGCATCAAATTCTATCGCCCGAATGGCGAGATCGACAAAGCGGACGAGGCTGCGATAACGCAGTATGTCGCCGAAAGGTCAAACGTGTACGATCCGCCGGCGCCTGCCGAAACGGCCTGGCCATCGCATCACGATGAAGCCGTTGCCGGCTACCTAGAGCGCGCCAACGGCATTTTGGGGCCGGATTCGCTATCCGGAATGAGAATCGGCGTCTACCAGCACAGTTCGGTCGCGGCGGAATTGCTGGTGCAGGTCCTTCGGTCTTTCGGCGCCGAGGCAGTTCCTGTCGGAAAGAGCCAAACCTTCGTGCCCGTCGATACCGAAGCCGTGGATGCAGGCACGCTTGCGAAGCTGAAGGGCTGGGCCCGCGAATTCGCGCTCGACGCCATCGTGTCGACGGACGCCGACGCCGACCGCCCGCTTGTCGCCGACGGGAACGGTGATCTGTTCCGGGGCGACCTGATCGGGCTGGTTACGGCTCTTTTCGTCGCGGCGGATACGGTGGTGACGCCCGTGACCTCCAATTCGGGCATTTCAGATGCCCTGGGTTTCGAGGTGAGGAGAACGAAGGTCGGGTCCCCCTTCGTCATCGCCGGCATGGAAGCGGCGTACCGCGATGGCACGGTCGTCATCGGCTTCGAGGCCAATGGCGGCGTTCTCCTGGGGTCGAATTGCCAGTTGAATGGAAAGACGTTGCCCGCGTTGCCGACGCGGGACTCGCTCCTCCCGATCCTGGCCGTGCTTGGCACCGTCGCATCTACGAAAAGACCACTGTCGCGCTTGCGCGAGCTTTGGCACCTTCCATTCTGCGCCAGCGAGCGCCTCGAGAACTTCCCGCTCGAGAGCTCGCGCAAATTGATGACCGAGCTCGCTGGCCCGGATGCGCTGCAGCAGTTCCTGGCCCCGTTCGGTACCGTCGCCGAAATCGATGAAACCGACGGCCTCAGGGCGCGGATGGATAGCGGTGAGATCATCCATTTGCGGCCGTCCGGAAATGCGCCGGAATTGCGCTGCTATTCGGAGGCCGCGACCTATCACAGGGCGACTGCGATCGTGGCGCTGACGCTGGAGAAGGCGCGGGCATTCGCATCCACCGGCCCAGAGGTCGCCTCATGAAAGTCGTTCCGGTCATCATCAGCGGCGGAGCCGGCTCGCGCCTGTGGCCCGCCTCGCGGCAGTCGCACCCCAAACCCTTCCTCAAGGTGGCGGACGGGCATTCGCTGATCCAGCACACCGCCTTGCGCGCCGCCTCGATCAAGGACGTCGTCGAGCTTGTCACCGTGACGTCGCGGGAGCACCTCTTCCTGACGACGGACGATTTCGACGAACTCGACCCCGTCGTTGCGCAGCGCACCTTCCTGCTCGAGCCGAAGGGGCGCGATACCGCCGCCGCGGTGGTCGCGGCCGCGATCCACGTCAGGACAACGCAAGG
Organism: Mesorhizobium sp. M4B.F.Ca.ET.143.01.1.1; assembly: GCF_004792275.1. Taxonomy (NCBI): domain Bacteria; kingdom Pseudomonadati; phylum Pseudomonadota; class Alphaproteobacteria; order Hyphomicrobiales; family Phyllobacteriaceae; genus Mesorhizobium; species Mesorhizobium sp. M4B.F.Ca.ET.143.01.1.1. The sequence goes on from NZ_SRSR01000002.1 coordinate 612,749, forward strand.
CCCCGAGGCCATTCTGTGCATTTTCCCTGCGGACCACATGATTGGAAACGTGGCGGCCATGGCCAGGGCCATCGAACATGCCGGGCAAGGACGCATCGCGACGCTGGGGATAAACCCAACCAGACCGGACACGGCCTTCGGCTATATCGAGGCGGACGGCGAAAAGGTCGCCCGCTTCGTCGAGAAGCCGGATCTGGAGACCGCCAGGGCCTATGTCGCGTCCGGGCGCTTTTCCTGGAACGCCGGCATCTTCTGTTTCCAAGCACGGGTCATGCTCGAAGAAATGGCCAAGCATTGTCCCGCGGTGATCGAGGCCGTTCTCGCCAGCTATGAGGACAGCGGATCAGCCGGGGCGAAGGCTTTGCGAACATCGAACTCTCGGCGGAGCATTTCGCCGTGGCGCCGCGCATTTCACTCGACCATGCGGTGATGGAAAAGGCGCAAAACCTGGCCGTCGTTCCCTGCGACATGGAATGGAACGACATCGGATCGTGGAACGCGATGGCCGAACTGGTCGCCCCCGACCAGAGCGGCAATCGAATTCGCGGCGACGTTCGCATGGTCGACACCGCGGGCAGCTACGTCAGCTCCGACAAACGCCTTATCGGCACGGTCGGCGTCAGCGACCTGGTGATCGTCGATTCCCCGGACGCATTGCTGGTGGCAGCCCGCGACCGCGTCCAGGACGTCAAGAAACTGTTCGAATCCCTCAAGGCTTCCGGACATGAAGCGCATTTGCTTCACAGCACCGTGCACCGGCCGTGGGGCACCTACACGGTTCTGGAGGAAGGCGAGCGCTTCAAGATAAAACGCATCGAGGTGAAGCCTGGCCGGCGGTTGAGCCTGCAGATGCACCACCATCGCTCGGAGCACTGGGTCGTGGTCAGCGGCTCGGCAAAGATCTTCAATGGCGACGAGGAGCTGTTCCTGGCGACCAACCAGTCGACCTACATCCCGTGCGGCCACAAGCATCGGCTCGAGAACCCGGGCAAGATCGACCTGGTGATCATCGAAGTCCAGAGCGGCGATTATCTCGGCGAGGATGACATCGTGCGGTTCGACGACGTATGCGGTCGCACCTGACAATTCATTGGCTCGCAGGGTTGGCGGGCAAAAACTACACACACAGGGGCTGGGACGGGGCAAACATCAGACACACCGAGAGCATTGATGACAAAGACAGCATTGATAACCGGCATCACCGGACAGGACGGCGCCTATCTGGCGGAACTCCTGCTGGCAAAGGGGTATTAGGTCCACGGACTTGCGCGGCGATCGAGCACGGCCGACGTCAACACGACGCGCCTGAAATGGCTTGGCATCGAGAAAGACGTCAGGATCGTCGACTGCCCCGGACGGACTTGCAGGACGACGCTTGGCGTAATAGAACACAACAAGAACATAGTAAGGAGTTGCGCCATGAAACTGACCGGGAAGCTCGACTATCTGGAACTGCCGGCGACCGGCGGCACGCTGGATAGCGTGAAAGCCTTCTACAGCGCCGCGCTCGGCTGGTCGTTCACCGACTACGGGCCGACCTATTCGGCCTTTGCCGAGGGGCTGGACGGTGGTTTCCAGGCCGATGCCGGCGAAGCCGCCGCGAAGCCGCTGCCGGTGCTCTATTCGGAGGCGCTGGAGGAAACGCTTGCGGCGGTCGAGAATGCCGGCGGCGCCATCGTCAAGCCGATCTTCTCGTTTCCAGGCGGACGACGCTTCCATTTCACCGATCCGGCCGGCAACGAGCTGGCCGTCTGGGGCGAATAGACGCAAACTGACCGGTCCTCGGGCCGCCCCTCGGACAGGCGCGCCGGTCAGTCGACGGCGAAACATGCGGCAAGATTACCTTGGATGAGACCTGTCCGAGCATTGAGCTTTGCGCCGGCTCGTCCTATAAGGCCGCGCGCAACGGCACGTTGCGGCTGTTGGGGCGTCGCCAAGTGGTAAGGCATCGGTTTTTGGTACCGACATTCCCAGGTTCGAATCCTGGCGCCCCAGCCAAACCAACAGCACGAGACATCAGCGACTTGTCGCTTTGAGCGGCCCGTTTTCAGCCTTGCGCATGAACTTGCGGCAGGGCGGCATCGAGCGACCGCTCGAACGCATCGACCAGCGTATCGACCTGAGGCTCGGTGATGATCAGCGGCGGGCAAAAGGCGATGGCGTCGCCCATGTTGCGCGAGATGACGCCATTCTGCTGCAGCAACCCGTTGACCAGCGCACCGAGAGCGGCAGGCTTGCCCCATGGCGCCTTGCTCGCCTTGTCGGCGACCAGCTCGACGGCGGCGATCAGACCAACGCCGCGCACCTCGCCGACCAGCGGATGCGAGGCGAGCTTGCGCAGCCGCGCCTGCAAATGCGCGCCGACCCTGCGCGCATTGCCGACAAGGTCGCGCTCCTCGATCAGCTTCACATTCTCAAGCGCGACCGCTGCCGCGACCGGATGGCCGCCACCGGTGAAGCCATGACCGAAGGTGCCGATGCGATTGCTTTCGTCGGCTATCGGCTCGAACACCTTGTCGTTGATGAGCAGGGCCGAGATCGGCAGGTATGAGGACGAAATCTGCTTCGACAGGACCATGATGTCGGGCTTGATGCCGAAGGCCTGCGAGCCGAACATCTCGCCGGTCCGGCCGAAGCCGCAGATGACCTCGTCGGCAACGAGCAGGATGTCGTATTTCGACAGCACGGCCTGGACCTTCTCCCAATAGAAGGCAGGCGGTACGACGACGCCGCCGGCGCCCATGATTGGCTCGCCGAAGAAGGCGGCAATGGTCTCCGGTCCCTCGGCAAGGATCAGGCTCTCCAACTCGTCGGCAAGACGGCTCGAGAACTGCTCCTCGCTCTCGCCCGGCCTGGCGTCGCGCCAATGGTGCGGCGTCGATATGTGCAGCACATTGGCGATCGGCAGGTCGAAGGAGAGATGGTTGTTCGGCAGCCCGGTCAGGCTTGCCGCGGCTATGGTGACGCCGTGGTAGCCGCGCTTGCGGCTGATGATCTTCTTGCGCGCCGGCTGACCGAGCGCGTTCGAGCGGTACCAGATCATCTTGAGCGCCGTATCGTTGGCCTCGGAGCCGGAATTGGTGAAATAGGCCTTGCTCATCGGCACCGGCGCCATCTGCACCAGCTTCTCGGCCAGGTCGATCAGCGGCGAATGCGCTTTCGATCCGAAGTCATGATAGAAAGGCAGCTTCGACATCTGCCGGGTCGCGGCCTCGACCAGGCGCTTTTCCGAGAAGCCGACCGCGACGCTCCACAGCCCTGCCATCGCCTCGATATAGCGGTTGCCGGCAATGTCCTCGACATAGATGCCGTCGCCCTTTTCGATGACCAGCGGACCCGTTTCCTGATGCTTGCGGGCATTGGTGTAGGCATGCAGGTGGTAGCGGATGTCGCGGGCTTCAGGGGAATTGGGTTGGGCGTCCATGCTGGCTCCTGTCTGCAGGCGTGCGGGCCAAACAGACCGTCTCTGTGATGAGAAGTCCAAGGTTCCGCCTCGCATTTGAGAGGCTTGATGCATCATGGCGGCAGGCGGCCGCAAGAGCCGCTCTGTCATGATCGATAGCGCCATGCAGTTCCCAACGCTGCTTCGCACCACCCCAATGCCGCGGCCAGGCGCATGATCGCCGGCACTGGACAACAAGCCTATGATCCTTGAAGGCTGTGAGGCGCCGCTTGCGCAACCAAAATGGACGGGGGCATGGAACAGGTCGATTGCATCGTCGCCGGCGCCGGCGTCATCGGCCTGGCGGTTGCGCGCACCATGGCCGCACAAGGCCTCGACACGCTGATCCTCGAAGCCGCCGACGCCATCGGCACCGAGACGAGCTCGCGAAATTCGGAGGTCATCCACGCCGGCATATACTACCCAAGGGGGTCACTGAAGGCGCGGTACTGCGTTGACGGGCGCGAGCTTCTGTACCGCTACTGCGCGGAGCGGTCGATCCCGCACCGGCGCTGCGGCAAGCTCATCGTCGCAACCGACGAGGCACAGGAGCCGGTGCTTGCCTCCATTCGCGCCAATGCCGCCGCTTGCGGCGTTGACGACCTGCGGTTTCTCTCCGCAGCCGAGGCGCAAACGCTGGAGCCGGCGCTGCATTGCACCAAGGCATTGCTGTCGCCCTCCACCGGCATCATCGACAGCCACGCTTTGATGCTCGCCCTGCTCGGCGAGGCCGAAGAGAACGGCGCCATGCTGTCGCTCAACACGCGCATCGTTTCCGGTCGGATCGGCGCCGGCGGCGGCATCGTCCTCGAGACGATGGACAGCGCAAGCGGCGAGCGTTTCGAGATCGCCGCCTCACACCTGATCAACGCAGCCGGTCTCGGCGCGGTGGCGCTTGCCGCCTCGCTCGACGGGTTCGACCGGCAGTTCCTGCCCACGCTTCGCTACGCCAAGGGCAATTATTTTTCGGTGGCCGGGCGCGCGCCGTTCTCGCGGCTTGTCTATCCCGTGCCCGAACCCGGCGGGCTCGGCGTCCATCTGACGCTCGACCTCGCCGGCACGGCGCGCTTCGGGCCGGATGTCGAATGGACGGACAGGCTCGACTACCGCGTCGACCCTGCGCGCGGCGAGCGCTTCTATGATGCCATCCGCAAATACTGGCCGGAGCTCGCCGACGGCAGCCTGCAGGCAGCCTATAGCGGCATTCGCCCAAAGCTCTCCGGACCCGGCGAGGCCAACAGCGACTTCGTCATCCAGGATCCGGCAACCCATCGCATCGAAGGCCTGGTCAATCTGTTCGGCATCGAAAGCCCCGGACTGACGTCCAGCCTGGCGATCGCGGAGCATGTCGCGCGTATTCTGGGACCAAGGGCGCGCTGATGCACAGCCCAATTACAAGCACCTCGACAGTCAGCCAAGCGGGCCACTAAGGACCTCGCCAACACCCCGGAGCAAGCCCGCGCGTTGCTGGCGCGATTCAGCTCGCCTCGCGCATGGCTTCGGCCGCCTGCAGGTCGACCGAGACCAACTGGCTGACGCCCTGCTCAGCCATGGTGACGCCGAACAGCCGGTCCATGCGGGCCATGGTGATCGGGTTGTGGGTGATGATGACGAAGCGCGTCTCTGTGGTGCGGGACATCTCGTCCATGAGATTGCAGAAGCGCTCGACATTGTGGTCGTCGAGCGGCGCGTCGACCTCGTCGAGCACGCAGATCGGCGCCGGATTGGTGAGGAACACGGCGAAGATCAGCGACATCGCCGTCAGCGCCTGCTCGCCGCCGGAGAGCAGCGTCATGGTCTGCGGCTTCTTGCCCGGCGGGCGGGCAAGGATTTCGAGCCCGGCTTCCAGCGGATCCTCGGATTCGATCAGCTGCAATTCGGCGGTGCCGCCGCCGAACAGATGCGAGAACAGGCGCTGGAAATGGCCGTTGACCACCTCGAAGGCCGACAGCAGCCGCTCGCGCCCTTCCCGGTTGAGGCTCTGGATCGCCTGCCGCAATTTGCGGATCGCCTCGATGATGTCCTCGCGCTCGGAAACGATGGTCTCCAGCCGGTCGGACAGCTCCTTTTGCTCTTCCTCGGCGCGCAGGTTGACGGCGCCGAGCCGCTCGCGCTCGACCTTCAACCGGTCGAGCTGGCGCTCGACCTCGGCCATTTCGGGCATCGGGTCATCGGCTTCCAGACCGGTGTGGCGGATGACCAGGTGCGGCGGCGTGTTCAGCGTCTCCTGGATACGCGCCTCGACCTCCAGCCGCCGCTCATCGGCGGCCGTCAGCCGCTCCTCGGCGCGGACACGGGTTTCGCGCGCCTCGGCCAGCGACTGAATCGCTGCGGTCGCGGCCTTCTCGAGCTCGGCCTGCCGGTTCTCCGCTTCCTGCAAACGGTCGGCCGCCGCCTGGCGCAGAGTCTCCGCCTCGGTCAATTGCGACAGCAGCGCGCGACGCTTGGCGTCGATCTCGTCCGGAGCGTCGGCCAGCCGCTCGCGCTCGGCCTCGGCTTCCGCCCTGCGCTCGCCAAGAGCGGCGATCTGCGTCGAGGCGTTCTCGGCCCGCTCCAGCCAGTTGCGGCGCTCGGCGCCGATCGCTTCGAGGCGGCGGGTGCGGGCCTCGGCCTCGCGCCTCAAGCCCTCATGGACGGCGCGCGCGTCGGCGAGGGTGGCGCGATCGCGCGAGACATTGGTCGAGGACTGTTCGAGTTGCAGCTGCAGGTCGCCGAGATCGGGCGCGTCCTGCAGCAGCATCTCGGCTTCCAGGAAAGCCGCCTGGGTTTCCTCATGGCTGTCGACGACGCGGGCGCGCGCCTCGTCGAGCGCGGCACGCCGGCTTACCAGCTCGCCGCCGGCCTTCTCGGCCTCGGCAAGCGCGTTGCGGGCAGCATCCAACCCATGCTGAGCGTCGCGGCCGGCCTGGCGGGCATTGCGCTCGGCCTCGCTTGCCTGGCGCAGCGCCTGTTCGGCCTGGGCAAGGGCTGCCTCCGCCCCGCGCAGGATGCGGGTGGCCTGCACCGCCTCGGCGTCGAGCTCGGCCAGTCGGTTCTTCTGCGCCAGCCGCTGCGCGGCGGCGGTCGGCGCGTCTGCGCTGGCGGTCAAGCCGTCCCAGCGCCACAGCGCGCCGTCGCGGCTGACCAGCCGCTGGCCTGGCGCGAGCAGCGCCTGCAGACGACGGCCGTCGGCGGCCTCGACAATGCCGATCTGCGCCAGCCGGCGGGCAAGCTGGGACGGCGCTCGCACCACGCTGGCAAGGCTCTTCACGCCTTCGGGCAGCGCGGCGTCGCCCGGCTGGACGGCGCTCTCGCCCCAATGCACGGGGGCGCTGCGGTCGAGCGGCACGTCGAGATCCTCACCGAGGGCGGCGCCAAGGGCGGTCTCGTAGCCGCGCTCGACGCTGAGCTGCTCCAGCACGGAGGGGAAAAGATCGCCACTGGCGGCATTCAGAATCTTGGAAAGGGTGCGGGCTTCGGTCTCGATGCGCTGCAACTCAGCCTTGGCGTCCTGTAGCGGCGGACGGGCGGCGCTTTCGGCGCCACGCGCCTCGGCGACCGCCTGCTCGGCCGCAATGGCGCCGGCCTCGCTCTCTTCCAGCCGCGCCGCGGCATCCTCGACCAGCAGCCGCTTCTCGGCCGGATCGGGCAGGCCGGAAATGCGGGCGACGATGTCGGACAGCTCGCGATCGACCTCGGCGAGCTGGCGGGCAAAGCGGTCGCGACGTTCGGCGGTCTCGCGCAAAGTGCGCTCGATCTGATGGCGCGAGGCGGCCGCCTCGGCGCGTTCGGCGGTCAGCGCGGCAAGCTTTGCCTCGCTCTGCGAAAGCGTCGCGCCGGCCTGTTCGAAGGCGGCCCGGGTGGTGGCCTCGCGCTCGGCGGCGCCGGCGTTCTCGGAGTTGAGCGAGGCTTCCTCGGTGCGAAGGCGCTCGAGGATGTCCGCATTGTCGCGCACCATGCGCTCCTCGCGGGCGATGTCGCCGTCGAGCTGCTGCAGCCGGCGCTCAAGCTCGGCCTGGCGGGAGCGGATGCGGCCGGCCTCTTCCTCGATCTGTGTCTTGGTGATCGACAGGCGCTGGAAGGCGGCGGCCGCGGCAGCTTCGGCGTCGCGCAGGTCCGGCAGCCGGTGGGCGCCGATGCCTTGCTCTCTGGCGGCGGCCATCTGCGCGGCGGCGCGGTCGCCGACCAGCGTCGTCGCGGCGGCCAGCGCGGAACGCGCCTCGCCTTCCTGGGTCTTGGCCAGCGTCCAGCGCAGATGCAGGAGGGTCGCCTCGGCCTTGCGGATATCGGCCGACAGGTTCTTGAAGCGCGAGGCCTGGCGCGCCTGGCGCTTCAGGCTGTCGATCTGGCTCTCCAACTCGCCGACGACGTCATCCAGCCGTTCGAGGTTCTGCTCGGCGGCCTTCAGCCTGAGCTCGGCCTCGTGGCGGCGCGTGTGCAGGCCGGAAATGCCGGCCGCCTCTTCGAGCAGCGCCCGACGCGCCTGGGGCTTGGCCTGGATCAGCTCGCCGATGCGGCCTTGCCCGACCATCGAGGGCGAGCGCGCGCCGGTCGACTGGTCGGCGAACAGAAGCTGCACGTCCTTGGCGCGGGCTTCCTTGCCGTTGATGCGATAGAGCGAGCCCGCCTCGCGCTCGATGCGGCGCGACACCTGCAATTCATCGGCGTCGTTGAAGGCTGCGGGCGCGGTACGGTCGGTGTTGTCGAGGAAAAGCGTGACTTCGGCGGTATTGCGGGCCGGCCGCGTGCCCGAGCCGGAAAAGATGACGTCGTCCATGCCGGACGCGCGCATGTTCTTGTAGGAGCTTTCGCCCATCACCCAGCGCAGCGCCTCGACAAGGTTCGACTTGCCGCAGCCGTTCGGCCCGACAATGCCGGTAAGCCCGCGTTCGATGACGAACTCGCCGGGCTCGACGAAGGACTTGAAACCGAGGAGGCGAAGGCGCGAAAATTTCATTCGCGCCGCCCCACACTACAGGCGCGCGCGCCGAAGCCGAGCCGCTTCGGCGCGGCCTGGACGTCAGAGCAGAGGGTCGATGATGGCCGACATTTCCTCAATCGACATCGCCCCTTTGTAGGTCTTTCCATTGATGAAGAAGGTCGGCGTCGAGTCGACCTTGAACTCGTCCGCGCCGCGTTTCTGGACTGCTCTCACATCGTCCAGAAGTTTCTGGTCCGTCAAGCAGGCCTCAAAGGACTCCTGTGTAAAACCGGCGAGCTTGGAGATCTGCAGCAGTGCTTCCTTGGTGTTGTTGACGCCGACCCAGCTGGGCTGCTGCTTGAACAGCACGTCGACCATCGGGAAATAGTTATCCTTGGCGCAACGCGCCAGCATGAAGCCGGCCTCGGCGCTCGGGTCGAAGGGAAATTCACGCAGGATGTAGCGCACCTTGCCGCTGTCGATGTACTTGGTCTTCAACTCAGGGAAGGTGGTTTCGTTGAAGTGCGCGCAATGCGGGCAAGTCATCGAGGCATATTCGACGATGGTGACCTTGGCGTCGTCCTTGCCAAGCTGCTTTTCGGGCAGCGCGCCCGGCTTCAGCAGCTGCGCCATGTCGACCGTGCCCTGCGCTTCCGGCACCTTTGCGGCGGCCGGCGTTGCCGGCTTGGCGGGCGTCGACGGGTTGGCGGGCTTCACATCGGCGGCCTTTGCGTCCTCGCCCGAGTCGCTGCATGCGGCGATGAGAGCCACCGCCGGAATGGCGGCCAGCGAGGTCAGAAGGTTTCTGCGAGACAAAGGACGGTTCATGCGAATCACCTGATATCGGTTGGATTTTGCAATGCAAAGGCTAGAAAAGGCGAGAGTTGGCGCGAATTAAGGCATCGCCGTCCCCATTCCAATCGCCAAATTTTGGCGTGCGTTCACGAATACGCGAGATTAGCGACAATCCTATGGTCTTTTCTGCCCCAGAATGGTTGCGCCGAGGCGCTCCAGCGAGGCGCGCAGGCCATCGTCCTCGATCTTGCCGACGGTTCGCGAAAGCTTCGCCTTCTCGGCGTCGTTGAGTTGTCTCGGCGCCGGTTTCGGCCGGGCCTTTTCGGACAGCACCGGCTTCTGCACGATCTTGATGCGGCCAATGGCGTTGAAGCCGAGGAAGGCATTGACGCGATTGATGATTTCGCCTGCCTCGTGCTGCAGGTGGAGCGCCGCCATGCCCTCGCACGCGATGATCAGCAGCGCCGGCTCGAACGGATCGTCCTCATGCAGGCGGCGCGGCCATTGGATCTTTTCCGGGCGAGAGCGGCCGGCTAGCCGGGGCCCGGCGATCTCCTCCCAGGACTGCACCAGCCCGATCGAGATGCCGGCCCGCTTCTTCAGCACCGGATCGAGGATTTCGGTTGCGAGATCGCTCACCGGGACGGGATTGCCGTAGGGCCTTTTCCCTGCCATGTGCGTTCTCCAATCCCCGAGCTCACCCGATCAATGGCATCGCACGACCAGACCCGCAAGGCCGCATCCGGCGAAAGCAGCGAAGCCGTTTCAGTCGCCTCCCGCCTGCTTGACTGGTACGACGCGCATCACCGCGACCTGCCGTGGCGCGTCGCGCCCAAGGCGCTGGCGGAGGGAGCCAAGCCCGATCCCTACCGGGTTTGGCTGTCGGAAGTGATGCTGCAGCAGACCACGGTCGAAGCGGTCAAAGCCTATTTTCGCGCCTTCCTCGAAAAATGGCCTGACGTCCGGGCGCTGGCGGCGGCGCCCGCCGAGGACGTCATGAAAGCCTGGGCCGGGCTCGGCTACTATTCGCGGGCGCGCAACCTCAAGGCCTGCGCCGATCTTGTCGCTCAGCGCGGCGGCCGCTTTCCGGACACGGAGGCCGGCCTCAGGGAGTTGCCGGGGATCGGCGCCTACACGGCGGCGGCGATCTCGGCCATCGCCTTCGACCGGCCGGCGGCCGTCGTCGACGGCAATGTCGAGCGGGTTGTGTCCAGGCTGAATTCGATCGCGACGCCGCTCAGCGAGGCCAAGCCCGAGATCCGCGCGCTGGTCGAGCGGATGGTTCCGACAAGGCGGCCGGGCGATTTCGCTCAGGCGATGATGGATCTCGGCGCCACGATCTGCACGCCGCGGCGGCCGCGCTGCATGCTGTGCCCGCTGCGCGCGGATTGCAGCGCCATTGTCTCGGGCGATCCCGAGCGCTTCCCCGTCCGCCTGCCCAAGGACGACAAGCCGCTCAGACGGGGTGCGGCCTTCGTGGCCCAGCGCAGTGATGGCGCCGTCCTGCTTCGCAAGCGGCCGGAAAAAGGCCTGCTCGGCGGCATGACCGAGGTGCCGACGACGGCGTGGAGCGCAAGGGTGGACGGCGCGACCACGGAGGCTGGGGCGCCGTTTGCGGCTGACTGGCGACGCGCCGGCCGGATCGCGCATGTCTTCACCCATTTCGCGCTCGAACTCGAAGTCTTTCATGCCCACATCAAAGGTGATGCGCCGGAAGGGCATTTCTGGTCGCTGGCCCATGAGATTTCCGGGGAGGCGCTGCCCACCGTCATGAAAAAGGTAATCGAGGCAGCGATACCGGGCGCGACCAAAGCGCGTCGCGTGTGACCGGGTCACGCGCGACACGCTATCCCAAACCGCTGCACTTTTGGGCGACATGCGCTAAGGCAGCGCCCGCATTGAAAGGACAGGCATGACCGAAATCCGCCACATCGTGTTCGACATCGGCAGGGTGCTGATCCACTACGACCCGGACCTTCCCTTCAGCCGCCTGATCCCCGATGCCGAGGAACGCAAATGGTTCTTCGACAATGTCTGCACGCATGACTGGAACCTCGAGCAGGACCGCGGGCGGACATGGGCAGAGGCCGAAGCGCTGCTGATCGGCGAATACCCGGGCCATGCGGGGAATATTCGCAATTTCCGCCGGCATTGGCACGAGATGGTGCCGCATGCCTATGACGACAGCGTCGCCATCATGGTCGGCCTGATCGAGGCCGGCCACGATGTCACCATGCTGACCAACTTTGCCTCGGATACGCTTGCCGAAGCCCGGCAGCGTTTCGACTTCCTCAACCGTCCGCGCGGCGTGACCGTTTCGGCCGACATCCGGCAGATCAAGCCGGATCGCGCTATCTACGATCATCATGTCGCTGCGTTCGGCCTCGAACCGTCCGCGACGTTGTTCATCGACGACAGCCAGAAGAATGTCGACGGCGCCAGGGCGGCCGGCTGGCAGTCGGTGCTGTTCACCGACGCCGAAACGCTCAAGACGGACCTCGAGCGTTACGGGATCAGGGCCTGATTTGAATCGCTTCGGACGATCCGCTGAAGTTCTGATTCAACTTTAACAGCGGGATCTCAGGCCCCTGCCCGCTCCATGCCGAGGCGGGCGATGCGGCGCAGCTCGTCGATCGGGGTGAGGCCGCCGCTACGCTCATAATGCCAGAAGGTCCAGCCGTTGCAGGCGTCCAGCCCCTGCACCTCGGCGCCGATCTTGTGGATCGAGCCGGCGCTGTCGCCGATCGCCACCGTGCCGTCGGCGCGCACCTTGGCCGCCCAGCGTTTCTTGGCGTCGTAGAGGGTGGCGCCGGGCTGCATCAGTCCGGTGTCGATCAGGCTGATGAAGGCCACGCGCGGCTCGGCGCGCTTGCCGGACAATACGGTCAGGTCGGCTCCTTCCAGTGGCCGCACCGCGTCGATGCGCTCATTGGCGGCGTCGATATAGGCCTGCTCGCGCTCGATGCCGACGAAGTGGCGGCCGAGGCGCTTTGCCACCGCGCCGGTGGTGCCGGATCCGAAGAAGGGATCGAGCACGACGTCACCCGGCTTGGTCGAGGCCATCATGATGCGGGCGAGCAATGCTTCCGGCTTCTGCGTCGGATGCAGCTTGTCGCCATTGTCGTTCTTCAACCGCTCCTGGCCGGTGCATATCGGAAACAGCCAGTCGGAGCGCATCTGGACGTCGTCGTTCGAGGCCTTCAGCGCCTCGTAGTTGAAGGTGTAGCCCTTGGCCTTCTGATCGCGCGAGGCCCAGATCATCGTCTCATGCGCGTTCTGGAAGCGGCGGCCGCGGAAGTTCGGCATCGGGTTGGTCTTGCGCCAGACGACGTCATTGAGGATCCAGAAGCCGAGATCCTGCATCTTGGCGCCGACCCTGAAGATGTTGTGATAGGAGCCGATGACCCAGATGGTGCCGTTCGGCTTCAGCACGCGCCGCGCCGCCAGCAGCCAGGCGCGGGTGAAGGCGTCATAGGCCTCGAAACTCTCGAACTGGTCCCAGTCGTCGTCGACGGCATCGACCTTGGACTGGTCGGGCCGGTGCAGGTCGCCATCGAGCTGCAGGTTATAGGGCGGATCGGCGAAAATGACGTCGATGGACTTTTCGGGCAGCCGCTCGAGGGCCGCGATGCAGTCGCCCTTGAGGATGGTGTCCAGCCATTCGGATTGCTGGGGAGCGCGGGAGAGCTCGTCGAGAAGACGCACGGCTGACATTTTTACACCCAAGGCACGCGTTACTGTTTACTGTCCGTTATGGTTACCGATCAGCGTAAATATTCGGTGAAGGGCGGGACTGCCCCGGTCGAGACCTGCCGTGAATTTGCGAAGCCCGGCCGCTTGGTGTATGCCGCGCCGCCTGAGCCGTATCAGGCCAGCTTTCTCCCGCGTTCCGGATTGCCATGCCCCAGCCAGACCTTGTCATCTTCGATTGCGACGGCGTGCTCGTCGATTCCGAAATCATCGCCGCGCGCATCGAGGCCGAGCTCCTGACCTCGGCCGGGTATGAGATCTCGGCCGAGGAACTGGCCGAGACCTATGCCGGACTGACCTTCAAGGACATCATGATGCGGGTCGAGGAGAAATCCGCCATCCCGTTCCAGGCCTCGCTGATCGGCCGCGCCGAAGAGCTGGTCGACCGCAAGCTGCGCAGCGACGTGCGCGTCATCGACGGCGCGCGCGAGGCGGTCGCGGCGGTGACGGTGCAGCGCTGCGTCTGCTCGAATTCCCGCACGGAGCGGGTCGAGTTCATGCTGGAGAAGGTGGGGCTGCTGCCGTTCTTCGCCGGCCGCATCTTTTCGGGGCTCGACATCCCCAGCAAAAAGACCAAGCCGGCTCCGGACGTGTTCCTTTACGCCGCCGAAAGGCTCAACGCCGATCCGAAAAACACCTTCGTCATCGAGGACTCGGTGCATGGCGTCACCGGCGCCAGGACGGCCGGCATGCGCGTCATCGGCTTCACCGGCGCCGCGCACAGCTATCCCGGCCACGCCGACGCGCTGACCGAAGCCGGCGCGGAGACGGTCATCCGCCGTTGGGCCGAGTTGAAAAGCGTGATTGCCGCGCTGTCGGAATGGTCGGCGGACGCTTGAGGCGTCCGCCCCAGCCCACCTCAGTTTGTCGCCGGAGCGGCCTTTTTCTTCCGCTTGCCCTTGTCGGTCGCGGCTTTCGGCGTGTTTTCGTCATAGCCGGCAAAGGCCTGGTAGTCCTTGGCGGTCGGTTCCGGCACCACGACGTTCTGGTCGGTGAAGACGAACTGCGTCGCGGCCGACGGGTCGGAGACCTGGACCCGGTACTGGTGGATCTGCGAGTAGAGCACATCGGTGCCGTGCATCACCGCGACGCGGATCGGCATGGTGATGGTGCCGGGCGCGAACATCGGCCCCGGCACGACCTTGCCGGCCACCGCTATCTTCATCGACAGCTGACCGTTGGCGCGCATGCAATCGCGGGTCACGTCGGTGATCGAGGCCTGATAGATGACCTTGGCGGGATCGCGATCGGGATCGACAATAGTGCCATCAGGCGCGGTCTGGGCGGCGGCGGCCTCGGCGTCCTGCGCGGCGTCGGCCTTCTTCCTGGGCTTGGCGCCGCCCTTGGCATAGGTGTTGAAGTAGGCGGTGCCGTCGCGCAGCGTCACTTTCGGGCAATAGGCCTCCAACTGGCTGGCAAGCACCTTGGGGTCCTGCGGCGGCGGTGGCGCCTGGGTGTCCTTCTTGCCCAGACCAAAGCTCAGTATGCCATTGTCGCTCGATTGGCAGCCGGCGGCGGCAAGCATAAAGCCGGCAAGCGCCAGACCCGCGACAAAACGACGGTTGACCGAATGAAACGCCATGAACTCCACTTCCCTCTCGCAAAGCTGGTGACGTATATCAACGGCGCGGCGAAAATGCGACTGAGCCGGCTCGGAAAATTAACCAATTGGCGGTGGATGAACCCGCCGGCTGCAATGGACTTGTGACGATGCAATATGTGAGTACCCGCGGGGACGCGCCCGTGCTTGGATTTTCCGACGCGGTGCTGGCCGGGCTGGCCCGCGACGGCGGGCTCTATGTGCCACGCGAATGGCCGCAGTTTTCCGCCGCCGACATCGGCGCCATGCGCGGCCTCGCCTATCCCGACCTTGCCATTCGCGTGCTGACGCCGTTCCTGGGCGGCGAGATCGCGGCGCCCGTCTTCGAGCGGCTGGTGCGCGAGGCCTATGCCACCTTCCGTCACGAGGCCGTCTGCCCGCTGGTGCAGACCGGGGCGAACACTTTCGTGCTCGAACTCTTCCACGGCCCGACGCTCGCCTTCAAGGACGTCGCGATGCAACTGCTGGCGCGGCTGATGGACCATGTGCTGGCGGAGCGCGGCCAGCGCGCCACCATCGTCGGCGCCACCTCTGGCGACACCGGCGGCGCCGCGATAGATGCTTTCGCCGGCCGCGACCGCACCGACATCTTCATCCTTTTCCCGCACGGCAAGGTCTCGCCGGTGCAGCAGCGGCAGATGACGACGTCAAGCGCGGCGAACGTGCATGCACTGTCGATCGAAGGCAATTTCGACGATTGCCAGGGCCTGGTGAAGGACATGTTCAACGACCACGGTTTTCGCGACCGGGTCTCGTTGTCGGGCGTCAATTCGATCAACTGGGCACGCATCATGGCCCAAATCGTCTATTATTTCTCCTCGGCGCTGTCGCTCGGCGCGCCCGACCGGCCGGTGTCGTTTACCGTGCCGACCGGCAATTTCGGCGATATCTTCGCCGGTTATGCCGCGAAAAGAATGGGATTGCCGATCGATCGGCTGATCATCGCCACCAATGACAACGACATATTGGCGCGCACGCTGGCGAGCGGCGAATACCGCACCAAGGGCGTGTTCGCCACGACCTCGCCGTCGATGGACATCCAGGTGTCGTCGAACTTCGAGCGCCTGCTGTTCGAGGCGGCCGGCCGCGATGCCGAGACCGTGCGGCGCTACATGAACGGGCTGAAGCAGTCCGGCGCCTTCACCATCGAGGCGGGCGAAATCGCGAAGATCCGCGCCGAATTCGACGCCGGCCGTTCAAGTGTCGACGAGGTCGCCGCCACCATCCGTTCGACGCTCGCGGCGAGCAACTATCTGCTCGACCCGCACACGGCGGCGGCCGTGCACGTTGCCGCCGGCAAGGTCGATGGCGCAGTCCCCATGGTGGTGCTGGGCACCGCCCATCCAGCCAAGTTCCCGGCCGCGGTCGAGGCCGCCAGCGGCATCACGCCGGCCCTGCCGGCATGGCTGGGCGCATTGATGACAGCCGACGAAAAATACACGGTACTTCCCTCCGACCTGAAAATGGTGGAAGATTACGTCGGACGCCACACGCGGGCGGCGCGTTAAGGAGTACTTGCCATATGGGTGTTGAGGTAAGCCGTCTGTCGAACGGCCTGACAGTCGCAACCGAAACCCTTCCAAGCCTCGAATCCGTTGCCCTCGGTGCCTGGGTCAAGTCGGGCGCACGCAATGAGCGTGAGGAAGAGCACGGAATGGCCCATTTGCTCGAGCATATGGCCTTCAAGGGCACGAAAAGGCGCACCGCCTTCGAGATCGCCTCGGAAATCGAGAATGTCGGCGGCGAGATCAACGCCGCCACCAGCGTCGAGACCACCTCCTATTACGCCAGGGTGCTCTCCGACGACGTGCCGCTGGCGGTCGACATCCTGGCAGACATCCTGCAGGAGTCCGAATTCGACCCTGAAGAACTGGAGCGCGAACAGCATGTGATCCTGCAGGAGATCGGCGCCGCGCACGACACGCCCGACGATATCGTCTTCGATCGCTTCACCGAAACCGCCTTCCGCCACCAGACGATCGGCCGCTCGATCCTCGGCACGCCGGAAACGGTCAAATCCTTCACCTCCAAGCAGCTGCACAATTTCATCGAGCGCCAGTACGGCGCCGAGCGCATGGTGGTCGTGGCCGCCGGCGACATCAAGCACGACAATTTCGTGCGCGAGGTGGAGAAGCGGCTCGGCGGCTTCCGCGCCAAGGCCGAGAGCAGCATTCCGCAATACGCGCAATATGTCGGCGGCGACTTCCGCGAGGATCGCGACCTGATGGACGCGCAGATCGTGCTCGGCTTCGAGGGCCGCGCCTACCATGTGCGCGATTTCTATGCCTCGCAGGTGCTGTCGATGATCCTCGGCGGCGGCATGTCGTCGAGGCTGTTCCAGGAGGTGCGCGAGAAACGCGGCCTGTGCTACTCGGTCTACGCGTTCCACTGGGGCTTTTCCGACACCGGCATATTCGGCGTGCACGCCGCGACAGGGCAGAGCGATATCGCCAAGCTGGTGCCGGTCATCATCGACGAATTGCAGAAGGCCGGCGAGAACATCCTGCAGGAGGAGCTCGACCGGGCGCGCGCGCAATACCGCGCCGGTTTGATCATGTCGGCCGAAAGCCCGGCCAGCCGCGCCTCGCAGATCGCCAGGCAATTGCTGCTGTTCGGCCGGCCGATCGCCAAGGAAGAGCTGATGGAACGGCTGGCGGCGCTCACCACCGAGCGGCTGACCGATCTCTCGTCGCGGCTGTTTTCGACCAAGCCGACGCTCACCGCCGTCGGACCCGTGGGGACGCTGGCGCCCTATGAGGCGATTCTCGATTCGCTTTCGGGTCCGCAGACGACGGCCCGCAAGCTCGCCGTCTAGTCCTGCTCAAGCGCCATGTTCGCGCTCCCTTTCTTTCGCCGCGACCTGCCGGCACTGAAGGGCGACAAGGTCACGCTGCGCGTGCCGCTGACCAACGACTATCGTGATTGGTCGACGCTGCGCGGTGAAAGCCGCGCCTTCCTGGAGCCGTGGGAGCCGCGCTGGACGCCGGACGAGCTCGACCGCACGGCATGGCGGCTGCGCATCAGCCGCTATCGCGAGGATTACGCGCAAGGCACCGCGATCGCCTTCTTCATCTTCGAGAAGTCGAGCGGCAAGCTCGCCGGCGGCATCACCCTCGGCAACATCCGCCATGGCGTCGCGCAAAGCGGCCATATCGGCTACTGGATCGGCGAGCGCTATGGCGGCCGCGGCCTGATGACCGAGGCGGTCAAGCTGGTGTCGCGCTTCGCCTTCGATACGCTGAGGTTGCACCGGATCGAAGCGGCCTGTATTCCCGACAACGCCCGGTCGATCCGCGTGCTTGAAAAAGCCGGATTCCGGCGCGAAGGACTTCTGCGATCCTACCTCAGGATCAATGGTATCTGGCAGGATCATTACCTCTACGCCCGGATCGCGGACGATCCGCCGGGCGCTGGAACGAAGGGCTGATTGTTGACGAATTTTTCGCGATTCGCGTCGCTGCTCGCCCTTGTCCTGGCGATGGTCGTTGCGCTCTGCGCAGCCTCGCCGGCGTTCGCCGTCGAGCCGATCAAGATCGCCCGCGACGACGTGGCGCTCGACCTCTCGCGCGCCTTCGATCTGTACCCGAATCAAGGCGAGAATTTCCAGGTCTCGACAGCCCCCGGCCCCGACGGCATCGTAAGGCGCATCGAGGTGGAAGCGAAGGATTCGCGATCGAGTGGCGACTGGGCCGTGTTCGCGCTCGCCAACACCACCGACCAACAACTCGACCGGCTGATCGTGGCGCCGCATTTCCGGCTGGTGAATTCCGGCATCTTCTGGCCCGATCTCGGCGCGACACGTATCGCCGCGATCACGCCCAGCGAAGGCTTCGCGCTCGACCGCCAGACCAGCCCCGATGCCGACGTCTTCCGGGTGACGCTGAACCCCGGCACTGTGGTCACCTTCGTCGCCGAGCTTGCCTCGCCGAAACTGCCGCAGGTCTACCTCTGGGATCCGGAATCCTACAAGGACTCGGTCAATTCCTACACGCTGTTCCGCGGCATCGTCATCGGCATCGCCGGCCTGCTAGCGCTGTTCCTGACCATCCTGTTCGTCGTCAAGGGCACCTCGATGTTCCCGGCGACGGCCGCGCTTGCCTGGGCGGTGCTTGCCTATATCTGCGTCGATTTCGGCTTCCTCAACAAGATCATCGAGATATCGCCCGGCAATGAGCAGATGTGGCGCGCCGGAACGGAGGTGGCGCTGGCGGCGACCTTCGTTGTGTTCCTGTTCGCCTATCTCAACCTCAACCGATGGCACGGCCATTTCAGCTACGGCGCGCTGGTCTGGATCCTCGGTCTGCTCTTGATCGCCGGCGTCGCCATCATCGATCCGGCGGTGGCGGCCGGCATCGCCCGCATCTCGTTCGCGGCAACCGCGCTTACCGGGCTCGGCCTGATCATCTTCCTCGGCATTCGTGGCTATGACCGTGCGATCATGCTGGTGCCGAGTTGGGTTATGGTCTTGCTGTGGCTATGCGGGTCGTGGATGGCGATCACCGGCATGCTCGACAACGATATCGCCCAGCCAGCGCTGGGCGGCGGCCTGATCCTGATCATCCTTCTGATCGGCTTCACCGTCATGCAGCACGCCTTCGCCGGCGGTGGCGCCCATCAGGGCCTGTTCTCCGATCTCGAACGGCAGGCGCTCGCCGTCGCCGGATCGGGCGACATCGTCTGGGACTGGGACGTGCTGCGCGACCGTGTCGTCACCAAGCCAGATGTCAGCCTGCAACTTGGCCTTGCCCCCAACAGCCTTGGCGGGGCGGCCCGCAACTGGCTGCCGGTGCTGCATGCCGACGACCGCGACACCTTCCGCACCACGCTCGACGTTGTGCTGGAGCATCGTCGCGGCCGGGTGGCGCAGAATTTCCGCCTGCGCGGCGCCGACGGCCACTATCATTGGTTCGCGCTGCGCGCCCGCCCAGTGATCGGCTCGGACGGCGAGGTGATCCGCTGCGTCGGCACCATGGTCGACGTGACCGAGCAGAAAAAATCCGAGGAACGGCTGCTGCACGACGCCGTGCACGACAATCTGACCGGCCTGCCGAACCGCGAACTGTTCATGAACCGGCTGGAGGCGATCATCTCGATCGCCCGCACCGAAGACAAGGTGCGGCCGACCGTCTTCGTCATCGACATCGACCGCTTCAAGCAGGTCAATGACGGCCTCGGCATCTCGGCCGGCGACACCATCCTGCTCACCATTGCGCGCCGTCTGCACCGGCTCTTGAAGCCGAAGGATTCGCTGTCGCGCTTTGCCGGCGACCAGTTCGCGCTGATGCTGCTGTCGGAACAGGATCCGGCCCGCATCGCCGCGGTGGCGGACGCCATCAAGCATGCGATCAACAACCCGATCACCTTCGCCAAGCGCGAGATCGTGCTGACCGCCTCGATCGGGCTGATCACCTGGACGACGGCGCAGACCTCGTCCGAGGACATGGTCAAGGACGCCGAGCTCGCCATGCACCAGGCCAAGCGCTTCGGCGGCGACAGGATCGAACCGTTCCGGCCAGCCTTCCGCACCGTCGGCACGGACCGGCTGCAGTTCGAATCCGACCTGCGCCGCGCCATCGAACGGCGTGAATTCACCCTCGCCTACCAGCCGATCGTGCGGCTGGAGGACGGCAGCGTCGCCGGCTTCGAGGCGCTGCTCAGATGGGACCATCCGCGCCGCGGCATGATCCCGCCGGCGGATTTCATTCCCGTCGCCGAGAATTGCGGGCTGATCGTGCAGCTCGGCCTGTTCGCCATGCAGCAGGCGGCCGAGGACCTGGCGACCTGGCAGAAGCAGATCGGCGACGCGCCGCTGTCGGTTTCGGTCAACCTCTCCAGCCGCCAGCTGATCCGCCGCGACCTGGTCAGCGACGTGCGCTCGGTCATCGCGCGCGCCAATCTGAAGCCGCGCTGCTTCCGCCTCGAGCTCACCGAATCGCTGGTGATGGACAATCCCGAGCAGACCTCGCATGTGCTGACCAAGCTGAAGCAGCTCGGCATCGGGCTGTCGCTCGACGATTTCGGCACCGGCTATTCCTCGCTGTCCTACCTGACGCGCTTCCCCTTCGACACGATCAAGATCGACAAGAGCTTCGTCGACGACGCGACGCCGAAACGCGCCGTGCTGCTGAAGTCCATGGTCAACATGGCGCACGAGCTTGGCCTGTCCGTCGTGGCGGAAGGCATCTCGGACGAAAGCGATGCGCTGGAGCTGCGCCAGATGGGCTGCGAATATGTGCAGAGCTTCATGTTCGGCGCGCCGATGCCCGGCGACCAGGTGCTGAAGACGCTGAAGGAACAGTATCCGCTGACGCAGGCCTGATCAGGCGTGGCCGGCGGCCAGGCTGAGATGCGCGAGATCGATGCCGATCGAGGCGAGGATGCGGTCGTATTTGCGCTCGATGTCGGCGTCGAACAGAAGCTCCGGTGTCGCCGGGCAGGTCAGCCAGCCATTCTCGGCGATCTCGCTTTCGAGCTGGCCTGCGCCCCAGCCGGAATAGCCGAGCGCCATCAGCGCATGGCGGGGACCGCGGCCGGACGAGATGGCGCGCAATATGTCGACGGTGGCGGTCAGGCAGATGTCGTCGGAAACGCTGAGCGAGGATTCCACCCGGTAGTCGCCGGAATGCAGGACGAAGCCGCGGCTGCGGTCCACCGGCCCGCCGTTGCGCACGACGAAATCGCGCGCATGCGCCGGCAAGCGGATCGCCTCCTGCTCGTTCATGATGCCGAGCTGCACCAAAAGATCCGGAAACAGCATCTGCTGCGTCTGGTTGATGATCAGGCCCATCGCGCCCTCGTCGCTGTGGGCGCAGATGTAGATGACGGAGCGCGTGAAGCGGTCGTCCTTCATGCCGGGCATGGCAATCAGGAACTGATCGTCGAGAAAGCCGCGTCCGGCGGCCGTCTTCTTGTGGCGCAACAAGTCCATGGATGGGAGGGTAACGCGTTTCCCGGGCGTCGGAAAGATGCGCCGCGCGCGATTTGCGGCCGGCGTGCCGCTGCCGATTGCGCCGCGCGCTTTTTGGCACGCGCACGATGTCACGCAAATATGATACCGAATGGCTGATGAAATCATTGCGCAGCCATGAACTGACGATCAAATCACCGCCATGCAAAGCTTGAAGATCCTGCTGCTCTGCTCCGCCTTTGGATTGGGAACGAGCATTCCCGCCTCGGCCTCCTCCTCGATCTGGTACAACAGCGAAGGCGGCCAGGTGCGGCTCGTCACCAGCGGCAAGCCCGACGAGGCCGGGCACGTGCAGGGCGTGCTCGACATTGCGCTGAAGCCCGGCTGGAAAACCTATTGGCGCGACCCTGGCGATGCCGGCGTGCCGCCGCAGATCGACATTTCGCCGAGCACCAACGTGGCGAGCGCCGCCTTCTCGTTTCCGCCGCCGCAGCGCCATGACGACGGCTACGGCAAATGGGCCGGCTACGACCATCCGGTGTCGCTGCCGGTGACCTTCACGCTGTCGGCCGCCGACCAGCCGGCCATCATCGTGGCCGATGTCTTCCTCGGCATCTGCGAGACGATCTGCATTCCCGTGCAGACGCGACTGACCATCGACCCGGCTTCCGACGCGGACAATGCCAAGGACGCGGCGCAGGTGAAGGCGGCATTCGCGGCGCTGCCGTCGCCGCCACGGCCCGATTTCGGCGTCAACGTGCTGCCGGGCGACCATGAGACGCTGGTCGTCGAAGCGAGCTTCCCGGGCGATCCGGAAGCGGCCGACTTCTTCGTCGCCGGCGAGCGGGACTATATGTTCGGCGCCCCGTTGCGCAGCCAGAAGGACGGCAAGCTGGTGTTCACGGTGCCGATCCTCGACCGGCCGTCGACGACGCCAACCGATGGCGGGCTGCACTACACGCTGACCAGCGCCGACGGCGCGGTCGAGGGTCTGCTGCCCTTCCCGTGACGCAGATCGCAACGTCTCTTGCTCCAGGTGGCCCGGCAGTTGCGGGCGGCATCCGACTTCGCTATCGCAAGGGCACGCGCTGCCCTCCATCTCTCTCAATCATCGAACGAGGTATTCCATGATCTCCGTTGGCGACAAACTGCCCGAAGCGACCTTCAAGACGATGACCGCCGACGGCGCCAAGCCGATCACGGCGGCCGAGATCTTCGCAGGAAAGAAGGTGGTGCTGTTCGGCGTGCCCGGCGCCTTCACGCCGACCTGCAGCAACAACCATTTGCCCGGCTATCTGGAAAACCGTGACGCCATTCTGGCGCGCGGCGTCGACACGATCGCCGTCGTCTCTGTCAACGACGCGCATGTCATGGGCGCCTGGGCGCGCTTCACCGGCGGCGAAGACAAGATCCTCTATCTGGCCGACGGCAGTGGCGACTTCGCCAAGTCGGTCGGTCTCGACAACGACCTTTCGGCAAGCGGCATGGGGCTGCGCTCGAAGCGCTTTTCGATGATCGTCGAAGACGGCAAGGTCACCGCTCTCAACGTCGAGACCAAGCCCGGTGTCGACACGTCGGGCGCTGCTCACATCCTGGAACAGCTCTAGCCCGCAGCCGGGACGAGCCACACACCGCCAAGGATCGCGCCCGACAGCGCTTGGCGTTTCTTGCCTATTGGGGGACCTGACCGATGCTCGACGTGATCTGGCGCAGCGTGGCGATCGGCATTGGCGCCACGGCGTTGATGGATGTCTGGGCCATTTTCCTCCACAAGGCCTTTGCCCAGCCGCGGCCGAACTGGGGGCCGGTCGGCCGCTGGGTCTGGCACCTCAGGAGCAAAATCTTCCACGACGACATCGGCGATGCCGTGCCCTACCGGCATGAAGCGGCGTTGGGCTGGGCTTTCCATTATTTCGTTGGCATCGTCTACGGCATCATCCTGGTCGTGCTGGCCGGAACGGCCTGGCTCACCCAGCCGACTTTCCTGCCGGCCTTCATCCTGGGGATCGTCACCGTCGGCGCCGGCTGGTTCCTGCTTGCGCCTGGCATGGGCGCCGGCTGGGCCGCCTCGAAGCGGCCAAATCCAATGCAGATCCGCGCCCTCAACCTCGTCGCGCACACGGTGTTCGCGCTGGGGCTCTACGGCACCGCCCTGCTGATCCGCTGAGGGACGGCGCGAATGGTCACGATCCGCTGGCGGCGCGTGGCTTCATCGAGGCGACAGTGTCGATGATTTCCTGGCGCAGCGCGCCCTTCTGCGCCTCGAACTGCTCTCGCGTGACGCCCTGACCGCCGGTGGCGGTGACGCCGAATTCCTCCAGCGCGAATTCGTAGCGCGTCTTCCATCTGATCACATGCCCGGTCATCGCCTGGGTGTGCGCCGGCACCGAGCCCGGATGCGCCGGCAGGCCGCACAATTGCGTGGTCCGCGCATCCGCAGCCAGCATGACGACATTCCAGTCGTCGAAGCCGATCAGATCCATCTGGGCATAGAGGAACGCCCCGTGCTCGCCGTCCCAGATCGTGTCGCCGATGACCAGGAAGGGAGCGGCACGGCAATAGCCGTGGCGTGCCGTCATCTCGCTGTTGAAGGTTTCGGTGCGCTGCTGAAGCCGGTACCGGGCAGCTGCAAAAAGGGCGATGTAGTCGTCGGCCGTGCGCATGATGTTGCGCTGGTCGTCCGGCGCGAAGCCGAGTTCGCGCAGCATCGAGCCGATTTTCGGATCGTTCCAGAGTTCCTTGGAGAAGACGCGCGTCACGCCATCGGAATCGGGCGTCGGACGCATCATCTTCTTGAGGTCGGCAAAGCTGTGCTTTTGCTTGCCGAAGGTCCTGCGCCCGAACATCTTCGCAATACCTCGTGCCAGGTCGATCGCGGCAGTCTATCGCGTCACGCGTAAAATTGAATTTAATCCGAAGCCTCGATTTGTCCCGGTCCGGCCAACTCAATCATCGAGGCGCGGTGAGGCCCTGTCGATCGGCCGCCATCCCTGGATGAGGCTGTGAGCGCCGATATCGTAGGCGAAATAGTTGCCGCCGCCCGCCGGCTGATCCGCCTCGCGGCTGATTGCCCGCCCAGTAGAGAAAGCAGCAGGAGCGTCCCCACGCCTCCATGGCCGACGAAAGCGGTATCGCCGGGATCGTCGTTGCCGAGCACCGCGTCGACCTCGCTCACGATGCGGCGCTGGGCATCGATGGCCCGCTCCCATCCGCGAATGCTGTCGTTTGGATTGGCGAAGAACTGGTCGGCGACGGCTTCGAACTCCGGCGGCGGCAGGAAACCCGTCGCCGACCGGTCGTTCTCATGCATCCGCTCCCTTACCTCGACCGCGAGGCGCAGACGCGTCGCGAGGATTTCGGCGGTCTCTATCGCCTTGCGTTCAGCCGACGACACGATACGCCGGATCGACCCGATCCAGGGCTGATCGAGCATTGCGACCGCCCTTGCCTTTCCGATGTCGGACAGCCCCCATTCCGGCACCGGAACGTTGGCATCGACCTGAACCTGGGGATGCGTGATGTAGTATGCGATCGGCACGATAGAGGTTCTTCCTGCCGGCGAGCGGACCGCTCCCGCAATCAATAGCTCTGCGTCGAGCGCCGTGCTTTTGCGACCGTCGGTCGTGTTGGCTGTGCCGCCGGCTGCGGCGCGGCAGCAGGCCTGATCGGGCCCTTCTTGAATGGCGCCATGCCTTCGCGAGCGAGCTCGTCGGCGCGCTCGTTCTCGACATGGCCGGCATGACCCTTGACCCAGTTCCAGGTCACCTGATGGCGTCTATTTGCAGCATCGAGGGCCTGCCAGAGCTCGCCGTTCTTGACCGGCTTCTTGTCGGCGGTCTTCCAGCCGTTCTTCTTCCAGCCGTGGATCCACTTGGAAATGCCGTCCATGACGTATTTGCTGTCGGTGTGAAGCTCGACCGCGCAGGGCTCCTTCAGCGCTTCAAGCGCGGAGATGGCGGCCAGCAGTTCCATGCGGTTGTTGGTGGTCTCGGCCTCGCCGCCCGACAGTTCCTTGGTCTTGCCGTTGAAGCGAAGGATGGCGCCCCAGCCGCCAGGGCCCGGATTGCCCGAGCAGGCGCCGTCGGTGAAGATTTCAACATGCTTGGTCATAGCAATCCGTATTCGGAAGGAGATCTGATCGCCCGATGGAAGCGCATGCGGCGGATGTATTCGGTCGGGTCGCGCTTCATCACCAGCCCGCCATTGGGAATGGTCAGCCAGTCGTAGAGCCGGGTCAACATGAAGCGCAGCGCCGAGCCGCGCGCCAGCATCGGCAGCGCCGCCTTCTCGTCGCCGGAAAGCTGCCGCACGCTCTGGTAACCGGCGAGCAGCGCCGTGCCCTTGGTCAGATTGAAGGAAAAATCCTTCTCGAAGCACCAGGCGTTGAGGCAGGTGGCAACGTCATAGGCGTAGAGGTCGTCGCAGGCGAAATAGAAATCGATCAGGCCGGACAATTTCTCGCCGAGAAAGAAGACATTGTCCGGGAAAAGGTCGGCATGGATGATGCCTTCCGGCAGGTCCTTCGGCCAGTTGCGCTCGAAATCGGCGAAATCGGCATCGACCTCGGCCGCCAAGCCCGGCTCAACCTCGTCGGCACGGTCGCGAGAAGCGTCCCACAATTTGCGCCAGCCATCGATGGCGAGCGCATTCGGGCGCCGCATGGCAAAATCCCGGCCGGCGAGATGGAGTTCGGCCAGCGCCTTGCCGACCTCGCCGCAATGCGCCGCTGTCGGCCGCCGCAGCGACAGACCTTCGAGGAAGGTAATGATGACGGCGGGCCGGCCGGCGAGTTGGCCGATGACGGCGCCGTCATGCGCGGTGACCGGCAGCGGGCAGGAAATGCCCTTTCTCGCCAGATGGCCCATCAGGCCGAGGAAGAACGGCAGGTCGGCCTTGTCGACGCGCTTCTCGTAGAGCGTCAGGATGTAGGAACCGCTGGTGGCGTGCAGCAGGAAGTTGGAATTCTCGGTGCCTTCGGCGATGCCCTTGTAGGACAGGAGCTCGCCGACCGGATAGGCCTTCAGGAACGCGCCGAGCTCGCCCTCGTTGACATCGGTATAGACGGCCATGGGCTGTTCACGCGGCTCCGTTGACGAAGGCCATGTCGGCCGCCGTCAGTTCGACATCGCGCAGAACCCGCATCACCGGAAAGTCCTCCGTTTCGGTCGCCGTCACCGCCAGTTCGATCGTCACGTCGAAGCGCTGCCGGAAGGCATCGATGATCTCGTCGACGATGATCTCGGGCGCCGAGGCGCCCGCCGATAGGCCGAGCGTCGAGATGTTGGCGATGTCATTCCACGGAATCTCGGCGGCACGCTGCACGAGAAGCGACATCTTGGCGCCGGCGCGTTCGGCGACCTCGACAAGACGCCGCGAATTGGAGGAGTTGGGAGCGCCGACGATCAGATAGAGATCGGCGCCGGCGGCGGTCTCCTTCACCGCCTCCTGGCGGTTGGTGGTGGCATAGCAAATCGATTCGGCGGCCGGCGCGTGCAGCTCTGGAAAGCGCTGCTCTAGCGCCCGGATGATGCCGGCGGTGTCCTCGACCGAGAGCGTCGTCTGGGTGACGAAGCCGAGGGCTGCGGGGTCGGCCGGCTCGAAGACGGCGGCATCGGCCTCGGTCTCGATCAGCGTGACGGCGCCGTCCGGCAATTGGCCCATGGTGCCGATCACCTCCGGGTGGCCGGCGTGGCCGATCAGGAGCACGTGGCGGCCAAGGCGCTGGTGGCGCATCGCCTGCTTGTGCACCTTGGACACCAGCGGGCAGGTGGCGTCGAGGTAGAAGAGACTGCGCGCCTGAGCATCGGCCGGCACCGATTTCGGCACGCCATGCGCTGAAAAGACAACCGGGCTCTGGCGATGCTCCGGAGGGATCTCGGACAGTTCCTCGATGAACACCGCGCCCAGGCTCTGCAGCCCCTCGACGACATAGCGGTTGTGCACGATCTCGTGGCGGACATAGACCGGCGCGCCATACTTCTTCAGCGCCAGCACGACGATCTGGATCGCGCGGTCGACGCCGGCGCAGAAGCCGCGCGGCTGGCAGAGCCTGATCGTCAGCGGTGGCTTTGTCTGAAGCATGATTGCGGACCGGTTGATCGGAACTAACTCAAGCGCGAATACCTAGGGCGCGAAATGAGGCGCGCACCCCTGCCCTGTCAAGGGCAGCGTCTCCATCACCCTGCTTTCGCCGGGCGGCGAAGCCTGAACAACAGGACGCCGGCAAGGGCGGCGGCAAGGCCGTACCAGGTGACGGCGTATTGCAGGTGGCTGTTCGGCAGGTCGATGATGGTGACGCCACCGACCGGCAGACCGCCGGGATTCGGCGTCTTGTCGGCATCGATGAAGAACGGCATCAGTCCGGCCCCGGCGGGCAGGCCGGCGCTCGCAGCCATCGCATCGCGGTCCTTCCAGTAGAAGATGTTCTTTTGCACATCATTGTCGGGAAGCATCATCGAGGGCTTGCCCGCCAGCGGATTGCGGGCGAGCCCGGTAATCGTGACCTTGCCGGCGACCTCGCCATGCGGTCGCTTGGCAGCATCCTTCAGGTCGTAGGGGACGAAGCCGCGGTTGATGAGCACGAAGCGGCCATCGTCGAGCTGCAGGGGCGTGAAGACGTCGAAGCCGGAGGCGCCCTCCCAGGTGGCGAAGAAATGGCGCTCGCCCTGGTGCAGGAAGGTGCCGGTCACCGTCACCGGCGTGTAGTCGACGTCACCTGTGGCTGCGAACTGCTTTTCGAGTTCGGCCAGAGGGCGTGGCGCCGAATGCGTGCGCTGGTCGATGGTCTGGAGCAGGCCGTCCTTCCAGTGCAGGCGCTGGACCTGCCAGGTGCCAAGGCCGATCAGGACGGCGAACAGCGCCATGCCGAGGATGAGCAGCAACGCCCGCTTCGGCCGCGAGCGGCCCGCCGCCACGCCGGATGCCTCGCTCATTGGTCGGTGTCCAGCCTGCCCTCGGCGGCCTTGTTGCGGTACTGCAGCGTCAGGAGCACACCCTTGATCAGCCTGAGCGCCGTCAGGCACAGCGCCAGGGCCAGCGGTATCCAAAGCAGCAGGTGCACCCAGAGCGGCGGCCCGAGCGTCACCTCCATCCACAGCGCCAGGCCGACGACAATGAAGCCAATGATCAGGATGACGAACACGGCAGGCCCGTCGCCGGCATCGGCGAAGGAATAGTCGAGGCCGCAATTGACGCAGCGCTTGCCGACGCTGAGGAAGCCCGAAAACAACTTGCCCTCGCCGCAGCGCGGGCAGCGGCCGCGCAGGCCGGCCGAGATCGGCTCGATCGGTGGCCAGATGGCCTTGTCCTCGCTCATTGCAGGCATCCTAGATCATTACGAGCAAAAGATAAGGCGGCCACGTCGCCGCAGCCGCCTCGTCACATTCCTCGGACTGCTGTCAGTGGGCTTCGATCATCGCGCCGTTCGAGGCCCAGACGTAGATGGCGCTGAACAGGAACAGCCAGACCACGTCGACGAAGTGCCAGTACCAGGCAGCCGCCTCGAAACCGAAATGCTGCTTCGGGGTGAAGTCGCCCTTCATCGCGCGCACCAGGCAGACCAGCAGGAAGATGGTGCCGATGATGACGTGGAAGCCGTGGAAGCCGGTGGCCATGAAGAAGGTGGCGCCGTAGATGGAATCCTTGAAGCCGAACGGCGCGTGCATGTACTCGTAGGCCTGCACCATGGTGAACAGCATGCCGAGGCCGACAGTCAGCACCAGGCCGTTGATCAGGCCCTTGCGGTCGCCATGCATGAGCGAATGGTGCGCCCAGGTCACCGTCGTGCCCGACAGAAGCAGGATGATGGTGTTGTAGAGCGGCAGGTGGAAGGGGTCGAGGACCTCCATGCCCTTCGGCGGCCAGACGCCGCCGGTAAAGGCGGTGCGGGCATATTGCTGCGTCTCGCCCGGAAACAGGCTGGCGTCGAAGAAGGCCCAGAACCAGGCGACGAAGAACATCACCTCGGAAGCGATGAACATGATCATGCCGTAGCGCAGATGCAGCGACACGACGCGGGTGTGATGGCCCTCATGCGCTTCCTTGATGGTGTCGGACCACCAGGCGAACATGGTGTAGATCACGATCAGGAGGCCGATGAAGAAGAGCCACGGATTGGCGATGTTGTGGCCGAAGATCGGGAAGCTGCCGGCCTTCAGATACTGCATCAGGCAGACGCCGCCGATGGCGGTCACCAGGGCGCCGACGGAGCCCAGGAACGGCCACGGGCTGGGGTCGACGAGATGGTAGTCGTGCTGTGGTTTTGCGTGTGCGTCTGCCATATCAACCCCCGAGGCTTGCTTCGGTATTCGGAACTTTGTTGGTGCTTTGGGCCGGCGCCGACGATGCGACGGGCTTGTTCTTGTCGACCGGGAACATGGTGTAGGACAGGGTGATGGTCTTCAAGTCCTTCAGTTCCGGCACGTTGACGATGTCGGGATCTACATAGAACACGACCGGCATGTCCAGCGATTCACCGGGCTTCAGCGTCGTGTCGGTGAAGCAGAAGCACTCCACCTTGTTGAAGTAGGGACCGGCCAGTTCAGGCTGCACGTTGAAGGTGGCGCGGCCGGCGAAGGGGCGGTCGAACTTGTTGGTGGCGCTGAAATGCGCCTGCACCGTCTCGCCGATCTTGATGGTGACCGAGCGGGCGACCGGCTGGAACTCCCAAGGAACCCCGGCGGTGTTGGCGTCGAAGCGGACGGTGATGTCGCGGTCGAGCACCCGGTCGGCATATTGCTGGGTGGCGCGCTTGACCGTGCCGCCATAGCCGGTGGCCTGGCAGAACATGGTGTAGAGCGGCACTGCGGCATAGGCCATGCCGATCATGCCGCCGAAGAAGGCGATGCAGACGCCGGCGACGACGCGGTTGGTGTTCTTCTTGGTGGGATCGGTGACCGTTTCGCGCGCCATGATCGACCTCACATCGTCCCGGAGAGATTGTGGCCGAACTTAACGATGGTGGCGATGTAGAAGATGATGACCAGCACCGCCAGCGCCACGCCGATGGCGACCGAGCGGCTGCGGCGCGCCTTCTGCTGGCGTTCGGTCAGCGTTACGAGCTCGAGGTTCTTGTCGGCCACGATCAAATCCCCCCCATGGCGAGCGCGCGCCCGACCACGCAGTCGGCGAGGTAGACGGCGAAGATGGCAAAGAGATAGAGCAACGAATAACCGAACAGCGCCTTGGCCGGCTTCATCTCCTTGTCGTCATCGGCCATGCCAAGCACTTTCCAGGCGTACCAGACGAAGCCGGCGCCAAGCACGGCGGCAACGGCGCCATAGGCTGCCGTGGTGAAACCAAGCGCCCAGGGCAGCACGCCAACCGGCGACAGGATGACCGAATAGGCGAAGATCTGGCGGCGGGTCGAGGCCTGCCCGGCGACGTTCGGCATCATCGGGATGCCGGCGCGCTGATAGTCCTCGGACTTGAACAGCGCGAGCGCCCAGAAATGCGGCGGCGTCCACAGGAAGATGATCAGGAACAGGATCAGGCTTTCCAGGCTGACATTGCCGGTCACCGCCGCCCAGCCGATGACCGGCGGGAAGGCGCCGGCCGCACCGCCGATGACGATGTTCTGCGGCGTCCAGCGCTTCAGCCACATCGTGTAGATGACTGCGTAGAAGACAATGGTGAAGGCAAGAAGCGACGCCGATAGCCAGTTGACCAGCACGCCCAGCGTCATCACCGACAGCACCGACAGCACCAGGCCGAAGCTCAGCGCCTCGCCGGGCGTGACGCGGCCAGCCGGAACCGGACGGCTCTTGGTCCTGGTCATCACCCGATCGATGTCGGCGTCGTACCACATGTTGAGCGCGCCGGAGGCGCCCGCTCCGATAGCGATCGACAGGATGGCGATCACCGCCAGCAGCGGATTGATGGTGACGGGCGCCGCAACCAGGCCGACAAAGGCGGTGAACACCACCAGCGACATGACGCGCGGCTTCAGGAGGGCGAAGAAATCACCCGCCGTCGCTTCCGACATGCGAAAGCCCGCTTCGTCAATCAATCTCTCGTCGACAAGGGCCATGCGTACTTAAAGTCCATTATTTCCGTTGGCCAAAACCGCCGGACGAGCCGGCGGTCTCGTATTCAAGCTAGGCTGCCGCCTACTTGATCTTCGGCAGCTGTTCCCACTGGTGGAACGGCGGCGGCGACGGCAGCTGCCATTCCAGCGTGGTCGCACCCTCGCCCCACGGATTGGCGCCGGCCACCCGCTTCTTCTGGAAGGCTTCGAACACGCCGTAGAGGAAGATCACGACGCCGACGGCCGAGATGTAGGAGCCGTAGGACGAGACCATGTTCCAGCCGGCGAAGGCATCCGGATAGTCGATGTAGCGGCGCGGCATGCCCGAAAGGCCGAGGAAGTGCTGCGGGAAGAAGATCAGGTTGACGCCGACGAAGGTGACCCAGAAATGGGTGTTGGCGATGACGGGCGAGTACATGTAGCCGGTCATCTTCGGGAACCAGTAGTACCAGCCGGCGAAGATGGCGAACACGGCGCCGAGCGACAGCACGTAGTGGAAGTGCGCGACGACGTAGTAGGTGTCGTGCAGCGGGCGGTCGAGGCCGGCATTGGCGAGCTGGACGCCAGTGACGCCGCCAAGGGTGAACAGGAAGATGAAGCCGATCGCCCACAGCATCGGGGTCTTGAGCGAGATCGACCCGCCCCACATCGTGGCGACCCAGGAGAAGATCTTCACGCCCGTCGGCACCGCGATGACCATGGTGGCGAAGACGAAGTAGCGCTGCGTGTCGAGCGACAGGCCGGTCGTGTACATGTGGTGCGCCCACACGATGAAGCCGACGGCGCCGATCGCGACCATGGCGTAGGCCATGCCGAGGTAGCCGAACACCGGCTTCTTCGAGAAGGTCGAGACGATGTGGCTGACGATGCCGAAGCCCGGCAGGATCAGGATGTAGACTTCCGGGTGACCGAAGAACCAGAACAGGTGCTGGAACAAGATCGGGTCACCGCCGCCATCCGGCGTGAAGAAGGTGGTGCCGAAATTGCGGTCGGTGAGCAGCATGGTGATGCCGCCGGCCAGGACCGGCAGCGACAACAGCAGCAGGAAGGCGGTGATCAGCACCGACCAGGCAAACAGCGGCATCTTGTGCAGCGTCATGCCCGGCGCGCGCATGTTGAAGATGGTGGTGATGAAGTTGATGGCGCCGAGGATCGACGAGGCGCCGGCGATGTGCAGCGACAGGATCGCCAGGTCCATGGCAGGCCCAGGCTGGCCGGATGTCGACAGCGGCGGATAGATCGTCCAGCCGCCACCTACACCGAAGGCGCCCGGCGCGCTCGGCACGAACATCGAGGTGAGCAGCAGGATCAGAGCCGGCGGCAGCAGCCAGAACGAGATATTGTTCATGCGCGGGAAGGCCATGTCCGGCGCGCCGATCATGATCGGCACCATCCAGTTGGCGAAGCCGCCGATCAGCGCCGGCATGACCATGAAGAAGATCATGATCAGCGCATGCGCGGTGGTGAAGGCATTGTACATGCTCTTGCCGCCGTCGATGGCGGCGTCACCGCTCATGCCGTAGACCATCTGCGCCAGACCGGTGAAGATCTGGATGCCCGGCTCCTGCAACTCCATGCGCATGACGACCGAGAGCGCGCCGCCGATGATGCCCGCGCAGATCGCGAAGATCAGATAGAGCGTGCCGATGTCCTTGTGGTTGGTCGAATAGACCCAGCGGACCCAGCCATGATAGGGCTTGTGGTCGTGATCGTCGTGAGCTGCAGCCTCTGCCATGTTCCGCTCCGTTCCCTGATCTTTCCTGGCCGCGGCATCAGTTGCCGGCGGCCGCTACCTTGTCTTGAGCATCGACCTCGGCCATCAGCGCCTTGTTGGCGCCGGGCAGGTCGGTCCTGGCTGCGGCCAGCCAGGTGTTGTACTGCGCGTCGGAGACGACGCGGATGGCGATCGGCATGAAGGCGTGGTCCTTGCCGCACAGTTCCGAGCACTGGCCGTAATAGAGGCCTTCCTTCTCGGCCTTGAACCAGATCTCGTTAATGCGGCCGGGCACGGCGTCGGTCTTGACGCCGAAGGACGGCATGGCGAAGGCGTGGATCACGTCTGTCGCCGTCACCAGGACGCGGGTCATGGTGTTGACCGGCACGACCATCTCATTGTCGACGGCCAGCAGGCGCGGATAAAGCTTGCGGTCTTCCTTGCCGGCGGCTGCGCGGTCGGCGTCCTGGAGGATCGCGGAGTTGAAGGTGAGCGTCTTGTCGACCTGGTACTCATAGTCCCAGTTCCACTGGTTTGCGGTCGCCTTCAGGGTCAGCTTGGCTTCTTCCGGCGGCGTGTATTGCGCGGTCAGCAGCTGGAAGGAAGGGATGGCAAGGCAAAGCAGGATGACGACCGGACCGACCGTCCAGATCACCTCGATCAGCGTGTTGTGGCTGGTGCGCGAGGGCACCGGATTAACGCTGGCGCGGAACTTCACGATGCAATAGGCGAGCAAAAACAGCACGAACAGCGTGATCGGCACGATGAACCACAGCGTGTAGTGCTCGAACCAGGTGACCTGCCGCATGATGTCGGTGGCGGCGGGCTGGAAGGTCATCTCCCACGGCTGCGGCTGGGCCGCATGGGCGGATGCGCCGGCAAAGACTGCGGCGGCGGCAGCGGCGCTTGCTAGGAATTTTCTCATCGCCCTTATCATCTCCCATTTCCTCGCGGCCGTGCGCGCAAGAATATCGAATAGCGCCGGGACGGGAATCCCGGACAGTCCCAAGGGTGGTTCAAACCATACTCTAATTGCCTCCGCAAGAAAGGAGCGGAGGAAACCGTGCGGCATTTTTGCGCGCAAGTGCAGCCACGCCTTGAAGAGGGCAAAGCGGCCTCTGCCGATCACCGGCGCGTGATCGGCGACGAACACCCCGGAGCCGTCCGCCGGACGGTCGCAATTCGGGCGAAATTGGCTTGGAAAAGCGCTTGATTGCCCATATCCGGGCGGGCCGGCCTCGGTCCCGTCCTTTACTTGGCAGTCGCGCGGCTTCAAAGTGCCGTGATTCGCAATGGAGCCGTCATGAGACCCTGGCTTTCGAGAACCTTGGCGAAGGTCATCTTTCTCGCCGCCGTGCTTGGCGCCGGCTTGTCCGGAACCGGCGCGTCGAGCGCTGCCCAGGCCAATGCCGCGCAGCAACCGAGCGGCACGGTGCGCTCGACGCATGGCGCGTGGTCGATCATCTGCGACACGCCGGCCGGCGCGACCTCCGAGCAATGCGTGATGATGCAGAACGTCGTCGCCGAGGACCGTCCGGAGATGGGGCTGTCGGTGGTCGTGCTGCGCACCGCCGACAACAAGGCCGAGATCCTGCGCGTGCTGGCGCCGCTCGGCGTTCTCCTGCCCAACGGGCTTGGCCTCAACGTCGACGGCAAGGACATCGGGAGAGCCTATTTCGTGCGCTGCTTCCAGGACGGCTGCTATGCCGAGGTGATCCTCGAAAAGCCGCTGCTCGACACGCTGAAGACCGGCACCTCGGCCACCTTCATCGTCTTCCAGACGCCGGAAGAAGGCATCGGCATTCCCGTCGACCTCAAGGGTTTCGCCGACGGTTTTGCCGCCCTCCCCTGATCCTAGCCGGCAAGACTGCGACGACGGCGGCGGCCTGACACCGCCGTGATCGGCGCTGTTGCGATTGTCTCGGCGCGCCTTCGCCCCTACATCGGGGGAAACGACCAATCCTCCTGCGGACGGACCTGCCATGAACAGCCTGATCGGCCAATTCGACATTTCCGACGATCGCATCAAGAAGATCGTCGCCGAGACCATCAGCGGCGCCGACGACGGCGAGCTTTTCCTCGAATACAGCGAGAGCGAGGCGCTGATGTTCGACAATGGCCGGCTGAAGACCGCCAACTTCAACACCGACCAGGGTTTCGGACTGCGCGCGGTGGCCGGCGAGGCCAGCGGCTATGCGCATTCGAGCGATCTTTCCGAAGCCTCGCTGCTGCGCGCGGCCGACGCCGTCTCGGCGGTCAAGGGCGGCTATTCCGGCACGCTTGCCGCGCCGCCCGCCCGCACCAACCGCCATCTCTATGGCGAGGAAAACCCGATCCCCTCGCCTTCTTTCGAGGCCAAGGCGAAGCTGCTGCAGGAGATCGACGCCTGGCTGCGCGCCGAGGATCCGCGCGTGCGCCAGGTGACGGCCTCGCTGGCGGCTTCCTGGCAGCATGTCGAGATCGTGCGCGCCGACGGCCAAATGGTGCGCGACATCCGCCCGATGGTCAGGATCAACGTCTCGGTCGTGGTCGGCAGCCGCGACCGCCAGGAGAGCGGCTCCTATGGAATGGGCGGCCGCAAGAGCTTTGGCGATTTCCTGGTCGAGGAGAGCTGGAAGCACGCAGCCAAGGAGGCGCTGAGGCAGGCGCTGGTCAATCTCGAGGCCGTGCCGGCGCCGGCCGGCACATTCGACATCGTGCTCTCCAGCGGCTGGCCGGGCGTCATGCTGCACGAAGCCGTTGGCCACGGACTGGAGGGCGACTTCAACCGCAAGAAGACTTCTGCCTTCGCCGGGCTGATGGGCCAGCAGGTCGCGGCAAAGGGCGTCACCGTCGTCGATGACGGCACGCTACCCGAACGGCGCGGCTCGCTCACCGTCGACGACGAGGGCACGCCCTCGGCGCGCAACGTGCTGATCGAGGACGGCAAGCTGGTCGGCTACATGCAGGATCGCCAGAACGCGCGGCTGATGGGCATGAAGGCGACCGGCAACGGGCGGCGCGAAGGCTATGCGCACCAGCCGATGCCGCGCATGACCAACACCCACATGACCGCCGGCGACATGCAGCCGGAAGAGATCATCGCCTCGGTCAAGAACGGCATCTACGCGGTCTCCTTCGGCGGTGGCCAGGTCGACATCACGTCGGGCAAATTCGTCTTCGGCTGCACCGAGGCCTACATGATCGAGGACGGCAAGGTGACTCAGCCGATCAAGGGCGCGATGCTGATCGGCAACGGGCCGGACGCCATGCACCGCGTCACCATGGTCGGCAACGACATGAAGCTCGACAACGGCATCGGCATGTGCGGCAAGGCCGGACAGGGCGTGCCGGTGGGCGTCGGCCAGCCGCATCTGAGGATGAACCAGATGACGGTCGGCGGCACCAGGGTTTGAGCGATTACCGCCTTCGCTTCGGCTTCTCCAGCAGCGCGACGGCCTCGACATGCGCCGACCACAGGAACTGGTCGATCGGAGTGACACTTTTCAGCGCGTAGCCGCCATCGATCAGGATGCGCAGATCCCGCGCCAGCGTAACCGGGTTGCAGGATACTGCGGCCACCAGCGGCACGTCCGAGCGGGCGATCTGCTTCGACTGGTCCTCGGCTCCGGCGCGCGGCGGATCGAAGACCAGGCCGTCGAAGGCGTTCAATTCCTTGAACGTCAGCGGCCGCCGGAACAGATCGCGGCGCTCGCTGGTCACCCGCTTCAGTCCGTTGGCAAAACGGAAGGCGCGGTCGAGCGCTGCAAGGGCCGGCGCGTCGCCTTCGACGGCATGAACCTCCGACTTCGCCGCAAGCCGCAGCGCGAAGCTGCCGCAGCCGGCGAACAGGTCGGCGACCTTTTTTGCGCGCGACAGGTGCTGGCCGACCAGCTCG
Source organism: Mesorhizobium sp. M4B.F.Ca.ET.143.01.1.1 (assembly GCF_004792275.1). NCBI lineage: Bacteria > Pseudomonadati > Pseudomonadota > Alphaproteobacteria > Hyphomicrobiales > Phyllobacteriaceae > Mesorhizobium > Mesorhizobium sp. M4B.F.Ca.ET.143.01.1.1. The sequence continues at coordinate 649,758 of NZ_SRSR01000002.1, forward strand.
GCCATGGTCCGCTCGGCGGCTTCGGTCGCCTGCATGAAAGCGCCGGGCGGCACGGCTACGGCGACCGATCCAAACTGCACCACAGGCTTCTTCGGCTCGACGACGATCTCACCATCGACCGATAGTCTGGCCAACCCCTCGGCGGTGACGAGATTCGACGCGATGCGGCGCTGATGATCGCCGAGCTTGCCTCCGTCCTGGACCGCGACATCCAGACCGGATGCGGTCACGGTGACGGTCATGTGGAAGGCTTTCGAAGTGGCGCAGACCAGGTCGGCCAACGCCCGCAGGCGACCCAGCGCGGCAACGATCGCCGGCAGCGAGATCGGGCATTCCTCGATCGGAATGATCTCCGAGGAAAGCGCGCGCACGAAGCCAAGCAGCATGCCGGCCTCGGTGCGCCGGGCGCTGAAGACGACGCGGCGACGCGTCTCGGGCGCGCATGGCACCAGCGCGGCGACATCGAAAGCGATGCCCTTGGCCTTCAATGCCTGCATAACCTTGTCGCGCTTCCACTGGCGGTAGGCTTCAGCCTCGAAATGCTGCAGCGCGCAGCCGCCGCATTCGGTGAAATGCCGGCAGGCCGGATCGATCCTGAGCGGCGATGCCTCCAGCACCGACATCAGCGTGGCGCGGTGCTTTTCGCGGGCGGCGGTGACCGTCTCGCCCGGCAGCGTGAAGGGAATAAAGACCTCGCCGCCGTCGGCCTCGGCGATGCCGTCGCCCTGCGAGCCAAGCCTGGCGATGGTGAAACGCGCGCTCATTTTTCATCCTTGATGGCGGCGAGCAGGAATTCGCGGTTGCCGTCGCCGCCCTCGATCGGCGAAGGATGCCGCCCCAGCACGCGCCAGCCGGGAATGCCGCCAAGCCAGTCGCCGAGCAGGCCGGCGATGCGTTCGGCGTCAGCCTGATCCCTGAGCAGGCCACCCTTGCCGATCGCCTCGCGGCCGGCCTCGAATTGCGGCTTGACCAGAAGCAGCGCCCTGGCGCCATCTCCGGCGAGGGCAAGAGCCGGCGGCAGCGCCAGCTTCAGCGAGATGAAGCTGACATCGCAGACGATGAAATCGGGGACAACGCCGCCCAGGTCGGCGGACGAGAGATCGCGGGCATTGAGGCCCTCGATGGCCGTGACGCGCGGATCGCCTGAGATCTCCGGATGCATCTGGCCGTGGCCGACATCGATCGCGGTGACGTGCGCGGCGCCGCGCTCGAGAAGCACCTGGGTGAAGCCGCCGGTCGAGGCGCCGATATCGAGCGCTTCGCTGCCGGTGGGGTCGAGGCCGAACCGGTCAAGCCCGGCGATCAGCTTCAGCGCCGCGCGCGAGACATAGGCCTGCGCTGGGTCGTCGATTGCAACGAGGCAATCGGCCTGGACGCTCAGGCCGGGCTTGCGGGCGATGGTGCCGTCAACCGTCACTGTGCCGCGCTCGACGGCGTCGCGGGCGCGCGAGCGGCTGGCGAACAGGCCGCGCTGGACGAGCAGTTCGTCGAGCCTGAGGCGCGCGCTGGCTGGCAAAGTGGAGTTCATCGGCCTTCCTTGGCGAAAGCCGGTCGCGAAGGCAAGAAGGGGATTAGAAGATGGTCCGCGAAACCGGCCGTTCGACGGCGGGCGCCAGACCGTCATTCCTGTCGCCGGAAGCTTGCCGGCGCTGCGGCTCGACCGGCACCGCCGCCGCGGTCTCGGGCAGCACGACGAGCTGCGGAACCTGCTTGTAGGAGAAGCCGCCGCGGATGTCGCCGATCTTGCCGGCGACTATGTCCATCGCCGCTTTTTCGAGATTGCGGTCGTAGCGCGTCTCGGCGTTCGCCGGTCCAGCGGCGAGCGCCAAAAAGGCGATGCCGCACAGAAACCTGTTCATTGTCGTTGCCCCTATCCCTCGGCAGGCTTCTAGCAGGCCGCCGTTGAGAAACGGCCAAGAGACAGGGTAAGCAAAGCGCCAAATGGTAGCGTAAACAATCGATTACGACAGCAAGCCGGCAAAGCGATTCAGGATGCTGATATCTTGAGTCAGGCGCTTCTGGCGCTGGCCGCGTGGCCGAGGGCGGCGAACACCGTGCGCACGATGCCGCCTGCGTCCAGGCCCGCATCGGCATACATCTTCTCGGGCTTGGCGTGATCGGTGAATGCGTCGGGCAGCACGAGCGGGCGCACCTTGAGGCCGCCTTCCAGAAGGCCTTGATGGGCGAGGAACTGCAGCACCTGGCTGGCAAAGCCGCCGACCGCGCCCTCTTCCACCGTCACCAGCACTTCATGCGAGCGGGCGAGCCGGCGCACGAGATCCTCGTCCAGCGGCTTGGCGAAACGGGCGTCGGCGACGGTGGCGGAAAGCCCGGCGGCGCCGAGTTCCTCGGCGGCGATCAGGCAATCCTGCAGGCGGGTGCCGAACGAAAGCAGCGCCACCTTGGTGCCTTCCTTGAGAATGCGGCCCTTGCCGATGTCGAGCACCGAGCCGCGCTCCGGCATGTCGACGCCGACACCGTTGCCGCGCGGGTAGCGGAAAGCGATGGGACCCTCGTCATAGTGAGCGGCGGTGCGCACCATATGGCGAAGTTCCGCCTCGTCGGCGGCGGCCATGACGACGAAGCCCGGCAGCGAGGCGAGGAAGGTGGTGTCGAAGGCGCCGCAATGGGTGGCGCCGTCGGCGCCGACGAAGCCGGCGCGGTCGATCGGGAAGCGCACCGGCAGCTTCTGGATCGCCACATCGTGGACGACCTGGTCGTAGGCGCGCTGCAGGAAGGTCGAATAGATGGCGCAGAAAGGCTTGTAGCCTTCCGTGGCGAGGCCGGCGGCGAAGGTCACGGCATGCTGCTCGGCGATGCCGACATCGAAGGTCCGGGCCGGGAAGGCCTCGCCGAAGAGATCGAGGCCGGTGCCGCTCGGCATGGCGGCGGTGATGGCGACGATGCGGTCGTCCTCGCGCGCCTCCTGGACCAGGCTTTCGGCGAACACCTTGGTGTAGCTCGGCGCGTTGGCAGGCGCCTTGGCCTGCGCGCCGGTGATGACATCGAACTTGTTGACGCCGTGATATTTGTCGGCGGCGGCTTCGGCCGGTGCGTAGCCCTTGCCCTTCTGGGTCACGACATGGATCAGCACCGGGCCGTCACCATTGTCGCGGACGTTCTTCAGCACCGGGATCAGGTGCTCGAGATTGTGCCCGTCGATCGGGCCGATGTGATAGAAGCCGAGCTCCTCGAACAGCGTGCCGCCGGTGACGTAGCCGCGCGCATGCTCGACGGCTCGTGTGATGGCGCGATCGGCGCGCTTGCCGAGATAGGAGGTCAGCTTCTTGCCGAAATCACGCAGGCCGAGATAGGCCTTGCCGGAGGCGAGCCGCGCCAGATAGGCGCTCATCGCCCCGGTCGGCGGCGCGATAGACATGTCGTTGTCGTTGAGGATGACGATCAGCCGGGCATCTAGCGCGCCGGCATTGTTCATCGCCTCATAGGCCATGCCGGCCGACATGGCGCCGTCGCCGATGACGGCAATGACGTTGTTGCGGCCGCCGGAGAGGTCGCGGCCCATCGCCATGCCGAGACCGGCGGAAATCGAGGTCGAGGAATGGGCGGCGCCGAACGGGTCGTATTCGCTCTCGGCACGCCGGGTGAAGCCGGAAAGGCCGCCCTCCTGCCGCAGGGTGCGGATGCGGTCGCGCCGGCCGGTCAGGATCTTGTGCGGATAGGCCTGGTGGCCGACATCCCAGATCAGCCGGTCGTCCGGGGTGTTGAAGACATAGTGGAGCGCAACGGTCAGTTCGACCACGCCGAGCCCGGCGCCAAGATGGCCGCCGGTGTGCGAGACGGCGTCGATCAGCTCGTCGCGCAGCTCCGAGGCGAGCTGCGGCAGCTCGCTTTCGTCAAGCGTCCTCAGATCCGCGGGGATGCGGACCTTGTCGAGGAGCGGCGTATCGGGCTTTGCGTTCACGGCTAAGGGGCCTGGTCAAACCTGACGTTCATGCACGTTGATCATGGGCGAAATATGCCGCCGCCCGGCGAATGTAAATGCGTGTCAATGACGCGGATGCTTCTGGCGTTAATTGTCCGGTAACGGAATGAACTCTTCCTCGTCTCCAGGAACGATATCGAAGCGGCCGGTCTTCCATTCCTCTTTCGCCTGTTCGATGCGTTCCTTCGACGACGAAACGAAGTTCCACCAGATGTAGCGCCTGGAGCCGAGCGAGGCGCCGCCGAATAGCATGAAATGGGCGCCGCGCTCGGACGAAACGACGATTTCGTCGCCCGGTTTGAACACCAGCAGCCGCTCGGCCGGGAAACGGTCGCCCGCAATCGAGACCTCGCCTTCCAGCGTGTAGATGGCGCGCTCCTCGGCATCGGGCGGGATCTTGACGCTGGCGCCGGGCGCCAGCCTCAGGTCGGCATAAAGGGTGTCCGAGGCGGTCGAAACCGGCGAGCGCAGACCGGAAAAAGCGCCGATGATGACGCGGCCGCTGATGCCCTCGGCATCGATCTCGGGCAAGCGGATCACGGCCGTGTTCTCGAAGACCGGAGCAACCTCCTCCTTGCCGTCCGGCAGCGCCAGCCAGGTCTGCAGGCCGGAGATCGACATCGGCGCGCCGCGCAGTTCCTCCGGCGTGCGCTCGGAATGGACGATGCCGCGGCCGGCGGTCATCAGGTTCACATCGCCCGGCGCGATCACCATTTCGGTGCCGAGCGAATCGCGATGCCTGATCTTGCCATCGAAAAGGTAGGTCACCGTCGACAGGCCGATATGGGGATGAGGGCGCACATCGAGCGCGTGGCCGGCGCGCAGGATGGCCGGGCCCATGCGATCGAAGAAGATGAACGGGCCGACCAGACGACGCTTCGCGGTGGGCAGCGCGCGGCGAACCTCGAAGCCACCAATGTCCTTGGCGTTAGGTACGACCATCAGCTCGATCTGGTCGCAGGCGAACGCATCGCCAGGCTCAGGATCGTTTCCCGGAAAGAAGCTCATCTCGACCTCAGGCGAAACGAAGGGCGGACCTGGCCTTCGCCTTGGCCGCCTCTTCCTCGCGATTGCGCGGCTCCTGGTTGGTCTCGAGCGAGTCGATCAATTCACGCGCGATGGCGGCGATCGCCTCGACGGCGTGATGGAAGGCGTGCTCATTGCGCTTTGAGGGTTTGGTCGATCCGCTCAGCTTGCGCACGAACTGAAGTGCCGCGTCATGCACTTCGTCATTGGTTGCCGGCGGTTCGAAATTGGCCAGGGTCTTGATGTTGCGGCACATAGCTTAAACTCCTTACCTGCTGCCCGATCCACCGCCTGCGCGGACTGTGCACTACCGCAAGCGCAGGAAAGCCGCCATTTGCAGGCCGGCTGAATATCAATACACCTTACTCGGCGTCGAGCGGCTCCGTGCCAACCGGCTTGCCGTCGCGCGACAGCCTGATCTTCTCGACCTTGTCCTCGGCCGCCTTCAGCAACCGGTCGCAATGGACTTTCAGCGCCTCGCCGCGCTCATAGATCTTGATTGACTGGTCGAGCGGCACGTCACCGCGTTCAAGATCGTCGACGATCTTCTCCAGCGCGTCGAGCGCCTGCTCGAAGCTCATCGCCTTGACGTCCTCGTTAGCTTCACCAGCCATAGTTCATCCCTTCATCAGCCGCCCGACATGGGCGGCGACCGAAAATGCCAGTCCCTGCAGATCGTAGCCACCCTCGAGCAGGCTGACGAGCCGGTTGCCGCTGTGGCGCGCGGCGCGCTCCATCAGCTGGCCGGTCGCCCAGTCGAAATCCTCCTCGGTCAGGTTGATCTCGGCCAGCGGGTCGCGATGGTGCGCGTCGAATCCGGCGGAAATGATGATCAGGTCGGGCGCGAAATTGTCGATCGACGGCAGCACGCGCGACAGGAAGGCGTCACGGAACGTCTCGCTGCCGGTGCGCGGCGCCAGCGGCGCGTTGACAATGTTGCCGGCGCCGGTCTCGCTCTTGGCGCCGGTGCCCGGATAAAGCGGCATCTGGTGCGTCGAGCAATAGAGCACCGAAGGGTCATCCCAGAAGATATCCTGCGTGCCGTTGCCGTGATGGACGTCCCAGTCGACGATGGCGACGCGCTCGGCCTGGTGCCTCTTCTGCGCGTAGCGAGCGGCGATCGCCGCGGTGTTGAACAGGCAAAAGCCCATGGCCGTGGTCTTCTCGGCATGGTGGCCGGGCGGCCGGGCGGCGACGAAGACATTGGCGGCGCGGCCGTCGAAAACGTCGTCGACAGCGGCATTGGCGGCGCCGATCGCCGTCACCGCCGCCTGCCAGCTCTTCGGGCTGGCGCTGGTGTCGGCATCGATCGAAGCGATGCCGGTTTCCGGAATGGCGGCGCGCACGCGTGCGACGTGATTCTCGGGATGCGCATAGAGGATGGTCGCCTGGTCGCCTTCCGGCGCCTTGACCCGGTCGAGCGCCGAAAATGCCTCGTCGTCCAGCACGCGCTCGATGGCGCGCAGGCGATCGGGCCGCTCGGGGTGGCCGGGCGGGGTCAGGTGTTCGAGGAAGACCGGGTGGGTGTAAAGTCTGGTGACCATGCCCCGATATAGGCGCGCAAGACCGGTTTGGCCATGTTTTCGCGCCGCCAAAGAGGAACGTTCAACAGGGATTAGGCTGGTTTCCCGGTTATTGGGGTGCGGGCTGCGTCCAGCGCGAGCCGCCGAACGAGGCCAGCGCCTTGTCCTTCAGTTCGCGGAATTTCGAGGAGGCTTCCGCCAGCCGGCGGTCCCAGTCCGGATTGGGCGCCTGGCCCTCGATGGTGGCGAAATAGACCTGCATCAGCGAGGCGATGGCGAAGGGCTCGATGAAGGCGGCCTTGAAGGCCCAGGCAAAGACGATGGCCAGGACGAAGGCCCAGCCGGCAAGCTGGCCTGGCATGACCCAGAGGATGGCGCCGGCCGGCGCCAGCATCAACAGGAAGATGACGAAGGACACGCCCCACATGATCACCGCCAGCCAGACCGCGTTCTTGACCATGGTCTTGCCGTTCTGCGCATAGAGCACAACGCCTTGCCGGGCGGTCTCGAAGGGCGAGGTGGAATTGATGCGGATGTTGTAGCCGAGGATGATCTCGTCGACATAGGTCAGCGACATGCGGATCACCGTGTTGATGAAGCTGACAAGGCCGTTGAGACCGGGAATGGGCAGGAAGGCGGCGATGCCGCCGATGAGGCCGGTGATGGCTCGGATGGCGCCCTTGACCAGCTGGTCGATCACGAACAGCACATTGGCCTCGGCGAAACGCTCGGTCACCACGGCCCTGGCATAGGAGATCTGGTTCTGGCCGTCGGGAACGTCCTGGCCGTCGATCAGATGGACCATGACGGCGATATGCCCGGCCTTGAGGACGTAGAGGATGTATTCGCGGATCCAGTAGACGGCTACCGAGACGATGCCGAAGCCGACCACGCCACCCCATAGCGCGAAGGAGAGCGGCCCATCGGGATCGGTGGAGATGTGGCCGACGCCATAGCCGACGCTGGCCCCGGTCCCGGTCGCCATGATGTAGGCCAGCGTGATGCCGAAATAGACAACCATGCGAAAGACGATGAAAGGCCATGTCCTGATCATGATGGACACCGACCGGCCGATGCTGAAGTCCCACATGGCCCGACTCTCCCGCCTCAGAGATGGTTGAGGAGGATGCGCTCGCCTCGGCGATTGTCAATCTTGGCGACGCCGCGCCGACCTAAAACCGGTGCACAAACCGCGCGTCATGGTTAGCTGACCGTGTGCTCAGGGCTGCTTGCGCAGCCCCTCGAGCAGTTGCTTGAACGCAGCCACCGCCTTTTTCGACGTCGCTTCCGGATCCTGCGAATTGGCGATCCGCTGCGCAGCCTGGCTGCTCGCGCCGTTGATCAGCCGCGCCGTGGTCTCGGGATCGAGGTCGGCCACGACCACCCCCTCCTCCTGCAGCCTGGTCAGGTGATCGGTCATCGACGCCGTGCATGCGCTGGCGTTCGGCCACTGCGCGGGATCACCCAGTACCGCCGGAGCATCGCGGAACATGATGCGCTGGATCTCCGGCTCCAGCGCCAGTTCGATGTAAGTGGTGCATTCGTCGACGAAATGCTGCCAGCGGGTCGGCGCCCTCGCCGCCACCTCGTTCACCCGGGCAGCCATCTCGCCGTCGATCTCGGCGATGACCGCCTGCAGCAATCCCCTCTTGTCGCCGAAGTGGTGATAGAGCGCGCCGCGCGTCAGCCCGGCCGAGGCGGTGAAATCATCCATCGAGGCGTCCGCATAGCCGATGGTGCCGAAAGCGTGGCGGGCGGCCGCGATCAGCTTGGCGCGCGTCTCGGCAATCATCTCCTTGCGAGGTCGGTGCATACGGTCTGGCCCAACTTACATACGCATCGTATGCCAATTGACATACGCGGCGTATGATCTATCTGATTTCATACGCAACGTATGTAATTGCCGATCCGTCCCTTGTCGAGGAGCCAGAGCATGCAAAATCCCTATACGGAAATATTTCGAGCCCCCGGCACCAAGGGTTTCGCGGCGGCCGGCTTCGTTGCCAGGCTGCCGATCGCCATGGCGCCGATCGGGATCGTCGCCATGCTGTCGCAGACGCATGGCGAATACTGGCTGGCCGGCGCCGTTTCGGCGAGTTTCGCGCTGGTGAACGCGTTTATTGCGCCGCAAATATCGCGGCTGGTGGATCGCCTCGGTCAGACGCGCATCGTCGTGCCGACCACGGTGATCGCCGTGCTCGCCTTCGCAGTGCTGATCGCGGCGGCCAACCAGGACTGGCCGATATGGACGCTGTTCGCCTCGGCGCTGCTTGCCGCTGCCATGCCCAGCATACCTGCGATGGTGCGCGCCCGCTGGACGGAGATCTTCCGTGACCGCCCGGAGCTGAATACCGCTTTCGCCTTCGAGTCTGCAGCGGATGAACTGGTCTATATCGCCGGCGCATCGCTGTCGGTCGGGTTGAGCACCGCGCTGTTCCCGGAAGCGGGCATGCTTGCCAGCACTCTGTTCCTCGCATTCGGCTCGGCGGCCTTCATCCTGCAGCGCGCGACCGAACCCAACGTGCGGCCACAGGAACATGGTTCACGCGGCTCGGCGATCCGCCTGCGGCCGGTTCAGGTCATAACGTTCGCCCTGATCTTCATCGGCGCCACTTTCGCCACCACGGAAGTCAGCACCGTGGCGATCACCAAGGAGCTCGGCCAACCGGAAGCGGCAAGCCTGGTCATCGGCGTCTACGCGCTCGGCTCGTTCGTGCTCGGCATCATCATCGGCGCGCTCAACCTGAAAATGCCGCTGCAACGCCAGCTGGCTGTCGCCGTCGCCGTCATCGCGCTCACCACGCTGCCGCTGCTGGCCGCCGGCACGGTACCGCTGCTGGCGCTTGCCGTGTTCGTCAGCGGCGTGGCGATCTCGCCGACCTTCATCACCGCCTTCGGCCTGATCGAGCGGCGCGTGCCCGAAGCGATGCTGACCGAGGGCATCACCTGGGTGACGACCGGAATCGGCATCGGCATGGCGCTCGGCTCCTTCGCCGCCGGCGCGGTGGTGGACGCGTTCGGCGCGCAGAACGGCTTTCTTGTGTCGGTGGCGGCGGGCGCGATCGCGCTGGCGACGGTTCTTATTGGCCAGCGCAGCCTGGCCGGTCCGGATTGCGATCTTGCCGGATGTGAGGCGGAGGCGGTTCCCGCGGAGTGATGTCGTGCGCGTCCGGTCCTGCAAGGGGCCGGGCGCCTTAGAGGATCTCGGTCTTGGCGATATGGATGCCGAAACCTTCGAGGCCGACATAGTGGCGCTCGCGCGAGGCGATCAGGTTGATCGACGAAATGCCCAAATCTTTCAGGATCTGCGCGCCGAGGCCAATTTCGCGCCATTCGCTTTCGCGCCGGCGGGCTTCCTCATGATCCTCGCGCTCGCCGCTCACCGGCCGCTTGCGCTCCTGATGGGCGACGCCGACCGAACCCTCGCGCAGATAGACGATGACGCCGCGCTTTCGCTCGCCCATCGCCTTCATGATGGCGTCGAGCCGGTGGCTGGTGCCGAACACGTCGGTGACGACATCCTCCGAATGCAGGCGCACCGGCACCTCCTCGCCGTCGCGGATATCGCCGAAGACGATCGCGACGTGATGCATCGAATCCCAGGGCAGCGTGTAGGTGAAGACCTGCGCCTTGCCGCCAAGCGTGTCGATGTCGGAACAGGCGACGCGCTCGACCAGCGTTTCCTTGCGCTGCCGGTAGGCGATGAGATCGGCGACCGAGACCTGTTTCAGGCCATGCTGCTCGGCAAAGGCCTGAACCTCCGGCCCGCGCTTGACGGTGCCGTCGTCGTTGACCAGTTCGGAAATGACGCCGATCGGCGGCAGGCCGGCAAGCTTGCAGAGGTCGACGGCCGCTTCGGTATGGCCGGAGCGCATCAGCACCCCGCCCTCGCGGGCGACCAGCGGGAAGATATGTCCGGGACGGACGAAATCGGAGGCGCCGACATTGCCGTTGGCAAGGTTGCGCACGGTGAGCGTGCGATCGTCGGCGGAGATGCCGGTCGTGGTGCCGTGCTTGAAATCGACGCTGACGGTGAAGGCGGTGGTGTGGGCGGAATCGTTGTCGGCCACCATCGGCGCAAGGTTGAGGCGCTTTGCCTCCTCGCGCGGCATCGGCGTGCAGACGATGCCGGAGGTATTGCGGACGATGAAGGCCATCTTCTCCGGCGTGCAGTGGACCGCGGCGACGATCAGGTCGCCCTCGTTCTCGCGCCCGTCATCATCCATGACGACGACGATCTCGCCGCGCTCGAAGGCGCGGATGGCTTCGACGATCTTCTTCTGGTCGTATGGCATGGAAATGCTCGCTTCGCTCGCCAGGGAGTAGGGGAATAGGGCAGTAACGAAGTAGGGAAAAGGAAAAAGTTTGGCGTGGCGAAACGCGACGTAACATATTCCCCTATTGCCTTACTCCCCTATTCCCTTCCCCGTCTGTCCTCTGTGCCGCAGATAGTGATCGGCGATGGCGCAGGCAACCATGGCCTCGCCGATCGGCACGGCGCGGATGCCGACGCAGGGGTCGTGGCGGCCCTTGGTCATCACCTCGACGTCGTTGCCGTCCTTGTCGATCGATTTGCGCGGGGTCAGGATCGACGATGTCGGCTTGACCGCGAAACGGGCGACGATCGCCTGCCCGGTCGAGATGCCGCCCAGGATGCCGCCGGCGTGGTTGGACAAAAACACCGGCTTGCCGTCATTGCCCATGCGCATCTCGTCGGCGTTCTGCTCGCCGGTGATGCGGGCGGCCTCGAAGCCGTTGCCGATCTCGACCCCCTTGACGGCATTGATCGACATCAGGCCGGACGCGATGTCCTGGTCGAGCTTGCCATATATCGGCGCGCCGAGGCCGGCCGGCACGCCTTCGGCGACGATCTCGATGATGGCGCCGACCGAGGAGCCCGCCTTGCGGATGGCGTCGAGATATTGGGTGAAGACGGGGACCGATGCCGGGTCCGGCGTGAAGAACGGATTTTCGGCATCGCCGATGAAGTTCCAGTTCCAATTGGCGCGGTCGATCGACTTCTCGCCCATGGAGACCAGCGCGCCGCGCACCACCATGCCGGGCACCACCTTGCGGGCCAAGGCGCCTGCCGCCACTCTAGCTGCCGTCTCGCGGGCCGAGGAACGGCCGCCGCCGCGGTAGTCGCGTAGGCCGTATTTGACCTCATAGGTGTAGTCGGCATGGCCCGGCCGGTACTGGCGGGCGATCTCGCCATAATCCTTGGAACGCTGGTCGACATTCTCGATCAGCATCGACACCGGCGTGCCGGTGGTGATCATCGTCTCGCCGTCCTCGTCGAGGATAAAGCCGGAGAGTATCTTGACCTCGTCCGGCTCGCGGCGCTGCGTCACGAAACGCGACTGGCCGGGGCGACGCTTGTCGAGTTCGGCCTGGATGTCCTCACGCTTGAAACGGATGCCGGGCGGGCAGCCGTCGACGACGCAGCCGAGCGCCGGCCCATGGCTCTCACCCCATGTGGTGACGCGGAACAGGTGGCCGAAAGTGTTGTGAGACATGGAAAACGCCCTGCCCGGCGGCGGAGCCGGAAGTCCAAAGTGGTGCGGCGTCCCTTGCGCGTCAAAAAGCTCGCGCGGCGCTGCACGCTGCCTTCTATTGGCGTTTTGCAAAGCGGTCAAACTGTGTGTGCGGGGAGACCTGCGCTGCCACGAACGGCCAGGGCTGCTGCCCCACCCTGCCGCAATGATCAAGAGCACGCCGCGCGAGTGGCTGCCACTCATTTCTCGTGAAAGGAACCGTCGTTGGAACTCGCGATCGCACCTTGAGCGAAATAGGTCGTGACGAAGCCAGTTTTACTTTTGACACATTCGCTTGGTTTCTGCTTTCTTCCATCCGCCGTTGAGGACCCCGCCGCTAGCCATGCCGGCGCAATGATAATGAGGACGACGATGCGTACCCTGATTGGCGCTGTTGCCGCCATGCTGATGATTTCCACCGCCGCCGCGTTCGCCGGCCAGACCGAGGGCCTGATCAAGAAGGTCGACAAGGATACGCTGACGCTGACGCTGGACGACGGCAAGTCCTACAAGCTCAACGCCGAAACCGATCTCGACGCGCTGCAGCCGGGCATGGACATCGTCATTGCCTTTGACGTGACCAATGGCGAGAATGTGGTCACCGACATGCAGCTGCCGGATACCGACGCCAACTAGATCCAAGATGAGGCCGGCCTGATCTGAATTCGACAGGCCGCAGCCTTCACAGCCACTCCAGGCTCCGGCCCTGCAGCCGGAGCAGTTGGTCCTGAGGGATTTCCAGGCCCGCCGCCTCCTGTTTTGACACGCCCATGACGAAGCGGAAAAGGCAGCGCATCACGCCGCCATGGGTGACGCAGACCGTCTGCCGGTCGAGCGCGTCGAACCATGGCTTGATCCGCTCGAGCAGCATCTCATAGCTTTCCGCGCCCTCTCCGGGCGGCTGGAAATCCCATTTGGCCGAGCGGCGCCCGCGGGTCGATCCCGGAAGCCGGGCTTCGAGCTCACGAAACGTAAAACCCTGCCAGTCGCCGAAGCTCAATTCCACCAGACGCGGTTCTGTCCGGTAAGCGAGCGGGTCGAGCCCCATTGCCGCCCGCATCAGTTCCATCGTTTCGCACGTGCGCCGCATCGGGCTGGCGACAAAGTCGAAATCCTCACCCTTGCCGATCATCGCGGCCAAGCGCCGGCCATTGCCAGTCGCCTGCTGGCGTCCAAGTGCATTGATGTCGGTATCGGCCTGACCCTGCAGGCGACGCTCGGTGTTCCATTGCGTCTGGCCGTGGCGCACGAGATAGACGAGCGGATACATCAGGTCTTCCGGAGGTCGGGCCAGGTCTGGGCGGAGGGCCGGCGGAGAGAACTATTCCTTGACGGTCGAGATGTCGGGCGCGTCGACCGCCTTCATGCCGACGACGTGGTAGCCCGAATCGACGTGATGGACCTCGCCGGTGACGCCGCGCGACAGATCCGACAGGAAATAGACGCCGGAATCGCCGACCTCTTCCTGGGTGACCGTCTGCTTCAGCGGCGCGTTGTACTCGTTCCACTTCAGGATGTAGCGGAAGTCGCCGATGCCGGAGGCGGCAAGCGTCTTGATCGGGCCGGCGGAGATGGCGTTGACGCGGATCTTCTTGGCGCCGAGATCGACGGCGAGATAACGCACGCTCGCTTCCAGCGCCGCCTTTGCCACACCCATGACGTTGTAGTGCGGCATCACCTTTTCGGCGCCGTAATAGGTCAGCGTCAACAGCGAGCCGCCATCGGTCATCAGCGGCTCGGCGCGCTTGGCGATGGTGGTGAAAGAGAACACCGAGATGTCCATGGTGCGCAGGAAATTGTCGCGCGTCGTCTCGACATAACGGCCGGTCAATTCGTCCTTGTCGGAAAACGCGATGGCGTGGACGAGGAAGTCGAGCTTGCCCCAATGTTTGGCGATGTCTGCGAAGACGGCATCAAGGCTTGCCGGGTCGGTGACGTCGCAATGACCGGCGACATGGGCGTTGAGCTCCGCCGCCAGCGGCTCGACGCGCTTCTTGAAGGCTTCGCCCTGATAGGTCAGCGCGATCTCGGCGCCGTGATCGACGCACGCCTTGGCGATGCCGAAGGCGATCGACCGATTGTTCGCAACGCCGAGGATCAGCCCGCGCTTGCCGGCCATCAGGCCCTGTCCACCCGCCATGTGAGCGTTCTCCGCAAGAATGTCTGCTTTGTGGAGAGCCTATCGCACAGGCACAGAGCCCCTTCAAGCGCTCAAAGCGGACTGTCCGGGGGAGAAAACTCCAAAGCTCAGCCCTTTTGGCGACGCATCAGCGTTTCCAGCTCGCTGTCGCCGCCCTCGGGCAGCATCAGCCTGACATGGACATAGAGATCGCCATGGCCGCCGGTTTTCTCCGGCAAACCCCTGCCTTTCAGCCGCAGCACCTTGTCGGAACTCGACCATGCCGGGACATTGACCGCGAGGCGGCCGGTTGGTGTCTCGACCGCCACCTTGGCGCCCAGCACCGCGTCGGCCAGCGCCACCGGCAGATCGGCATGCAGGTCGCGACCCTCGACACGGTAGCGCGGATGGCGGCGGATATGGATCTTGACCAGCGCGTCGCCCGGCTGGCCCGGTCCCTGCTCGCCCTGGCCCTTCAGACGGATGGTCTGGCCGTCCTCGACATAGGCCGGCAGCTTCACCGCCATCTTGCGGCCGTCGGGGAACATCGCCGTCACCTTCTCGGCGGTGGCTGCCTCCTCGATGGTGACGTCGAGCGTGACGTTGAGGTCGGGGGCCTGGACCGGCTGACGACGGTCGCCGCTCCTGCCGGCGCCGCGGGCGCCGGAGAAGGCGTCGCCGAAGATCTGGCTGAAGATGTCGCTGTTGCCATCGAACGGATCGCCGCCCGGCCTGCCCGAGCGGAATTCGAAATGCGCGCCGCCCGGGCCTTGCTGTCGGCGGAAGCCGGCGAACGGGTCGCCAGCGCCGGCAGCGCCCTCGAAACCCTGGAATTTCGGCTTGCCGTCGGCGTCGATCTCACCGCGATCGAAAGCGGCGCGGTTTTTCTCGTCGCCGACGATCTCGTAGGCCTGGTTGGCGGCGGCAAAACGATCCTTCGCCTTGGGATCATTCGGATTCTGGTCCGGATGATGCTTCTTGGCGAGCTTGCGGTACGCCGATTTTATGTCCTTGGCCGATGCGTTTTTGGCAACGCCCAGCACCTCATAGGGGTCGCGCATTAATCCTGCCTGCAAGAGAAAATGAGTTCATGGTCGCTTCCTATATGCGCTCGCATAGGAAGAAATTCCAGTGGCGCAAGGCGCGATCGGCGACTGAATTCAGAGCGCCTTGAATTCCTGCATGTGCCAGCCGCCGGCGGTGGCCATGCAGAGCTGGCCCTTGAACAGCGACACCCCGTCGAAACTCTCGCGCGAGGCGGTGAAGCGGCGGCAGGTCAGGCCGGCGTCCTTCAGTTCGACCATTTCAGTGATCGAGCCGCGCGACCCGGTGCCGGCATTCGCCCATGGCACCCCTTGGCCGCCAAGTTCCCGGATGTCGGCCGATGAGACGGCATTGCCGATGGTGGTCTGATCCGAGTCCTCATCGCCGCTCGCCGGCGCGGCGGGCGAGGAAGGCGCGCTGGCGGTGACGATCGAGCGGTCGATTTCCGCCTTCTCCAGACTGAAGCCGCCGGCGCCGCAAGCGGCTAGCGGCAGGGCCATGGCCGCGACCATCAGCCTGACGCTGGCCGAAGCGATAACGCCCCTTTGCCTGCTGTCAAAAGCTTGCATGATGCGCGACAACAGGCAATGTCCTCCGGCTACGGTAAGAATTTGGAAAACTATGAGCGAAACTGAGTTAACAACGAGTGACTTTACCGAAGCTGCGGAGCCGTTCCGGCTGTTTGCCGCCTGGTTGGAGGACGCGACCAGGAGCGAGCCCAACGACCCCAACGGCGTGGCGCTGGCGACCGTCGATGCCGATGGCATGCCTGACGTGCGGATGGTGCTGCTGAAAGGGTTCGATGAAGGCGGTTTCGTCTTCTACACGAATTTCGAAAGCGCCAAGGGCCGCGAAATTCTAGGCAGCATGAAGGCGGCGATGTGCTTCCACTGGAAGTCGCTGCGCCGGCAGGTGCGCGTGCGCGGCTCGGTGGAGATCGTCAGCGACGCCGAGGCCGACGCCTACTACGCGACGCGGCCGCGCGGCAGCCGCATCGGCGCCTGGGCCTCGAAACAGTCACGGCCGCTGGAAAGCCGCTTCGCGCTGGAGAAGGCGGTGGCCGAATACACCGCGCGTTACCCGATCGGCGAGATCCCTCGGCCAAAACACTGGTCGGGCTTCCGCATCGTGCCGCAGTCGATCGAGTTCTGGCACGACCGGCCGTTCCGCCTGCATGACCGGCTGGTCTTCTCGCGCAACGCGGAAGGCGGCTGGGACAAGACGCGGCTCTATCCCTAGCTGGATGCGCCGGAGATCAATCCTTCTCCAGTTGGAAGAACAGGAAATGCGGCCTCTCGCTGGCGAGGCCGACCGCCGGGCGTATCGTCTTGGTCGCCTGCCTCGGCACCAGGAACGTCTCACGCAAATTCAACGTATCGCCGCGTCTGGCGCCGGAGAAGATCGCCGACACGCAGGTGTGGACATCGCCCGGCGCTTTCAGCGACACCACCGATGTCGGCGACCAGCGCCGGCCTTCGGCATCGATCAGCATCACCTTGCACCCAAGCCAGAGTTTCTGGAGATCGGGATCGCCAACCTTTACGGAGAAGTCGGCCAGCACCGGCACCGACTCCGGCGGCAGGTTCGACATGCCGAAGGCGCCCCGCAGATCGGTCAGTTTCCAGTCGCTGCCACCGAAATGCGCGCTCTGTCCCCAGGCGACCTGGCGCGGAAACAGATCCTCGCCGCCAAGCAGCGTCTTGACGCTGTCATAGGCCTGCCCGGCCAGTGCCAGCGGAACGAGCAGGAGGAGAGCCCAAAGGCTGCGGCGACGCCATTTCCGTTCGCCCTGCCCGCTCTCCCAATCCAGACTCCTTGCCGTCATTTGGCGCCATCCCCTTCAGATCGGCTGCGTCAGATCGAGCGTGTCGACAGTCTCGGCGGGTAAGCCGTCAGCTCCGGCAGCAACCGGTCCGAGCGAGATCTCGGCCTGCGAGTCGAGCGCCGACATCAGTTTTTCGGAGATCAGCAATGTGGCATTGCTCACCTCGTCCGGCCGTACTTCGAAGATCAGCCTCGCCTTTTTTGGCAGGCCGGGATCGATGGCCACGGGAAGCAGGCCATCGGCAAAGGACAGCCGTTCGGTCTGGTCATAGGCGAGGCCCGTCGGACCGCGCCAGGAAGCGACCGCCACCGTCGTCGATTGCGCACTTGCCGCAAACTCGACCGTCACCACCGCCCAGATGCCGCCAGTCGTGAACACTTTGGTCTGGCCATATCTGTCGACCTTCAGGTTGCGCGCGAAAGCCACCTTGGCGGCGCGCGCCTCGAAGCCGCGCCCGACAACCGCATCGCCCAGCTTGCCGTAGGCCGGGATCGGTCCGATCAGTTCGGCATAGTGCGGCTTCGACACTTGCAGGCCGTAACAGAGGGCGGTCGCGAGGAGCAGCAGGATGACGTTGGCCATCTTCCGCATCATGGCTGGACCTGCGCCGTGTCCGGCCCGGCACCGACCGCAAGCGTCAGCGTGCCGATCGGCGTCGGATTGAACCAGCCGGGCAACCCGTAGAGGTTGTCACGCTGCTTATAGGTCTTGCCGATGACCGTCAGGTCGAAGCTCGTCGGCGACACCGCGCCAGGCTGCATTTCCCAGATGTAGGCCATGCGCTCCGGCATGCCGGGATGCAATTCCGGCGACAGCGTCGCGTCGCGCATCAGCACGATGAAAGGCTTTGTCGCGGCATCGGCCGCTGTTTGGCTCGCTCGCAGGATCTCGAAATAATCCTTCGAGGACTTTGCCGTGCGGTTGGTCATTTCGACTTGGAGGACGAGCGCTTTCCCGCCAGGCTTGAGCGGCGCGCCATATGCATCCTTCCCTTCCGTGACGTAGGCCTTCAATGGTTGCAGCAGCCACTGGCCGGTTTCGATCCGACTGGTTGGTGCCAGCGCGGGCATCGGCTCGTGCCTTGCGCCGAAGGCGCCCAGGACACCGGCAACGGCAATCGCCGCCGCGGTGCCGATACCGGCAACGATCCAGGCTTTCAGACGCGAGCGGGCGGCCTCAAGCATTTTGCGCCTCGACTTCCGCCGCGCCCTTCGGACCGGTGGGCTGCGCGCCTCCAATGGTCTGGCGCTTCGGCAACGCGAATGCGGTTTCGAGGATCGCGGCGAGGAAGCAGATGCGCAGCGGCTCGACGAGGATGCCGGTCGATGAGTCCTGGAACGGACTGCCGAACAGCAAGGAAACGCCATGCGAGAGAACCTGCCAGGTGTCGAGCTCATGCGAGCCGATGAGGCGCGTCGTGCCCAGCCACGCCCAGGCGGCAAGCCAGTCGACCAGCCGGTAGCCGACGATCAGCGTGACGACCAGCACAACGCCCGAGCTCAGCGTGATGCGCACACCGTTGGCGATCGGCAGATAGCGCGAGCGATAGCCGCTGATGAAGTGTTCGACGAAATCGCGAAGGAATTTCGGAATCGTGCTGTAGCGCGCGCCCAGGCGTTCGACGCGCTGATGCGCGCGCATCAGTTCCTTGTCGTCACGCACGTCGTAGCCGTAGATGAGCGCGGCCAGCACCAGCCAGATCACCGGCAGCAGCATATAGAAGAACAGGTTCACCAGCCTGGCCGTCGTGTCGACGGACGTGACCTCGACGGGAACCATGGGATCGGCGAAGGCGCTTGCGATGGGACTGGCCATGCCGTCCGCCGCGGCCTGCAGGACGGAAAAGATGTTGCGGCTCATGAACCAGCCGACGACGTCGTCCTTCCAGCGCGAGATGACGTAGAGACCGATGAAGATCCAGTTTGTCTCGCAGATCACCACGACGATCTGCCAGAAGGAGCGCGCCTCGCCGCGCTTCTGCATTGCGTTGGCGAAGCGCCGGATCAACCATGAGATCGCGACGGACAGGACAAGCCATCGCGAATCCAGCACATCGAGCACGTTCCCCGCGCTTTCGCCGAACGGCGCCATGTCGAGCGTGACGCGCGAATATTGCCGCACCGTGTCGCCCAGGAACCCCCAGGCCGCGTAGTAGGCGAAGAACGGCAGCAGCGCGACGGTGACCATGCGTGCCAGCCGCGCGCCTCCGCTGGGCACCTCGCCGGAAGCTTCGCTGCGTGCCGCCTGCTGCGCGGCACGTGTTGCCGGCAGGGCAGGCAGCAGCGTCTGGAACATGGCGACGGTGACGGTGAGCTGCGTCAGGGCAACCAACGTCAGCAGCGCAAGCCCCGCCATGTGGTTGAAGAAGGCGGCGCGGGCGGCGATCTGCATGAACAGGTCACCGAACACGATGCCCAGCAGCACCATGGCGACCTGTTGCGGCCAGAAGCGCCACCAGAGTTTCAGGGTCAGCGCCAGCGGCTTTGCGGCATCGGCAAACATGTCGGACGCTCAATCCGTCAAATGCATGCCCCAGATCGTTTCGGAAGGCTGCGTCTTGGCAGCGATGTTGCGGGCCATGTCCTCTCCACCGACCAGGCCCCCGCCCCGTCGGTTCGTGGGATAGGACGCGAGAACCGCGGTGTACAGATCAAAAATCGCGTTTGACGCGAGTTTCGCGTGAAGCTGCCACAACCTGACAGTGTCGTGGATCAGCTCGCTTTCTTGCGCGTCATGAAGGCGGTGAGCGCGGCGCGCGCTTCCTCGGATTTCAGGCGCTCGCGGAAATGCTCGCTTTCGACCTTGATGCGGGCGACGAGATCGTCGCGCGAGCCGCGCATCAGGTCGCGCGCGATCTTCAGCGCCTGCGGCGGCTTGGCGGCGATCTCGTTGGCAGCGGCCAGAACCGCGGCTTCCAGCGCGCCTTCCTCGACGACGTCGTAGATCAGGCCGGCGGCTTTCGCACGCTCGGCTGAGAAAGCTTCGCCGAGACCGAGCAGGGCGAAGGCGCCCTGCTGGCCGAGGATCCGCGGCGCGAGCAGGCTGGAGCCCGCCTCAGGCACCAGGCCGAGGTCGACGAAAGGCGTGCGGAAGATGGTGCGCGGTGTGGCGAAGGTCAGGTCGCAATGAAGATTGAGCGTCGTGCCGATGCCGACCGCGATGCCGTCGACGCCCGACACCATCGGCTTTTCAACCTTGGCCAGCGCCATCAGGAAATCCCAGACCTCGGTGCCGCCTTCGCCGCCGGTGGCGATGACCAGGAAGTCGGCAAGGTCGTTGCCGGAAGAAAAGGCGCCGGGGACGCCGAGGAAGACATGCACGCGCACCGCCGGATCGGCGTCGCCCTCGGCCAGGGCTGCCGACATCTTCGCATACATGGCGCGGGTCAGCGCGTTCTTCTTGTCAGGCCGGTTCATGCGGATGATCTGCACGGCGCTCTGGCGCTCGACGAGGATGTGGTCTGTCACGGTCAGTTCCTTCGCATGTCAGGATGCTCTAGGCGGAAATCAGTGCCTTGCCTGCGGCGGCGAGGCTTTCGGACCCGTCGATGACGCGTTCCTTCAAGGCGCGCGTCTCGCCGAGCAGGTTTTCGGCAAAGAAGCGGCAGAGCGCGATGCGGCCGCGATCGGCAAGCCCACCCTGCGCCAGATAGGCGCCGCCGGCGGCAAGCGAGATCAGACGCAGATAAGGCGTGGCCCCGGCCATGGCGGCATCAGCCTTGCCATCGGCCATCAGCGTCTGCAGGAAGCGTGTCGCCTCGTCGAGATCGGTAAGCGCCCTATCGAGATTGTCCGCGGTGCGGCCGAAGCCTTCGATGTTGGACGTACGCACCGCGTCCGCCATCGCTTTCAACTCGCCAATGTACTGATGCACATGTTCGCCGCCGCCGAGCGGCAGCTTGCGCGCCACCAGGTCGATCGCCTGGATGCCATTGGTACCTTCGTAGATCGGCGCGATGCGAGCGTCACGGTAGAGCGCGGCCGCGCCTGTCTCCTCGATGAAGCCCATGCCGCCATGCACCTGGACGCCCAAGGAGGCGACCTCGACGCCGACATCGGTCGAAAAGGCTTTTGCCAGCGGCGTCAAAAGATTGGCGCGATCGCGCCAATTGGCGGCGGGCTCACCTTCGCCGACGCGAGCGCGGTCGAGGGCATGGGCGCAAGAATAGCTGATGGCGCGCGCGATCTGGGTCAGCGCCTTCATGGTGAGCAGATTGCGCTGCACGTCGGGGTGATGGACGATCGGCGCCATGCCGGAGCCTGAATAGTCCGACGCCTTGCCCTGGCGACGCTCGTTGGCGTAGGCGATCGCTTTCTGCGTCGCTGTCTCGGCCACCGCAACGCCTTGCATGCCGACGGCAAGCCTCGCATTGTTCATCATAGTGAACATGCAGGCCAGGCCCTTGTTCTCCTCGCCGATCAGCCAGCCGATGGCACCGGGAGTCGTGCCCTGAAAACCGTCGCCATAGATCATGGTGCAGGTCGGCGAGGCGTGGATGCCGAGCTTGTGCTCGAGGCCGGAGCAGAAAACGTCGTTGCGGGCGCCGAGAGCGCCATCGTCGCCGACCAGGAATTTCGGCACCAGGAACAGCGAAATGCCGCGCGTGCCGGCCGGCGCGTCGGACAGCCGCGCCAGCACCAGATGGACGATGTTGTCGGTGAAGTCGTGCTCGCCATAGGTGATGAAGATCTTCTGGCCGAAGATGCGGTAGGTGCCGTCACCGGCAGGTTCGGCGCGCGTGCGCAGCGCGGCGAGGTCGGAACCCGCCTGCGGCTCGGTCAGGTTCATCGTGCCCATCCACTCGCCGGAAACGAGCTTGGCCAGATATTTTTCCTTCAGTGCCTCGGAGGCGTGCTTGTCGAGCGCCTCGACCGCGCCCATGCTCAGCGTCGGGCCGATGCCGAAAGCCATGGCGGCGGAGTTCCACATTTCGAGCGCGGCGACGGCCAGCATGGTCGGCAGGCCCTGGCCGCCGAATTCCTCCGGCCCTGACAGCGCGTTCCAGCCGCCGTCGATCCAGCGCCGGTAGAGTTCCTTCCAGCCGGGGGGCATGGTGACGGCCGCGTCCCGCAGCACCGCGCCATGCTCGTCGCCGATCTTGTAGAGCGGCGCCACCTCCTCGCTGGCGAAGCGGCCGGCTTCGGCCAGGATGGCGTCGACAATATCCTCGCCGAGATCGCCGAACGTGCCGGCGTCCAGCGCAGGCTTGAGACCGGCGACATGCTTCAGCGTGAACGAAATGTCCTTGACGGGTGCCTTATACATGCCGCTTGCTCCTCCGCTGCCTCAGCCGCTTGATCGTAGGACTCTGGCCGATGCAAAACCATCCGCCTTTGGGCGGCCTCCAATCTTCTTTTTACGTAAACGTCAAACTTTGTCACGTGGATTTTGCAATCGCAACGACACCCCGCAGCAGCCCAGCGGCCCGATGGGTTCGATGTTTCGTCGCTCTTTTGCCGCAAAGAGTCTCATTGGTTTTGAAAGCACTTCCTTAACCATAGCGGTTCAGGATCGATGCCTGGTCAGTGGGGACAACCCTGATTGAAAGAGCCGGCGCGCCCTCTTCGCCGCCTGGCACTTCTCGCGGCTGCGATGGTGCTCGGCACGGCGGCACAGGCCTCGGATTTCTCCGAGCCGTGGAAGAACGCTGACCGCGCGCTGGTCATCGACGCCTACGAATACAATTCCATCGACTGGGCCGAGCTTGCCACCGACAAGCGCATCGTCGGTTTCATCAACAAGGCCTCCGACGGGCTGCCGCCGGCCTATTTCTGTTCGGGCGACGAGACCGAGGTCCGGCTCTGCAAGGCGTTGTGGAAGCGCTTCGCGGTGACGCGCGAACTGTTTCAGACGCGCAAGGTGGTGGCCAAGGCGCTCGGCCTGAAATGGGGCGCCTATCACCTTGCCCGCCCCGGCAACCCGGTCGAGCAGGCCAATAACTTCATCGATTTCGCCGAACCGGCGCCGGACGACCTCGTTGCCCTCGATATCGAAGGCAACGATCCGACGCAGTGGATGTCGCTGGAGGATGCCGAGGAGTTCGTGCGCCAGGTGCATCGGCGCCTTGGCCGCTTCCCGGTGCTCTACACCAACGGCAGGACTGCGCAATTTATCGCCGACAACCGCTATCAGTACCGGCTCCTGTCGCGGCTGCCGCTCTGGTATGCGCGCTACAAGCCCGACATCGAGGTGCATTTTCCGATGGGCAACTGGCAGGGCTACGCACTCTGGCAGTTTTCGGCACACACCAATTGCGGCCGCTTCAAATGCCCCTACCGCGTGCCGGGCACGCCCAACGACATCGACGTCTCCGTCGCACCGATGAATGCCGACCGGTTGCGCCAGCAATGGGCCTTTGGCGGCCTGATCGACGTGCCGTCCGACTATCTCGCCTCGATCCCGGTGCCGGTCTCGCGCGAGGCCGGGCTCGCCGGCAAATTCACCATCACCTATGCCGATGTCGCGACGCCGCCGACCTTCGAGGAAATGGTCTCGGTGCTCGGCCAGCGCTGGGAGAAATTCCGCGACGGCTTCAGCATGCCGGTGGTGAAGACGGTGCCACGGCGGCCGCGCTTCGGCATTGCCGAATATGTTGCCTGGAAGCGCACCGAGCAGCGCTCGCCCTTGCAGCTCGAGGCCGCCTTCGCGGCGGCCGATCCCGTGAGCACCGCTTCGACCGCGATCGACCGCAGGCGGCGCTGAGCAACCGGCAACCGGGTCAGCGATGATTTCCCAGGCTGGCATACATGCCAGTGGTGCGAAATTGCGTCGGGGTCGTGCCGTAGGAACGGCGAAAAACCTTGGAGAAGTAATTCGCGTCCTCGAAGCCGCACAGGACGGCGACCTCCTTGACCGGCAGGAAATCCGCTTTGGTCAGCAGTTTTGCCGCGCGCTGCAACCGCTGCTGCAAGACGAATTCGGCGGGCGGGATGCCTTCGCTCTCGGCGAAGCAGCGCGAGAAGTGCGCGCGGCTGAGGCCACTGATGTGGACGAGGTCCGCCACCGGCAGCGGCTTGTCGAGATTGGCGTTGATGTGGTCGATCACCGGCTGCATGGCGCTTTGTTTTTCCGCGAAGGCGTGCGACCCGAAAACATCGTCGTAAAGGGCCATGGCAGCTTCGTAGGCGACGGCGGAAGCGGCACCCGGCGAACCGGCCCCCGTGATGAGGCGCAGGCTGCAGTCGGCAAGATGGTCGATCGTCGTTGGCTGCAGCCGAAACACAGGGCCCGAGACGCTTAGGATCGATTTGTGGATGCGCAGCGCCTCCTCGCCGTTCATCGAGATCCAGAAATATTCCCAGCGATCACCCTTGGCCAGCCAGTAGCGATGGTTGTGCGGCACCAGCACCAGCAGCGTGTCGTTCGCCTGCAGGCGGTAGTTGCGGCTCTCGTAGCGCAATTGCCCGGTGCCGCCGATCGTGTGCTGGAGGACGGTGAACGGGGTCTGGCCGCGCTTTCGCCCGTCCCAGTCATAGGTTTCGTCCTCGCGCACCTCATAGCCGGTGCTGGTCGGCATGGCATGGAGGCGCTGGCGGCCACGCGGCAGCGAGACCGTCCGCATCGATGGCCCGTTGGCGATCAGGTCCTGCAGCACAAAATTACCCTCGAAAGCATAATCCTTCTCTGTTCGTGCCTACGAATAAGCGCATAATCCAGCTCCAGAGAACGGGAATGACCCGCGGTCGAGGAGCGGGCGGGAGGAGAAAAGGCCGGATTTCCGGCCTGAGTGGCATGCACGCCATGGCGTGCGGCCATATCCTCCCTTGCTGCTCCTTGCCTAGCATTCGATTGGACCAAGGTGAAGGTGATGAGCTTCAAAATCGCTATTATTGGCGCCGGCAGCGTCGGTTTCACCAAGAAGCTGTTCACCGACATTCTGTGTGTCCCCGAATTCAGCGACATCGAATTCGCGCTGACCGACGTCAGCGAGCACAATCTCGGCATGATCAAGGCTATCCTCGACAGGATCGTGGAAGCGAACAGGTTGCCGACCAAGGTGACGGCAACGACCGACCGGCGCAAGGCGATCGAGGGCGCGCGCTACATTATCAGCTGCGTGCGCGTCGGCGGCCTGGAGGCCTATGCCGACGACATCCGCATTCCGCTAAAATATGGCATCGACCAGTGCGTCGGCGACACGATCTGCGCCGGCGGCATCCTCTACGGCCAGCGCAACATCCCGGTGATCCTCGATTTCTGTAAGGACATAAACGAGGTGGCCGACACGAACGCCAAATTCCTCAACTATGCCAATCCGATGGCGATGAACACCTGGGCAGCGATCGAGTATGGCAGGGTCGACACGGTCGGGCTCTGCCACGGCGTGCAGCACGGCGCCGAGCAGATTGCCGAGGTGCTGGGAGCGAAATCGCCCGGGGAACTCGACTATGTCTGTTCTGGCATCAACCACCAGACCTGGTTCATCGAATTGCGCCTCAACGGCCGCCCGATCGGCAAGGACGAACTGGTCGCCGCCTTCGAGGCGCACCCGGTCTATTCGAAGCAGGAAAAGCTGCGCATCGACGTGCTGAAGCGCTTCGGCGTCTATTCGACCGAAAGCAACGGGCATCTTTCCGAGTATCTGCCCTGGTACCGCAAGCGCCCCGACGAGATCACGCGCTGGATCGACATGTCCGACTGGATCCACGGCGAGACTGGCGGCTACCTGCGCTACTCGACCGAGACCCGCAACTGGTTCGAAACGGAATATCCGCAATTCCTTGAAGCGGCGTCGAAGCCGATCGACCCGGCCAAGCGCTCCAACGAGCATGCCAGCCACATCCTCGAGGCGCTGGAGACGAACCGCGTCTATCGCGGCCATTTCAACGTCAAGAACAACGGCGTGATCACCAATCTGCCGCAGGACGCCATCATCGAGTCGCCCGGCTTCGTCGATCGGTTCGGCATCAACATGGCCGCCGGCATCACGTTGCCGGAGGCCTGCGCCGCCACCTGCATCTCCTCGATCAACGTCCAGCGCATGTCGGTGCATGCCGCGATATCAGGCGACATCGACCTCTTGAAGCTCGCCGTACTGCATGACCCGCTGGTCGGCGCGGTTTCGACGCCGGAGGAGGTCTGGCAGATGGTGGACGAGATGGTCGTCGCCCAAGCCGCCTGGCTGCCGCAATATGCCCATGCGGTTCCGGCAGCAAAGGAGCGGCTTTCGAAATCCAAGGTCAAGACCCGCGAATGGGCCGGTGCCGCGCGCCGCAGTGTGCGCTCGATCGAGGAATTGCGCGCCGAGAAGGCGGCACTGAAACAGGCCGGCTGAGACAGTCAGGCACCAACGCGGATCCGCCGCAAGGCGGTCCGCCAATTCACCCGCACTGCATAGAAGGCGGGCAGCAGACGTCCAACACCTGGGAGGAGACTATGAGGAACTTACACAGACTTGGCATGGCGGCGGGACTGGCGCTGAGCGTTTCAATCCCCGCGCTGAATGCTTTCGCTTCCGAACCGACGATCCCGCCGGAGCCGGCAACGTTCCCGGCCGAGGGCAAGATCAAGTATGTGGCGCGCGACTCCATCCTGGAGTTCAAGGCGCTGCCGGAATATCAAGAGCCTGACTGGGTCACCGAGAAATTCGTCAAGACTGGCAAGCTGCCGCCGCTGAAAGACAGGCTGCCGAAGGAGCCACTGGTCTTCAAGACGGGCAACATGCCTGATGGCATCGGCGTCTACGGCGACACCATGCGCCATGTCATCGGCGGCAGGCCGGAAGGCTGGAACTACGGCGCCGGCCAGACGCAAGGCTGGGGCGGCATCGATATCGGCCTTTCAGAATGCCTGACGCGTACCGCGCCGCTGTTCCAGGTCGAGGCCAAGGACACCGAGCCGCTGCCCAACCTCGCCAAGGGCTGGGAGTGGTCGAAGGACGGCCACAAGCTGACCATGCACCTGGTCGAAGGCGCCAAATGGTCGGACGGCGCGCCCTTCAACGCCGACGACGTCATGTTCTACTGGGACGACGAGGTCGTCGATCCGAACGTCTCGCCGCTCAATGGCGCGACGCCGGAGACCTTCGGCGTCGGCACGACGCTGAAGAAAATCGACGATTACACCGTCGAATGGACCTTCAAGGAAGCCTTCCCGAGACAGTATCTCTACGCCATGGCCTACGGCACGTTCTGCCCCGGCCCGTCGCACATTCTGAAGCCGCAGCATCCGAAATATTCGAAGAACACCTACGACCAGTTCAAGAACGCCTTTCCGCCGGAATACATGAACATGCCGGTGATGGGCGCCTGGGTGCCGGTCGAGTACCGGCCTGACGACATCATCGTCATGCGCCGCAACCCTTACTATTGGAAGGTCGACGAGAAGGGCAACCAGCTGCCTTACCTCAACGAACTGCAATACAAGCTCTCGACCTGGGCCGACCGCGACGTCCAGGCGGTGGCGGGCTCGGGCGACTTCTCGAATCTGGAACAGCCGGAAAACTTCGTCGCCTCGCTGAAACGCGCGGCGGAAAAGGACGCGCCCGCCAGGCTTGCCTTCGGACCGCGGCTCATCGGCTACAATCTGCGCATGAACTTTTCCGCCAATGGCTGGGGCAATCCCGACGAGCGCGGCCAGGCCATCCGCGAGCTGAACCGCAACGAGGACTTCCGCAAGGCCGTCACCATGGCGTTCGACCGCAAGGCGCTCGGCGACTCGCTGGTCAAGGGGCCGTTCACCGCCATCTACGCCGGCGGTTTCTCATCCGGCACCAGCTTCTACGACCGCAAGTCGACCGTCTATTATCCCTTCGACCTCGAGGGCGCCAAGGCCGAGCTCGCCAAGGCTGGCCTCAAGGACACCGACGGCGATGGCATCGTGAACTTCCCGGCCGGCACCGCCGGCGGCAAGGACGTGGAGATCGTGATGCTGGTCAACAATGACTACACCACCGACAAGAGCCTTGCCGAAGGCGTCGTCGCCCAGATGGAAAAGCTAGGGCTCAGGGTCGTGCTCAACGGCCTCAACGGTACCCAGCGCGACGCCTCGCAATATTCCGGCCGCTTCGACTGGCTGATCAGGCGCAACGACCAGGAACTGACTTCCGTCGTGCAGAACACCGAGCAGCTTGCGCCGGTCGGCCCCAAGACCAGTTGGAATCACCGGGCACCGGAAAGCGGCGAAGTCGATCTGATGCCGTTCGAGAAGGATCTCGTCGACATCGTCAACAAGTTCGTCTCGACGCAGGACAACGACCAGCGCGCCGGCCTGATGAGAGACTTCCAGAAGATCTCGACGGAGCACGTCTACAATGTCGGCCTGACGGAATATCCCGGCGCGCTGATCATCAACAAGCGCTTCTCCAACATTCCGCAAGGCACGCCGATCTTCATGTTCAACTGGGCCGAGGATTCGATCGTCCGCGAAAGGGTCTTTGTCGCGGCCGACAAACAAGCCAAGTATGAATTGTTCCCCGACGAGCTTCCCGGCAAACCCGGAGACAAGGGGCCGATGAACTAAGGTTTACCTCCCTGACGAAGAGAACTCCGGCCGCGCCGCTGGCGCGGCCGGACAAAGCAAACCCTCCGGACAGGCCCTGAGCGGGCGCAACCGGCGAGACAAGGAAACGGGCCGTTCGATGTTGCGATTCCTGCTCACGCGCATAGCGTCGGCGATCCCGGTCCTCGCCATCCTGAGCCTGGTCACCTTTGCCATCATCCAGGCGCCGCCGGGTGACTATGCCGACTACATCCGTTCGCAGCTGATCAACCAGGGCGGCGCGTCTTTCGCCCAGGCCGACGCGCAGGCCAAGGCCTATCGGATCGAGCACGGCCTGGATAAGCCGCTGCCCGTCCAGTATCTCAACTGGATCGGCGGCATCGTCACGCGCGGCGATTTCGGCTACAGCCTCTACTACAACAAGCCGGTTGCCGATGTGGTGGGCGAGCGCCTGCCGCGCACGCTGCTTCTGGCACTGGTCTGCCACCTGCTCGCTTCCGTCCTCGGCATCACGTTCGGCATATGGGCGGCGACCCGGCAGTATTCCTGGATCGACTCCACACTTTCGGCCATCTCCTTCCTCGGCATGACGGTGCCGCGCTTCCTGATGGCGCTGATCATCGTCTACCTGCTGGTCTTCCAGTTCAACGTGTCGGAGATCGGCAGCTTCTTCTCGCCGCAATATGGCGGCGCGCCATGGTCGTGGGCAAAATTCGTCGACCTCGTCAAGCATGTCTGGCCGGTGGTGGCGATCGCGACCTTCGGCGGGCTCGCCTACAACATGCGCGTCATGCGCGGCAATCTGCTCGACACGCTGAACGCCCAATATGTCGAGACGGCCAAGGCGAAGGGGCTGACCGGCGGCGCCGTGGTGCTGCGTCATGCCGTGCCCAACGCACTGCACCCACTGGTCATGTACCAGGGCGTGGTGCTGCCCTACATGCTGACCGGCGAGATCGAGACGGCGATCATCTTCGCGCTGCCGACCGTCGGACCGGCGATCGTCGGCTCGATGGCGGTAGGCGATGTCTATGTTACCGCCACGTTCATGATGGTGCTGTCGGCGACGCTGATCGTCGGCAACATCATCGCCGACATGCTGCTCGTCCTGCTCGACCCCCGCATCCGCCAGTTCGGAGAGAACTAGATGCTGGCGCGCGACACATCACTGCCACCGCCGCCCGCCGAGGGAGCCATCGAGAAACCCGCGCGCGGCAATGAGAGCTACATCGCGCTGGTCTGGCGGCGGCTCAAGCGTTCGTGGACCGGGATGGCCGGGCTCTGGCTCGTCGTGCTCCTGCTCCTGATGGCCGTGTTCGCGGAATTCCTGGCCCCGATCGACCCGAAGGCAACCGATATCGCCTTCGCGCCGCCCCAACTGCCAAGCTTCCACGACAAGGACGGCAATTTCGTCGCGCGGCCGAGGGTGTATGCGCTGGCCGATTCGGCCGATCTCGATCCGGTCACCTTCCAGCCTATCGTCGGCCCCGACTACGAACACCCAAGGCTGCTTGGGTTCTTCGTCGAGGGCTCGCCCTATAGGCTCTTCGGGCTCATTCCGGCAGACCGGCATTTCTTCGGCTCGATGGATGGCCAGCCGGTGCATTTCCTCGGCACCGACAAGTTCGGTCGCGACGTGCTGTCGCGGGCCATCCACGGCTCGCGCGTCTCGCTGATGATCGCGCTGACGGTCGTCTTCATCATCACCATGATCGGCACCACGGTCGGCATGGTCTCCGGCTATTTCGGCGGCAGGTTCGACGTCTGGGTGCAACGTTTCGTCGAACTTGTGCTCGCTTTCCCGCAACTGCCGCTCTACCTGGCGCTGACGACGCTGATCCCGGTCACGGCGCCGACCAACGTTTTCCTCGCCTTTGTCATCATCGTCATGTCGGCGCTCGGCTGGGCGCAGATGTCGCGCGAGGTGCGCGGCAAGACCCTGGCGCTGGCGCGGGTCGACTATGTGCGCGCCGCCATGGCAGTCGGCGCCACAGACCGGCGCATCATCATGCAGCACATCCTCCCCAACGTGATGAGCCATGTGATCGTCGCCGTGACGCTGGCGATCCCGACAGTGGTGCTCTTGGAATCCTTCCTCGGCTTCCTGGGCTTCGCGGTGAAGCCGCCGCTGATCTCATGGGGCCTGATGCTGCAGGACACGGCCACTTATTCGGTCATCGGCACCTATCCATGGATCCTGTCGCCGGTCGGTTTCGTGCTGATCACAGTCTTTGCCTTCAACGCGCTGGGCGACGGCCTGCGCGATGCCGTAGACCCCTATTGAGGTGGCCGGGATGACCCTCGCACTCGCCGAGCCCTTCGCGCCAGCCTTCCGCCACGACCATGACGGACGCGCGGACCAGCCAATCATCGACGCCCGCAACATCGAGGTGGCCTTCAAGGTCGAACACGGCGTCGTCGAAGCAGTCAAGGACGTCTCGTTCCAGCTCTATCGCGGCGAAACGATCGCCATCGTCGGCGAGTCCGGCTCCGGCAAGTCGGTGACGGCGCGCACCGTCATGGGGCTGCTATCGCGGCGGGCCACGGTATCGCCGAGGTCGAGCGTTTCTTACGATGGCCGGAACATCCTGAAACTCCCCGAGCAGGCCCGGCGCAAGCTGCGCGGCAACCGCATCTCGATGATCTTCCAAGAGCCGATGAGCTCGCTCAACCCGATCTACACGGTCGGCAGCCAGATCGTCGAGGCAATCAGGGTGCATCGCAAGGTGGGCCGCAGGGAGGCCTGGGCGCGAGCGCTCGAACTGTTGCGGCATGTCCAGATTCCTGAGCCGGAGGCACGGCTCAAGCAGTACCCGCACCAGCTCTCCGGCGGGCAGCGTCAGCGTGTGATGATCGCCATGGCTTTGGCTAACGATCCCGACGTGCTGATCGCAGACGAGCCGACGACGGCGCTCGACGTCACGGTCCAGGCGCAAATCCTCAACCTGATCCGCAATCTGCAGAAAGAACTGCGGATGGCGGTGATCCTGATCACCCACGACCTCACGGTGGTGCGCAAGTTCTCCGACTACGTCTATGTGATGCAGCATGGCGAGATGCGCGAGCACAATGTCACCGAACGGCTCTTCGCCGATCCGCAGCACCCCTATACGCAGCGCCTGCTCGCCTCCGAGCCGCGCGGGCGGCCGCAACCGCTGCCGGAGGGCTGCGGCACCATTCTCGAAGCGAACGGCGTACGCGTCTGCTTCATGCTGCGCCATGGCAGCTTCCTGAAACCGGACTGGCGCGAACTGGTCGCCGTCGACGACCTCGACCTCAAGCTTTGCCGCCACGAGACGTTGGGGCTGGTTGGCGAATCCGGCTCCGGCAAGACCACCTTCGGCCAGGCCCTGCTCAGATTGCTCGATCCGAAACGCGGCGAGATCCGTTTCGACGGCCAGCCGATCCATGGCCTGTCGCGCAACGAAATGCGGCCGCTGCGCTCACGCATGCAGATCGTCTTCCAGGATCCTTTTTCCTCGCTCAATCCTCGCATGACGATCGGGCAGATCATCGAGGAAGGGCTGGTCGTCAACAGCATCGGCGCGACACGGCCCGAGCGGGTCGAACGGGTTCGCGAGGCGCTGGTCAGCGCCGGCATGCCGGGCGACATCCTTTCGCGGTTCCCGCATGAATTCTCCGGCGGCCAGCGGCAGCGCATCGCGATCGCCCGGGCGATCGCGCTGGAGCCCGAATTCATCCTGCTCGACGAACCGACATCGGCGCTCGACCTCTCCGTCCAGGCGCAGATCATCGACCTGTTGCGAAAGCTGCAGGACGAGCGCGGCCTGAGCTATCTCTTCATCTCGCACGACCTCAAGGTGGTGCGCGCGCTGTGTCACCGCGTCATCGTCATGCAGCACGGCAAGGTCGTCGAGCAGGGACCTGTCGACGAGGTGCTCACCAATCCCAAGACCGCCTACACCGAACGGCTCGTCCGCGCCGCTTTCGATGTGGCCTAGACAAAGTGCCGGAGGTTTCAGTGGCAAGACATCCCAAGATCACGTTCATAGGTGCCGGTTCGACAGTGTTCATGAAGAACATCGTCGGCGACGTGCTGCAGCGCCCGGCGCTGTCCGGCGCGACGATCGCGCTGATGGACATCAATCCGCAGCGGCTGGAAGAGAGCGCCGTCGTGGTCAACAAGCTGATCGCGACGCTCGGCGTCAAGGCGAAGGCCGAGACCTATTCCGACCAGCGCAAG
This sequence comes from Mesorhizobium sp. M4B.F.Ca.ET.143.01.1.1, assembly GCF_004792275.1. NCBI lineage: Bacteria > Pseudomonadati > Pseudomonadota > Alphaproteobacteria > Hyphomicrobiales > Phyllobacteriaceae > Mesorhizobium > Mesorhizobium sp. M4B.F.Ca.ET.143.01.1.1. The sequence goes on from NZ_SRSR01000002.1 coordinate 682,415, forward strand.
GCGCTTGCCGGGGCTGATTTCGTCGTCGTCGCCTTCCAGATCGGCGGCTACGAACCCTGCACCGTCACCGACTTCGAGGTGCCAAGGAAATACGGCCTGCGCCAGACCATCGCCGACACGCTGGGCGTTGGCGGCATCATGCGGGGCCTGCGGACCGTGCCGCATCTGTGGAAGATCTGCGAGGACATGCTCGCGGTCTGCCCCGAGGCGATCATGCTGCAGTACGTCAACCCGATGGCGATCAACACCTGGGCGATATCGGAAAAATATCCCGCCATTAGGCAGGTCGGCCTCTGCCACTCGGTGCAGGGCACGGCGATGGAGCTGGCGCACGACCTCGACCTTCCCTACGAGGAGATCCGCTATCGCTCGGCCGGCATCAACCACATGGCCTTCTATCTGAAGTTCGAGCATCGCCAGCCGGACGGTTCCTACCGCGACCTCTATCCCGATCTCGTGCGCGCCTATCGCGAAGGCCGCGCGCCGAAGCCCGGCTGGAACCCGCGCTGCCCCAACAAGGTGCGCTACGAGATGCTGACGCGGCTAGGCTACTTCGTCACCGAAAGCTCGGAGCATTTCGCCGAATACACGCCCTATTTCATCAAGGATGGCCGCCCCGACCTGATCGAGAAGTTCGGCATCCCGCTCGACGAGTATCCGAAGCGCTGCATCGAACAGATCGAGCGTTGGAAGGGGCAGGCCGAAGCCTACCGCTCGGCCGACCGGATCGAGGTCGAGCAGTCGAAGGAGTACGCCTCCTCGATCATGAACTCGGTCTGGACCGGCGAGCCCTCGGTGATCTACGGCAATATCCGCAACAATGGCTGCATCACCTCGCTGCCCTTCGATTGCGCCGCCGAAGTGCCATGCCTGGTCGACGCCTCCGGCATCCAGCCGACCTATATCGGCGACCTGCCGCCGCAGCTGACGGCACTGATCCGCACCAACATCAACGTGCAGGAGCTGACGGTGCGGGCGCTGATGACGGAAAACCGCGAGCACATCTACCACGCGGCGATGATGGATCCGCACACCGCGGCCGAACTCGACCTCGACCAGATCTGGTCGCTTGTCGACGACCTGCTTGCCGCTCACGGTGACTGGCTGCCGGCCTGGGCGCGTGCGGATCGCAAGACACAGGCAGCCTGATCGTCGCTGGCGGCAGGGATAGGATCAGGCGCCGGCCTTTTCGCGCGCCACGGCCTGCCAGCCGATATCGCGGCGGCAAAAGCCCTGCGGCCAGTCGATGCGATCGAGCGCGGCGTAGGCGCGTTGCTGCGCCTCGCCTACCGTGGCGCCGGTCGCCGTGACATTGAGCACGCGGCCGCCATTGGCGACCAGCGCGCCGCCGTTGATGGCGGTGCCGGCATGGAATATCTCGGCGCCGTCGCTGGCGGCCTCCTCAAGACCGCGAATGACCGAACCCTTTTCCGGGGTGCCGGGATAGCCCCTCGCCGCCATCACCACCGTCAGCGCCGCCTCGTCGCGCCAGCGGATCGAGGTATGCGCGAGCTGACCGTCGACAGCGGCGTTGAGCAGCACCAGGAGATCGTCCTTCAGCCGCATCATCAGCACCTGGCATTCGGGATCGCCGAAGCGGGTGTTGTATTCGATCAGCTTCGGCCCCTGGTCGGTGATCATCAATCCGGCGAAGAGGATGCCGGCGAACGGCGCGCCGAGTTCGGCCATGCCGCGCATGGTCGGCTCGATGATCTCGCGCATAGTGCGCTCGACCATTTCCGGCGTCATCACCGGCGCCGGCGAATAGGCACCCATGCCGCCGGTGTTGGGGCCGACGTCGCCGTCGCCGACGCGCTTGTGGTCCTGCGCGGTGCCGAAGGGCAGTGCCGTCGTGCCATCGCACAGGCAGAAGAAGCTTGCCTCCTCGCCGGTCAGAAATTCCTCGACCACCACCTCGGCGCCTGCGGCGCCAAAGGCGCCGTCGAAACAGGCATCGAGCGCGGCCAGCGCCTCGTCCAAGGTCATGGCGATGGTGACGCCCTTGCCGGCGGCGAGCCCATCGGCCTTGATGACGATCGGCGCACCGACCTTCTCGACATAGGCCTTCGCCGAGGCGAGGTCGGCGAAGCGGCCATAGGCGGCGGTCGGAATATCGTATTTGGCGCAGAGGTCCTTGGTGAAGCCTTTCGAGCCTTCGAGCCGCGCCGCCCGCTTCGACGGGCCGAAGACGCGGATGCCCTCGCCGCGCAGATCGTCGGCGATGCCGGCGACCAGCGGGCCTTCAGGTCCGACGACGACGAGGTCGATCGCGTTGTCCTTGCAGAAGGCGGCAACGGCGGCGTGGTCGGCGATGTCGAGCTTGACCAGTTCGGCGTCGCGGCCAACGCCCGGATTGCCGGGCGCGGCATAGAGCCTGGTCAGAAGCGGCGAGGCCGCGATCTTCCAGGCCAGGGCATGTTCGCGGCCGCCGGAGCCAATCACCAAAACGCGCATGCCGATATCCCCAGTCATCCACGACAGGACCTCCCGCTATTGCCCCAGGGCCGGCGGGTCAAGGCTTTTGGCTTGCTCGATGCCGGTTGCGCACGGGAACGTCGCGCGGAGGGCGCGACGTTTCATGCCGATGGGCGGCTCACCCCGCGCGGTCAGCTCTGGAAAACCACCGGGAACCAGTCCTCGCGCAATTTCTGGCCGGGCTGCATGCCGTGGCCGGGATAGGGCGGCGAGGTGCGGCCCGGCCGCTCGACATAGTGAGCGTCGTCGCCGACCCAGCGCAGCGACAGCGCCCGCCGCCGGGCCGAGGTCAGGTTGCCGCGCGCGCCATGCGCCGTCCGGAAGTCGAACAGGATGGCGTCGCCCGGCTCCATCTCCCATTCGAGCACTTTCATCGACGGGTCGTTGTCTGGATCGGGCACCGGTAGGTAGTCGCCTTCGTCCGCATAGAAATTGCTGTCGTTCAGCCAGCGCACCGGCAGCACCATCTTTTCCCATTTGTGCGAGCCGGCGATCAACCTGAGCGTCGCTTCCTTCACCGGATCGATCGGGATCCAGAAGCTTACCGTCTGGCTGCCATCGACGAAATAATAGGGAATGTCCTGATGCCAGGGCGTCGGCTTCTGCGTGCCGGGCTCCTTGACCAGAACGTGGTCGTGGAAGAACTGCGCGCTGCGCGACTGCATTACGGCGGCCGCCAGCTCGGCCGCCGGCGATTCCCTGACGATCCTGACGAATTCAGGGATGCGCTCCCAATTGCAGTAGTCGTCGAAGAAACTGCCCTTGCCATTGGCGATGTCGGAAGCGGCGGCGCTGCGGTTCTCGATGTTGCGCTCTATGCCATCCGCGATGACATCGACCCAATCCTTGAAGACGCCACGGATGCAGACCGCGCCATCGCGCTGGTAGTCGGCAATTGTCGCGGCGTCGATTTTCGGGCTGGCCATCGTGCTCTCCTGCTGTTCGATGATCGACTATCGCAAGAGCGTCACATCACGTAAAATAATAACTTGTCATCTCGCTTATAGTTTTGACCTATGAAGTTCACGCTCGCCCAATTGCGCTATGTCGTTGCCGTGGCCCGCTATGGCAGCGTGACCTGGCGGCCCAGGCGCTGAATGTGTCGCAGCCTTCGATTTCGGTGGCGATCGACCATGTGGAGGACGCGTTCGGCCAAAAACTGTTCGTGCGCCAGCGGGGAAGCGGCGTCGCGCTGACTTCGTTCGGTCGCAAGGCCGTCGCCAAGGCCAGGCAAGTGCTGGCCGAGGCGGACGAGCTGGCCGCGCTCGGATCGCGCGAAGCCGAAGTCGGCGGCGAGCTGGTGCTCGGCTGTTTCGAGGATCTGGCAGCCTATTTCGCGCCGGCGCTGATGCGCGCCTTCGCCGAGCGCTGCCCGGCCGTCACAGTCGTCATACGAGACGAAACCTTCGAGACGCTGGGGCGGCGGCTTGCCGATTCGGCCGTCGATCTTGGCCTCACCTACGATCTCGGCCTGCCGGCGCATTTCAAGCGCGTCCTGCTGCACGAACTTCGGCCGCATGCGCTTTTGCCTGCCGGTCACGTGCTGGCAGACAAGCGAACCGTCGGCCTGGTCGAGCTCGCGGCGCATCCGCTGATCATGACCGACCAGCCGCACAGCTGGCAGCACATGCTCGACCTCTTTCTCAGCCGTGGCCTGACGCCTGTTGCCCAATCGACGACGAGCTCGTTCGAGCTGCAGCGCAGTATGGTCGCCAATGGCTTCGGCGTCGCCGTCAGCTACACCAGGCCGCATGGCGATTTGAGCTATGACGGCCTGCCGCTGGTCTGCAAGCCGCTCGCCGATCCGCTGCCGATGCAGCGCATCATCCTCGCCCATGACACGCGCCAGCGCCTGTCGAAGGCGGCGCTGGCCTTCATCGAGGTGGCGAAAGCGTGGTTCGCCAGCCACGATGTCTTCACAGGCTGAGCGACAACGCGGCCGCTTGACGGCGCTCACCGCTGCTGCCACTCCAGCACGATGGAAACCATCCAGTCGAAAGCGGCCCAGGGCCGCGTCGCCGATGCGCCGAGCGGTCACTGGGTCTACCGCGCGCTGCCGCGCGGGCTCTGGCCCTATGCGCAGCTCGCGCGCTGGGATCGCCCGATCGGCTGGCAGTTGCTGCTCTGGCCGTGCTGGTGGTCGGCCGCGCTCGCGGCAAGCGCCTATCCGCGCCCGACGGATCCGCTGCTGACCCTGCTGCCGTCAGCCTGGTACCTGTTGCTGTTCCTGGTCGGAGCGGTTGCCATGCGCGGCGCCGGCTGCACCTATAACGACCTGGCCGACGAGGACATCGACAACCAGGTCGAGCGCACGCGCTCGCGGCCGCTGCCGGCCGGCAAGGTGACGCGCCGGCAGGCCTGGGTGTTCCTGGTCATCCAGGCGCTGGTGGGGCTAGTCGTGCTGCTGCAGTTCAACAGCTTCGCCATACCGCTCGGCATCGCCTCACTCGTCATCGTCGCCGTCTACCCGTTTATGAAGCGCATCACCGACTGGCCGCAATTCGTGCTCGGCCTTGCCTTCTCCTGGGGCGCGCTGATGGGATGGGCGGTCGAGTTCGGCGATCTCGATGGCCCGGCCATCATGCTCTATATCGGCTCGATCCTGTGGGTGATCGGCTACGACACGATCTACGCGCATCAGGACAAGGAAGACGACGCCATCGTCGGCGTGCGCTCGACGGCGCGCTTGTTCGGCGACAACACCAAGACCTGGCTGGTCGGCCTCTATGGCGGCGCGCTTGTCTGCTTCGCCATCGCCTTCGCCTCGGCGCAGGCGCCGATGCCGGCGCTGGCCGGGCTGATCGCCGCCGGCGCGCATATGGCGCGGCAGATCGCGAGGCTGGACATCAACAATCCGGATCAGTGCCTCAAGCTGTTCAAGTCGAACAACCAGGTCGGCTGGCTGATCTTCCTCGGCCTGATCGGCGGCTCGCTCTGGGTGGCGCTGAAGCCGCTGGTGTAGTTCTCCCTTCTCCCCGTTCAACGGGGAGAAGGTGGCGGCAGCCGGATGAGGGGCAGCGCCAGCCTTGCAGGCAAGGAGAAATGTACAGCGGTTATACGGCCTCTGATCGGCTTTTGATGTGGCCAAAACCTGAGGTCGCGCCGCCCCTCATCGCCCTGCCGGTGTCCAGCCGATAGATGGGTAACAGAATGGACCGGATACATAGGTAACAGTTCTCCCCCTATGAGTCCGCTGCAGCGCCAAGCGGATTGGTTGGCGCGGCGCTGCAGCGGACAAGCGTCATACGCCT